>JBLIAN010000008.1:0-134508 GCA_047634585.1 Sulfitobacter sp. | reverse complement strand
GGACGGGCGAACGCCCGATCAGGCATATCATATCAAGCCGCTACCAACCCCGGTCGCGGCGTAGCCGAGCAGGAAATCCACTTAAGAAACGGCTCGAAACTGTTCAAACAAGCCGAGCCACCTCTCTTGCTTTCCATTTGCGACAGTTGCCGCTGCATAGGTTTTTTTTCCTCTTCGGCGGATTGCAGACGGGCGTTCCAAAGATCGCGGAACATTTCGAACGCTAAGGCAAATAGATGTGCAGATGGTCGAAGTGTCCGCAGCAGTTCCACAAAATCACCTTCGATCTTTTCCTTTCGGATCGACTTGCGGTGGTCCGCACAGCCTTTGGTGTCACATAGATAATACGGATACTTAGCGCTGCGTCCCTTTGACCAGCAGGCCGTCATTGGCTGCTCACAATGCCCACAAGTGACAAAGCCACGCAGAGGGAAGTCTTCATTCAAGTCTCTTCGGGCGGGTGTGTAGGCGGTCTCTTTCAAGCGGTTCTGCACGGCCTGATATATCTCGTAGCTGATCAGTGGTTCATGCTTCGCAGGTATGAGATGCAGCCCCCATGGTTCATGCGTAAGATAGCCTGCGTAAATTGGGCGGGTCAGCAGTTCGAAAACACGCGATTGGTGCATTGTGCCTCCCCGGCTTTTTGGGAAGTTGTGCTGTGTCTCAAGAAAGCGCTTCACTTCGGTTTGCGTTTGTAATCGATCGGATTGACGCCCGACGCGATTATCCGCACCAGAACTTCACCTGCTTGCGGAACCGGGCGGTTGATCTGGGCTGGTCGGAACGTGCCTGTCGCGTAATCGTCAAGCATCAAGGCGTGCATGGTCGTGGCTGTCATCGGAAAATCCTGTTCGTTGGTTTGTGTCTGATGCGCACATCAATGGTCCCGATCCTTTTGGGTCGGGCAGTGCAGATGGATGGTTTGAGGTGTAAAACCCCTCAGGCCGAAGTTTGGCCGTGGATTATTGCGCCAATCTGGCCCTCGCGCGGTTGCGGAGCCAGTGACCAGCCTGAACCGGCCAGAGGTCGAAATCGAGCGGGTCCGCCCCCAGTGTTGCACGGGCATGCTGCGGCCAGTTTGGGTCATTCAGGGCTTCGCGCGCGAGAGCGACAAGATCCGCGTGGCCCTCGGCGATCAGGGCGGCAGCGGCCTTCGGCTCGTGGATCAATCCGACAGCCATCGAGGCCATGTCGGTTTCGCGGTGAACCCGCGATGCGAATTGCGTCTGGTAATCGGGGGCCAATGGCGCCTTGGGATAGGCGACCCCGCCTGACGAGCAATCGACCACATCGACCCCAAGCGCCTTGAGCCTGCGAGAAAACTCGACGGTATCGTCACCATTCCAGCCACCCTCGGCCCAGTCTGTCGCTGACACGCGGACGAATACGGGCCGGTCCTCGGGCCAGACCTCGCGGATAATCGACACGATTTCCAGCGGGAAACGGGTGCGTCCGTCAAAGTCTCCGCCGAATTCGTCATTGCGTAGATTGGCCAGCGGAGACAGGAAACTGTTCAAAAGGAACCCATGGGCCGCGTGGATTTCCACGATCTCGAATCCGGCTTTCAGCGCGCGCTCTGCCGCGCTGCGCCAATGGCCGCGCATGACCTCAAGGTCGACCTCGGTCATCGCGTGAGGGGTTTGCCAGCCGTCGCGGTGGGGAACCGCACTGGCGGCGATGACCGGCCAGGGGCCTTCGCCCCGCGCCGAAAAATCTGCATCGCCCAGCGGGCCGTCGCCTTCCCAGGGGCGCTGCGACGCCGCCCTGCGCCCGGCATGGGCTAGCTGTATCGCTGGAACAGCACCGTTTTCCTTCAGAAATCCAGCGATCCGCGTCAGCGGGGCCACCTGCTCATCATTCCAGAGCCCAAGATCGCCATGGGTGATCCGACCCTCGGGGGACACCGCTGTCGCCTCGACAAAGACTGTGCCGAACCCGCCAAGCGCAAATCGCGCGAGATTGGCAAAATGCCAGTCGTTGGCGACACCGTCCTGTGCACTGTACTGACACATCGGCGACACAACGAGCCTGTTGGGCAAAATGGCTCCGCGCAGGTGCAGTGGATCGAACAGGGAAACGGTCATGGGCTGGTCCTTGAATTGGAATTTCGGTCACAGGGCCGACATAGCGTGATGTCGGCCCTGTAAGGTATTACTTAGAATTCCTGCACGGTCGGGCGCAGGATGATTTCATTGATGTCAGTATCAGCGGGTTGTTCAATCGCAAAGGCGATAGCGCGCGCAACTGAGGACGCCGGGATGGCCTGCTTGTAGAACTCGCGTACGAAGGCCGCGCTTTCTTCATGCGACGATCCCTCCGGCAGGTCGGACTGAATCGCGCCGGGTTCGATGGATGTGGTGCGGATGTCGCCACCGGCCTCGATCCGAAGGCCTTCGGAAATTGCGCGAACGGCGAATTTGGTGCCGGAATAGACGGTGCCGCCCGGTGCGAACACCTTGACGCCCGCAGCCGACGACAGGTTGATGAAGTGGCCCGCGCCCTGCTTGCGGAACACCGGCAGCGCAGCGGCGATGCCGTACAGCACACCCTTGATGTTGATGTCGATCATCCGGTCCCATTCGTCGATCTTGGCCTCGTCCAGCGGCGCGATGGCCATCAGCCCCGCATTGTTGACCAAAACGTCGACGCGCCCGAATTTATCAACGGCCGCGTCAATCAACGCCTGGACCTGCTCGGGCTTGGTGACGTCAGTTTCGATCACCAAAACCTCTGCGCCCGCTGCCGTGACATCGGCTGCCACAGCATCCAGCTTGTCCTTGCGGCGTGCGGCCAACGCCAGCTTTGCGCCGCGTTCGGCCAAATGACGAGCCGTTTCCGCGCCAAGCCCGCTGCTGGCCCCGGTGATGACGACGACTTTGTCTTTGATGTTCTCACTCATTGGATCTCTTCCTTCGCTTTTGAACATGGAACATTTTGGTGCCTCCATGTCGATGCATAGGAATTAGTCCCGTGATGGACCTGTAAGAAGGCATATTTCGCCCGTAGATTTGCCTATTTCTGCTTTTGCAAGGACTATGCTGGCCAAAGCATCCAAAGCCACTAAACTGTAATCTGCGCCAATCCACATGTCGCCCAAACAGGAGATCGCAGTGATCCAAGACCCAAGCGCCCATATGCTCGCCCATCATTGCGGGCCCCAAAAGGCGGGCGTGGTACCGACCAAAATTGACGGGCTACGCATGTTCTGGGGGCGTGAAGGCAGCGCCGCGGCACCGCTGATTTACGATTCCGGGATCGTTCTGGTCTTTCAGGGGCGCAAGGTCGGATACCTTGGCGATCGTCATTTCATCTACGATGCCGACAATTATCTGGTCCTGACCATGCCCGTGCCTTTCGAATGCGCGACAGAGGCAACTGTCCAGGAACCTTTGTTCGGGTTGTTTGTCGATCTGCGTCGGCAGGACCTTATCCCGCTGATCGCCCAGATGGAGGAAACAGGCTTTAAGTTTCCGGATTGCCCCCGCGGCGAAATTGGTCAAGCGGTAGCGCCGGCACCGATATCATCCGACATGGCCTGTGCGGCGGGTCGTTTGCTGCGATCGCTCAGCGACCCGGTGTCGGCGTCCTTGCTGGGTCCGGAATTGCGCCGCGAGGTGCTTTTTCATGCCTTGCGTGGTCCGCGCGGCGCCGCATTGGTGGCTATGACACGCCACGCCACATCGGACGATCGCATAGACCGCGTTTTGCGAGCGATTCAGCGCGACATCGCCCGGTCTGTCAACGTCGACACCCTGGCAGGTGAGGCGGGAATGAGCACTTCGGCGTTCCACCGGACATTTCGCGAGACAACGGGACATTCCCCTTTGCAGTACCTCAAACGCATGCGCCTGCACGCCGCGCGCCGGATGATTGCCTTTGACGCCGCGCGCGTCGGCGATGCCGCGCATCAAGTCGGCTATGAGAGCCTGTCGCAATTCAGTCGCGAATACCGGCGTCTATTCGGAGAACCGCCGACCTCTGCAAGAGCCAGCGCCAGCACCTCACCAGAAGCCTTCGTGGAGCCAATGATCGTTTCCGCACCTCAACTATCCAAGCCGAATTGATAGCGCCACCAAAGTGGAAACAGGTGAAACTTTGGCTACCTAAACGAGAAATGTGGATCGGCATCGGTGGATCAATTCGGTCTATTACAATCAATGGTTAAAACGCCTCTTGCACCACAGCAAAAGCGTGTAACCACTCCTTCGAGTCAGTATGTGTGCGGCGCAGTATCCATTAGTATGGGCTCAGCGCTCCCGTAGGAAGTATCGAGCGCCTGCGACCGCTTTGAAATGACGAACGGCTCCTGCCGTTCGTCAAAATTCTTAGATGTCGATCCGTTCGGCGATACTTAAAGCGTCTTCCAACTCGACTCCCAGATAACGAACTGTGCTATCAACTTTGGTGTGGCCAAGCAAAAGCTGAACCGCACGTAGGTTACCGGTCTTGCGGTAGATTTCTGCCACCTTCGTTCGGCGCATAGAATGCGTGCCATAGCCACTGGGTTCCAGCCCAATTGAGATAACCCAATCCCGAACCAGACGTCCATACTGGCGTGTTGATATGTGCAGGCGATCATGAAAACGGCTAGGAAACATGAACTGGCATCCGATCATTTCAGGAGACCTGATCCAGTTGGTCACAGTCTCTCGGGTATTTTCAGCCAGTTCGAACTGCACAGGCTTGTTCGTTTTGCTTTGAACAACCGTCACGCGCTCACGAATTCTGTCGTCCCTTACAATGTCTGCAATTTTGAGTGCGACCAAATCGCAACCGCGCAATTTACTATCGATTGCGACGTTGAACAAAGCCAGATCGCGAAGATTGTCCCCGAGTTCAAGGCGCGCGCGGATAGCCCAGACCTGTTTGGGAAGTAGCGGACGCTTTTGTCCGACAATGCGGCCCTTATTCCAGGCTCTGCGTTTCGGGGTGACGGCGGGAAGTTGGACTCTAGGCATATTTTGCCATCCATCCATCCCTCCAGCCCAAACATCAACACAGCGCTGACGAAGTAGTTTAGCCCAAATTCTGATGTCAGCTTCGCAGTGGCCGCTCCGCCAAGTGTTTCTGCACTAGCAAAAGGCGGCTCCTGGAGCCCAAACTCCCCGATGCCGCGGTGTGCACCAATGTCCGGTCTGCGGATGGGAAAAACTGGCTCGTGAAAGCCTGCCCAATCATTTAGCTGACACGGACGACCTCAGCACTCAGGCGGTTGTGGACCCAAGGATCGTGACTTGCAATGACCAGCGCCATCCCGTCGTGTACAAGCTCGGCAAGCAAGTCGGCGATCTGGGCGCGCGAGATCGTGTCGAGTGCGCTTGTCGGTTCGTCAGCGATCAGAAGCGCGGGGCTTACGGCCATGCGGCGAAGCACTGAGGAGAGTTGTCGTCTTTGGCTTTGTTTGCTTGGCGAAACGCACCAGGATTTTCGCCAACCTGTCGCTTGAAGAACCGCGTGAAATACCCAGGGTCAACAAATCCAAGCCGGAACGCGATTTGTGCGACTGTCGCGCCTGTATTGGCAAGTAGTTCCATCGCCTCGCGGATGAGCGCACGGTGCAGGTAGGCTTGCGGGGATACCCCAGTTGACCGTTTCACTGCTGCGCCTAGCCGATCCCGGTTAACGTTTAACACCTGTGCATAGCGATCGATGGTCCAATGCTCTCGGACACGTTGTGACGCAAGCAACACAAACCGTTCTGCCAACCCCTGCGGCGCACGCCCCTGCGCGACAATGTCTGTTCGTGCAAGCCTCCATATCTGAACCAGAATAAGCCCTAAGTAATGCGCCTGCCCAATATCAGATCCCGGTTCGCCACATGCCTTTTCGTTTGCAAAACCTTCGATCAGCTCACTCAGCCGATCGGTCGGTTTAAGCGGGGCAGACAGGTCACCCCCGATGGTCTGGCGCATCTGATCCCCAAGTGGGGTCGCAGGCAGGGCCTGTAAAAGTGACACATGCGGGATCGACAGCAATTTACCTCTTGCTCCGCTTTCTACGACCAGTTCGCAACCACCATCTGACAGCCAAACCAAACGCGGCCCTACGAACCCATCTTCGTCAGTCACCTCTGCTGCCCCCGCAAACAATAGCAACAAATGCGTCCGCCCTACCGCCAACGTATATCCCGACCGGGTTAGCGGGCTTTCGATACGTTGAACGCTAGGCTGCTCGCGGCGGGGAATGATGGGGCGCATAGACATTTCAACACAAGGGACACCAAATCACCACCCGATTTCAAGCAAAAGTACATTTATTGCACCCATACGTGCATTTATAGGGATCACAAAGCCAGTCTATGGTGGTTCACAGTTCCATCGCCGCCAAGGGAGAGACGTGATGGATGAACATAGGTCCGGGATCAAAACTGGATCACTAGGGAGGACATCATGAAACGTATTACTCGGCGCGCATCCTTGCGTGCATTGTCTATTACTGTGGCTTCAGCAATCGCATTGTCGTCGGGCCCAGCGATCGCGCAAGACGACACAATTTCCATCGGATATGCCGTTGCTCGTACCGGCCCAAACGCGACTGGCGCTGGCATCACGACAATCCCAAACTATGAACTTTGGGTTGATACAGTGAACAAATCCGGTGGCCTGACGATGCCCGATGGCTCACGGCGCATGATTAAAGTCGTTGAGTACGACAACCGTTCCTCGAATGAAGATCTGGTCCGCACAATCGAACGCCTCGCCTCGCAAGATGAGGTCGATCTGATCCTGCCACCTTGGGGAACAGGCGCGAACCTTGCTATCGCCCCCCTAATGGCGCGGTTTGGCTATCCACAGCTGGCAGTCACTGCAGTCACCGACAAAGCGCCCGAATTCGTCGCACGCTGGGACCGGAGTTTCTGGATGCTTGGCGGTGGCCACGATTATGCTGCGGGCCTAGTTGATGTGCTGTCAGCGGCACGCGATGCTGGTACGATCAACGATAAGGTTGCCGTGGTGTCTGTTGCTGACGGTTTTGGCATCGACCTCATTTCTGGTGCACGGCCTGCGTTTGAAGAGGCCGGGTTTGAGTTGGTCTATGACGAAAGCTATCCACTTGGCACCTCCGATTTTGCTGCAATCATGAGCGAAGCCCAAGGATCGGGCGCGGACAGCTTTGTCGCGTTTTCCTATCCACCGGGTAGCTTTGGGATGACAAAAACCGCGCAGTCCATGGGTTATAACCCCAAAGCGTTCTACATCTCGGTTGGTGGCGCGTTCCCGATCTATCCGGGGATCGCAGACGGCAAAGCCGAAGGCGTCATGGCAATCGGTGGCGTGAATGCAGATAGCCTCGCGATTCAGGACTACTTTGCGCAGCACACCGCATTTGTGGGCAACCCACCCGATAGCTGGGCATCTGCAATCACCTATGCATCGCTTGAAATGCTGGCACAGGCCATCGAACGGGTCGGTCTAGACCACGAAGCTTTAGCGGCAGAGATTTCAAACGGCACCTTTGACACTGTCATCGGCGAGGTGAAGCTCGAGGATAACCAACTGCGCGATCTGTGGTGGGTCGGTCAGTGGCAAGGTGGGGCGTTCCGCGCGATCAGCCCTGCAGATGCTGAAGGCGCATCTACCCCCATCATTCCAAAGCCTGAATGGTAAATTGATCGTCGTGCGGCGGATCATGCCGCCGCACGCACCATAAAACCGTAGAGACATCATGATCTTAACGACACTCATCCTCGGCCTTGTGCTGGGTAGCACTTATGCGCTTCTCGCACTTGGATTAACACTACAATACGGGATCGCTAGGATCATGAATTTGGCCTATGGCGAGCTTACGCTGGTTGGCGCATTCGTCCTCGTTGCTGTATTTCAACAGCTCGGATTATCTCCGCTCATCGCGATGATACTGATCGCACCTGCAGGCTATGCTCTGGGGTGGTCACTTTATCAGGGCATGATGCGCCCGCTCGTGAAACGATCAGGTGCCCGCGGCAGGCTTGAAGTCGATAGCATCCTTGCCACGTTTGGGCTCCTGTTCCTGATTCAAGGCATCTTGCTGATGTTTTTCGGCGCGAATTTCACGTCTATTTCGTACCTTGATCGCGGCGTTAATGTTCTTGGCGTATCTGTCGCACTGAACCGGCTGATTGCATTTGGCATATGCGTTGTTGCTGGCGGCACATTGGTTCTGGCGCTCGCAAAAACGCGTTGGGGTCTGATCATGCGTGCAGTCGCGTTAACACCTGGTTCTGCGCCACTCGTTGGTATTGATGTGAACAAGGTCGCGCGACAGGGGTTTGCGCTGGGAACGGCGCTTGCCGTCGTCGCGGGTGCATCCATCGCAATGTATCAAACGTTCTCGGCGACTGACGGTGTCGTGTTCACCATGAAGGCCCTCGTGATCGTGATCATGGGCGGCGTTGGAAACGTCAAAGGTGCTTTGGTCGCAGGCTTTGCGTTGGGATTGCTTGAGACATTTGTCGCTACCGCAATTGATCCCGGCCTGACACTGGCAGCCACCTTTACAATCTTCTTGGTCGTCCTTTTGTGGCGCCCCCAAGGTCTGTTCGGAGCACGCTGATATGACCAAACTCATCATTCCTTTCATTGCTCTGGTTTGCCTCGCCTTTGCCCCTAACTTTGTCTCAGCCTACGGGCTTGGGCTACTTATCGGGGCAGCGACATACGTGACGCTCGCCTCTGCCTGGGCCCTATTTTCCGGGCACACGCACTATGTGTCGCTTGCCACGGTCGCGTTTTACGGGACGGGTGCATATTGCATGGCCGTCCTGAACGAGGCCCTACCCTATTGGGCTGTTCTGCTGTGCGCTGGCGGCATCGGTGGTATCATGGCCGCCTTGGTGGGCCTGTCGACACTGCGCCTTCAGGGCGTCTATTTCGTGATCTTCAGCTTTGGCTTGGCGGAACTCGTTCGGCAGCTAATCACTTGGTACGAAGTGAACGTCACAGGCACGTTGGGACGCTATATCTTCCTAGATATCACAGCACGCGATATCTATTGGCAGATGCTAGCACTAGGTGCCGCAACCATCGCGCTAACGGCATGGATACATCGGTCACGGCTTGGCATGGCGCTACGCGTTATCGGTGACGACGAAGCCGTCGCTGCACATTCGGGCATTAATCTTGCACGCGTAAAACTGATCGCATTCGTGTTGTCAGCGGTCATCCTAACGCTGGCAGGCGCGATCACATCGCCACGCTATGTCTATGTAGAACCGGCAATTGTATTCAACCCAACGGTCAGCTTTCTGACAGTGATCATGGCATTGCTTGGTGGTGCAAATCGACTGTGGGGACCGGCGCTTGGGGCCGTCCCGCTGTTTCTGGTGTTCGAGTGGCTATCTGCCAACTTCCCAGACAGCTACCCGATCTTCATGGGGCTGTTGTTCATCGGCGTCGTATTCCTACTTCCAGACGGCATACTTGCAGGCATTGAAAAACTACGCGCACGTCGAAAGGTCCAGTCATGAGCTTTCTTACTATAGAACATGCCGTAAAGCAGTTTGGCGGATTGCGCGCTGTTGACGATGTATCATTCAGTTTGCAGCGTGGCGAAATCGTCGGGTTGCTTGGGCCAAACGGGTCTGGAAAGACGACGCTGATCAACCTGATATCGGGTGCATTACCTGCCAGCGCGGGGACAATCACCCTGAATGGGCAACAGCTTACGGGATTACGCCGGGATAAGATTGCGCGTTGCGGCGTTGCGCGGACGTTTCAGTTGGTGCGTATTTTGCCATCACTTACCCTGATCGAAAACGTCATGATCCCCGCCGTCTTTGGGCATAAGGCACATTGGGGGGGCGCAGCTGAACGTGTCGCAAATGATGCGCTCGCGATGGTTGGACTATCAGAACGCGCCACAATATCAGCGGGCGATCTAACGTATATCGACCAAAAGCGATTGGAACTTGCCCGCGCACTGGCCGCCGAGCCCGATTTGCTTTTGCTCGATGAATGGTTGGCAGGCCTTAACCCGACCGAACTCGAAGAAGGTATCAAGCTGATCGGCCAACTGCGCGACAGCGGGCTAACCATATTAATGGTGGAACATATTATCGATGCGGTTCGCGCACTTTGTCCGCGTGTCGTCGTCATGAATTCAGGAAAGCTGATCGTGGACGACCAAACTGACAGAGCGTTGACAGATCCAGCGGTTGTTACCGCTTACCTAGGAGAAGACGTCGATGCTTGAAGTTGAGAACCTGACAGTCGCCTACGGCAAGCACATCGCGTTAGACAACGCATCTATCAGCGTTCAAGCGGGCCAGATGGTGGCAATACTGGGCGCGAATGGCGCTGGAAAATCATCACTACTCGGGGCGATTGGTGGACGCGTACGCCCGCAATCAGGCGCTATTCGCTATAATAGCCAGTCCTTGCTCGATATGCCCGCGCATAAACTTGCGGAACACGGCCTCGCTCTTGTTCCCGAAGGTCGCGGGATATTCCCGGGACTAAGTGTCGAAGAAAACCTGCGCCTTGGCGCAATCCCAAAGCGCGCACGCGAAGGCGCGCCCGAAACCTTAGCAGAGGTCTTCAACCTGTTCCCAAAACTGGCAGAACGGCGCAGCCAGATCGCAGGCACGATGTCTGGTGGCGAACAACAGATGGTCGCAATTGGGCGGGCGCTTATGTCCAACCCCGAAATTCTACTGCTGGACGAACCGTCATTGGGGCTCGCGCCTATCGTCGTCAAAGAAGTATTCTCGGCCCTTACCCGTATTCGGGCAAAGGGTCTAACCATCGTAATCGTTGAACAGAATGCGCGGGCAACACTCGCGCTCGCTGATTACGTCTATTTGGTCGAGGTCGGTCGGATCACCGGATCAGGCCCCGCCAAAGAAATCAAATCCAACCCTTCCGTGGAACGCGCCTTTTTAGGCGGTGCCATGGCCGAAGCAAATTGACCGGAGCAAAACATGGAAAAAATCGATCTTTATATCGACGGTGAATATGTGTCCGCAGAAGGCAACCGCGTGTTTACCCATCGCAACCCCATCAGCGGCGACATCGTGACCGAGGCCGCTGCTGCTTCGCTCTCGGATGTCGATCGCGCAGTAGACGCCGCAGCGCGGGCCTTTGCGGATTGGTCAGCCACTGGCCCCGGCGAACGGCGGCGCAAATTGCTGGCCGCCTCTGAAAACCTAAAGGCGCGTGGCGACGATATTGTCCAAGCAATGAAGGACGAAATTGGCGCGACCGAAGCATGGGCGCGTTTCAATATCATGCTCGCGGCTGACATGCTGGTCGAGGCAGCATCGCTTACAACTCAAATTAAGGGCGAAATCATCCCAACGAATCGGCCCGGTTCAACCGCGATGGCGATCCGTCAACCAGCGGGCGTGGTTTTGGCGATTGCGCCATGGAATGCTCCTGTCATTCTTGGCGTGAGATCCATCGCGACACCACTGGCCTGCGGCAATACGGTCGTGATGAAAACATCCGAACTATGCCCACGCGTACACGCACTTATCATCGAGGCAGTCTCAGAGGCTGGTTTTCCTAAAGGCGTGGTCAACGCCGTATCCAACGCCCCCGATGAAGCCCCCCAAGTGGTGGAAGCTCTCGTTGTCCACCCCGCGGTGCGTAGGGTCAACTTTACCGGATCAACCCGTGTCGGGCGCGTGATCAGCGAATTGGCGGGGCGCAGTCTCAAACCAGCGCTGCTTGAACTGGGCGGTAAGGCTCCGATGATCGTACTCGAAGATGCAGATATCGATGCCGCAGTCGCCGCTGCCGGATTTGCAGCTTATATGAACCAAGGGCAAATCTGCATGTCCACGGAACGGATTATCACCGTTGGTGATGCTGCTGATAAATTTGTCGAAGATTTCAAAGCAAAAGTTAAATCATTAACAGCTGGTGATCCGCGCGACGGGACCGCGCCATTAGGGTCGTTAGTGAACGCAGGGGCCGCCGACCGCGTACGTGAACTCATCGCTGACGCCGTTGACAAGGGCGCGACATTGATAGCGGGCGGCGGCCAAGGAACGATCTTGAATGCTGCAGCACTCGATTATGTCACCCCAGACATGCGGCTTTACCACGAAGAAAGCTTCGGCCCTGTCGTCGCGATTATCAGAGCAGGATCAGAAGACGAAGCCGTCCGGATCGCCAACGAAAGTGAATTTGGCCTGTCAGCAGCAGTATTCGGCCGCGATACGATGGCCGCCCTATCAATCGCCAAACGCATCGAAAGCGGTATCTGCCACATCAACGGCCCAACCGTACACGACGAAGCCCAAATGCCATTCGGCGGCGTCAAAGCATCGGGCTATGGCCGTTTCGGCGGATCATGGGGGATAGACGAGTTCACGGAACTACGCTGGATCACAATGCAAGACGGCCCCGTCCACTATCCGATCTAAAGTACCTGACGAACACTGGGGGCAGCACTGTTGCCCCCTAGCCGCCATTCGAGGTTTGCTTCTCTAGGGTCGCTTCGTCCGCGACCTGTGAATTCATGGTTTCAGATTTGCTGCGCATTTCATGAATGGCTGCTATTCCCGCTGCCTGGCAGCATGAAATTTTACGCCATTGTGGAAGAATCCCGGCTGCGTGCACGCGCAGCGACATTTTGACAGGTCCGGTATGGGCTCAAGAACCTTCGTCGCGTGATCCACGAACGGCAGGTCTTTAGCAAACCGCCAAATGCTGCATTGTGCACGATCTTGTACACTGGGGGGCCAACTCCACTTCGACCCTAACTTTAAGACCAATGCCGCCACTTTAAATACGCGGCAATCAAAGCCCCATTTAGGGTATGGAGGCGCGATTGGGGGTACTATTGGGGGTGTGCGAATATCATCTTTTTAATATTTTAAATTATAACAAACAGTTATGAACTAAATGCGGAGACGTGTGGGCACCATTAAAATCAAGTACTTAGCTAAGATAGACAGACATTGGATGTCTCCTTTAGTTACGTTTTAGTTACTCTTTCTGGCCCGAAAAAACACCATACGCGGGTGGATAAAGTCACTAGATGCAGTGCCTACCCTTGAACATGGCACTAGGGCTACCTATCTCTCAGCCACTCGCACAAGCGCGGGAGATCGGAGCGCCTACTTTGGGAGCGTTTTTGAACTCCCCAAACTTGGAACTGTAGGTTTACCGGCCACAGAGGCTCTCACTTAGGGGCAACGGGATAAGACCTGAAGCAACACCCAGTCCTGCGCAAGCACGGCTCGGAGTGCTCTCCAACGGCGGTAACTGTTGGGGTCGTCTGTCATCCCCGGTTGGGCAAGGCAGTGATAGGGTTGGAGGCAAGGCGCTGAGAGCCTGATGTGAAACGAAGAGACTTAACACGGATGTGTAAGCACCTCGAAATAGATCATCCAACAAGAGCGTCTTGCCGACCCACCTACTTCAGTAACTCTGAATTCTCGTAGATGTTGCCGATGACTTCAAAGACGTTTCTCTTTGCGGAAAAATCTGTTCCATCGTGCCCCTTGTGATGGCGAAGAATGAAATGCGGGGCAGCATATTCAATAGACGAAATCCTGTTGTCTTCGGCTTCAACACATCACCCTCGTAAATATCCTTGCCGTTTTTGTCGGTTAGGCGGGTGTATTGCCCAACAGTTTTCGGTTTAACTTTGACCCCAAATTCATTGATGGTATATTCCTCATCAACTTCGACTAATTCCCCAAGGATGAAAGTGTCATTGCCTCTGTTGTGGGGCATCCCTTAGACCATCTCTCCTACTCGACATTGATCCTCTACTGTGAAATCTGCAATCGCTCTAAATTCTATTTTTGTATTCATATACAAACATCATGCCACCGACAGAACATTTGTCGAACGTCAACTGGGGAGTTGAAAATCCCTCATTTTTGATGGTGTCCAGTCATGGAATTCAGGCGAATGGTTGTTTCGCTTTGTCATTCCGCATCACTTATTTTGTCATCTGAACCTTCTTAACAACGGGTCCGAAATCCCGCGGCTGAGACGACGCCTGAACGGGCCATTCCAATGGCAAAGAAACAATCCAATTAGAATACGAACATTATCGTCGATAGGTTGACAATGACACTGACGTGAGAAAAAATTAACCTGTTGTTTATATTAAATAATCCAAAAACATTTTGTTTCTTTTGTGGCAATCATGGTTTTTTCTGGCCCCAAAAACAAAACGGGTGCAGAACAATTTCACCGTCAAATTCCGGAGATTGCCATGCCCAGTATTAATATTGTTGATGCAATCGTCTATATATTGGCGGGCGAAGACACAGGTGTTTTCCAAATAGACAATGTTACCGGCGAGGTCAGCTATCAACCCTGGTTTACCCCCTCCTACACCGAGGTCTGGGATTTGGACCGTGACCACATCTATGAGGTATCGGTGATCGGCTTGGATGCGAGTGGCATTGAGGTCGGGCGTTCTGATCTTGAACTTGTGGTCTCGCAAACAGATGCGGTCTGGCGGGATGCGGTTGAAATTGATCCTGCGGACGCCGCCGATGCAATCACCTATTCTCTGGCCGGCGAAGACACAGGTGTCTTCGAGATCGACACCGCAACCGGCGAGGTCAGCTATCAGCCCTGGTTCACGCCCTCTTATACCGAGGTCTGGGATCTGGACCGTGATCATATCTATGAGGTTTCGGTGATCGGCATGGATACGAACGGCGTTGAGGTCAGCCGTGCGGACCGTGAACTTGTGGTCTCGCAAACAGACGCGGTCTGGCAAGATGCCGATGAAACTGTTCCCGTTGATCCAGTTGATCCAGTTGATCCAGTTGATCCAGTTGATCCAGTTGATCCAGTTGATCCAGTTGATCCGGCGGAACCCACCGATGCAATCACTTATTCACTGGCTGGCGAAGATACAGGTGTCTTCGAGATCGACACAGAAACTGGCGCGGTCGGCTATCAACCCTGGTTCACGCCCTCCTACACCGAAGTCTGGGATCTGGACCGTGATCATATCTATGAGGTTTCGGTGATCGGCACGGATGCGAGCGGCATTGAGGTCAGCCGTGCGGATCGTGAACTTGTGGTCTCGCAAACAGATGCGGTCTGGCGGGATGCGGTTGAAATTGATCCTGCGGACGCCGCCAATGCAATCACTTATTCACTGGCCGGCGAAGATACAGGCGTTTTCGAGATCGACACCGCAACCGGTGCGATCAGCTATCAGCCCTGGTTCACGCCCTCTTATACCGAGGTCTGGGATCTGGACCGTGATCATATCTATGAGGTATCGGTGATCGGCACGGATGCGAGCGGCGTTGAGGTCAGCCGTGCGGACCGTGAACTTGTGGTCTCGGAAACAGATGCGGTCTGGCGGGATGCAGTTCCTGCGGATCCGGCTGATCCGGCGGACCCTGCAAATCCGGCTGATCCTGCAGACCCTGCAAATCCGGCTGATCCTACGGACCCTGCAAATCCGGCTGATCCGGCAGACCCTGCAAATCCGGCAGATCCTGCAAATCCGGCTGATCCTACGGACCCTGCAAATCCAGCTGATCCTGCGGACCCTGCAAATCCGGCAGATCCTGCGGACCCTGCAAATCCGGCAGATCCGGCAGACCCTGCAAATCCGGCAGATCCGGCAGACCCTGCCGAGGTAATCCTCTATTCACTGACTGGCGAAGATACCGGTGTCTTCCAAATCGACGCCGCAACCGGCGCGGTCAGCTATCAGCCCTGGTTCACGCCCTCTTATACCGAGGTCTGGGATTGGGACCGTGATCATATCTATGAGATCGCGGTGATCGGCACGGACGCGAACGGCGTTGAGGTCAGCCGTGCGCACCTTGAACTGGTGGTCTCGCAAACAGACGCAGTCTGGCAGAATGCGGACGAGACCGCTTTGGGCGAAACGAGCATTGATGTTTTCAGGCACAATATCGATCCATATGAAACCATCTACGGCATCCGGGACGATACGTCATCGCGCGGTGGGGATTTGGCCGGGGCGCTTATTACCGCGACCTATGCCGACGGCACTGTTGAAAACCTGACATGGGCTGCGCTGGATCCTTATACCCTTGGCGGGGCGACAGGGGACGCCATTGATATGGTCTTCAGCTGGAGCCAGCATGAACTGACTCTTACCAAAACGCTGGCTTCGCTGGAAATCAATCTTCAGCCGTCCAGTTCGGTTTTCGATACAACCGTCGCTGTCGACGATGACCCGCTAGGGGGGTCCACACTCGGTTCCAGTTTCGGATATAGCTTTCAACTTCTGGATGGCGGGCCGGAAGCAGGCGGTCATATCGCGGTCACCTATTCCGGTGTGGTAAATCTATGGGGGAGCCCGGCCGTCGGCGATCTTTATACAACCATGCTGATTGATTTTTCGGAACTTTCAGGCGGGGGCGTCATCGGAGATATCAGCTGGAATTCTGATATCGACACATTGAGATATGCAGGCGATTTGGTGCAGACAGGAACCGACCTGTCATTGGCGGGCGAAGATATCATCTTTGGCACGGCTGCTGACGACTTTTTGAACGGCGGCGCAGGGAACGATATCCTGACCGGGGTGGCCGGGAACGACATCTTGAACGGCGGCGCTGGCAGCGATGAATTTGTATTTGCCGATGGGTCGGGGCATGACCTGATTGTAGATTTCAATATCGCAGAGGGCGACGTGCTGAACATTCACGCCTTCGGATTCTCGGGTTTTGATGCTGTGATGGCAGCGATGACAGATAACGGCGCTGATGTTCTGCTCCAGCTCGACTCAGACGACAGCGTCAATTTGCTCGGTGTTCATGCAAGCGACGTCACCAGCGGCATGTTTGATTTCCTGGTTTGATAACCTTCGAATGGCTGTGACCGGCCTTTCCGCCTTTCCAGCGCAAGGCGCGGATCATCACAATGGCGGCCGCGCGCCGTTGACCGGCCGCCCCCATGGGGGCAAGGACAATCGTGCCGCCATCCATCCTCTGGGCAACCATCGGTGCGCAGCCAAATCCTGACCGCAGATCAGCCCGCGATCACCCCGGCAACGCGCAGTGCGTGTTGCATCGGGGCAAGCTGGGTTTCATAGCGTTTCCACTGGGTGTTGCTGTCGCGGTAAATCGGTTTGCGCACCTGATCGGTACTGGCCGTCAGCACCTGCTGGGTGGCGCGTTCCGGGGTCAGCCAATCGGGCGACCATGCAAGCCCGGTCGCCTGCGCCATGGCTTTGCTGGTGGTCTCGGGATCGTTGACAAGCTCTTCGTATTTCACGTCGAAAATCCGGCCCGGAAAACAGCTCTGCCAATGCGCCATCATATCATTGTGCAGCACCATAAAGCGGGCAATATCATCGGGATCATAGATAAATCCGTTGCCCGCCCCGTCAAAGGAATGGCTATAAAGCGACCATGCCACCGCCATCGGATCGCGGGTCACATTGACAATCCGCGCCTCGGGCAATGCCGCGCAGATAAAACCGATCCAGAGAAAATTCAGCGGGGTTTTATCCACCAGAAATGCACTGCCGTCGGAATATTCTGCCAGCGATTTCAGCAAATCAGCGCGCAGGCCTTGCATGTCATTGCGGTGCAGCGCCTTTGGATCACGCGCCAGAATTTTATTCACCAGACGCACCGAATGGGTCTGCACCACGGGCAGTTCACCGCAGGGCTGCACGCCCTCGGCGCGGCCCAGCATCCGTTCGATCAAGGTGGTGCCGGTGCGCGGCAGGCCGGTCACATAAATCGGGCACAAGCCATCCTGTTCGGGGTCCGGCTGTATCGGGGTTTGAAACAGCGCCTTGTTGATCGCCACGGTGGTGGCGCTTTGTTTGAACGCATAGCCAGAGGCCTGTTTGGCCAGACGGTTTGCCTGTTTGAGATGGGCAAAGGCCTGATCCTTTTCGCCAATGTCATCCAGGGCCTTGAATGCTGCAAAAAACAACGGCGCGTTCGCGGGATCCTTTGAATCAGCCGTGGCAAGGTGGCGCTGCAATTCGGCCAGATGTGGATGATCGGGCGTATAAGTGATGCTCAATCCGTAGTTGCGGTGCAGGATATAGGTCTTGGGTTCGGCATCAATGGCATTGCGATAGTGCTGCGCGGCCGCTGCGCGGTTGCCCTGCGCGCGTTCCAGCATCCCCAGATTGGTCAGGGTTTGCGGGTCTGTCGGGTCTTGCGCCAAAGCCACCTGCAGGATTTCCCGAGAGGCCGCGCCCTGCCCCAGAATACGCAGGGCCCGCGCCTTTTGGTTCATCGCTTCGCGGTTGTCCGGCAGTTCTTTGAGAATGCGGTTGGCCGTTTTGAGGGCAGCAGGCGCATTCACCGTTTCGAGCTGCGCAAAAACCAGTGCAAGGGCGATATTCATCATCTCGGGCGCCAGCGCCGCCGCCACGGTCAACGCCTGTTCTGCCTGCGCCCACTTGCGGTTACCCTGCGCGATACGGGCGGTTTTCAACAAGTCTGGCAAGGCGGTTTGCCTTAACGTTTCCACGCCGGATTTGGCGCGTTTGTTTGCCGGAAACCGCTCAAGGATGGCGTGATAACCTTGCTGCGCGCCGGCCCAATCGCCCTGTTTCGCCGCCTTGGCCGCTTGGCTGAGGGTCTTGTCGATAGAGAGAGCTTTGGCCATTGCCTGTCCTTCCCGTGCCGGAGCAAAGACCAGCCTTGCCCCGGATTGCGCCGTCGTTTGCTATGTTAGGATGGAAACACGCCGGGTTACATGCCGATTCCGTGTGACATGCGGATAAACAACGCATTTTGCCGGTATGATCCCTAGCTCTTTAACCGCTCGACAATGGATTGTGCAGTGACAATGCCCAATGTGCCTGCCCCATCCGTCACGCCGATGGCGCTGTCTGCCCCGCTCAATTGTGCGATCAATTCGGCAACGGGGGTCTCTGCAGAAACCGTGGCAGATGTTTCTCCCTGTACCGCGCCCATGACATCACGGGCGGTCAACACCCCAAGCGGATTCATATTCGCGACAAAATCGGCAACGTAATCAGAGGCGGGGTTTGAAAAGATCTCGCGCGGGGTGCCCAGTTGCACAATGCGCCCGCCTTCCATGATTGCAATGCGCCCGCCCAGTTTAAAGGCCTCGTCCAGATCATGACTGACAAAGATGATCGTGCGTTTCAGATCGCGTTGCAGATCCAGAAGTTCATCCTGCAATCTTGTGCGGATCAGCGGATCAAGGGCCGAAAACGGCTCATCCATCAACAGGATCGGCGCTTCGGTGACAAAGGCACGGGCAAGGCCCACACGTTGCTGCATGCCGCCGGACAATTCGCCCACCTTGCGGTCGGCCCAATCGGACAGGCCGACCAGCGCCAGCTGTATGTCCGCACGTTCCAGACGTTCGGCTTTGGGCACATCCGACAGTTCCAGCGCCAGCGCCACATTGTCGCGCACCGTGCGCCAGGGCAGCAGGCCGAATTGCTGAAACACCATTGAAACGCATTCGCGCCGCACACGCCGCAATTCGCTGGCCGAACAGCCCTGCACGTCACAAGACCACGCCCCGTCATTTACCGTCACATTGCCGCGCACCACGGGGTTCAACCCGTTCACCGCCCGCAACAGCGTGGATTTGCCCGAACCCGACAGGCCCATCAGCACCAGAATTTCGCCCTCGGCCACGTCAAAGCTGCAATCATGCACCCCAAGTATCTGTCCGGTGGCGGCTTCGATTTCAGATCGGCTTTGGCCGGCGTCCATCAGCGGCAAAGCCTTGTGCGGCTTTTCCCCAAAGACGATGGAAACATTATTGAATTCAACAGCTTTGGTCATTTTTCACCCACCCGCAACATCCGGTCCAGCATGATCGCAACCACCACAATGATCAGCCCCGATTCAAAGCCCAGTCCGGTATTCACCTGATTAAGTGCGCGCACCACCGGCACGCCCAAACCATCCGCGCCCACCAGCGCAGCAATCACCACCATCGACAGCGACAACATGATGGTCTGGTTCAACCCCGTCATGATCTGCGGCAAGGCATAGGGCAGTTCGATCTTCCACAGGGTCTGGCTTGGCTTGGCGCCAAAGGCTTCGGCCGCTTCCAGCAGCGCCTTGGGCGTCGAGGAAATACCAAGCTGGGTCAGGCGGATCGGCGCCGGCAGCACAAAAATCACTGTGGCGATCAATCCGGGCACCATGCCGATCCCGAAAAACACAATCGCCGGAATAAGATAGACAAAGGTTGGCAGGGTTTGCATCAGATCCAGCACCGGCCGCATGACCCGATACAGTTTCGGGCGATGCGCGGCGGCGATGCCAATCGGCACGCCCACCCCCATACATACCACACAGGCCGACAGGACCAAGGTCAGGCTTTCGGTGGTTTCTTCCCAATAATCCTGATTCAGGATGAACAGGAACCCGATCACCACAAAAACCACAGTTTTCCAATTGCGCTGGATCAGCCATGTGAGGGCGGCAAACAGCGCAATAATAATCAACGGATGCGGGGTTTGCAGCACCCAGAGGATCGCGTCGATCAACCGTTCCATCAACAGGGCAAGCCCGTCAAAAAACCACGCGCCATTGATTTGCAGCCAGTCAAAAGCCGCCTCGGCAATGTCGTCAATCGGTATCTTGTTTTCTGTCAACCAGTCCATCCGTGCCTGCCCCCGCTCAATCGCCCACATAAAAAGAGACCCACCCCGAGATCAGGGTGGGTGTCCTTGTCATCATGTTGTCGCTTACTTCAGCGCGGCTTTGGCGGCCATCATTGCATCGCCACCGTCTTTGGTGGTCACACCGTCAAGCCAGCCATCCAGAACCCCCGCATTGGCAGACAACCATGCGGTCGCGGCCTCATCGGGGTCTTTGCCATCATCAAGGATTGCGCCCATGATTTCATTTTCCATCGCCAGCGAGAATTCCAGATTGCCCAGCAATTTACCGACATTCGGGCATTCCGCCGCATATCCGGCGCGGGTATTGGTGTGCACGGTGGCCCCCCCCAGATCAGGGCCAAAGAAATCATCGCCCCCCTCAAGGTAGGTCAATTCAAAATTGGCGTTCATCGGGTGCGGTTCCCAACCAAGAAAGACAACAGGTTCGCCTTTGCGGTCGGCACGTGCCACCTGCGCCAGCATCCCCTGTTCCGAGGATTCGACCACTTCGAAATCTTTGAGGTCAAAGGCATTTCCATCAATCATCGACTGGATCAGGCGGTTGCCGTCATTGCCCGCTTCGATGCCGTAAATCTTGCCGTCCAGCGCCTCGGCGTTGCCGGCAATCGCCGCAAAAGACGTGATGCCCAAGTCAGCAGCAGCTTTGTTCACGGCCAATGTGTATTTTGCGCCCTCAAGGTTGGCGCGCAGGCTGTCCACGGTGCCCGCATCGCGGTAAGGCGCGATGTCGGCTTCCATTGTTGGCATCCAGTTGCCAAGGAACACGTCGATATCCCCCGCCGCCATCGACGTATAGGTCACCGGCACGGACAGGATTTTGATGTCGGTCTCATAGCCAAGCGCGCGCAGCACCACAGTGGTGGCGGCAGTGGTGGCGGTGATATCGGTCCAGCCCACATCAGAGAAGGTGATTTCGTCACAGGACGCGGCGGCAACAGAGGTTGCAAAGGTCAGTGCCAAAGCGGTCGTCGCAAGCAGACTTTTCATGATTATGATACTCCCAAAGGATTTTTATTGATTGGTGGGCCAATAAAAAGGCAACTGGCCACGTAATGCAACAGGTTAGATTTCGCGCCGCCTCAGCCAGAATGCTCGGCGCTTGCGCGGCAGCGCCCGCTGGCCCTACACTTGGGGATATTGACGGATATTTGCCAGACTGGAAACATATTTTGAGCATCCTATCACGCCGCCCTGCGCCACGCAATTTCACCCGCAAGCTGCGCATGATCAGCGGGCTGTATCTGTTGGGCTATGTGACCTGCCATTTGCTGAACCTCGGCCTGGGGGTGATATCGGTTGATCTGATGGATCAGGCGCGGCCCTATCTGTCGGGGCTCTGGACCGAGGGTATGCTGGGGTATGTGATGCTGTGCGCCCTGTTGGTGCATTATCTGATCGGTCTTTGGGCGATCTTTACCCGTCCCAGCATTTCCGGCACCCCCCAGGACATCGTGCAGGCCCTGTCCGGTCTGGCGGTGCTGCCGCTGTTGGCCACCCATGCAGTGGGTGTGGCGATGCTGCAGCGTTCCGGCGTGGCGGTGGATTATGTGTTCATCAACCGGATTTTCTGGCTCAGCAATCCGGGCATCGGGCTGACACAGGTTGTGTTGCTGTCGGTGGTCTGGGTGCATGGCTGTGCGGGGTTGTTTTTGTGGCTGCGCTCCAAACCATCCGCGACAGGGATATTAAGCTGTCTTTATCCGCTGGCGGTTGCAGTGCCGGTGCTGGCGCTGTTGGGTTTTGCCCAAGCGGGGCGGATTGTACTGGCAGACGGGGCGCTGCCCGAAGTGATCCGTGATCCGGCCTTTATTGATCCGATCCCGTATCAATTCATCAAAACCCTGACCGACGGGGTGATCTGGGTGTCGCTGGCCTTGGCTGCGTTGGTGCTGGGCGGGCGTGCCCTGCGCCGCTGGATCAGCCAGACCGCCAGTGTTTCGATCACCACACAGGATGTTGGCCAGATCATGGTCCAGACGGGCCAGACCCTGCTTGACGGGCTGCGCAAGGCCGATCAGCCCCATGCAAACCTGTGTTCAGGGCGCGGGCGCTGTGGCACCTGTGCGGTGCGTATTCTGGCAGTTGACGGTGATCCTTTGCCCCTTGCCACCCCGATGGAACAGATGACGCTGGCGCGGATCAACAAAGGCGATGACCTGCGGCTGGCCTGCCAATTGCCACTGGAACGCGGCACCGATCTGGTGGTGGCGCGGGTGTTTGCGCCCGATTTCAGCTTTGATGCCCCGCATGATCCCGATCACCCGCACCCGCAGCCCCAACCAGACGAGGTGACAGCATGATCGCCTTGCTGCGCAGTGCCGCCCTGTGCCTGTCGTTGATCCTGACGATGACCCTTTCAGCCACGCCGCTCAACGCACAGACACCCCCTGCCCCT
Source organism: Sulfitobacter sp. (assembly GCA_047634585.1). Classification (GTDB taxonomy): domain Bacteria; phylum Pseudomonadota; class Alphaproteobacteria; order Rhodobacterales; family Rhodobacteraceae; genus Sulfitobacter. The sequence goes on along the minus strand of JBLIAN010000008.1, from coordinate 111,581 downwards.
GACGCGCCCTCGGCCAATGATCTTTCTGAATTCACCCGCCTTCTGGCCGATCAACGCATCCAGCACTGGATCGCCACTCAGGCCAAGGACGCCAAAGCCAACAGCCCCGCAACCGGATTGACCCTGCGCCAGGAAATCGAACAGGCGCTTGCCGAAACCCGTGAACGGCTTGGGGATCTGGCGCTGGCCTGGCGGGCCTTTCCAACCGCGCCTGACCTGTTGTTTGACAATTGGCGCGCCAAGGTGACGCCTGCCCAACAGGTGCGCGGCCTGACGTTTGTAATGATCTTTCTGTTTGTCGGGGCCGGTCTGGAATGGCTGTACCGCCAATATACCAACCCGATCAAACTGCGCATTGAATTGCATCATGTGACCACCGTGCGCGCCCGTGTCACCGCCGCCGGCCTGCGCGCCTTGATCACCCTCAGCGGGTTGGCGATTTTTGCGCTTGGCAGCATCGGCACCTTTGCCGCCTTTTCATGGCCTCCTGTCCTAGAGGCTTTGGTGCTGAACCTGTTGATTGTGGTATTCACAGTGCGGACAATCCGCACGGTACTGGTGCTGTTCCTTGCGCCCGCGGTCGAGGAATTGCGCCTTGTACCTCTGGGCAATCGCATGGCCAAACACCTGAGCAAATCCCTGTTGCTGCTCAGCGGGGTCTGTGTGTTGACCGATTCAATGTCGGATGTTTTTGAGCGCATCAATGGCAGTGACGTGCAGACGCCCCAGACCCTGGCGGTCAACATTGCCTTTGCGCTGCTGATCCTGGCGGTAAGTTTCGGCCTGATCATGGCCGGTTTTTCCAAGGTTGCACAGGTCATGCACGCCCCGTTGACACGGGCACAGCGGCTGTGGCGGGTTTATCTTATGGTTCTGGCGGCGCTGGCCTTTGCCGCGCTGCTGCTGGACCGCGCCGCCCTGATGTGGAGCTTTGCGCTGTTGGGGCTGCTGGTGCCTGCGCTGCGGTTGCTGCGGCTTTGGGTGGATGACAGTTTTGACCGTGCCAAGGCGCTGGTCATTTCCAGAGGCCCGCCCGCAGCCAAGATACCGCTGGAAGACCCCGATCCCGGCGCCGGGACAGACACCGAAGCGCTGTTTGAACCGATCCCCCATATCGAACACCCCTATGAAAGCTATCGCCCCCTTGCCCAAAGGCTGGGGCGGTTTGTGCTGTTGTTCGCGGTGGGCGTGACGCTTGCACTGATCTGGGATTTCCGGGTTTTTGAACGTGCCGCCGACCCGACAGTGACCGGGCGTGCCATTGCGGTGCTGACCGACAGCGCGGTGGCGCTGCTGCTGGCCGATCTGGTCTGGGTCTGGGCCAGTTCCGCCATCGACCGCCGCCTTGCCGCCTATAAGCCGCCCGAACCCGGCACGGCCCCCGGCCCCGAGGCACGTATGGCAACCTTGCTGCCGCTGCTGCGTGTGACCTTGATGGTGACGCTATTGGTCATGGTGGTGATGTCGGTCCTGTCCTCGCTCGGGGTTAATATCGCGCCGATTCTTGCCGGTGCCGGGGTCTTGGGCGTGGCCATCGGTTTTGGCGCGCAATCACTGGTCAAAGACGTGGTATCCGGCGTGTTTTTCCTGATTGATGATGCGTTTCGCGTCGGTGAATACGTGGAAATCGACCAATTGCGCGGCACCGTCGAGAAAATCTCGATCCGGTCTTTGCAGATCCGGCACCATCGCGGTGCGGTTCATACCCTGCCGTTTGGCGAATTGCGCCATCTGACCAATCATTCCCGCGACTGGGTGATCATGAAACTGGAATTCCGCGTGCCCTTCGACACCGATCTGCGGCTGGTGAAAAAACTCATCAAACAGATCGGTGCGACAATGCTGGAAAACGAGGACTACGGATCCAGCATCCTCGAAACCCTGAAATCCCAAGGGGTGCGCCGCATGGAGGAATTCAACATGGTGGTCGGGGTCAAATTCATGACCCGTCCGGGGGAACAATGGCTGGTGCGCCGGGATGCCTATCAGATGGTGCGCGATGCTTTTGACGCCAATGGCATCCGCATGGCCGAACGCAACGTCAAGGTCGAGGTCGCCGGATCCGACCAGATGACCGCCGAAGAACGCCATGCCGTGGCCGCCGCCGCACAGCAGGCCATCGAACCGCGTCTTGGCCCCCAGGCACCGATCCCCGATGAGCCCTGATGGCCCCCCTGTCCCCTGCCCCTCTCCCCCGCCCCTGTGCGGTGCTGACGCAGGGGACAGGGTTTGCTTGTTGCACCAGGAATGGTAGAACCGCATGGATTTTTAGCGAACGAAAGACCTCCTCATGACTTTGGCGCAATCCGGTTCGGGTTTCATTGCTTGTTCAGACTGCAACATTCGCAACAGGGCGGTCTGTGCCACTTGCGAACCCCATGAGCTCAGTCAATTGGAGGACATCAAATATTACCGGACGTTTGATGCCGGCCAGCCGATCATGTTTGAAGGCGACGAGATGCATTTTGTCGGCTCTGTGGTGACCGGGGCGGCGACCCTGTCGCGCACCCTGCCCGATGGCCGCATCCAGATGGTTGGCCTGTTGCTGCCGTCTGATTTCATTGGCCGTCCGGGGCGTGAAACCGTGGCCTATGATGTGGTGGCGATCCAGAAGGTGACGCTGTGTTGTTTCCGGCGCAAACCGTTTGAAAACATGATCACACAGACCCCGCATATTGGCCAGCGCCTGTTGGCGATGACTTTGGATGAGCTTGAGGTCGCGCGCGAATGGATGATGTTGCTGGGCCGCAAAACCGCCCGCGAAAAGATCACCTGCCTGCTGTCGTTGATCGGGCGGCGCACCGCAGCCCTGCATATGCAGCATGTGCAGGACGGCCTGTCCTTTGAGATGCCGATGTCGCGCGAAGCCATGGCGAATTATCTGGGGCTGACCATTGAAACCGTCAGCCGCCAGATGACCGCCCTGCGCAAGGACGCCATCATCGAACTGGCCGGCACCCGCACCATCACCATCCCCGATCTGGCCGCATTGATGGCCGAAACCGGTGACGACACCGACGGGATCATGTTGAACTGACCCAGCGGATCCCGGGGCCCCGAGCTGTGGATCAATGGGCCAGAAACACCGGCAGCGCGGCATTTTCCAGCATCTGGCGGGTGGTGCCGCCAAACAGCACCTGGCGCAGGCGGGAATGGCCATAGGCCCCCATCACCATCAGATCACAGCCCAATTCCTGAGCGCGCCGTTCCAGGGTGCGTGAAATACTGTCATCGGTACGCGCCAGCACCATGACTTCGCATTTGACCCCGTGACGGGCCAGAAACTGGGCAAAAGCCCCGCCGGGATCAGAGCGGTCCGGTGAGTCCTTGCCCGGATCGACAATCGCCAGATAGACGCTGCTGGCCTGTTTGAGCAACGGCAGGGCCAGACGCGCCGCACGCAGGGCGGTGCTGCTGTCATCCCATGCCAGAAAGATCCGCCGGGCGGGGGCCTGCATTTCATAATGTTCAGGCAGCAACAGCAGCGGGCAATCGCCGTCAAACAACACGGTTTGCGCAGTTTGCGCCACATGGGCGGCGGTGATCCGGTCCGAGGAGTGTTGCTGGATCACCAGATCGCTGAACCGGATGTGACGGGCGATATCGGCATTGCGTGACGAGGTCAGCGCACTGACTTCCTCCACATCATATCGGATTGCTTCCTTGCTCAGTTCCGCCTCGGCGATCTGTGCCAGTTCGCGGGCCCGCGCGATGCCCTCTTCGATGCCAGCGGCCAAGGGCACAACATCCATGCCGCCCATCACCACCCCCCCGTGATCCAGCCCGGTGCCCAGCGCCAGCACCTGAAGATGCGCGTCACAGGCGCGGGCAAACGCCGCTGCGGCCTCGATCTGGGGAACGGCGGTTTCAGGATCGGTCAAAACCGTGGTCACTGTTTGAATGGACATGCGTGCCTCCTTGCATTTCAGATTCAGCCTGCACCGGGGCGCCGCGCCTGTCCTTGATATCGCCCAAAAAGAAACTGCGCGGCAGTTGATACAGATCAAAGACCCCAACCGCCCCAGGATGCACATGCTGTCCTCAAGACATACACCGCGCCTGCCCTCTCCTCAGGGTCTGGGGCGGCAAGAGGGGACAGAAAATGACGTCTGACTATTTCAAACTAATCTTGCTGGGGCTGATCACCATTCTGGCAGCTTTGGCCGCTGACTGGGGCCGTGATCTGGCGTATCAGGTGCATGCGCTGATCATCATGTTGGTGGCAGCTGGCATGTTCATCTGGGTGTTGCGTAACACCGATGAACCGGCAAAACCGGCGATGGACGCAAACGGGTATCTTGACGACGTGGTGCGCGCCGGGGTGATTGCCACCGGATTTTGGGGCATTGTCGGGTTTCTGGCCGGCACCTTCATTGCCTTCCAACTGGCGTTTCCGGTGCTCAATTTTGAATGGGCACAGCCCTATGCCAATTTCGGGCGTCTGCGTCCCCTGCATACGTCTGCGGTGATTTTTGCCTTTGGTGGCAATGCGCTGATCATGTCGTCTTTCTATATTGTACAGCGCACCTGCGGGACGCGGCTGTGGGGCGGCAACCTGCGCTGGTTTGTGTTCTGGGGATATCAGCTTTTTATTGTGCTGGCCGCAACGGGCTATTTGCTGGGTTCTACCCAATCCAAGGAATATGCCGAACCTGAATGGTATGTCGACATCTGGCTGACCATTGTCTGGGTGTCCTATCTGGTGATTTATATGGGCACATTGATCACCCGCCGCGAGAAACACATCTATGTGGCGAACTGGTTTTTCCTGAGCTTTATCATCACCGTGGCGATGCTGCATCTGGTCAACAACCTGTCCCTGCCGGTCAGCGTTCTGGGGTCGCGTTCGATCCAGCTGTTTTCCGGTGTGCAGGATGCCATGACCCAATGGTGGTATGGCCATAACGCGGTGGGCTTTTTCCTGACTGCGGGGTTTCTGGGCATGATGTATTATTTTGTGCCCAAACAGGCCGGACGTCCGGTGTTCAGCTATAAACTGTCGATCATCCACTTCTGGGCGCTGATCTTTCTCTACATCTGGGCGGGGCCGCACCATTTGCACTACACCGCCCTGCCCGATTGGGCGGCGACCCTTGGCATGGTGTTTTCGATCATCCTGTGGATGCCCAGCTGGGGCGGCATGATCAATGGTCTGATGACGCTGAACGGCGCATGGGACAAGCTGCGCACCGATCCGATCATCCGCATGATGGTGATCAGCCTCGCGTTCTACGGCATGTCGACCTTTGAAGGCCCGATGATGTCGATCCGCGCAGTGAATTCCCTCAGCCATTATACAGACTGGACCATCGGCCATGTGCATTCCGGTGTCTTGGGCTGGAACGGGATGATCACCTTTGCGGCTTTGTATTTCCTGACACCAAAGCTTTGGGGGCGGCCGCAGATGTATTCCATGTCCGCGATCAACTGGCACTTCTGGTTGGCCACCATCGGCATCGTTCTTTATGCGGCCTCGATGTGGGTGACCGGCATCATGGAAGGCCTGATGTGGCGCGAGGTGGATGCACAGGGTTTCCTGGTAAATTCCTTTGCCGATACCGTTGCCGCGAAATTCCCGATGTACATCGTCCGGGGCTTGGGCGGGGTCATGTACCTGACGGGTGCGCTGATCATGGTGTGGAACATGTGGATGACCATCCGTGGGGGACAGAAAGTATCTGCCGCCGTTGGTGTCCCCGCTGAGTAAGGATCAAAAACATGTCTGACAATCAAACCAAAACGCCCGCAAAGGGATTCCTTGCCCGCCATGCGGTGATCGAAAGATCTGCAACCCTGCTGATGGTGCTGTCCCTGCTGGTGGTCAGCATCGGCGGCATCGTCGAAATTGCGCCGCTGTTCTACCTTGAGAACACCATCGAAAAGGTCGACGGCATGCGCCCTTATACGCCGCTGGAACTGACCGGGCGGGAAATCTATGTGCGCGAAGGCTGTTATGTCTGTCACAGCCAGATGATCCGCCCGATGCGCGACGAGGTGGACCGTTATGGCCATTATTCCCTGGCCGCAGAAAGCATGTATGACCATCCCCACCAATGGGGTTCCAAACGCACCGGCCCTGATGTGGCACGGGTCGGCGGGCGCTATTCGGATGGCTGGCATGTGGATCACCTGATGAACCCGCAATCCGTGGTGCCTGAATCGATCATGCCGAAATATGCCTTTCTGGCCCGCACCCCGATCAGCGAAAAATATGTGGCAGACCTGATCCGCACCCAGCGTGCCGTGGGCGTGCCCTATAGCGACGACATGGTGGAAAACGCCGCCGCCGATTTTCTGGCCCAGGGCGATCCGGACAGCGATTATGACGGGTTACAGGAACGCTATGCCAAGGCACAGGTGCGCAACTTTGACGGCCAGCCCGGTCTGACAGAAATGGACGCCCTGGTGGCCTATCTGCAGATGCTTGGCACTTTGGTTGATTTTTCAACCTTCACCCCGGACGCAAGCCGCTAGAAAGGACACAGCGATGCACACTTATTCATGGATGCGCGAATTCGCAGACAGCTGGATGCTTTTGGCAATGACGCTGTTCTTTCTGGGGGTTGTTGTCTGGGCCTTCCGCCCCGGCAGCCGCAAAACCCATCTGGAAACCGCACAGATCCCGTTTCGCAATGACACGACAGCTCTTGCACCGGAGACGCCCGGCGCAGCGGCCAAGCGGGATTGCCCGCAGATCGGAGACGCGACATGAACGCGCAGAAAACACCGCCCGCCAAGCGTTCCCTCAAGGATGACGTCAGCGGCATTGAAACCACGGGCCATGAATGGGACGGCATCCGGGAATTGAACAACCCCTTGCCGCGCTGGTGGCTCTGGAGCTTTTATATCACCATCCTCTGGGGCGTCGCCTATTCGATTGCCTATCCCGCATGGCCTCTGATCAACGGTGCCACCGAAGGGCTGCTGGGCTATTCCACCCGCGGCGAAGTGGCCCGCGACATTGCCGCCTTCAACCAAAGCAACGCGGCGCGGGATGCGGAACTGGCCGATCCTGATCTGGTCTTTGATGACAGCAATCAGGAACTGTACCGCTATGCGGTATCTTCAGGGGGCGCGGTGTTCCGCACCAATTGTTCGCAATGCCATGGCTCTGGCGCAGCGGGGGCCAAAGGCTATCCCAACCTGCTGGATGATGACTGGCTTTGGGGCGGGTCACAGACGGCAATTGCCTATACGGTACGTCACGGCATCCGCAACGAAGTGGACGCAGATGCGCGTTATTCGCAGATGCCTGCCTTTGGCGAATTCATGCAAGCCGCTGAAATCGACGCTTTGGTGGAACATGTCCGGTCCCTGTCAGGCGCGGAATTCGACGCGGCCCTGGGCGCGGAAGGGGCCTTATTATTTGCCGACAATTGTGCCTCGTGCCATGGGGACACCGGCCTTGGGGATCGCGACCAAGGCGCGCCGAACCTCGCCGATGCGATCTGGCTTTATGGCGGGGACCGCGACACCCTGCACGAGACCATCGCAAAAGCACGTTTTGGCGTGATGCCCGCATGGGGCAGCCGTTTGAGCGAGGCACAGGTGCAGGCGGTTTCAACCTATGTGCATCAGCTTGGCGGCGGCGAAGCGCCCGTGGCCGAGTAAGAGAACTTTGCCTGCGGTTCTGTTCGCACCAAGCCGCGTGCAAAGGAAGGGGTGCCTGAGGAGGGGCACCCCTTTTTTATGCTGTCCGCACAGTTTTTTATGATGTCCCCACAGTGTCATATGGTTTTGCCCGTCAGCGTGATGTCACTGGCACAAAAATCGGCAGAGATGCGGACGTTGCGGCCCGGGCCGGGTGCGCCAGTTCTAGCCCCCCGCGCCCGTCCCGAACAAAGATCGCTGACTTTCCTTGATATACGTCCAGGCGACAAAACGGCTGGTTTTCTGCCCCTGAGCCATTTCGACAACCTTATACTCAGCAACCTTGGCTTTTTTCAAAATTTTGGCGAGCGGCTGAAGATTGGCTTTTTTCGACACCAAGGTGCTAAACCACAGGCATTGGCCCGCGCATGCGCGGCTCTGTTCAATCATGTTCGCAATAAACTGTATCTCGCCCCCCGGGCACCAAAGCTCGGCGTTCTGACCGCCGAAGTTAAGCTTGTTTGAATGCCCCTTTCCAAGGTTGCGCCACTTGCGCTGGGCGGCTTTGCTGGCCTGTTCGATGGACGCATGGAACGGCGGGTTGCACAGGGTGATGTGATACAGATCCTGCGGTTCGATCACCCCTCTAAAGACATTCTCGGGTATTTTTTGACGCTTTAGGGTAATCTTCAGCTTGTTGAATGCGCAAATCTGCCGCGCCGATTTGATCGCGGCCGGATCAATATCGACGCCGGTGAAATGCCAGCCATATTCACTCTGGCCGGTAAGCGGGTACACCAGACTGGCCCCGGTGCCGATGTCCAATGCTTTGATTTGCCGCCCGCGCGGGATTTCCTGATTGTTGCTGGCGGCAAGCAAATCCGCCAGATGGTGGATGTAATCAACCCGGCCGGGGATCGGAGGACAGAGATAATTTGCCGGAATGTCCCAGAAATCAATCTTGTAATGGGTCTTGAGCAAGGCCCGGTTGAGCATACGAACCGCCCCCGCATCCTGAAAGTCAATCGTCGTTTGACCGGCAGGGTTGCGTATCGTATATCCCTCAAGATCAGGAAGATCGGCCACCAAACGCGCAAAATCATACCCGTCTTTGTGTTGATTGCGGGGATGCAGCAGTGTTTTGGTGGTCATGGGAACCCCTTTATTAACCTTGATGGCAGTACCGCGCCAAGCCGTTTGTGATCTTGGACCCTCCTGCCAAATAGCAAGATTCAGGGGAGGTTACATAGGTATGACAGATCGGGGGCATCCGAAACCCTGAGGATGCGGTTCGGGCGCTGCCAAATCCGGGGTTTGGCATTTGCCACTGCGTCATCCGCCCCTGCGATCTGGCGCGCCCCTCTATGCCACATTAGCACCCGAGATCCATCTTGCATGGATCATCCTATGCCCCCTGCGGCATTCCGGCACCCCACCGCAGGATTTGACCCAGATCAAAGCAGACGCCGCCCTGCCCCTGCATAAGCAAGTGGCGAACAGCAGATCTGGAACACCTCAAATGACCGATTCCTCCCCGCCGCTTTATGCACCGCGCGAACCGATCTTCCCCCGCCGCGTGTCCGGTTTCTTTCGGACCCTGAAATGGTGGATCATGGGGATCACCCTTGGCATCTATTATCTGCTGCCCTGGCTGCGCTGGGACCGTGGCCCGAACCTGCCTGATCAGGCGGTGCTTGCCGATCTGGCCAGCAGACGGTTCTTTTTCCTGTGGATCGAAATCTGGCCCCATGAATTTTACTTTGTCGCGGGCCTGTTGATCATGGCGGGGTTGGGGCTGTTTTTGTTCACCTCGGCACTGGGGCGGGTCTGGTGCGGCTATGCCTGCCCGCAAACCGTCTGGACCGATCTGTTTTTGCTGGTGGAGCGCTGGATCGAAGGCGATCGCAACGCCCGAATCCGGTTGCTCAAGGCCAGATGGGATTTCAGCAAATGGCGGATGCGGGTCAGCAAATGGATTGTCTGGCTGTTGATCTCGATTGCCACGGGCGGGGCTTGGGTGTTTTATTTCACCGATGCGCCGACCTTGGCACGCAACCTTGTGACGCTGGATGCGCCTGCGGTGGCCTATGTCTCCATTGCGATCCTGACGGCGACGACCTTTATTTTTGGCGGGTTCATGCGCGAACAGGTCTGTATCTACATGTGCCCCTGGCCGCGTATTCAGGCCGCGATGATGGACGAAGGCACGCTGACGGTTGGGTATCGTGACTGGCGCGGCGAACCCCGTGGCAAACACCGCAAAGGCGCGCGTGCAGCGGCAGCGGCCCGTACCACCACCGCCTATGCCGAGGCCGACATCCCCGACGTCGCCCCCGAAGTGGCACTGGCCCAAGGCGATTGCATTGATTGCATGGCCTGCGTCAACGTCTGCCCGATGGGCATCGACATCCGCGATGGTCAGCAGATGGAATGTATCACCTGTGCGCTGTGCATTGATGCCTGTGATGAAATCATGGACAAAATCGGCAAACCCCGTGGGTTGATTGATTATCTGGCCCTCGAAGACGTGCCCCCGGCCAAAGACACGGCGGCATACGCGGGCTGGATGCCCAGACCGGTCTGGCGCCATGTCCTGCGCCCGCGCACCATCCTCTATACGGCCCTGTGGTCGATTGTCGGGCTCGGGCTGTTGTTTGCTCTGTTCATCCGCTCTGACATTGAACTGACAGTGTCCCCCGTGCGCAACCCGACCTATGTGGTGCAATCGGATGGATCAATCCGCAACATCTATGACGTGCGCCTGCGCAACAAATCCGGTCAGGACCAGCTGTTCCATCTGTCACTGACCTCGGAGCAGCCCCTGCGGATCAGCCTCGAAGGCCAACAGGGATCAGATGTGACCGTCCCCGCAGACAGCACCTTGTTGCAGCGGGTCTATGTCACTGCGCGGCGCAATGATCCGGCGGCACAGGCCAACCGCACAGACCTGCGCCTCTGGGTCGAAGACCTGGCCACCCAGACCCGCGCCAGTGTCGCGACGATTTTTAACGGAAAGGGATCGTGATGAAATCCACCTTAACCGGATGGCATGTCTTTGGCATTTTTGCCGGCTGTTTTGCCGTGATCATCGGGGTGAACCTGACATTGGCCTTTCAGGCGGTTTCGACCTTTCCAGGGTTGGTGACCAAGAATTCCTATGTGGCCAGCCAGCATTTCAACAGGGACCGTGATGCCCAGGATGCACTGGGCTGGCAGGTCTCTGCCGATATTACCGATCAGGTGCTGACCCTGGAAATCCTGCAACGCGACGGCACGCCGCTGTATCCTGCGGTGGTCACGGCGACGCTGGGCCGCGCCACCCATGTGGCCCAGGACGTGATCCCCGATTTTGTCTGGGATGGTCAGCTGTTGCGCGCGGATGTCGCGATTGCGCCGGGCTATTGGACATTGTGGCTGGACATGCAGGCGGCGGATGGCACCAATTTCCGGCGGCGGCTGCCGTTGACCGCGCGATAGGATATTGCCATGACACTGGCCGAAACCCCGCGACTTGAAACCCCGCGTCTGGCCGCCTGCCCCGGTTGTCTGGCGGCCCCCGATACCGCGCTGCCCCTGCCCCAAGGCGGGGCGGCATCGGCGGGGGAGGTTATTCACCTGTCGCTGCCCTCCATCCATTGTGCGGGTTGTATTGCCACGGTGGAACGCGGGTTGCTGGCCCGTGAGGAGGTACATAACGCGCGGGTGAACCTGAACCGCAAACAGGTTGTCATCACCACCCGCCACGGCACCAGCCCCGAAGCCCTGATGGATCATCTGACAGCACTGGGCATCGAGGCGCATCTGTTGGATCTGGATGCCTTGGGGCAGGACGGGGACCGCGACGGGCGCGCCTTGTTGATCCGCATTGCCATCGCGGGTTTTGCGATGATGAATGTGATGTTGATGTCGGTTGCGGTCTGGTCCGGGGCCAGTGACGCCACCCGCGATCTGTTTCACTGGCTGTCAGCGGCGATCACCCTGCCGGCACTGGCCTATGCCGCACAGCCGTTTTTCCGCAACGCATGGGTGGCGCTGCGGGTGGGCTGCCTGAACATGGATGTGCCGATTTCGCTGGCGCTGGTGCTGACCGCTGGCATGTCGGTCTATGAAACTGCGGCCGGTGGCCATGCGGCCTATTTCGATGCCACGCTGTCGCTGACCTGTTTCCTGCTGATCGGGCGGTATCTGGATCACCGCTGCCGGGCCAATGCGCGCTCTGCCGCCAAAGAACTGGCGGCGCTTGAGGTGCCGCGCCTCTTGCGTAAAACCGCCACAGGCCGCGAGACCATCAACCTGAGCCAGGCCCGACAAGGCGATCACATCCTTGTCCTGCCCGGCGCACGGGTGCCAGTGGATGGCATGGTGATCGAAGGCCGCAGCAATCTGGATCGCGCGCTGTTGACCGGAGAAAGCCTGCCAGTGGCGGCGGATGTCGGCACGATGGTCAGCGCCGGTGAGGTCAACCTCAGCGGGCCGCTGACCCTGCGCGCCACGGCGGTGGGCGCGGACACCAGCCTGCGCCGTATGGTCACGATGATTGACGCGGCTGAATCGGCGCGCAACCGCTATACCGCTTTGGCGGATCGCGCGGCTGCACTTTATGCGCCTGCGGTGCATCTGCTGGCTTTTGCCACCTTTCTGGGCTGGATCGCCTATGCCGGGGATATCCGCCATGCCCTGAACATCGCGGTGTCAGTGTTGATCATCACCTGCCCCTGTGCGTTGGGGCTGGCGGTGCCTGCGGTCTCCACGGCGGCGGCGGGGCTGTTGTTCCGGCGCGGGCTGCTGGTCAAAAACGGCACGGCACTGGAACGCATTGCCGAAACCGATGTGGTGGTGTTTGACAAGACCGGCACTTTGACCGAAGGCCAGCTTGCGGTGGACGCGGTTAACGCCCTGCCTGAAAGCGCCCTTGTGGTGGCTTTGGCGCTGGCGCAAGCGTCAACACATCCGGTCTCGCGGGCTTTGGCGTTGGGGTTGGAAACACGGGGCATTGCCCCCGCGCCCCTGAGCGAGATTTCCGAAACATCCGGCAAGGGTGTACAAGCCATCTATAAAGGCCAACAGGTGCTTTTGGGCGCGGCAGGGTTTGTCGGGGTATCTGTCGGGGCATCTGTCGGATCACCCGGCAGCGAAAGCCACGGCGCTTGGCTGCGCATTGGCGAATCCGCACCGATTTTCCTACCCCTGCGGGCCAGCCTGCGCCAAGGGGCAGCCCGGATGATCGCGCAATTACAGGCCACAGGCACTGAAATACACCTAATTTCCGGCGATACCCCTGCCGCGACCCAAGCGGTCGCATCGGCATTGGGCATCCCACAGGCCCGCGCGGGCCAAAGCCCAGCCGACAAAATCGCCTATCTGGACCGCCTTGCAGCGTCAGGGCGCAGGGTGCTGATGGTCGGGGACGGCTTGAACGACACCGGGGCGCTGGCGGCGGCCTATGCCTCGGTTGCACCGGCGAGTGCGGCCGATGCGGCGCGGGCGGCCTCGGATGTGGTGATGCTGGGCCAAAGCCTGTCTGCCCTGCCCGATCTGATCAACACCGCCCGCAGCGCCAAACGCCGCATTCTTGAAAACTTTGCCATTGCCGCCGTCTATAACGCCTTGGTGATCCCCTTTGCGATGGTTGGCTATGTGACGCCTCTGGTGGCGGCGATCGCAATGTCCGGTTCCTCCATTGTGGTGCTTTTGAATGCGATGCGCCTGCAAAAAGGGGCACGGGCATGAACATCCTGTCGATCCTTATTCCGGTGTCGCTGGCGCTGGGGGGGCTCGGGTTGCTGGCCTTTGTCTGGAGCCTGCGCGCCGATCAATATGATGATCTGGACGGGGCGGCATGGCGCATCCTTCTGGACGACGAGGAAGCCAAAGTTGATCCGGATCAAAGACAACAAGATGAAACCGTTTCACAAACGTCCTCATGATGGATTTTGACACCCTCAAGGCCCGTGGCCTCTTTGACCGGGGCCTGCCCCGCTATACCAGCTATCCGCCGGCCCCTGCATTTCACGCGGGCATCACGGCGGATTTTCAGGCCAGGGCACTGGCAGCACTTGATCCTGACGTGCCGATCTCGCTGTATGTGCACATCCCGTTTTGCGAACGCCTGTGCTGGTTTTGTGCCTGCCGGACCCAAGGGGTGCGCAGCCTTGCCCCCGTCGAACATTACATCACCACCCTAGAGGCCGAACTGGCCCTGATCGCAGGGCATCTGAAGGGCAAACAAAAGGTCAGACAGATGCATTGGGGCGGTGGCACACCGACGATCCTGCCGCCGGCGTTGATCCGGCGCTTGAGCGCAGCGATTGATCAGGTGTTTGAACGTGGACCCGACAGCGAATTTTCAGTCGAGATCGACCCGACGCTGGTGGATCAGGACAAGATCACCGCCCTGCGCGCCGCTGGCATGTCACGGGCCAGCATCGGCGTGCAGGATTTCGCGCCAGAGGTGCAGGCTTCTATTGGCCGCCAGCAAAGTTTTGAACAGACCCGCGCCGCGGTTGATCTGCTGCGCGCGGCGGGCATCACATCGCTGAACCTTGATCTGGTCTATGGCCTGCCGTTCCAATCGGTGCCGGGCTTTGGCCGCACTTTGGCGCAGGTAAACGCACTGGCCCCTGATCGTATCGCGCTGTTTGGCTATGCCCATGTGCCGCATATGGCCAAACGCCAGCAATTGATCCCCGAACAGGCCTTGCCGGATGATCGTGCACGGTTTGATCTGTTCACCCATGCCCGTTCGGTACTGGCAGATGCGGGTATGGTTGCCATCGGCATTGATCATTTCGCCACCCCCCAAGACAGCATGGCCCTTGCCGCGCAAACCCACAGCCTGCGGCGCAATTTTCAAGGCTATACCGTGGATGGCTGTGACACGTTGCTGGGTCTCGGGGCCTCGTCGATTTCGCGCTTTGAAAGCGGCTTTGTGCAAAACACCGCCCAGACCGGCCCCTATGCCAAACAGGTGCGCGCGGGTCACCTGCCTGCAATGCGGGGCTATGAATTGACCGCCGAAGACCGGTTGCGCGGCCGGATCATTGAAATGCTGATGTGCGATTATGCCATTGATTTCAATGAACTGGACCTGTCACAGGCAGAGATGACGCTGTTAAAGCCGGCCTTTGACGCGCTGCGGGCGGATTGTGCAGGGCTGTATGAGGAACGCCAGGGGCGACTGGCCCTGATGCCCAGCGCCCGCCCCCTGGTGCGCCAGCTGGCGCATCTGTTTGATACGTTCACACTGGAAAGCGCGGGATATTCGCGGGTATCCTAGCCTGACATGGGATATCTGTCCGGGAAACCTGACCCAAAGATGTTCCAGTTTGTGCAGGGCTGAGCGCATTTGCCAAAGATCCCCGCTCGCGGATTGGACCTGTCAGTTGTGGCCGGTCACGGCTCAGGTTTTGACAAAAAGCTGGCGTGGGGTAGAGCAGAGGCATTCATAGCCGGTTTCAGTGATCACAATTGGCTCGGTGATCTCAAGCCCGCCATCATCCAGCCAGAGGGCCGGCATAAAGTGAAAGGTCATGCCCGGTTCCAGAACACTGGTATCGCCACGGCGGAATGAAATTGTGCGTTCGCCCCAGTCGGGGGGATAGCTGATGCCGATGGCATAGCCACAGCGGCTGTCTTTTTCAAAACCTGCCTTGTTCAGCGTGGCGTTAAAGGCATTGGCGATGTCCTGGGCCTGATTGCCCGGTTTGGCCTGTTCCAGCCCCGCCTCTATGGCCTCAAGTACCGCGCTTTCGGCATCCCGGTATTTCTGCGGCACCTCGCCCAGAAACAGGGTGCGCGATTGCGGGCATTGATAGCGTTTATGCGCCCCGGCAATTTCAAAGAACGTCGCCTCGCCCGTGAGCATCGGACGGTCATCCCATGTCAGATGCGGTGCGGTGGCATCCATACCGGAGGGCGCCATCGGCACAATCGCCGGATAATCCCCCCAATGGCCGTCCACCCCGCGAATGCCTGTGGCATAGATTTCGGCAATCAATTCGTTTTTGCGCAACCCCGGTTTGGCCAGTTCAAGGATGCGGGCATGCATGGCCTCAACAATGCGCGCGGCGCTGCGCATATAGGCCAGTTCCAGATCGGATTTCACCGCCCGCTGCCAGTTGACCAGGCCTGTGGCTTCTTTGAACCGCGCTCCGGGCATGGCATCCGTCAGGGTCATATGGGCCTTGGCGGAATAATAGTAATTGTCCATTTCGACACCAATGGTGGCTTTTTCCAACCCGAGGTCGACCAACAGCCCGGCGAGATCGCGCATCGGGTGTTTGTCGGGGTTCTGCACATAGGTGTCGTCATAGCCGCGAATGTGATCGGCGTGTTCCATAAACACCGTGCGCCCGGCACCCACCGCATCCATCGCCCTGCCCCACCAGACCGGATCGCCCTCATGGGTCAGGATCACCGCCTGATAGACATAAAACGACCAGCCGTCATAGCCCGACAACCAGGACATATTCGACGGATCACAGACCACAATGGCATCCACCCCCGCCTGCGCCATCGCGGCGCGGGTTTTGACGATCCGGCGGCGGTACTCATGGGTCGGGAAATTATTCACCAATGTCGTCATCTGCGGGATTCCTTGCTCATATGATCGGATCTGTGCCTGCGGCACCGTTTCCGGTTTCGCAGGGTTTGACAAGTTCTGTTGTGCACCTTGATCCCGCCGGCCCGCCGGGAAATGCCCCGCGCCGCAGGGTATTCCGACTAATTCGATCAGGATTGACATACCCGACTCTTTAAGTCAGTTAACTTGTACTCAAGCCAATCTGATTCACCCCAGAGCAGCCAGACCGCAGATCGAAAAACAACAAAGGGATCCCAAAATGCGTTTTGGCACTTCAGAAACGAATCAACATCGCCCTGACACAGGCCTGCATTCGGCCTCTGACAGCTGTACCTTCGGGGGCTTGGTATCCTGATGACGATGCTTGCCACCCCCCCCCAGATCGACACGCCGCAACCGGACCTGCCGACCTATGACGCCAATGACCTGATACAGGGCGGCGATCAGGCCCTGATCCTGTTCAACAATCAAACCTACCGCCTGCGCACCACGCGGGCTGGCAAATTGATCATGACAAAATGACCGATCTTTCAACGCGCCGCGGCGCCGCCCCCGTTGGTTTCATTACAGAATTGCCCGCGATTGAGGCGGCATCGGTTCTGTATCTGCGCCTCTGGAGCGATGGACCGGATCAACAATCCGAAGTCATGAAAGATTTTCAGGCCGCGCTTGGGCTCAAAAAAGGCGTCAAAGCCGTGGCGACGCTGGAACAATTGTTCAGCCTCTGCGCCCGTTTTGGCCGCCGACCGTTGATGCGCCATTCTGTGGATTGCAAATGTCTGGGAGCAGATGAATCCTGCTTTGCCAATTTCATCGCCGCCGCCGTTGACGGGGACCGCGAGGATGCCTTGTTGATGGCAACCCTGCTGGTGCGCCCTGATGTTGCGCCACAGATTGCCGCGCTGGCCAGCGAATTTGGTCTGGCCCTGAAATCCATGCGTCTGGTTGCCCCTTCGGAAACCGCCGCACCCACTTTTACCAACACAACTCTTCACTAAAGGAAGCAACCGATGAAAACCTTCTACATGGCAGCAACCGCCCTGACGCTCAGCTTTGCCGGTCCGGCACTTGCCGTTGAAAAAACCGATGTTCTGAACACCTATGCCGATATTGCGGCCGCAGGATATGGCGACAGCCTGAGCACCGCACAGCGTTTGCAGATTGCCGTGAACGCGCTGATCGACGCGCCCTCTGCCGAAGCGCTGCAAAACGCCAAAGCCGCTTGGCTCGCCGCGCGGGTGCCTTACCAGCAGACCGAAGTGTTCCGTTTCGGCAATGCCATCGTTGATGATTGGGAAGGCAAGGTAAACGCATGGCCCTTGGACGAGGGTTTGATTGATTACGTCGACAGCACCTATGGCGGCCCCTCTGATGAAAACGAACTGGCGGCGTTGAATGTCATCGCAACCCCGATGTTTTCCCTGTCAGGTGAATCGGTTGACGCCTCAGAGATCACCCCTGAACTGCTGTCTGAAACCCTGCAAGAGGCCGATGGCGTCGAGGCCAATGTCGCAACGGGGTATCACGCGGTTGAATTCCTGCTGTGGGGTCAGGATCTGAATGGCCACACCCCGGGTGCGGGTGCGCGCCCCTGGACAGATTACGCCATGGGCGATGCCTGCACCGGCGGCAATTGTGACCGTCGCGCCGATTACCTCAAGGCCGCCACCGACCTGCTGGTCAGCGATCTGGAATGGATGACAGCGCAATGGGGTGATGATGGCGCTGCCCGCGGCAACATTCTGGGCAACGAGGCCGCAGGCCTGTCCGCGATGCTGACGGGAATGGGGTCTTTGTCCTATGGGGAACAGGCCGGACAGCGCATGCGCCTTGGTCTGATGCTGAATGATCCCGAAGAAGAACATGATTGTTTTTCCGACAACACCCACAACAGCCATTACTATGACGCCTTGGGTGTGCAGAACGTCTATCTGGGCAGCTATACCCGTGTGGATGGCAGCACTGTCACCGGCGCGTCCCTGTCTGATCTGGTTGCAGCCAAAGACAGCGCGCTGGACATGGAAATGCAGGGTAAACTGTCGGATACGCTGATGGCGATTGCCAAGATCAAAACCGCAGCCGAAGCCGGATTTGCCTATGACCAGATGCTGGAACGCGGCAATGCGGCGGGCGAAGCCCTGATCATGGGCGGCATCAACGGCTTGATCGACCAGACCCGTTCGATTGAACGTGTGGTCACAGCGCTGGAGCTGGATCAAATCGCCTTTGAAGGCTCGGACAGTCTGGACAATCCCGACGCTGTTTTCCAATAAGCAAAAACCGCCAGCCATATCGCCAGCATCAAACCTTTCTTCCATCAGGAAAAACAATGACGCATAAATACCTTATCGCGGGGCTTTCGGGCCTTGCGTTTGCGGGTGCAACACCCGCATCTGCCCAAGACGCTGCATTTCAATGGGAAAGCAGCCTTGAGATCGGCGTAGACAGCACCCTCAGCGCGGATGATCCGGCCGCAGAACTGAGCGATACCTACCTCAGCCTTGAAGCCGCCTTTGAGGCCGCACTGACGGAGCGCCTGTCGCTTTTCGGGGCTTTGACGCTTGAATCCGTGACCGATGCGAGCGCCGATCGGGCCTTTGACGATCTGGGCCTTTATATCGGTGAACTGGGCCTCAGCTACAGCTTTGGCGACACGGTGATCTTTGGCGGTAAAATCAGCCCTGTATTTGCAGTGGCATGGGATGCCGCCCCCGGATTTTATGGCGCATCACTGGCCGAAGATTACGAATTGTCCGAACAGATCGGTCTGGCGCTGGAAACACCTTTGGGTCAGGCAGGTGTTCTGTCTTTTGCGGTGTTCTATGCGGATGATACCTTTATGTCTGACAGCATCGGCACCAAACGCGGACGCAATTCTGCGGCCGATGGCGGCGCGGGCAACACCGGCAAATTCAACAATGTCGCCCTGCACTACACCCACAGCCTGAATGACACCACAACCGCATGGGTTGGCGCACGCTACCTGTCGGCAAGTGTCGGGGATGTCTCTGATGAAACCGGTCTGGTTGCAGGACTGGCCCATGATTTTGGCAATGGATTTGACATGATCGGCGAAGTCGCCCATTTCAACGGCTTTGGCGGCGGTGGTGATGATGCCACCTATGTCACGCTGGGCGGGTCTTATGCCCTGGGCGATTGGGCGCTGTCCGCTTCTGCCACAACCATCAACACTTCGGGCGCGGCCTCGGATCACCTGATCTCTTTGGGTCTGGATCGCACCTTTGCCAATGACATCGAACTCAGCATCGGTGTGGCGCGCTTTGATGTCGGCGGGGAAAAATCCACCGCCTTCGGGATCGCGGCGGAAATTCCGTTCGGCGCCTGATCAGATGAGCTAAGCAAAAATATACTGCCGCATTGCCCTAGGCAGTGCGGCAGTTTTCGTTTTAAGAGCAACCCAAAATAGCAACACGCGATGAGGTCCCCATGCCCAAATCCCTGCAGCGAAAATGGAAAACCTACTGCCTGAGCGGGCTTTTGCTTTGTCTTGGTGCCCCTTTGGCCGGTGCGGGGGTCTTGGATGAACCGCAGGTGAACATTCTGCCGCGCAGTGCCAGTGAACAGGCCCGCATCGACAAGATACGCCAAGCGCCACAGGATTTCACCAAAGCCGCCGCATTTGAGAAAAACTCTGCGGGGGCCGCCACCGTGCCGGTCCACAATACGGCGGATGCGTTTTCCCTGCCCTCGGGCAATATCAGCTTTGCCAAAGAGCTGGATTTCAAGGTCGGCAACGGGTTTTTCACCAAACTCTGGGTCTCTGCCCCCTCCTCTACCCTTGCCTCTGACGGATTGGGGCCGCTGTACAATGCGCGTTCCTGTCAGCGCTGCCACCTCAAGGACGGGCGCGGCCACCCCCCCGAAGCAACCGATGACAATGCGATTTCAATGTTCCTGCGCATCTCGGTGCCCGGTGGTTCAGAACAAGCGATGGCCGAGATCGAGGATTACATCGCGACCCAGCCAGACCCGACCTATGGCGGCCAGTTGCAGGATTTCGCGCTGGCCGGACAGCCGGCGGAATACCGGTTGCAGATTGCGTATTCCGAGGTTGAAATTCCTCTCTCGGACGGCGAAACCGCCAGCCTGCGACAGCCCAGCTACAGCGCTGCCGATCTGGGCTATGGGCCTTTGGGCGCGGGCGCGATGCTCAGCCCGCGTGTGGCCCCGCAGATGATTGGCCTGGGCCTGCTTGAGGCGATCCCCGCCGCTGATATTCTGACGCAGACCGATCCAGAAGATGCCGATGGCGACGGGATTTCAGGGCGTGCCAATATCGTCTGGTCCGCGCAATATAAAATGCCGATGCTGGGCCGTTTTGGCCATAAGGCGGGCATGCCGACAATCCGCGAACAATCTGCCGCTGCCTTTGCCGGAGATATCGGCATTTCCTCGCCGCTGTTTGCCGCCCCTTGGGGCGATTGCACCGCGGCGCAGGATGCCTGCCGCAGCGCACCGCATGGCGATCAGGATGAACGCGGATTTGAAATCGACAGCGAAGCGATGGACCTGGTCACCTTTTACAGCCGCAACCTCGGGGTGCCTGCGCGCCGCGATGTCGAGGATAAAACCGTCCTGCGCGGCAAAAAGGTATTTTATCAAACCGGATGCACCGCCTGCCACACCCCCAAATATGTGACCCACCGCCTGAAGGATCAGCCCGAACAGAGTTTCCAGCTGATCTGGCCCTATACCGATATGTTGCTGCATGACATGGGCGAAGGGCTGGCCGATCACCGCCCCGAAGCCCGCGCCACCGGCATGGAATGGCGCACTGCGCCGCTCTGGGGCATCGGGTTGACACAGCAGGTCAGCGGCCACAGCTATTTCCTGCATGATGGCCGCGCGCGGTCCCTGCTTGAAGCGGTCTTGTGGCATGGTGGCGAAGCGGCCGCCCAGCAAAAAGCCGTGATTGACATGCCCAAAGCCGACCGAGATGCCCTGATCCGATATTTGGAGAGCCTGTAATGCTGCGCCTGTTTCCCTTGATCCTCTGTGCCCTGCCCCTGAGTGCGGCGGCGCAAACCCCTGATCCGATTGTTGCCAATACCGTGCAAAACCACGTGCTTGCGGGGTTTGATCACCTTGCCGGCACCAGTTCGACCCTGGCCGATGTGGCACAGACCCATTGCACCGCCCAAGACCCCGATCTGCGCGCCGCCTATGGCGCTGCTTTTGATGCATGGGTGGCGGTCAGCCACCTGCGGCTTGGCCCGACAGAGGACAACAACCGCGCCTTTGCACTGGCATTCTGGCCCGACAGCCGTGGCGCAACCCCCAAGACCTTGGCAACCCTGATCGCGGATCAAGACCCGATCATCGACAGCGCCGGCAGTTTTACAGAAATGTCGATTGCGGGGCGCGGATTCTATGCAATGGAATTCCTGATCTATGACCCCAAGATCAGCAACATGGGCGATCCCGCCTATCATTGTGCCCTGGTCGGACGTGTGGCCGCAGATATCGCAGGGCTGTCACAGGAAATCGCGCAGGACTGGCACAATCGCTATGCTGGTCTTTTGTTGTCCCCCGGTGCCGATGGCCCCTACCGCGACAGCGCTGAAGCCCGGCAAATCCTGTTCAAGGCCTTGGTGACGGGGCTGGAATTCACCGCCGACACCCGCATGGGCCGCCCGATGGGCAGCTTTGATCGCCCGCGCGCCAAACGCGCCGAGGTCTGGCGGTCGGGGCGGTCTTTGCACCATGTCGAAGTGTCCCTGCGCGGGTTGCGGGATTTGGCGGCGGATCTGGCCGCGGTTGATCCGCCACTTGCCGCGCGTATTGACGCGGCATTCGCCCGCAGCCTGACATTGGCCGAGACGCTGGATGATCCGGTATTCGCAGGCGTCTCCACCCCGCAAGGCCGCCTCAAGGTCGAGGTGGTGCAGCAATCCATCACCGCGATCCGCACCTTGGCCTCGACCGAACTGGGGCCGGAACTGGGGGTCGCGGCGGGATTCAATTCACTGGACGGAGACTGACATGACCAACAGACGGCATTTTCTGGCAGGGATGCTGGCCAGTGGCCTGACCCCGCGCCTCAGCTGGGCCGATGCGGGGGCGCCGCGCTACCTGTCTGCGGCCGCGCGCCCCGACGGACAATATGTGCTTTGCGGAATCGGGCGTGGGGGCGAGATCCTGTTTGATCTGCCCCTGCCCGCCCGTGGCCATGCCGCAGCCGCGCATCCCCAGCGCCCCGAGGCTGTGGCCTTTGCCCGCCGTCCGGGACGTTTTGCGCTGGTGATCTGCTGTGCGCGGGGCATGGAAACCGCACGGCTGGAGGCCCCAGAGGGGCGGCATTTCTTTGGCCACGGGGCGTTTTCATCTGACGGGCGCTGGCTGTTCACCAGTGAGAACGATTATGAAGCCGGACAGGGCGTGATCGGGATGTGGGACGCGCAGAAAAACTACCGCCGGGTCGGGGAATTTGCCAGTGGCGGCATCGGTCCTCATGACATCCGGCGTCTGCCGGACAGTGACACGCTGGTGGTGGCCAATGGCGGCATTGATACCCATCCTGAGTCCGGGCGCAGCAAGCTGAACATCCCCACGATGCAACCGAACCTGAGCTATATCGAGGGCGGCGCATTGGTGGAAACCGTGCAATTGCCTGCCGAGATGCACAAGAATTCGATCCGCCATCTGGCAATATCTGCACGCGGCGAGGTGGCCTTTGGCATGCAATGGCAAGGTGATGGCAGCCCTGCGGCCTTGGTTGGCCTGCATCTGCGGGGCCAAGACCCGCGGTTGCTGGGCGGCGGCCCCGACACGCTGCACGAGATGCAGGGCTATATCGGCAGCATCGTCTTTGATCCGACGGACAGCCGCATCGCCGTGACCTCGTCTCGCGGTGGCATGGTGCAAATCTATGATGCAAAATCCGGTGCGCTGCTGCGCCATCTGCCCCGCAGGGATTGCAGCGGCGTTTGTGCCGCTTCGGGCGGGTTTATTGTCAGCTCTGGCGCGGGCACGATGGATATGCTGCGCGGCGATCACCTGGAACAGGTGTCCCACGCCGATCTGGCATGGGACAATCATCTGGTCGCGGTTTAATCGCCGTCGGCAATGCCTGCCGCGCGCAGCCTTGCGCGGCGGGCACGATAGCTGGGCAGCACCACAAGGATCGCGGCAATCACCAACAGGCCCAGCGTCATGGGCCGTTCCCAGATAAACGCCATCCCGTCATACAATTGCATCGACCGCGAGAAATTGTTTTCCAGCATCCCGCCAAGGATAAATCCGATCAACAGCGGGGCCAGAGGATAATCCGCAAATTTCAATGCCGTGGCGCAAATCCCGAACCCCACCAGCAGCAGCAATTCCGTGGCATTGTTCTGGCCAATGTAAGCCCCCATCAGAGTAAAGAACAAAATGAACGGGATCAGATAGTTGCGCGGAATTGCCAGCACTTTGGCGATATAGGGGATCAAGGGCAGATTGAGGACCAGCAGCACCAGATTGCCGATGAACATCGACATGATCACCGCCCAGAAAATCTGTGGTTCATCAATCATCAGGCGCGGTCCGGGCGAAACATTGAGCGCAATCAACGCCCCCAACAGGATCGCCGTGGTCCCGGAACCGGGAATGCCCAGCGTCAGCAGCGGCACGAATGATCCGGTGCAGGCCGCGTTATTGGCGGTTTCCGGTGCGGCCAACCCTTTGATCGAGCCTTTGCCAAATTCGGCCTGTTCTTCCTTGGTGGCCAGATTGCGTTCCACCGCATAGCCCAGAAAGCTGGCGATGGTTGCCCCTGCCCCGGGCAGCACCCCGATAAAGAAACCTTGCAACGATTGCCGCCCGATCACCGGCGCAATCGCGCGGGCCTCGGCGCGGGTGATGCGCAGATCGGAAATCTTGCCTTCACCGTCGCCATGGGCCTTGCGTGGTTTGAGCACCAGAAACAGCGCCTCTGGCAGGGCAAACATCGCCATCGCAAGGGTGATAAAGCCAAAGCCGGATTGCAAATCCATCACCCCCATCGTGAAGCGCGGCAGATTGAACAAGGCGCCTTCGCCCACCGTGGCCATGATCAGCCCCAGCACCGTCATCATCATCGCCTTGGCAACCTGTCCGGTGCCCGCAAAGGCGGCAATCGCCGACAGGCCCACCACCATCAGTGCAAAATATTCGGCCGAATGAAACAACAGCGCCACCGAAGACAACATCGGTGCAAAGACCATCAACAAAAGCGCCCCGATGGTGCCGCCGGCAAAGCTGGCGATTGCGGCGATGGTCAAAGCCTTGCCCGCCTTGCCCTGTTTCGCCATCGGATAGCCGTCAAACGCCGAGGCCACAGTGCCTGCCACCCCCGGCGCATTCAGCAGGATTGACGAGGTAGAACCGCCAAAAATCGCCCCGTAATAGACCCCCGCAAGCAAGATCAGCGCCGCCGAAGGATCCCCCATCGAAATCGCCACCGGGATCATGATGGCGATGATCGACATCGGCCCCAATCCCGGCAACATCCCGATGAATGTCCCGATCAGACAGCCGCCAATCACCATCAGCAGGTTTTGAATGGAAAGGGCCGTTTGCAGGCCGATCAGAAGTCCTTCAAGCATATCAGCCTCCAAAAATACCGGGCAGCGGGCGCATGTAGATCCCCAAAACGCCCTGAACCAGATACCAGACCACCCCTGAGGTGATCAGCGCAATCGGCACCATCACATGCCATTTGCGTTCGCCCAGAATAAACGCGCCAAGCAGCAGGAAACCGGCGGTGGAGATCAGAAAACCCACCGGACGCAGGCACAGGGCATAGGCCACCATCAGCGCCAGCAACAACAGCGCCTGACCGAGCTTGTATTCACCAAGGCGGCGGTAATCGATCTCGCCAATCGTGGTTTCGGTTTTCTCAAGACCCAGCAGGATGATGCTCGAGGCAAAGATGCCCAGAACCGACAATACCTTTGGAAAGGTGCTGGGCCAAATCGGGTTGCGTTTCATAAAGGGGGCAAGGCTGCCGTCCATCATGAACCAAGCCGTATAGCCGTAAGCCAGACAAATACCCAGCAATATCAATGCAATCCAGCGATCTAGCGCCATCGTTCCCTCCCCCGTTTATGCGCGGCAGAGCGGCGTTAACCGCTCTGCCTGTTGGTATCAAAGCTTACAAAAAGCCGAGTTTCTTCATCAGGTCGCCAATGACTTTTTCCTGATTTTCGAGGAAGGTTTTGAAATCATCCCCGGAATTGTGGATGTTGACCCACCCGTTGCGCGCGCGCACGGTTTCCCATTCGGGGGTGTCATACATCTTGGCCAATGCATCCTGATACATCGCCACCTCTTCGGCAGGCAGACCCGGTGCGCCAAAGAAACCGCGCCAGTTCACAAAGCTGGTGTCGATGCCCTGTTCTTTCATGGTCATCGCATCCGGTGCCGCGCCGACCCGTTCATCCGACGTCACACCAATGATTTTCACTTCGCCCGCTTTGGCCAGATCGACCGCTTCGGAAAATCCGGTGGAAAGTGCGGCAATTTCACCTGACAGCAGGGCCGCCATCGCCTTGCCGCCCGCGTCATAGGGGATGTATTTCACCCCCAGCGCATCCTTGCCGGCCGCTTCCATCACCATCGCCGCAACAAGGTGATCCATCCCACCGGGCACCGACCCGCCGCCAATCGCAGTGCCGGATGGGTCTGCGTCATAGGCGGCGATCAGATCGGACATCGAATTGACCGGGCTGTCTTTGGCCACCACGATGGCGGCATAATCGCCAACGGTGCCTGCAACCAGTGTCAGATCGCGAAAGTTATGCGGGAAAACCCCGGTCAGGGACCGGATCACGATGGGCGTCGAATTGACCATCAAGGTGCCGTGGTTGCTTTCGGCGTTTTCGATCAGATAGCCGATGGCCTTGCCACCGCCGCCACCGGACATGTTTTCATAAGACGCGGTCCCGACCAGACCGGAATTTGTCAGCGCCTCGCCGGTGCCACGCGCCGTGCCATCCCAGCCACCGCCAGCCCCGCCGGGGATCAGAAAGTGAATACTGTCGAGCACTTTATGCCCGTCTGCACCTGCAGGTGCAGCAAATGCCAGCGCGGCAACAGCCGCACCCATCAGGGCGCGACGGCCCAGTTTCAATGTTGTCATGGTATCCTCCCGTTTGACAACTGACCGCTTGGCGGCTCAGTTGAGGCAAGAAACCACAGCAACCTGACACAAACCTGTCATCCGCCAAGAAAGGCAAAACCGCCCGATGAAATTTCTGCTGGTCGAGGACAATGTCGAACTTGCCAAGGCGATTTCCTCGCGGATGCGTCTTGATGGTCATGTTGTTGATAATGCATATAAACTTGAAGATGCCATCGGGTTTTCAGAGACCGGGGAATACGATCTGATCCTGTTGGATATCATGCTGCCGGACGGCGACGGGCGCAGCTTTCTCAAGCGTCACAGATCGGGGGAAAGGGACACGCCGGTGATTGTTCTGACCGCCCGCAGTCAGGTTTCCGACAGAATCAGCATGCTGGATCTGGGCGCGGATGATTACGTCACCAAACCGTTTGATCATGCCGAGCTTGAGGCGCGCTGCCGTGCGGTTTTGCGGCGCAAGGCGGGCAAACGCCAGAGCGTGATCGCCTTGGGCAATGTGGTGTTTGATCCGGTGGCAGGCACCTTGACGGTGGCCGGTGTGGTGATCGGATTGCGCAACCGCGAATTGCGGCTGCTGGAGGTGCTGATCAGCACACCGGGGCAGATATTTTCCAAACAAAAGCTGTTTGACCGGCTGTTTTCCATTGATGATGACGCCTCGGAAAATGCCATTGAGGTGTATATCGCGCGGCTGCGCAAACATCTGGAAGGGTCCGATTTGAAAATCACCACCCTGCGCGGCTTGGGGTATCGGTTGGATCATGACTGAAACGGTGCATGTCTCGGGATCGCTGCGCAATCGCTTGATGATCACGCTGATCGGTGGCGCGGCGATGTTGGCGGTGCTGTTGTTTGTGGTGGTGCGCAGCTATGCGGCACAGGTGGCGCAACAGGGGCAGGACAGTATTCTGCGGGCCTCGGTGATCTCCATTCTGGATGCAGCGGTGTTGCGCAATGGCAGGGTTGAAATCGACATCCCCTATGCGGCGTTTTCGATGCTCAGCACCACATCCGACGATCGGGTATTTTACGCGGTACATCAGGATGACGTGTTGGTGTCGGGCTATGACGGGTTGATTGATCCCGCCACGATCCAAGGCACACCGGCACGGTTTTCCACCCGGCGCTATCAGGGCACGCCGGTGCGTCTGGCCACGGCGTCGCGGGTTTTGGTCGGGGCAACCGCGCGCAGCCGCATCACGGTGTCGATGGCCCAGACCCAAGACGCGATGGCCGGCACGCTCAACCGGATTTCACGCAATGCCGCCAGCTTGGGGGCCGGGTTCTTTGTGCTGGCGGTGGGGCTGTCGTTCTGGGCAACGTCATCCACCATCGGTCAATTGCAGCGCCTGACCACATCGGTGGCGCGGCGCGGGCCGCAAGATCTTAGCGCTTTTGCAAAACCGGTGCCGGTCGAGATGCTGCCGCTGGTGTCGTCGCTGAATTCGCTGATGGGGCGGCTGGATCATTCGCTGAAACAATCCGAGGATTTCATCGCCGAGGCAGCACATCGGGTGCGCACGCCGCTGGCGACGGTGCGGTCCTATGCCGAGGCCACCCTGCACCGGGTGGACCGCGATGAGAACCGTGCGGCGCTGCGTTCGATGATCCGTGCGATTGATGAAAGTTCCCGTGCGGCGGGGCAATTGCTGGATCATGCGATGATCACCTTTCGCGCCGATCATCTGGACCGCCAGGACATTGATCTGGTCGCCTTGGTGCAGGATCTGGTGCTGCGTCTGACCCCTGTCGCCGATATGCGCGATGTGGAGCTGGCCATTCGCGGCGACGCCAGCGTGCCCTATTCCGGTGATCCGATCCTGCTGCAAAACGCGATCCGCAATGTGATCGACAATGCGCTGAAATATGCCCCCAGCGAAAGCACCGTGGACATCTGCGTTACCGGCGGCCCGCCTTGCCGGATCGGGATTTGCGATCAGGGGCCGGGATTTCCCCCCGATGAAATCGCCACGCTGGCCACCCGTTTCAAACGCGGCCATAACGCCGAAGGCATCATCGGGTCCGGTCTGGGGTTGACCATCGCGCAGGATGTGGCGCTGGCCCATGACGGCAGGCTGGTCCTGTCCAATCAAACGGAGGGCGGCGCATGCGTTACCTTGTCTTTCTGATACTGGCGCTTTGGCCGCTGGGGGCATTTGCCCAGAACTGGGAGGACCAGCAGGTTTTTCAAGGGGCCACCGCCCGCAGCACCCTGCGGGTTTTGTCCAGCACGGATACTTCGTTTTTCGAACCGATCATCCGGCATTTTCTGGCCGATCATCCCGATTGGGCGGTGCAATATCTGGTCACCGGCACCGCCGAAATGGATGCGATATTCAGGGCGGCACCCGAAAAATTTGATCTGGTGATTTCCAGCGCGATGGATTTGCAGCTTAAGCTGGCCAATGACGGGTTTGCCGCACGGATCAACGGCATCAGCCATCCGGATTGGGCGCAGTGGCGTCAAAGCCTGTTTGCCTTTACCACCGAACCTGCGGCGATTGTGATCAACCGCGCCGCTTTTGCAGGTGAGAAAATTCCGCAGACGCGGCAGGATCTGATCCAGGCCCTGCGCGCCCGCCCAGAGGTGTTTCGCGGCCGCTTGGGCACTTATGACGTGCGCCATTCGGGGCTTGGCTATCTGTTTGCCACACAGGATGCGCGGGCCTCGGAAACCTTCTGGCGTTTGATGGAGGTGATGGGCGGGCTGGATATCCGGCTGTATTGCTGTTCGGGCGATATGATTGACGATCTGGTGTCGGGTGACATCGTCGTGGCCTATAATGTGCTGGGCAGCTATGCATTGGCGCGCCGCGACACCCATGCGGCGCTCAAGATTATTCTGCCGTCCGATTTCCCGACCACCATGATGCGCACGGCACTTGTATCGGCGCAGGCCGATCATCCGGATATGGCCGCGGCCTTTGTGCGCCATCTGATTGCCCTGCAATCCAGCGCGGGATCAGATGATTTTCCCCTGCCGCCATTGAACCTGCAACAGCGGGATCTTGGGCAATCGACCATCGCGCTGGAACCCGCGCTGATGACCTATCTGGATCACCTCAAGCGGCGCACGTTTTTGCAAGAATGGCAAAGCGCCATCATCCAGCATCGCTAGGGACGTTACTTTTTGAACCGGAAGTTCGGCACACGCCCGGTGCCCAAAGACCAGAACACGATGCACATATAGGCCAGACAAAAGATCACCAGCGTGATCCAGACATAATTCAGCAAAGCCGCAACCAGCACCGCCACCGCCACAAGGCAATATTTCACATAGGCGCGCGAGACCTTGATCGCCTTGAAAGACCATGTCGGGACGCGGCTGATCAACAACAGGCCGATGCCAACCATATAGGCGCAGATCAAAATTTCCGGCAGGTCCAGCGTATTGGGAAAGGCAAAGGTTGCAAACATCGGCAGCAACACCAAAAGCGCCCCGGCAGGGGACGGCACACCGGTGAAATGCGGGCTGGGCGGTTGATCGGCCTCGGCCTTGCTGGCCACATTGAAACGCGCCAGCCGCACCACACAGCACACCGCAAAGACCAGCACCGAAATCCATGCAGCACGGATTTCCTGCAAGGCCCAGAAATACAGCACCAGCGGCGGCGCCACGCCAAAGTTCAGGAAATCCGCCAGCGAATCCAGTTCCGCGCCCATTTTGCTGTCACTGCCCAAAAGCCGTGCCAAACGCCCGTCCAGACCATCCAGCACCCCTGCCACCACAATCAGCTGCACGGCAAAAACAAAATTGCCCTGCACCCCATAGCGGATGGCCGACATGCCCGCACAGATCGCAGCAATGGTCAGCATGTTCGGGATCAGCTGGACCAGAGAAAAGTCGCCAGTGGTTTTTTCAGGAAGATCGTTCATCGGCTGCGCGCTTTATACGGCGTCGGATGCGGTTTGCATCTCGGCCAGCACGGTTTCGCCTGCGATCATGGTCTGGCCGATCTTGACCATCGGTTCAACACCCTTGGGCAGATAGACATCCAGACGCGATCCAAACCGGATCAGGCCAAAGCGTTCGCCGCGTTGCAATTGCGCCTCCGGTTCCACAAAACACACGATGCGGCGCGCCACCAATCCGGCGATCTGGACCACCGCCAATTCGCGGCCATCCGCCATTGTCACACACAGGCTGTTGCGTTCATTGTCTGAACTTGCCTTGTCCAGCGAGGCGTTGAAAAACTTGCCCGGACGATAAGAAACCGACCGCACCGTACCCGATACCGGGGTGCGGTTCACATGGCAGTTGAACACATTCATAAACACGCTGACACGGGTCAGCGCCTCGTCCGGCATGCCCAGTTCGGCAGGCGGCACAGCCGGTTCGATCAGCGAAATCACCCCGTCCGCTGGGCTGATGATCAGCCCCTCGCGGTCTGGTGTGACCCGTTCGGGATCGCGAAAGAAATAATAGCACCACACCGTCAGCCCGACACCGATCCAGCCTAGAAACGTCGCGATCAGAAACAGCACAAAAGTTATCGCGGCAAAAATCGCGACAAATTTAATGCCTTCCGGGTGCATCGGTTTGATGAAAGTGCCAAGCATCTGCATGGGGCGGCTCCCTAATTGCGGTTGAAACGTCTCTCATACGGCGATTGGACAAGAGTGCAAGACTATTCACAGAACGCTATTTAGCCTGCGCCCCAGCATGATCCAGCCCGGGCCGGATTGCCAGCCGGTTGGACGCGGCCAAAAACACAAATACCTGTGAGCGGCCCGTTCCTTTGGTGCACGTCAGATCAGCCACGGGTGAAAGACCTGCACAGACAGGTTGACTTGAGGGTGTGCAGCGGGAAATCCCAGATATCCGATAAAAATAGTAAACTTTTTATAGCAGGCAAAATTCCTGATCAGGGAAAATTTTAATCCTTGTATTTCAAATACATAAATTACACTCTTAATCCAATATCCACATTCAGCCACCGCCCATACGCCGCGCCGCGCCGCCAAAGCGCTCTGGCAAACCTTGCAACTGTTATCGGTTACAGGCATCAAAGGGAAAAGTGGTGCCCAGCCGGACACAAGCGCAGTTTCGCGCCGTGCAGCAAGGCCGCCTTCACCTGAATATCTGTATTGGAGAGCTGATGAAACGGCTTGGCTTGTGCACAAGAATTCTGGCGTTTGCCCTGTTTGCGGGCAGCGCACAGGCGCAGGAAACTGACCTGACCGGCAAGGTTTCCGTTGAACTGAACACCGCCCAAACCGCCGGGGGCGCATGCACCGTGACGTTTTTGATCACCAACGGGATCGGGCAGCAGATCGATGCAGCGGTCTATGAAACCGTGTTGTTTGACAGGGATGGGCAGGTCAACCGCCTGACCCTGTTCGATTTTGGCACCCTGCCCCCGGACCGCCCGCGTGTGCGTCAATTTGCAGTGCCGCAGCTGTCTTGTGATCACTTGGGGCAAATCCTGTTTAACGGGGCCAATGCCTGCAAGGTTGCCGGGCAGGATTCCGAGATCTGCGGCACCGGTTTGCTGCCTTCCTCGCGCACCACGATCAAGGTTCTGGGTTGATGGACCAGATGATGGTGTGGCTGGACCCTTTGCGCCAGATTGCCGACATCGGCGGGCCGGTTGTGGTGATCCTGATGGCGGTTGCGGTGCTGACGCTTGCGGTATCGCTTTATAAAATATGGCAATTCTGGATGGCAGGTGTGGGCAGGCACCGCGCCCTGCGCGATGCGGTTTCAGCATGGGATCAGGGGGATCGTGGCATGGCCCAGGCGGCGCTGGCCCGCTCAACCAGCTATCTTGCCCCGGTGGTTGAAATGACCTTTGCAGCCCCCACAACAATGGTTGAGCGCCTGCATGCCGAGGCCGAAACCCGATTTGCCCAGTTGGAGCGCGGGTTTCGCCTGTTGGATTCCGTGGCGCAGCTGGCGCCGCTCTTGGGGTTGTTCGGCACGGTTCTGGGCATGATCGAAGCCTTTCAATCCCTGCAAGGGGCCGGCGCGCAGGTGGATCCTTCGATCCTTGCAGGCGGTATCTGGGTGGCGCTTTTGACCACGGCGGTCGGGCTGGTTGTGGCGATGCCCACGGCGCTGGTCCTCAGCTGGTTGGAAGGCCGGATGGAGGCGGAACGGGTGATTGCCGACAAAGCAATCCTGACGGTTTTGCAACCAACTCAGGACGTTACAACAGCCACAGCACCACTGGCGGAACCGGCCTATGGCTAGGCTCAGGCGTCGGCGCAGACGTTTGTCGATGACATCGCTGATTGATGTGATTTTTCTGTTGTTGCTGTTTTTCATGCTGACCTCGACATTTTCCAAATTCGCCGAGGTGGAACTTTCCGCAGCAGGATCAGCGGCCACAGCGCCGCCGCAAACACCGCCGTTGTTTTTACAACTGCTGCCCGAATCCCTGCGTCTGAACGGAACCGAATTTTCGATGGATGATTTGCAAAATTCGGCTTTGGCCAAGGCCAAGGACGGCACCGTGTTGCTGGTCAGCCTGCGGGGCGATGTGACTGCACAGCGCCTGACGGATCTGTTGGTGGCGCTGCGTGCCATGCCCGCCCTGCGTGTGACGGTTCTGGGGGTTTAGGATGCGCAAACTTGCCAAAGCAAAGCCGCAACGCGAACCCACCATTGCCCTGATCAACATCGTGTTTTTGATGCTGGTGTTCTTTATGGTGGCTGGCAGTCTGGCGCGCCCGCTTGATCCTGCATTGACGCTGGTCCAGACCCGCGATCTGGACGGGCGCGCGCCGCCTGATGCCCTGGTTGTGCACGCGGACGGACGGCTAAGCTATCGCGGCGCGGATCAGGACGATGTGACAACGCTGGTTCAAGCGCTGGCGGAGGCCGACCGCGCCGTGATCCGTGTGGTGCCGGATCGGGCTTTGTCGGCCCAGAAACTGGTCGCCCTGACCCGTGAAATGCGGGCCGCAGGGGCGCAAAAGGTGGTGCTGGTCACCGAACGGGCGTTGAAATGATCCGCCATTCTCCAACCGCCAAGGTGGTTTCGCTCGGGGTTGCCGTGGTCATTCTGGTGGGCGGTGCCGGCCTCAATATATCCTTGCAACCGGTTGAAATTGCAGGGGCGGGCGAATTACCGGAGGCCCAGATCGGGTCCAGCTTTGAGGACATGGCGGCAGGCAGATTGACGGCAGAACCGGTTGAGGATCTGACCGGAAACCCCGAGCCGGCCAAAACCGCCGAACCCGCCCCTCTGGCTCAGGAAACGCCGGCAAAACCTATTGAAATGACACCTGCTGCTGCAACGCCGTCCACAAGCGTGCCGATGGTTCAGGCCCATAAAGACCCTGCCGTCACACCGCCAAAAACGGCGGCAATACCGCCTGCGTCCCCCTCCCCGATTCCGGCGCTTGAAGCGGCCTTGCACACGCTGGCGGTCACACAGGCATTGCTGGCACCCCCTGCAAAACCGATCCCGCCAAAACCTGTTGAACCCGTGGCGACACCGCCCCTGACCACCCCTGCGGTGACGCCCGCCCTGATGGCCCCGCCCACCACTGTCGCGCCCACAACTGTCGCGCCTGTCAAGACGACGATGCCTGCTGTCACAACGACGCCACAAACCACGGCCGCACCGCCGCTGGAGACCTTGCAAGCCACAACAGATGACGCCATCGCGCCACCGCTTTCCCTGCGGCCAAAGCGTAAAAATCCGGCACAGGCCCGCGCGGCGGCTGAAAAACAGCCGGTCAAAAAAGCGGCAAAAAACCCCGGCAACCCCAAGCCGCCCAAGGTTCAACAAGGCAACGCCAAGCGCAACAACACCAAAGGCGCGGCGGATGGGACCAAACAACAGGCCAAGGCCAAAACCACAGGTACCAGCGCCAGGAAATCCGCACAAAGTGGCACTGCCGCGGTCAGCAATTACCCCGGTTTGGTGATGCGCAAAATCAGCCGCGTCCCCAAACCCCGCGTGCGGTCCCGTGGCACGGCAGTGATCGCGTTTCGGGTGTCTGCCAGTGGCGGCTTGGCCGCGGTATCGCTGGCGCGCAGTTCGGGCAATGGCGATCTGGATCGGGCCGGCCTGGAAATGATCCGCAAGGCCGCGCCGTTTCCCAGGCCCCCTGCGGGCGCAAGGCGCAGCTTTAGCCTCAATGTAAAAGGCCGCTGAAAAGCGGCCTTTGTTTGCTTCATTTTTGAAATCCTGGCTTTCAGGACAGGTGTTGAAACACCGTGAACCCTTCAAAGCTGGGTGGTCCTACAAACAATTTCGTTCCGCCACCCGCGCTTTTGTGGGCCTGCCGGAATGCATCTGATTTGGTCCAGTCACGAAAGGTTTCTTCGGATTCCCAGACCGTATGCGAGGCATAAAGCACGACACCGTCGTTCTCGGGCCCGCGCAGCATGTGAAATTCGACAAACCCTTGCATCTGGTTGAGGTGGCTTTCACGGTTCAGCCATTGGGCTTCAAAGGCATCGGCATTTTCCTGAGGTACGGAAAAGCGGTTCATCGCAATATACATTCTTGGGTTTCCTATTGTTTCTTGAAGGTATCACAGGGGTCGGGACGTTCTGCCGGATCGGTGGGCAGGGTGATGTCAAAGCGCGGATCCGGGGCGGTTTCGGGGGTTTCGACAAACCCCACAGACACAATTGTCCGCTCTGGGGCGGCGCTGTTGATCATATGCGGCATTGCCCAGTCGCGCCGCGCATGGCCGTTTCCGGCAATCACCACAACCGGCGCGCCATAGGCGGCAAAGGCCTGTAGCGCCACATCGGAAAACCACGCATCGCGCAGGCGCTGTGCCTCGATCATGCCTGACATCATCTCAAGCGGCATCGCGGCGCAATGGGCCTCGAACTGCATCTGGGCGCGTCGGGATTGTTCGCCCTCGGGCAGCGCGAGATCCAAGCCAAATCTTTCCGCGCCCGTGCCAAACACCGCCGCCGCACCATCGCCAAAGGCCGCACGCACGGTGTCGCGCGGCGCCGCTGCGCCAAACACCGGATGTTCCCGCGCGGCATCAATCACCGGCGCATAGATGTTGAAATCGGGCCAGCCCGACGCGGCCCAGTCAAGCGCCACGCCAAGCGCCTCGATCTCTGTGCCCGTATCCGCATTGACCAGCGCCGCCTGTTCCGGCGACAGCATTTCAAACACCACGGCGCTGGGGTGCAATGCCTTGATCAGTGCCGCCTGCCCCAAATGGTGCAGCGGGTTGTCGTGGATTTCACCCAGAATAACAATATCCGCGCCTGCTATCCGCGAGATCTGTGCAGGGCTTGTCTGTTGCGCGGCAAGTGGCAGGGGCAGCAGCCCCAGAAGGCCAAAGAGTATTTTCATGAAACGTCCTGTAGATTAATGCCCGATCCCGCCGCATGGGGCAGGATAAAAGGCGTTCCCGTTGCGGGGGGGGTGTTGATGCGGATGGCACAGCCGTAGGCTTTGCTCAGGGTGGTATTGCACAGCACCGCATCGGGGCTTCCCTGTGCCAGAACCTTGCCCGCGCACATCATAATGACTTTATCGGCATAAAGCGCGGTCAGGTTCAGATCATGCATCACCGTGATCACCCCGCCGCCGTGATTGGCAAAATCGCGCATGATGCCCATGACCTCTAACTGATGTCCGATGTCCAGACTGGACACAGGTTCATCCAGAAACAGCCAGCGTGGCACCCCTGCACTTACCGGATCCCAGACCTGACACAACACGCGGGCCAGTTGCACGCGCTGCTGTTCGCCGCCGGATAATTCCTGATACATCCGATCGGCATGCTCCAGAAGGCCCACCTTGCCCAAGGCGGCAAAGACAATGGCATCCGAACTGCCAGCCAGACCACGGCGCAGCCCGATGCGGACAACTTCGATCACCGTGAACGGAAAGGCCAGCGTGCTGGCCTGTGGCAGCACGGCACGGCGGCTGGCCAGATCCCATGCTTTCATCCGGCGCATGTCATCGCCATCCAGCAGGATATCCCCCGTGCTGTCCAGATCCCCCGTCATGGCGCGCAGCAGCGATGTTTTGCCCGATCCATTGGGGCCGACAATCGCCGTCACCGCACCGGGGCGTGCGGCGATTGACACCTGATCTAGGATCACATTTCGGCCCATGCTCAGACAAATATTGCGGGTTTCAAACATATCAAAGATCCACCATGCCGCGTTTGCGCAGCAATATCCAAAGAAACACCGGCGCGCCCAGCACCGCGGTGATGATGCCGATGGGCAATTCCGCAGGCGCAATCGCCACACGGCTGATCATATCCGCGACCAACAGCAGACTGGCCCCCAGCAAGGCGGCATTGATCAACAGGGCGCGGTGATCCGGCCCTGTCCAAAGCCGCAGCAGATGCGGCACCACAATGCCGATAAATCCGATCCCGCCGGACACCGCGACCGCCGCCCCCGCCGCCGCCGCCACGCTCAGCACCGCGATGTTCTTCATCCGCTGTACCGGAATGCCGATGTGATGGGCTGTGGCCTCGCCCAGTGCCAGCCCGTTCAGGGCCGATCCCAGACTCGCAGAGACCGCCAGCGCCAGCAAGATCAACGGGCCAGCGGTGGCGACTTTGCTCCAGCTTGCACCGGCAAGCGACCCCAAGGTCCAGAAGGTCAGGTCGCGCAATTGCTGGTCATCCGCGACAAAGATCAAAATCCCCATCATCGCCCCTGCCAATGCGGTCATGGCGATCCCCGCCAACAACATTGTCGCCACCGAGGTGCGCCCGTTGCGGGTGGCGACGCGGTACAGGATCAAGGTCACGGCCCATGCGCCCAAAAATGCGGCGGCGGGCACCAGAAAGGGTTGCAAGGCCACCGGCCAGAGGCCCGCCAACGCGCCGCCCATGACAATTGCCAGGACCGCGCCAAGGCTGGCGCCCGCGCTGATCCCGACAATGCCCGGATCGGCCAGCGGGTTGCGAAACAGGCCCTGCATCACCGCGCCCGACACCGCCAGCGCCGCACCAACGCAGATGCCCATCAACAGGCGCGGGGCGCGGATATCCCACAGCACCACCGCTTCGGCGCGGGTCAGCGGCTGACCGTTCACCAGTTTGTCCAACGCCCCCCAGAGCGATGTGCCCGATGCGCCCACCGCAAGGCTGGCGATGCTGACCAGAACCAGCACCAGCAGCAGCCACAGATGCACACGGCGCGCGCCCTCGAGCCGCCCCGCAGAACGCGG
This sequence comes from Sulfitobacter sp., assembly GCA_047634585.1. Lineage (GTDB taxonomy): Bacteria > Pseudomonadota > Alphaproteobacteria > Rhodobacterales > Rhodobacteraceae > Sulfitobacter. The sequence goes on along the minus strand of JBLIAN010000008.1, from coordinate 74,161 downwards.
GACGTTGCCGAGTGTCACCACCAGATCACCCTCCATAAAGCGCGGCATTCAGATCAAGCGCGGCCTGCGCACTGCGCGGTCCGAACCCCAAAAGATACAGCCCGTTCATCCGCACCACGGCGCCGGTTTGCGCAGCGGGGGTGGTGCTGAGCGCGGGCATGGCGAACAGATCGTCATTGTTCATGCTGTGATCGCCCTCTCGGTCCATCATCAAGATCACATCCGGCGCCGCCGCCAGCAGTGCCTCGCTGGTGACGGGTTTATAGCCCTCAAAGCCCCCCAGAACATTGATCCCGCCTGCCAGTCCGATGATCGCATCCGCCGCCGTGCCCCGCCCCGAGGCAAGGATACGCCCGCCTTGGGTGCTGAGGATAAACAGCACCTTTTTGGGCACCTCTGTGCGGGCCAGCCGCGTGTTGATTTCATCAAACTGGGCGCTGACCGTTGCCGCCAGACCGGCGGCGGCCTCGGGCGCATCCAGCGCGGCCCCAACAGCGGTGATTTTGGCCACCACCCCGGCAGCGTCACGGGCGTCAGGGATGGTCACAAACGGGATCGACGCGGCCTGCAGCGCCTCAATTGCCTCGGGCGGGCCTGCACCCTCTTCGGACAGGATCAGATCAGGGGCCACCGACAGCACCCCTTCGGCAGACAGCGCACGGACATAGCCCACATCAGGCAGGTCCAGCACCGCCTCGGGGAAAATTGATGTGGTGTCACGGGCGACCAATTGATCCCCCAGACCAAGCGCATAGACAATTTCCGTCACCGACCCGCCGATCGACAAGACCCGCCTGTCGGATTGCGGGCCATCGGCCAGGGCCGCTGTGGCCACAAAACCCGCAGCTATCGCCAATATCGCGCGGCGGGTCGCCCCCGCAGTCAGGATCTGCCTCATGCGGGCACCTCTTGATCCAGGCCGCGCAGTTCTGCCACAAGCGCGCCCCACGCCGGGCGGCTGTCACGGCCTTCTTTGCCCACACCGAAAACCTGAAAAATCAACCCGCCGTCCTGGTCAAAGGCTTCGACAGAAACCGCAGGGCCGCGTTGGGTGGGTTTTTCCACCGCCCAGACCTCGGCAATTTTATCCAGCCGCAGATGCAGGTTGAATCCGGGATCAAGGATATTCTGCCACGGGCCCATCGCCTTGAGGGTTTTGATCGGGCCGGAATGGATTTGGATACAGCCCCGGTTGCCGACAAAGATCATCACCTCAAGGCCCGCGTCACGCACCGCATGCAACATGTCATCCACCGCCTCGCGGGACAATGCCCGCACAAAGGGCGCGCCTGCAATCCGGTAAGCGCCCAGACGGTTCATCTTGAGCTTGGAACACAGGCGCAGGAATTGATGGGTGTCACTCAGCCGCGCCCATTCCTTGCGCAGGATATCCACTTTGGCCGGATCGGATTTCGCCGCCTCGACAGGTTTGCGCGGGGCCGCTTCAAACTGCTGGCTTTGGTCATCAACCGTCAGGCTGTCTTTGATTTCAGGCCACAGATCAACGTTGGAGGCATTGCGCAGGTAAATTTTGTGAACCGCATCGCCTGCGGCATCAAATATCTGCAAAGACCGCTGAACACCCTTTTCGGTCTCCAGCTCAACCGCAAAAGCAGCACACCACTGGCTGGGGAAAATCCGCAGGTCAATGTCATCGGCCAGTACCATCGAGGCATGCGGGCCAGAATGATAATTTTCATAAACACCGGTTTTTTCATGCACACAGGCCTCGACCCGCGTCAGCGCCATCACCGGGCCAAGCCGCGCCGCAGCGCCCATGATCTGATCGGGATGTGGATCAATGCGGGTGGCATTGAGCCCCACATAGGCGGCGACAAGGGCCGCTTCGCTGATGTTGTTCTGATCGGCAAAATCGCGGGCACGCAGGTTGGGGCTTTGATCGCGAAGGTCGCGAATCTCCAAGGGGCTGGGATGGGGCAAACTGCACCTCTGTTCTTGAGTTATGAGGGATTTCGGTCGCTCGCTCATCGAAACAGCTGGCTGCCGCGATAATCTTTACCGCTTAGTTGACAGTTTTAGTCAGTTTATTTATGGGCTGCAAGGGGGGCCGTCGGCTCACAACATAATTCAACGCTTTCACGACACGCCAGCCGCTCTGCAAGCATGGTCGTATGACATGCTTTAGAGGACGCTATGATCTATCAAACACTGCGCAGCACGCTGCGCGCCAGCACCGCCTGTGCCATTCTTATGGGGACGGGCACGGCGCTTTATGCTCAGGACAATGCCGAAATCGACCTAGGCACAATTGTGCTGGGCGAAAGCAAACGCAAGGTCCAGACCGACACGGCTACCGCCGTCACCAACATCGACCAAGACGAAATTGACGACCGCCAGCCCGGCACGGTCGCGGAACTGATCGATTCTGTTCCCGGTGTGACCCTGGTCAACGGATCCACCCCGCAAGGATCGGGCATCAACATTCGCGGCTTTGGTGCCAACAGCACCTATGGCACGGACCAGAAGGTTGCAGTGGTGATTGACGGGGCCACCGTCGGGGCCGAAGAGATCTACCGTGTCGGCACACAATTGTTCACCGATCCGTTCCTCTATCGCAATGCGCAGGTGATCCGTGGCACCGTGGGCAGCTTTGAATACGGTTCCGGTATTATTGGCGGTGTGGTCAAGCTGGAAACCAAAGACGCCTCGGATTTCACCGATGGCGCAATCGGCTTTGCGGGCAGCCAGACATTGCAGTTTTCTTCAAACGGCACGGGCATCACCAGCTCCACCAATCTGGCGTGGAAAGCTTCGGATCAATTCGAAGCCCTGTTGAACTACACCTGGCGCGACCAGGATTTCCAGAAGGATGGCGCGGGCAACACCATCGGCGGCAGCGCCTTTAACCTGCCCTCTTATCTGATCAAGGCACGCTATGCCTTTGGGGAAAGCCTGAACCATTCCTTGACCTTCTCGTATTCCGACACGCAGACCGATGAAACCGATGTGCCCTATGACACATTCGAAACCAGCGGCGGCATGTTCGGCAATGTGGACCGCACCGTAAATTCACGCACGGCGGCCCTGAGCTATGCATTCAACCCTGCCAGCGATCTGGTCGATCTGAATGTGATCCTCAGCTATGCCGACCAAGAGATTTTCCAATCCTATGTTGCGGGCACATCGACCTGTGATGACCCCAGCAACCCCTGTTTCTTTCCGGGCGGGTTTCCTGCGGGGGGCTTTGCCACCACAAACGCAGATCACCGCTATGAAACAACAAAGCTGACCTTCAAGAACACCAGCCTGTTCCAGACCGGCGTGGTTGAACACAACCTGCGCTCTGGCCTTGAATTGATCCGCAAGGAACGTCTGGATGCCGATTCAGCGCCCGGGGGTGTGGACAACCGGTTTGCGGTCTTTGCCGTGGATGAAATGCGCATTGGTTCGGCCTGGACCGTGACACCGGCGCTGCGCTATGAGCGGTCCAAGATCGACGGTTCCACCGCGCCGAACAACGCCAGCTATAGCAACAATGCCCTTATGGGTGGCCTGTCGCTGCGCTATGCGTTTGACAATGGTGTCGCCCTGTTCGGCAGCGCCGCCTATACCGAAAACCTGCCGATCATCGATGATCTGGACAATGCGGTCTATATGTCCCAGTCGGAAAAATCCCGCACCTTCGAGATCGGCATGTCCTATGACCGCGTCGATGTGTTCCAGAGCGGTGACAATTTCTCAATCAAGGGGAATCTCTATAAAACCGCGCTATGGGATATCACGTCCTTTACCGTCGCGGGCACCCGTACCACCCCTGTGGATCGGATCGAGAACGAAGGTCTGGAACTTGAGGCATCCTATGCGATGGCTTCTGGGTTCTATCTGGATCTGAACGCCAATATCGTGCGCGGCAATGAATATGCGCCCGGTGGCGGCACGGTGGCCTGGCGCGGGCTTCCGGCGGATGCGCTGCAGCTGACCCTTGGCCAGAAATTCGGCGATGCGCTGGATGTCAGCTGGGAAATGGCGGCCGAGAAACGCTTTGATGATGCAGGCGGTTCTGTGTCTGGATCGGTGATCCACAACCTGCGCGCCACCTATAAGCCGCAGCAAGGCGTGCTGCGCGGCAGTGAACTGCGCTTTGGTGTCGAAAATCTGTTCGACAAGGAGTATACACCGCGCCTGTCCACCCGTCCGGCACCGGGCCGGAACTTTAAAATCAACTTGGCAAAAAGATTCTAAGGCCCTGCTGCCCCTGCCATTTAGGCGGGGGCGGTTTCACGTTTACTATGAACGCCGTGATCCGCTGTTGATTGGCCCCCATAAATCAGATAGTTATTGTCAGGTATTCAACAGGCCGAGTCACCCACCCCATGCATCAGCCCAATTTACGTTCTGTGTTGCCGCTGTCCGAGCGCGGCAGCGCCTCTGAGGCCCGCCTGCCCCGGTCCTGTCAGGATGATTTTTCCCCTGCCTTGCTGGCGATCCTGAACCAGTTGCGCCTGGCAGCACTTGCCTGTCGCACCAGCGCCCGCACCGATCTGTTTGAAGCCTGCGCCGTGTTGTCAACAACCCCGCAGATCGCCAAATCCGCCTATATCGAAACCCTGACCCGCTGTCTGGCACAGGCGATGGGCCAGACGCCGACCCTGTTCCGCCCCGGTGTTGCTGAGGTGTCCTTTGACGAAGCATGGCTGCTGCGCGCCGCCGAAGCGGTGCAAAATCACGACAGCAACAGTTTCACATTCCTGATCCGCTCGCGCATCCCGCCCGAACACCGGCGCAATCTGGGCTATCTGATCGGCACCATTTCCGAGCATTTCCGTCTGATTTAGAATTATTCCAAATAACTCTTGGAATATTGTTCTGGTGATATACATACCCTGTATCGCCAGCCAGCGTCTTGCCAGCCAGCCAAAACTTTTACTTTGGGAGCCAACAATGACACAGACCGCCGCCGCCCTTTCGACTGACGCGCAAACCCAGATCGTTGAGGCGCTGAACCAGACCGTTGCGGAAACCGCCGTGACCACCATGCTTGCGCAGAACTTTCACTGGAATGTCACCGGCATGGCCTTTGGCCCCCTGCACGACATGTTCCAGAAAATTTACGAAGACCACTTTATCGCGCAGGATGACCTTGCCGAACGCGTCAAGGCCCTGGATGGCCACGCCGAAGGGCGGTTGTCGGTGATGGTCAAGACGTCCAAAGTGTCCGAAAGTGACGGACAAGGCAGCGCCGAAGACATGATCAAAGCGATGCTTGAGGCACAGGAAATTCTGGCAAAAACGCTGGCAGGTTGCGGCGAATTGGCCGCCTCCCACGGGGATACATTGACCGAAGACCTCTGTATTGCCCGCGGTCAGACCCATGAAAAATTCGCATGGTTCCTGCGCGCCCATCTGCGCTGAACACTGGGCAACATGTTGTTTTTAAAAGGCTGGCCGCGCGCCGGCCTTTTACTTTTCAGGGGGGCAGGAAGCCGCTTTGGTTAGAAATTCCCGAATAGATCCGAGGGGGATTTCAAGCTGTCACTGTCGGCAGTGCGGGACGAAGGGGCCGTTGCCCGCCACCCTTTATTTGATCATCTGATCCAGCGGCGGCAGTTTGCGTTTTTTAAGCTTTTTTCCATAGGCATTTGCCCAATGGCTGTATCTTCCCATCCGTGCCTGTTGATCTGTCAAAAACCCTACAAAAGCCTGACGATAGGCGTCTTTCTTAAGGGATTTGAACAATTTCTTCTGCACCTTGGTCATCGAACAACCGATGCAATGGCCCTCGCGTTTGAACTTGCAGACATCAATGCAGGGGCTTGGGGTTTTGGGCATGGGGGGTCTCCGCTTGCCGGACAATGCGCCCCGCAGCAAACACAAAGCCACGGCAGATGCAATCGGGCACTGACCATCGCGCTATTTCGTCAGGATCAACTTGCCCGCCCGTGTGATCCGCAACACATAGGCCTGCCCGTCCAGCACCAGCCGCGCCTGCACGCCGCCGGGGATCAGATCGCGCACATCAAAGGTGGGCACCGCGTTGGTCTCTGGGTCGATTTCAATGGTTTTCGGGCGCTGGCTGAGGCTCATGGGCGGGCCTCGAAACGATCCAGCAGCATCTCTAACGGAAAACAATCATGTTGCGGCGCATTCAGTGCCGCTGACAACAGCTCGTCACGGCAGATGTTGCCGTCTTTTGCCGTGTGCTCCGGTTCCGGTTGTCTTGGGGGCTTTTGCATTGCGGGCTCCTGTCGTGTGCGGAGTCCGGGCTGCCTTGGGGTGGCTAGGACATTCTCCCAAGCCTGACTATAATAGTCGGGAATGTCAATCTTGATCGCCCGCCCTGCCCGATGCAGCCCAAGCTGCACCGGATTTTACACAAGAATGCTGCACCTGGTGTGCCTTCAGCCGTCTTTGACCGGATTGCGCAGCAGGCCGATCTGGTCGATCTCGACCTCGCAGATATCACCGTCTTTCATAAACAACTGGGGTTTGCGCGCCATGCCGACACCAGAGGGGGTGCCTGTGACAATCACATCGCCTGCCCGCAGGGTCATGAACTGTGAACAGATCGCCACCTGCTGTGCGACCGAAAACACCATGTCATCAATCACCGCATCCTGCACCACCACACCATTCAGGCGGGTTTGCAGACGCAGGCCAAGACAGCCTTTGGGCAGGGCATCCGCCGTGACAAAGGCAGGGCCAAAGGCGCCCGTATCATCAAAGTTTTTGCCTGCAGTCCATTGTGGTGATTTGAACTGGTAATCACGGATCGAGGCATCGTTGAACACCGAATAACCCGCAACATAATCAAGCGCGTCGTCCTCGGAGACGTCTTTGGCATCCTTGCCGATGATCGCAACCAGTTCGCCTTCGTAATCAAGCTGCTGCGAACATTGCGGGCGGATGATCGCCGCGTTGTGACCGATCAGGCTGGAATTAAAGCGGCCGAACAATGTCGGGTATGTGGGCTGATCAAAACCGCTTTCGGCAGAGTGATCGCTGTAGTTCAGCCCCACACAGACGATTTTCTCGGGGTCGGAAACCGGCGGCAATGCATTGATCTTATCCATGTCGATCACAGCGCCTTTGGCCAGAACCGCCGCCGCATCGGCCAGTGCCGTGCCGCCCTTGCGGATCAACGACAACAATGTGCCGGGATATTCCGGTGCAGTGGCGTTTAGCCCGCGAAACTGGCCGTCGGTTTCAACAGCAAGACCCTGTGCGCCAGCGGCGGCATAAGACATGAATTTCATGATCGTTCTCTTTCGTGATGTATTTCAAAGGGTCCGGTCGCCAAAGACACCACTGGACCGAGGGGCGGGCTTGAGTGTCGGGATGTAGCAGCTAAACCGGGGGGCGTCAATAATAATACATTATTTTTACATTAGTACATTAAATCATGGCAACACTGCCGGTTTTCACCGCCGGCTGCGGCGCTATTGATCTATATCTTTGCCCTGCCGCCGCGTTGGCAAATCAATCCGCCCTGCCCGCTGCGGCCCCGGCAATTTCGGCCTCGATCAGGATACGCGTGGTCTGTTCCAGATGGCTGCGCATGGCGGCGGCTGCGGCGGTTTTGTCGCGGGCAAGGGCAGCATCGGCAATCGCCTGATGTTCGGCCCCCACATCACGGTTGCGCCGCCCCAAAGGCACGGACACGCTGCGATAGCGTTCGGATTGTGAATACAGCTGTTCGCGCAGACGCAAAAGCCAAGGGCTGTTGCAGCCTGCAACAAGGGCGGTGTGGAACCGTGCATGTGCCCCCTGCCATCCCGGATGAACCCGTTCGGGATCCGCGCTGTCGTACATCTGGGTGCGGGACAATTCGAACAGGCTGGCAACAATCCCTGATTCCCATGCCAGATCACCCTGTTCAATGGCGCTGTTCAGGCATTCCACCTCAATCAACACCCGCACCCGCGTCAGATCCTCAAGATCGGCCTGGGTGATGGGCGCGACGCGAAACCCCTTGTTGGTCTCTGACACCACCAGCCCTTCAGAGGTCAGCCGCGACAGGGCTTCGCGGATCGCACCAAGACTATAGCCGAGTTGTGCCACCAAGACCGAAATCACCAGCTTTTGACCGGGGTTCAACCGGCAGCTCAGAATATCATTGCGCAGATGTTTATAGGCCTTGTTGGTCAGGCTTTCCGCTTTGCTGTCTGCCATGTGTCCTCATCTGCCGTTATCATTGCTGGCGCGGTCGCGCGTCGCTGTTGTGACGGCCAGAATAGGGGCATTCCCCGGTGATTGGCAAAAAGTATATTTTTCACAGCGAGGTCGGCCGCGTCTTGCAATTCCGGCTGGTCTGGCTTGACGCTGTCGGGCGCGCAGATCAATACTCACCCATAGGTTTAAGTCTGGGGCGTCGCGTGGCATTCAAATTTGTTCATACCGCTGACATCCACCTCGATTCCCCGTTGAAATCATTGGCATTGCGCGATCCCGGATTGGCGGAACTGGTGGGCAATGCCAGCCGCAGCTGCCTGTCGCGGATCGTTGATCTGTGCATTTCCGAACAGGTGCAGGCGCTGGTCATTGCCGGGGATCTCTATGATGGTGGCCAGACCTCGATGAAAACCGCGCGGTTTCTGGTGCAGGAACTTGAACGCCTGTCGGCCGCAGAAATCCCGACCTATCTGATCCGCGGCAACCATGATGCCGCCTCAAAGATCACCCGTGAACTGGTATTGCCCGCGGCCGTCAAAGTATTTTCAGGCCGCGCCGAAGCGGTGGAAACCCGCTGGAACAATCATGCCATAGCGGTGCATGGCATTTCCTTTCGTCTGCCCCATGCCCCCGAAAGCCTGCTGGATCATTTCAGCGCGCCGGTGGCGGGGGCGTTTAACATCGGGTTGCTGCACACCAGTCTGGGGGGCGCATCCGGCCATGATCCCTATGCGCCGTGCACCTTGGCCGATCTGCAACACACCGGATTTGACTATTGGGCCTTGGGCCATATCCACAAACGCGCGGTGCATGCGGGGCCAACCACCGTGGTGATGCCCGGCATTCCGCAGGGCCGCGACATTGGCGAAGACGGGCAGAAATCCGTGACCCTGGTGTCTGTTGCGGATGACGGCGCGGTGGATCTGATACAAAAGCCGTTGGCGACAGCACAGTTCGAGCGCCTGCCGGTGCCCTGCCATGACATCGCGGATTGGGGCGATCTGGTTACGGCGCTCACGCAATCTTTGAAAACCGCGCGGCGCGAGCATGACGCGGAACACCTGATTGTGCGCCCGATGTTGCAGGGCAATTCCCCCCTTGCCTGGCGCGCCCATCGCGATGCGGATCTGCTGCGCGAACAGGCGCAATCCGTTGCCGAACAGATTGGCACGCTGTGGATCGACAAGGTGGAAATTGGCTTGCAATCGGGCGAAAACACCCGGCCCGCAGGGGCGCTGGGTGAAATGGCGGCGCTGGTCAGTGCGGGCAGTTTGCGGGTGGATGATCCGCGTGTGGTTGCAGAACTGGACCTGATCACCAAACATCTGCCAAAGGAATTGCGCGGATTGATGGGCGACAGCGAGACCGAGGTCAGCCGCGCCCTTGAACAGGCGATGCAAGAGGGTGCGATCCATCTGCTGGCCCGTCTTGAAGAAAACGAAAGCTGAACCATGCGCCTGAACCGTCTTGATCTGACCCGCTATGGCAAATTCACCGATCAAAGCCTGAGCTTTGCCGCCCCGCCCGGCGGCAGCCCTGATTTCCATGTGATCTATGGGGCCAATGAGGCGGGCAAATCCACGCTACTGTCGGCATGGCTTGATCTGTTGTTCCAAATCCCCGTGCGCAGCACGATGAATTTCCTGCATCCGCATGGTTCTATGCAACTGGGGGCCGCGCTTGATATTGACGGCCAGACCCATGATCTGATCCGCGTGAAAAAACGCGATCATTCGCTGCTGGATCTACAGGGGGTGCCGCAGGTCGAAGCCCTGTTGCAAGGCGGGTTGCGCGGGCTGGATCGGGCGTCTTATGCGGCGATGTTTTCGTTGAACCGTCAGACGCTGGATGATGGCGGGCAAAGCATCCTCGCCAGTGAGGGCGATCTGGGGGAATTGTTGTTTCAAGCCAGCGCAGGGTTAAGCGATCTGGCCACGCAACTGGAGGCCCATCGCGGTGCGGCGGATGAATTTCTGAACACCACCGGACGCAAGGGGCGGCTGAAAGAACTGCGCGCAGAATTTGATGCTTTGGGCGATCAAATGAAAGAGCTGGATACCGCCGCCGCCGAATTTTCCCGTCTGGCCAAGGCCCGCGATGCGGCACATGAGGCATGGCAGAGCACCCGTCAGGAGGCGGAAACCGCGCAGGCCGGGATCATCGAAACCGAACGACTGGTTGCGGCGCTGCCGCTGGCCCTGCGCCTCAAACGCTATGAAAGCGAGATCGCAGATTATGGCGATCTGCCCGCGCCACCCGAGGTCTGGCTGGACGAATTGCCGGTGCTGGACCGTGCGGAAACCGAAATGGCCACCCGGCTTGAGGCGGCACATCAGGCTGTGTCCGGCCTTGAAAGCGAGATGAAGAACGCCCCACAAGATATTGAAGTATTATCAAAAAAATCAGAATTCGATCACATAGAAACGTTGAAATCCGCCTATGATACGGCGCTCACCGATCTGCCCAAACGCCTGAAGGAACAACAGGCCGCCAAGGATACCGTGAGGGCCAGTCTTGTGCATTTGGGCCGATCGGGGGGCGATGCAGCGGCGCTGTTGCCCGATGTTGGCCTTTGCGGGCGGTTGCGCGGCCTGGTTGATGGCTATGCCGCTGTGGCCAAAGACCACGCCAGCGCCAGCACCGAATTGACCCGCGCCAAAACCGAGGCCACGCGCAGCGCCGACAGGTTGCAAAAGGCCGGTGGCAGCACCGCCGATCTGGGCGGGCTCGGCGGCTTGGTACAGGGGATCAGGCGCGATGATCCGGCAGGCACATTGGCCCGCGCCCAGGCCGGTTTGGCCCAGACCGAGGCCGATCTGGCAGAAAAATGCGCCGCCCTTGCGCCGTGGTCTGGCGATGCTGCGGCGCTGGAAAACCTGATCCCGCCGGATCGCGCCGCACTGGATCAACTGGCACGGGAAACAGAGGCGGCAATCCGCAGGTTCACCCAAGAAAGCGACAGCCTTGCGCGGCTCGAAAATGAACAGGCCCAACGCCAGAGCCATTCAAGCGAAACCGAAAACGCCACAAGGGTGACACTGGAACAGGCGGCGGATATCCGGGCCCAGCGTGAGGCGGCTTGGGCCAGGCACCGCGTGGCATTGACACCGGAAACCGCCGATCTGTTCGAAGCGGGCATGCGCCTTGATGATCAGATCACCGCCGCTGCGGCTGATCAGCGCGGGCGCGCCGAACTGGCGCAAGCGGCCAAACGCGCCTTGGCCGAGGCGCAGGAATTGACCGATGCGGCGAAATCCGCGGTGGCCAGGGCGCAGGGCGAATGTGACACCCTGGCGCAGCGGCTGACACGGATCATTGCGGCCACCTTGGCAGAACTGCCCGTTGACATGAGCCTGAGCGGATTTCAGGCTTGGGTCGCAGGGTTGCAAACCGCCCGTGACGCCCTGCGCCAGCGCAACAACGCCGCACGGATATTGGCCCAATCAGACGCCGCTGTCAGGACCGCCCAAAAGGCGCTGCTACAAGCGATGCAGCAGGCAGGGCGTGACATGGCGGCAGATACCGGGCTGGCTTTGGCCTTGGAAACCGCGCAATCGCTGCTGGACCGCGCCACCGAAATTGCCGTGCTCAGCGATGCGGATACCGTGGCAAAACAGGCGCTGGCAGATCGAGAAGAAGCACTGCACCGGGCCGCAACAGCCCTGACCCAGTGGCAAGCGGAGTGGCAGGCCGCCTGTGCAGAGACATGGATGGCCGACGCCCCCCCCGATGCGCCACAGATGCGGGCGGTTCTGGACGAACTGGACCTGCTGCGCGGTCATCTGGACCGGCGGCATGATCTGGACCGCCGCATTACCGCGATGCAGGGCAACAAGGATCAGTTTGCACAGGCGGTGGCGGCGCTAGACCGTGATCTGGGCGGTTCGGCCACGGGGCAACCACATGACATCTGGCGGCAGTTGTTCCAAAGATTACGCGCCGCTGAAACGGCGGACAACCAGCATAACACCCTGCAAACCCGTCTGAAATCGGCGCAAGACGCCCTTGATGATCTGGGTCGAAACGCCAAAATCCACCGTCGGCGGATTGCTGAAATTTCGGGCTTTTTCGGCGTGACCACTTGGGCGCAGACCCGCGCGGCCCTGTCGCGCGCCAAAGACCGCGCCGCAGTGTTGAAAACCCGTCAGGACGCTGTCGATGATCTGTGTACGCGCACCCGGTCTGCCAACTTGCCCGAGGCATTGCAGTGCCTTGAGGGGCTGGATGAAACAAGTCTGGCGGCGCGGGCGCAGGGGCTGGAAACCGATCTGGCGGTCCTGCGGGCAAATCAGGATGAGGCCCATACCGCCTATCGCGATGCCGAAGCCGCATTGAACAAGGTTGGCGGTGACGGCGCGGTGGCGCGGCTCGAAGAACAGCGCCAGACCCTGCTGCTGGAAATGGCCGAAGGCGCGCGCCAGCACTTGCAAAAACGGCTGGGGCTTTTGGCCGTGGACGCCGCCCTGCGCCACTACCGTGACACCCACCGCAGCGGCATGTTGAACCGCGCCTCCGAAGCCTTTTACGCCATGTCACTGGGCCGCTATTCGGGGCTGGCCGCACAACCGGACGGCAGCCGCGAAGTCCTGGTGGCACTGGCCGCCGAGGGCGGATCAAAACAGGCCGAACAATTGTCCGAAGGCACCCGTGCGCAGCTCTATCTGGCGTTGCGCATCGCGGGCTATCATGAATTCACCCGCAACAATGGTCCGGTGCCGTTCATTGCCGATGACATCATGGAAAGCTTTGATGATGCCCGCGCCGCCAGGGCGTTTGAGCTGCTTGGCGCGATGAGCACCTCAGGCCAGGTGATTTATCTCACCCATCACGCCCATATCTGTGACCTTGCCCAAAAAGCCTGCCCTGCAGTGCAGATCCATCAGCTTGAGATGTGACGCAGATCCGCCGCGCCGCCGGATCAAAACACCAGACCATCCATCAGCTTGCGGGCCGTGCGCAGAACATCGCTGCGCGCCAGCCCGCCAGAGGCATCCATATGGCCGACCACGGTCATCTCGCCGCTGGGATGTTCCACCGAGATATGTTTGACCGCGCCTTGCGGTATCACGGCAAGCCCTTGCGCAACGGTGCCTTTGCTGAGACAGGCGGTGGCGATACTGACCGCGCCCAGCACCCCGACCGCCTTGTGACAGCGGTGCGGGATAAAGCTGCGGCTGGTGATGGCGCCGCCCTGCTGCGGGGCCGACAGCAGGGTCATTTTCGGCACAGATTTATCGGTGACATCGCCAAGGTTCATCATCGGCCCCGCGATCAGGCGTATGTCTTCCAACTGCTGGCGCAGCGCGGCGTTTGCTTCCAGCACCTCGGGGGGCTCATTGCCCGACAGCCCGAAATCCGCCGCCCGCATCAACACGCAGGGCATGCCATTGTCGATCAGGGTGACGGCCATACCGTTGATCCTGTCGCGCCCCTGCCCGGTGGGGAACAGCGCCCCGCAGGATGATCCGGCGGTGTCCTCAAAGGTGATGGCAATCGGGGCCGCCTGCCCCGGCACCCCGTCAATCCGCGCGCCACCCTGATAGCTGACCTGCCGCTTTGGCGTCTGCACCCGCGCCACCGCCGATTGTCCGGTGTTTTCCATATAGATCCGCACGTCACTTTGCCCGTCACCCGCAGGGACAAGGCCGCGCTCGATTGCAAAGGGGCCGACACCAGCAAGGATATTGCCGCAGTTCTGCGCATCCGTCACAAGCGCGCGGTCGGGAAAAACCTGTAAAAACAAGTAATCCACATCACAATTATCCCGCGTTGAGGGGCTGATGATCGCCAGTTTGGAGGTCAGGGGATCCCCACCGCCCATGCCGTCAATCTGGCGTGCATCCGGCGATCCGATGATCCGCAACAACAGCGCATCCCGCGCCGCCCGGTCCGCAGGCAGGTCTGCGGCCAGAAAATACCCGCCTTTGGACGTGCCGCCGCGCATCCACATACAGCGGATGCCCTCAGACATATTTCAATCCCTTGGCCGCCAGACGCGGACGCATGTCGTATAGATCAAGCCCCAGCTCTCCGGCGGCAAAACGGGCGCGTTTGGCAGTTTCATCCTGCACCCGCTTTTCGGCCGCTGCCAGCACCTGTGCCGCGTCTTGACGTTTGACCACGCAAACCCCGTCATCATCCGCCACAATCACATCACCGGGTGCCACGCGGGCCCCGGCACAGGTGATTGCCACATTCACCGATCCCAGGGTTTCCTTGACCGTGCCTTGGGCGCAGACCGCCCTGGACCAGACCGGAAATCCCATGTCCTCCAGTTCGCGGATGTCACGCACCCCCGCATCAATCACCAGACCGCGACACCCGCGCGCCTGTGCCGAAGTGGCCAGAAGATCCCCGAAATATCCGGCATCCGAAGGCGACGTGGTGCCCAGCACCAGAATATCCCCCGCTTGCAGCTGTTCGATGGCCACATGCAGCATCCAATTGTCACAGGGTGGCGCGAGGATGGTCACCGCACTGCCCGCCACGCTGGCGCCACGAAAAATTGGGCGCATATAGCTTGCCAGCAAGCCAGAGCGGCCCTGCGCCTCATGTACGGTGGCCACGCCCATCTTTGCCAGACCATCAACAATCGCCGGATCGGCACGCGGGATGTTTTGCACGACGACGGACATCTCAAGGTGCCTTGCGAACAGGCGGGGTGCCGTGGGTATGGAAGGTGTCGATGGTCTTAAGCCCCCATGCCTGGCCCTTTTTGCGTTCACTTTCGGTCCAGATCACCGGTTGCCAATCCGGTGCAAGGATCAGACGCGCCCCGGCATTGGCCAGTTCGATGCGGTTGCCCGCAGGTTCCCAGACATAGAGAAAAAACGTGCCCTGGATCGCGTGTTTATGCGGGCCGGTTTCGATATGCACATTGTTTTCAAGGAAAATATCGGCGGCACGCAGGATGTCTTCGCGTTGATCGGTGGCATAGGTCACATGGTGGAACCGCCCGTCAGCGCCACCATGTTCTTCGGTGCAGGCCAGATCATAGCTTTTGTTGTTGACCGTGAACCAACAGCCGCCAACACGGCCATTGTCGAGCTGGATCATTTCGGTGACCCGACTGCCCAGACAGGTTTCCATAAAGCGGCGGAATTCGGCAACATCGCTGGCCAGCAGGTTCAAATGATCCAAGCGGCGCGGGCAACAGCCGCGCCCGTGATAGCGCTGCGCGATGTTCTTGAGCGCCGGTTTTTCGGCCTCGGGCGGCTGATAGCGCTGGGTATCCCAATAGATTTCAAACGTATGTTCAAACGGATCTTTAAAGCGAAAGGCACGGCCGTGGCCGGCATCGCCCTCGACCCAGCCGATCACCTCGAAACCGCTGGCTTTGATCACCGCGACACGGCGCAGCAACGCCGCCTCGGAACTGGCGCGATAGGCAATATGGCCGACGCCGGTGGTGGTATGGCGGGTCAGTTTCAGACTGTGGAATTCATAATCGTCAAAGGCCCGCAAATAGGCGCTTTTGCCGTCATCCTCTGACAAGGTCAGCCCATAGACACGGGTAAAGAAATCAAGGCTTTGGTCGAATTTATCGGTGTAAATCTCGACATGTCCGAGATGTGCAATATCGCTCATAATTGGTCCACCGTGCGCGGAAAGATTGATTGAAAGCCTTCGGCATATTGGCACGCGCGCCCGCCCGATTGCCCCCCTGAATTGCGTTTGAAATGATTGGCGCGCTGCTGGGCGAGGCGGGTATAGAAATCCCACAGATGTTCCTGCCCCTGCATACATTCGATCGCGGCGCGTTTTTTGTCCCAGACCGGCGTGATGTCGAGAAACGTATCGGGTTTCCATGCCATCTGTTCGCTCTGATGCGGTTCAAACAAATACAATTGTGGCGCGCCCAATACCTTTTCGCCCGGATTATGGCCCCATGCCTGCGCAATCATCCGGCATTCCAGCGCCACCTGCGTCGCATAGGCATGATCGGTGTTGTAAGGATCATATTGCGAATGGCTGAGCATGAAATCCGGCTGCACGGCGCGGATCACATCCACCAGCCGGTATTTTGCCGCGCGGTCCATCTCCAGCGGGTAATCGCCAAGATCGAAAAACTGAATATCATGCACGTCCAAGGCTTTGGCGGCATTTTCTGCCTCGATACGGCGTCCGGTTTTGACCTTTTCAAGGGTCATTTCCGGCTGCTTCCACAATTTGGCGCTTTCGCCGCGTTCGCCGTAAGACAGGCACACCACCGTAACCTCATAGCCCAGCGATTGATGCAGCGCGATGGCCCCGCCGCAGCGCCAGACAAAATCGGCGGAATGGGCCGAGATCACCAGCGCGGATTTTGAATGGGCCATAGGTCTCCCCCTTGATCAGTTGAACATTGTATCGGGCAAAAACAACGAGATTTGCGGAAAGGCGATCAGGATTGCCAGCGTCACCAGCATCGCCACCCAAAACGGCGCAACCCCGCGAAAAATATCGCCCAAAGCCACCTTTGGCGCGACGGATTTGACGATAAACACATTGATCCCCACCGGCGGAGAGATCAGCCCCATTTCCAGTGTCAGCACCACCAGAACGCCAAACCAGATCGGATCAATACCCAGTTGCAAAACCACCGGAAAGAAGATCGGCAAGGTCAGCACCAGCATCGCAAACCCTTCCAGAAAACACCCCAATATCAGATACATCAGCAACATCAGCGCCAAGGTACCCAGCACCGGAAGCTGCAAGGCCACCAGCGCCGCACCGACATAGGCGGGCACATGGCTGAGGGCGAGAAACGGATTGATCATATGGGCGGCAATCAGGATCAGCATCACAGTGGCGGTTGTCACCACCGAACTGCGCGCCGCCTCCCAGAACACGGCGACAGACAACCGTCCGATCAACATACCGTAGAGAATGACCAATGCCGCGCCAACGCCTGCGGCCTCCACGGGTGAAAACAGACCGCCGTAAATGCCGCCGATGGTGACAAGGATCACCAAAAGGATCGGCAAGGCACCGGTCAAGGCCGAGAGTTTCTCGGCGTTTGAGGTGCGCGGCCCCGCCGGGCCGGCCTCGGGGCGCAGCCAGCAAATGATGCTGACGGTGATGACAAACAAGGTCAGCAACAACAGCCCCGGAAACACCCCCGCCAAAAACAGGCGGCCAATGGATTGTTCGGTCAGAATGGCAAAAATCACAAAGCCGGTGGAGGGCGGGATCAGGATGCCCAAGGTGCCCCCGGCGGCCACCACCCCGGTGGACAGGCGCGGATCATAATTAAACCGCTCCATCTCGGAGAGGGATACTTTGCCCATGGTCAACGCCGAGGCCACCGACGAGCCGGACAGCGCCGCAAACCCGCCACAGCCGATCAACGTGGCCGAAGCCAGACCGCCGCGCACATGGCCGATCACCGCATAGGCCGCATTATACAACTGGCGGCTCATGCCCGTGGCAGAGGCGACATTGCCCATCAGGATAAACAGCGGCACCACCACCAGTTCGGGGCTGGAGGCCAGTGTGAAGGTTTCCGAAGACATCAGCCCCATCGCGGCATTCCAGCCGCTGATCACCCAGATGCCGATAAACCCCACCAGAAACATCGCCAGAGCAACAGGAATACGCAGGGCCAGCAAACCCAGCAGCACAAGGATTCCGAAAAATCCAATTGCCTCAACATTCATAAAATCGGCCTTTGTTCGGTGCGTATGTCACGCCCGGAGAATGCAAGTTCGACACTGCGCAACAGCATGCCAAGCGCGGTCAGGATGGCAAATCCCGCCAAGGCGCTTTGAAACCAGACTTTGGGCAGGCGTAACAGATTGGTGGACAGGTTCAGCATCACGCTGAGCTTGGCGCTTTCGATGATGGCCCATGCGATAAACACAAAAGTCACCGCCCCCAGAACAGCGGAAAAAATATTGATCCAGCGGTTCACAGCGGGGGAAAGATAAGGTTCGATCAGATCAACGGCAATATGGCCCCCGTCACGGTCACACAGCGCCATACCGCCAAAGACCAGAATCACCATCGCCATCGTAATCAGATCCTGTGATCCCAGCAGCGGGCGGCCCAAGGCGCGCCCGACCACATCAACGAGGATCACAACCACTTCGACGCTCAATCCCAGAGCGCCCAGATTGGCGGACAGACCAATCAGCCTGTCCGCCGATATCCGCAAGGTTGCAAGCACGGGTTACTGCGCCTGCATCGCGGCCAATGCGGCCTCACCCCCGACCGAAGCCACATAGGCGTTGGTGACGGGTTCGATCATTGCTGCAAAAGCGGCGGCCTGTTCATCGGTGAGATCAACAAAGGTGTTGTCATCAAGCTTGCGTGCCGCATCTGTCGCCGCGATCGCCGTGGCATTCCACGCATCTTCGGCGCTTTTGGACAGGCCAACACCGATCACGCTTTTCACTGCGGCCTGTTGATCCGCGCTCAAGCTGTTGAACTTGGCTTCGTTCATCACCGCATAAAACGCCAACCGCCCCAGATTTGCACCAAAGGTATAGCTGTTGGCAACTTCATCCAGTTTGAAATCATTCAGCGTTGATGCCCCGGTGATCACCCCGTCAATCAGCCCGGTTTGCAGGGCATTATAAACCTGATTGATTGGCATCTGCACGGGGGTCGCCCCCAGCGCAATGGCGACATCTGCCGCCGTGGCACCGGCCACACGCACCTTCAAGCCCGCCAGATCCGCAGGCGTGCGGATGACGTGATCTTTCATGATAAAGATATTTGGCTCAGAGGTCCAAAGCGCCACCGGAATTGTTGCGGGAAATTCACCAGCGAGGTTGTCTGCATAGGCATCCCACAGCGCCTTATAGCCCGGCGCATCGTTGTTCAGCGTGCCGGGCAGTTCCACAATCATGGTTTTTTCAAACTGCGACGACGTATAACCGGGCAAGCCCCAGGCGATATCGGCAACGCCTTGCACCACCCGCACATATTGTTCGACAGGCCCTGCGCCCAGTTCGCCGCCATGATAGCCCCGCACAGTGAGGGCACCATTGGTGGCTGCGCTCAGATCACTGTTCATCTTTTCGATCACCGATGCATTCACGGTGTGAAAAGGCGGGGTGAAATTCGCAAAACTCAATTCTTCGGCAAGGGCCGGAAGTGCCGCCGCGGCGATCAATGATGCGGCCAGTAATATCTTAATTTTCATGTCTTTTCCTCCCAGTATCGACATGGTGACGTTTTTTGGAGCGGATGCAGGGCACATAATCGCCCTGCCTCTGTGCCAGTTCGAAGCCTCAGCTGGATTTGCTGCGCCAGCTGTCTGCATAATTCTCGCGGGCATCCTTGGCATAGGGTGTCGCAGAAACACGCACGCGGATGTCTATCTGTTTATGGGCCTCGGTAGAGGTCTTGCCGGATTGTTCCGGTTCGCCCCATTTCATCGTCAGGACATCACCCACCTGCACCTCGGGTGCGACCACCCCAAGGCTCAGGAAACAGCGTTCATTGTAGCTAAAGCCGTTGAACATGCTCATCCCGACCATCTTGTCGCCCTGCATCACCATATCCGCAGAGGATGACGCATAATTGGGCTGCGGGAAATCAATCCATTTGTAGGGGGTGCCTTGCTCCAATCCGCTGGCAATGACCTTGAGAACATCCTCCTTGTTCCATTCAAAGGTGACCTTGTGGCGGTTTGGCCCGTCTTTCATCTTTTGCAGCGCCGCTTTGCCGATGAAATCCTGTTTTTTCCACCCGATGTAAAAACCATAACCCAGTTCAAAAGGATTCACATAGTAATCTGAAATGTCCTCGGAAACGAAAGAGCCGCCGATAGATCCCGCCGCCTCATAGCTGTCTGCGCCCAGCCAGTCGCGGTATTCCTGCATCATTCCGTCACCGCTATAGATCCCCGGCAACGGCGAGGGAATCCAGCCGGATTCCAAGGTGTTGGTCGAATAGGCGCGGCTGCCGACCTGCACCAGATTCACCCCGATATCACGGGCGGCCTGCTGGATCGTGGATTGGATATAATGTTTATCCGCATAGGGCCCCCAGATTTCCAGACCGGGCGCGCCGGCCATGCCGTGACGCAGGGCCTGTACCTTTTTGGACCCGACATGGATCGCGTCAACATGGAAAAACGGAATATCCGGCACCGGACCGCCATTGATTTTCTCAAAGATCGCCGGCGCATCCGGGCCCTGGATCTGGAACCGGTAATGGGTGCGCAACACCCGTTCGCCATCAGGGCGGCTGTTGGAGCGCGGATCATGGAACAGACGTACTTTCCATTGTCCCACCGCCGCCTGAAACTTGACCCAATTGGCGGTGGGGGCACGGCCCACCAGAACAAATTTGTCGAGCCGCTCGCGGAAAATGATCATATCGCCGATCACATGCCCTGCGGGTGTGACAGGCACAAAGTGTTTGGCGCGGTTAAGATCGAAATTGGCAAATCCGTTGATCCCGACATGAGACAAAAACGCCTCGGCATCCGGCCCTTCGACAATCAGCTCGTCCATATGGTGGGTCTGGTCGAACAAGACCGAAGAATGACGCCACGCCGCCTGTTCGTCGCGCCAGTTGGTAAATTCCGGGGCGACAACCGGATAGACATACATGCCGATCTTTGAATTGCGCAGCATTTGCACGGGGTTGGAATATTGGGACATTACATCGGTAAGATTGGTCATTCTTGTCTCCTGAGAGGGTCAATATTTGCCACCAAAGCCAACCCGGGCACCCGCTTGGCCAGTGGGGGTTTGTGTTCGGTGAGATAGGTAAAGTTGATCAACGCAAGGCGGGCGTGTTCACGCGCGAGTGCCTCGGCACGCCCGCCCTCGCGATTGGTAATGGCTTCGAGAATGGCGCGGTGCTGACGTTGGGCATGGCGCAGGGAATCCTGAAAGTCAGGGATCACCGCCTGATCGCTTAGAAACGCCGAGGGCGATGCCAGCGGCAGCAGCGCCACCCGTTCGACTTCGCGCATGATCAGGGTACTGCCCGACAACCGCGCGATCAGATCATGAAACTGTGCGTTTTCCTGTACATAGAGGTCAAAGTTAATCCCGTCCGGGGCATTCAGCGCGCCGTCAATCCGATCCAGCGTCGCCAATGCCGCCGCCATCAAATCAGGATCACAGCCCCGTTCCGCGGCCATGCGTGCAGCGGTGCCTTCGATCACACCGCGAATTTCGATCGCATCGGCGATATCGGCTCTGGTAAAGGTCGCCACCCGACACCCCCCCGTCGGGATACGCGCCAGCAACCCTTCGGCTACCAATCTGTCCATGGCCTGTCGCAAAGGTGTGCGCGAAATGCCCAGCAGCTTGGACACGGCAATTTCGGACAGACGCTGCCCTTCGTCAAATTCTCCGCCCAGGATCAATGACCTGAGATCCAGCATCGCCTTTTCAAACTGACTAAGATGTCCCGACTTTGACGCCATTTCGCCCCCCGTTCGCTGTGACGATAGGCTGGCATTTCATAATTGTATACAATTTTCTGGAAAACCGCCCGAATCGCCAAAAACGCAGGTAATTCGCGCCCATCAAAACGATAATACCGAATTCTATGTATACAGATTTCGTGAGCGACAGCACAGATCTGCAAAAAATTTCACCCGGAAACGAGGCAGGTGCTTCGCGCTTTTGCTGTGTAAAAATCCGAAAAAACAATCGGCAACACCCCCGGGTTGGTAACGGGGAATTAGACATTCTTAACAATTGATTACCGCCTCGATTTCAAAAAAACATACGCCCGAAATCCGCATCATTTTCCCGAAAACCCCCCCTGTTTGCGGGGGTGTACGAGCGGTTTCGAGCCGCGGCGCAGCTATGGTTTCGTTGAAGAAATGCTTGTTATTACAGACAGTTCGTCTCAATATTTACATGGATCATGCGAAAATGACGGTGTGCTGCCCACCCTGGGAGGAGGCGGGCAATCCACACCAACGCGGCGTCCAAAAAAACCAAATTGGCGGGCGGGGGCGATCCGCTGCCACGCCTGAAAATTCCTTGGGAGGAAACATGACAGATACTCTGAACCGCAGAAAGTTTCTGCGCGGCTCTGCTGTTGCAGGGGCCGCCGCCCTGGCGACACCGGCGCTTGCAGAAAATCACACCACAACCTTGAAAATGCAGGCCGCTTGGGGCGGTGGTATTTTCCTTGAAAACGCCCAATCCTATGTCGAACGTGTCAACGCGATGGCCGGCAGTGCGCTGAAGATCGAATTGCTGCCTGTGGATTCGGTAGTCAAAACCAGCCAGATGCAGGATGCGGTACACCGTGGGGTGCTGGATGCGGCCCACTACGTGCCTGCCTATTGGTATTCCAAATCCAAAACCGCCTCGTTGTTTGGCACCGGCCCCTGCTTTGGCTGGTCCTCGCAAGAGGTGCTGGGCTGGGTCAACTATGGCGGCGGTCAGGAATTGTTTGACGAGCTGATGGCATCGCTGCGCTTGAATGTTGTGTCTTTCTTCAACTCGCCAATGCCCGCACAGCCGCTGGGCTGGTTCAAAGAACGGATCACTTCGGCAGATCAGATGAAAGGCCTCAAGTACCGCACCGTGGGTCTGGCAGCGGATGTTCTGCTGGAAATGGGCATGTCTGTTGTGCAGCTTCCCGGTGGTGAAATCCAGCCTGCGATGAAATCCGGCCTGATCGACGCGGCCGAATTCAACAACCCGACGTCTGACCGTGACTTCGGGATGCAGGACGTGTCCAAGGATTACATGCTGGCCTCTTTCCACCAGAGCCAGGAATTCTTTGAAATCACCTTTAATGCTGATAAATTCAATGCCTTGCCCGCCGAACTTCAGGCGATCCTGCGCTATGCATCAGAGGCCGAGAATTCCAACTTCTATTGGAACAACACCAAACGCTATGCCGATGATCTGAACACATTGCGCGACGAACAGGGCGTCAATGTCTGGCGCACACCGGATGATGTTATGGCCGATCAGCTGAAGGCTTGGGACGTTGTGGTAGACCGGATTTCCGGCGAAGACCCGTTCTTTGCCAAGGTGATCGAAAGCCAGAAAGCCTATGCCAAGAATGTCATGGGGTATCTGAACCTGAACCAGCCCGACTACAAGCTGGCCTATAACCATTATTTCGGGTGATCTGAGCCCCGGATATTCACGTTGGAGGCCCTGCACAGGGGCCTCCATTTTTGCCATGCGCCGCGCCACAAAAGAAGGGTGAGCGACGTACATCCCCTGCAGGAGGGTAGTTTCAAGTGACCAAGATCGTGCATGCCATCGAAGGATTAAGCCTGTGGGTCGGGCGGGCCTTCGGGTGGTGTATCCTGATTCTGACGCTGTCGGTGTCTTACGAAGTTTTCATGCGTTATGTGATGAATGCGCCCACGGTCTGGGCGTTTGACATGATGGTCCAAATGTATGGCGCGCTGTTTTTGATGGCCGGCCCCTATGCGCTGGCGCAAGACAGCCATGTGCGCGGTGACGTGCTGTACCGGCTGTTTTCGGTCAGATGGCAGGCGCGGCTGGATTTCCTGTTGTATCTGCTGTTTTTCTTTCCCGGCATTCTGGCGCTGTTCTGGTACGGCTGGGAAATTGCCGCTGACAGCTGGCGCTACAAGGAAGTCAGCTGGAACAGCCCTGCGCGCATCCAGATCTACTTTTTCAAGACCCTGATCCCGATGGCCGGTGGATTGCTGTTGTTGCAGGGCATCGCCGAATTGATGCGCTGCTGGGGTGCGATGCGCAGCGGTGTCTGGATGGACCGTCTGGATGATGTGCAAGAAACCGAAGACATGCTGATGCATATGACCACAGACGCAGCTGGCAGCCCCGGCCCTGCGCAATCCGCTGTGCCATCTGCCGTCGATCACAAGCCCACCTGAGCCATCTGGCCGCTTCCTGAAAGATCAAAACCATGAGTAACCCCGAAGTCGCCATCCTGATGCTATGCATGTTTATCGTGCTGGTTTTGTTGGGTTTTCCCATTGCCTTCACGCTGATCGCGATGGGCGTCGGATTTGGATATTACGCCTATTTCCAAGGCGGGATAGATTCATTTGCCGACATCTTTAACAACAATATTTTCTATCTGCTGAACCAGAATACCTATTCGGTGATGGAGAATGACACGCTGGTTGCGATCCCGCTGTTCCTGTTCATGGGATATGTGGTGGAGCGGGCCAATATCGTGGATCGCCTGTTTTATTCGCTCTATATGGCGGCGCGCAATCTGCCCGGATCACTGGCCATTGCGGCGCTGCTGACCTGTGCGGTGTTTTCGACCGCCTCGGGTATTGTGGGCGCGGTGGTGACGTTGATGGGGCTTTTGGCCTATCCGGCGATGGCAAATGCCAATTACAACCGCAGCTTTGCTTCCGGTGTGATCTGTGCGGGCGGAACGCTGGGCATCCTGATCCCGCCGTCAATCATGCTGATTGTCTATGCTGCGATTGGCAACCTGTCGCCGCTGCGGCTCTATGCGGCGGCGGTGTTTCCGGGCCTGCTGCTGGCCGGATTGTATATCGTCTATGTGATTGTGCGGGTCTGGTTGAATCCGTCCCTCGCCCCGAAGCCAAATCTGGAAGACGTGCCCCCCCCCGCGAAAATCTACAAGGATTTGCTGGTGTCCTTTGTGCCGCTGACGGTGCTGATCGCACTGGTGCTGGGATCGATCCTTGGCGGTCTTGCCACCCCGGCCGAAGCGGCGGCAATGGGCGCATTGGGCGGCATCGTGCTGGCGGTGATTTACCGGTCGATGACCTGGCAAAAGCTGAAGGAAAGCGTGTTTCTGACCGCAAAAGCCACCGCGATGGTGTGCTGGCTGTTTGTCGGGTCCTGGACCTTTGCGTCGGTGTTTTCCTATCTTGGCGGTCACGATCTGATCAGCGAATGGGTCATCGGGATGGACCTGACCACAATCCAGTTCCTGATCATGGCGCAGCTGATCATCTTTGTGCTGGGTTGGCCGCTGGAATGGTCGGAAATCCTGATCATCTTTGTGCCGATCTTCCTGCCGTTGCTGGAACCTTTCGGCGTGAACCCGTATTTCTTTGCGATGCTGGTTGCCTTGAACCTGCAAACCTCGTTCCTGACCCCGCCCATGGCAATGTCGGCCTATTACCTAAAGGGTGTGCTGAAAAAGCAGATCGAACTGATCGAGATTTTCAAAGGCATTATGCCCTATCTGGCGATTGTGATCTTTACGATGGTCATGATGTATATCTTCCCGGGTATTGCGCTCTGGTTCCCTGACTTCCTGTTCGGAGTATACGTTCCTTGACGCGCCCAGCCTTTGAATTGACCGCAACAGAGGCGGTGGATGCCATCGCCTCTGGCCGTCTGAGTTCCGTTGATCTGGTGAAATCCTGCCTTGAGCGGATCACCGAAACCGATCCCGCGATTCAGGCCTGGGCCTATCTTGATCCGCAGGCCGCCCTTGATCAGGCCGAAACCTGTGACCGGATCCGCAAGGCCGGTATGGGGGTTGGCCCGCTGCATGGGGTGCCTGTGGGGTTGAAAGACATCATCGACACCTCGGACATGCCGACCCAGCGCGGCAGTGCGATTTTTGCAGGGCGCCAGCCCGACAGCGATGCGCGGATTGTCGAAAAGCTGCGTGCCGCAGGGGCGGTGATCATGGGCAAAACCGTGACCACCGAACTGGCCTTTGTGCATGCCAATGAAACCCGCAACCCGCATCATCCCGACCACAGCCCCGGCGGATCTTCCAGCGGTTCGGCGGCGGCGGTGGCGGCGCAGCATGTGCCCCTGGCCATCGGCACCCAGACCAACGGATCGGTGATCCGACCGGCCTCGTTCTGTGGCACATTCGGGTTCAAGCCGACACGGGGCGTGATCAGCCGCGCAGGGCTGTTGCAGACCTCGGTGTCCTTGGACCAGATCGGCGGTTTCGGGCGCTCGCTGGCCGATGTCGCGCTGTTGTGTGATGTGATCGGCGGCTATGACCAACGTGATCCGTGCAGTTTCCCGCGCCCCTGCCCCGCGATGGCGGCAGGCGCCGCGGCCGAAGTGCCGGTCACCCCTGATCTGTGCTGGTTCGATCTGCCGTTCAATGACCGCCTGAGCAAGGATGCCAAGGCCGGACTTGAGGCGGTACTTGCGGTGTTAGGCCCGCAGGTCACCCGCATGTCGGCGGCTGACACCCTATCCAATCTGGTGGCGGTTCAGGCGCGGATCCATGAATATGAAATTTGCCAACATCTGGCAGAAACCTTTGACAGCCGCTGGGATGATCTGAGCCCCACCCTGCAACCGATTGTGACGCGGGGCCGCCAGATCAGCCAGGACGAATACCAAGATGCGCTGGCGGTCAAAACCTCTGCCGAAAGTTTCTTTGCCGATCTGTTCACCGAATTTGATGCCATCATTGCCCCCGCCGCCGCAGGCGAAGCGCCGCTGTTTGGCGCAGGCACCGGTGATCCGATCTTTTGCACGCTCTGGACGCTTGCGGGCCTGCCCTGTGTGAGCCTGCCCCTGTTGATGGGCGAAAATGATCTGCCGATCGGGGTGCAACTGATCGGCCCTGCAGAAAAAGACGACCGCCTGTTGCGCACGGCGCGCTGGCTGCAAATCCATCTGGCGCAAGCCGCCTGAACCCCAAAGGACAAAGCCATGTCATATCCAGTGAAACTGCTCGTCGGCCTGATCGGGACCAGCCTTTTTATGATTTTTATCTGGGGTCTGTCCCATAGTATCTCGACCGGATTTGCGGGCTTCATGGGGGGGCTGCCCTTTATGATCATCGCCTTGGTGGTCGGGGCCGCTGCGGTTTATGATTTCTGGGACGAATGTGTGCGCAAGAAATGACCAAGCCACGCCTCTGGATCACCCGCCGCCTGTCAGATGCCACCCTTGAACGGGCGGCACGCGATTATGACGTTGTGATCAATCACGACGATACGCCCGGCACCGCCGCCCAGATCATCGCCGCCAGCGCCGGTTTCGATGCGATCATTCCCTGTCATTCGGAACATTTCAGCGCCGATGTGGTGGCCCATCTCGACAAGCGGCTCAAGATCGTCGCCAACCATTCGGTAGGCGTGGATCATTGCGATCTGCCCGCGCTCAGGGCGCGGGGCATTGCCGTGACCAACACGCCGGATGTGCTGTCGGATGCGACGGCGGAACTGGCCATGTTGCTGATGCTGGGCGCGGCACGCCATGCTGTCGCGGGGGACAGAACCGTGCGCAGCGGCGCGTGGGATTCCTGGTCCCCGGCCTTTATGGTGGGCAAACAGGTTACCGGGGCACGGCTGGGCATCATCGGCATGGGCCGCGTGGGCCGCGCCTTTGCCGCCAAGGCCCGCGGTTTTGACATGGAAATCCATTATTACAACCGCAGCGCCCTGCCCGCGGATCAGGCCCACGGAGCGCAGTATCACGACACGGTTGAAAGCCTGCTGGGCGTGGCGGATTTTCTGTCGCTGCATTGCCCTGCAACAGCAGAAACCAAGGATTTGTTGAATTCCTCGCGCTTGGCCATGCTGCCCAAGGGCGCAGTGCTGGTGAATTCGGCGCGCGGTGCACTGGTGGATGAAGAGGCGCTTCTGGCCGCCCTCGACAGCGGGCAGGTTGCAGCGGCGGGGCTGGATTGTTTCAAGACCGAACCGGGCGGCAACCCGGCATTTGCCCGTTATGACAACATTTTCATGTTGCCCCATATCGGCAGCGCCACCCGCCAGACCCGCGATGCGATGGGGTTTCGCGCCCTGGACAATCTGGATGCATTCTTCGCCGGAAAAACCCCCGGCGATTTGCTCTGAAACGGCGCCTGTGCGGCCCTCTTGAAACGGGGCTGAACAGGCGCGGATTTTTCAGAGGCTGCCTTGGGTTTTCAACCGCTTTACAGCCGCGCAAGATGGATCAGGGTTTCATTTAGGCTGCGAATTCACATTGGTTCTGTTGCCAGCACAAGCCTCATCAGGGGCAATATGCCCTGCCTCAACCGGGGCTGACAGGTCAGCTACTTTCCGATCCCCGCACATTTGCCGATTGGCCCTAGGACCAGCCCCCCGGATGCTAAGCGGCACCCGGAATTTGCACATAGCGCCCGCTCTCTTGGAAATTATCCATTGGCAGGCTCCAGATTGTGCCGGGCCAGCGCACTTCCATTTCTTGCAATCTTGGCCGGTAAACCGCCGTGTACAGCGTGCCGAACCCCGCATTGAACGCCGTAGAATACAGCGGCGGACGCAGGAAAGCATTGATGAATTTATCCTCGGGATCACGGTGCAAGGTCAGGCGTTGCAACAGAAACCTTTCGCGTTCAACCGTGGCAGTGAACCGCGCATGGCTGACCCATTCGACGTTTTCCTGGTGGTTGGTGGCCACCGCCGCATGGGTGATCACGGTGGGACGGTCCGGTGCCATCATCGCCGTCAGATAATTGCGCTTGGCATCCAGCACCGTCACATTATAGCTCATGTGGGTCGGCACCCGTGACAAGACCTTGCCTGCCTCTTGGGCTGTGGCGCAGGTTTGCAAGACATAGCGCAGGATCAACGGCACCCCGAACCCCCTGCCGACAATACGGCGCCCGCCAAAGGTCAGCGATATCGCCAGCCCCGCATCATTCATGCCATCCACCATGCCCCAAAGCCCGTCAGAGGTGCCCATCACACGGCGCCCCTGCCAACCGGTGTGCAGGATCAGACTGTCAAAAGCGTTTGGGTTGTAATCATAGTTGCGCACCAACACCGGTTCTTCACCGGTCCAGATCGCCTGTGAACAGCCCGACAGATAGGGCGGCGGGCAATAAAAGCTGAGGAACCGCGCGGCCTGATCACCGCCCCCTGCCAGATCGCACA
The DNA here is from genome assembly GCA_047634585.1 of Sulfitobacter sp. GTDB lineage: Bacteria > Pseudomonadota > Alphaproteobacteria > Rhodobacterales > Rhodobacteraceae > Sulfitobacter. Next base: position 45,297 of record JBLIAN010000008.1, on the reverse strand, counting down.
GATCATCATACAGCGGCAGGATTTCGGGCATATGTTCTTTGAGCGCGCGTTTGCTTTCCAGATAGCTGGGCCGTGCGGCATCGCCCTCTTTGAGCCACCAGCGCCGATAGTCGGGCCAGTATTCTGCGAACAGCCCGGCCCATTTGGGACCGGGCAATTCTTCGCTCAGGGCGCGCCAATGCATAGAGTTACCTTACAAGATCTTGAAGGCGGGATCTGCCAAGGCCGGGCCCGCGTTTGCAACAGGCAACGGTTTGCCGTCCACTGTTTTCTTGATCCCGTGTATCCATTTCTTGGCGCGTTCATTCAACTGGAAACTTTTGGTCATTGACCGTCCCCGTGTCACCAGAATACCGATGTCCGCCCCTTCATAGCGGTAATCACCCGGTTGCAGGATGCGCAGGAAGAAGGCTTCGTTTTCGCTTTCGACGGCGCGGCGGTGATAATCAAACCGGTCATAGACCACGCTACCGTCCTCTAACATCTTGTAAATGCCGGTTTCCGGGGCGGCAGTGCAGATGTCCACATTGTCTTCGGTGTGTTTGATAACCATCTGCGACCAGCTGTCGATCATGTCGGGATCCGACCAGCGGCTGTTCAGCTCACTTGTGTCCAAATCGAATTTCTTTTTCGAGAATTCAAGCAGGTGAAACAGGAACAGCGGCGCATCCGCATGGGCAAAAGCGGCATGGTTGGTCATCGAAGACGCGCCGGTGATGCGCGGATTCAATTCGCCCAGCCACAGATCACCGGTCTTTTTGTCGATCAGGAAATCCAGTTCGAAATAGCCGCGATAGCCTTCTTTGCGAAGTTGTTCCCCGAATTTGAAGGTCAGTTCACGGGCCTTTTCGCGCACTTTGGGCGGGAAAGCCGTGGACAGGATTTCATTGCCACACCAGCCGCCGCGATAGGGCGTCAGATCTTTGAACCCCACCAGTTCGGTCATCAGCGGGCCAACAATGGTGCCTTCTTTGGTGGCGCAGGCCTCAATCGCCGAGCCACGACAATCAATCCGTTTCATGATCTTGATCTCGCCTTCGCCGATGATCTCGTGTTCATGGCGGCGGAAATCGGCTTCGGATTTGATAAAGAACGTGGTGTGGCCACTGTCACCAAAGGCCGATTGCAACACCAGATCATGGCCGATTCCGGCCTTTTCACAGGTGGCTTGCAGGTTTTCATAAGATGTCACCTCGGCCAGCACATTGGGCACCGACGGGACCCCCGCCTTGTTGCCGATCCGCACGGTTTCGATCTTGTTGTCCATCTTGGTGCGCAGCTTGGCTTTGGGGAACCAGACATCCGCACCCAGTTCTTTTGACAGCCGTTCGGTTTCTTCGTCAAACATCAGGAACACGAATTTCGGCTTGCCGCCGCGGCGTTTGATGAAATCAATGACTTCCTTGTGCTGCAGCAGGTAATTGTTGATGTCCTCGATGGACTGGAATTCCGCATGCGGCTGCTCTGACGGGCAGAACACATTCGGGTGCTTGCCGCCATAACAATCAATATAACAGATGTATTTGAAGTTTTTGACCCATTCATCAAGGCCCAGAAGGTTAAAGTTGGTTGCCGAAATAAAGTAGACCGGATCTTCGTTGCGGTGAAAGAAGCGGCGGATCTCGGAAATGTTCTTGAGCACTGTTGGCATGATTATATCCTTTTCTTATTCGGCGGCTGTTGGAATTGTTTTGGTCTTGAGCAGGGTCGCAAGGGATTCAGGCGTAAAGACCCTAAGCCCCAGATCGGCGCGGTATCCGTGGATTTCATTCACATCCAGCGCCCGCATGAACGCCAGAATTTCCTGACTGACCACCTGCCCCGGCACAAGGATCGGGAACCCCGGCGGGTAGGGAATGATAAAGCTGGCAGAGACCACTTCCTGCTTTGCATCCAATGCCTCCTGAAGCGATCCGTCAAGTTCCAGATAATCGCAGTTCTTTTCATCATAGCTCAGATAATAAGCGGTGCGGATATGGCCTTCGGGTGTCAGGTTGTCCGGGCGAAAAGCATCATGGAACCGGCTGAAATCCGGCAAAGGCGGATAGTTTTCCGTCAGGTTCTTCACCCGGCGGTCAAAAGACAGGCGTTCCATTTTCGATGCATCATCCAGCAGATCATCCAGTTCATTGGCGATCTCGACCAAGACTTCGATCAGATAGGCCACCGATGATCGCGTGGTGCCGATGTTGGTCATGAACAACACGGTATTGCGCGAGGTCTTGTTGATCTGGATGCCGTATTTATCCATCAGAATCTTGGTTTTGAAGGTATCGCCGTCCCAGCCTGTTCCGCCCACCGCAAGGGTGACACGGGTGGCATCCAGCACAAAATCATCCTGTTCCCAACAATCCCACATGTCGGTCCAGCCCTGAGCCGTGTCAAAATAGCTGGTCACGCCGCTTTGGCGGTGGTGTTCGGGGATCATGTCTCCGGCGGTCAGAACCTTGAAGTATTTTTTCAAAAGCGGGTGGCTGCTGATGGCTTTGCGCATCGACATGGCCGCTTCGATCTGGCGCTGGACAAATTCAAAGCCCTCAAGCTCAACCTGTCTGCGCCCCACATCCAGCGATGCGATGATCTGATAGTTGGGCGAGGTTGACGTATGGGTCATATAGGCTTCGTGAAAGCTTTGTTCGACTTCGCCTTTGAAATCCTGATCATTCACATGGATCATCGACCCCTGTCGCAGCGATGTCAGGGTTTTATGGGTTGACTGGGTGGCATAGACCCTGATCCGCGCATCCGGCGGTGCAACCAATCTGGTTTCGATCAAGGTCTCGTCCGAGGCGTCAACCAGTTCTTCTTGTTGCGCCTCATAGCTGCGTTTATGGGCGTCGCTGCGCAGACGGCGGCGCAGGTTATTGGCGGTGCGCATCCCCGTGCGTTGGCGGTAGGTCGGGCTGAAACGGGCAAAGGCAAACCATGCCTCATCCCACAGGAAGATCAGATCAGGCTTGATCGCCAGACATTCCTCCATCACCCGTTCGACATTATACACCAGCCCGTCAAAGGTGCAGTTGGTCAGCAACAACATCCGCACACGATCCAGCTTGCCCGCCGCCTTGAGCGCCAGCAATTGGTGTTTGATTTCCTGAAGCGGCACCGCGCCATACATCGAATATTCATTCAACGGATAGCTGTCGAGATAGACCACCTCGGCCCCTGCCAGCACCATGCCGTAGTGATGCGATTTGTGGCAATCACGGTCCACCAGCACAATATCCCCGGGACGGACCAAGGCCTGCACCACAATCTTGTTACAGGTCGAGGTGCCATTGGTGGCAAAGAAGGTTTGTTTGGAGCCAAAGGCGCGGCTGGCCAGTTCCTGTGCCTCTTTGATCGGTCCTTGCGGTTCAAGCAGGCTGTCCAACCCGCCCGAGGTGGCCGAGGTTTCCGCCAAAAAGATATTCGGTCCGTAAAACGCGCCCATGTCCTGAATCCAATGAGATCGGGTGATGGATTTGCCCCGGCTGATCGGCATGGCGTGAAACACACCAGTGGGCTGTTTGGAATAATTCACCAGCGCCGTAAAGAAGGGCGTTTTATAGCGCGAGCTCACACCGCGCAGGATGTTCAGGTGCAGCTCCATAAAGTCTTCTTGATTGTAGAACACCCGTCGACAGATCCCCAGATCCATGCCTGCGATGTCTTCAACCGACCGATCCGTGACCAGATAGGCATCCAGTTCGGGACGCACCCGCGCAATCAAACGGCACAGTTCAGGGCCGTAATCTTCGGGCAGCATTGCGTCGATATCATCGGGATCGCTGGCGTTTCTCAGATATTTGGCAAGGATTTCATTGTCGTTCTCGGATTTCAAAATCAATCCGGGGCGCACCACAATCGCCTGAATATTATGGTTGAACAGCACCGCAATCAGCGCGTCTTCGAGGCTGGGCACCACCACGGCTTCGTAGTGAAACGGGTCTTCGGGGCGGCGCATCCGCGCGACATTGCTTTTGAGCCAGCGTTCCTGTTGATCTGCGACATTATCAACGATCAAAACCTCGAAATAGGGCCGCGCCATCGCCCGTGCCTCGGGCGATAGCATGGCCTCGTCGTTGTGTTCTTCTTCGTCAGTGGTGTCGCGTTCCAGCGGGATACTGCGGCGGCGATAAGCCCCTGTGGTCAGCGCGCGGGCGACCCGCGTGACGGTAAAGGACAGATCGTCATAATTGCCATATTCGAACTGGCGTTTCATGTGATCAAAGGCCGCCGTGCCCGGAAAGGCCCAATAGGGTTCAATCAAGGACAGCGAGTCAAAAAGATCGGCCACGCGCAGCTTGAGCGCGGCCGCCTTTTTGGTGACCCGTTCGCGGGCCAGCGAAGTCACGGCTTCGCGCAGCGCGCTCCACCGGTCGGCCCGCAATTGGGTCGCGGAATAATAGTCACTGACGGTTTCCATCGGTCGTACTCCCTAAAAGGGCCGAAACACGAAGGCTCCACAGTGTTATCCCACTGTTGGTGTATTTCAGCCGCCTGACGTCTTGCCCATCGCGGGCGAAATCCCGAACCCCATTTGCGGTTCACGATTGAGTGCTTCGGCCTCTGCAGTGGCTGGTACGTCCACATGCAGACCTGCCCTTGAGCCCTGTTGGGGGACTTCGAGAGGGCCGAGAGTGTTTAAATAACCATCAATTCCGCTGCTGCGGTCATAGACGGAAAAATCGGTAGACCGGTCACGGAAGCTTTTCAGCACCTGACCCAGCCCTTTCATGCCGGTTTCGCGCTGGCGGCGCACCATCGACAGGTCGATTTCGATCGGGAACATGTCCTCTTGGCCTGCGGATTGGTGCAGCACCAAAGATGTCGGATCCACAACAAGGGACTTGCCCACACCACCTGCACCCAAGCCGTTGACATCTATCACATAACACTGGAATTGCGCCGCTGTGGCCCGTGCAATGGCCAGTTCCGCATCGCGGTCAGTTGTGCCGGTCAGCACCGGATGCAACAGCACCTCAACCCCCTGCGAAGTCAGTTGGCGGGTGGTTTCGGGGAACCACATATCATAGCAGATCGACAGGCCAAAACGGCCCACCTCCGGCACGTCAAACACACAAAATTCGGTGCCCGCTGCCACGCCCGCCTCATAGGGCAGGAACGGGAACATCTTGGCGTACCGTCGAATAACTTCACCATCGGGATTGATCACCAAAGAGGTGTTATAGACCCGTCCGTCTTCGGGATGGGTCAGAAACATCGAGCCGGGGATCAGCCAGATTTTATGGCGGCGTGCCGCCTCGCAAAAGCGGTCGATGACCTCGTTCTGTTGGGGAAGTTTGAATTTTTCCAAAGGTCCAAAAGGCGCAAGTTCGCTAAAAAGGACCATCTGGGTCCAGGGAAAGCGCAGCATCAACACGTCAAGACGCTGTAGCATTCCCTCGACATTGGGCTGCAGGGCATTGACGTACATCTGCACGCCGGCGATTGCGAATGGGGTCATGATTTTACTGCTCCGTAAAAGCGGAGGCGTCCCGATTGGGTCGTCCATTTCTCCGCATTACGCATCCTCTACGCCGTTCCGAAGCGAGGGGAAACAGCTGTTTCCCGCATTGGAGTAACGCGCAAATCGCCCCTGAAAAAACCACGATAAACGTTGAACTTAGCAGGTGATACCGGGCATGGATGATTGGGCGCACGTTTGCTCATGATGAAAATTGCACCAATGTCACCGGCAGAATCGCGCCACAACGGCCCTGCGCCAGATCGCGGAGGCACCGCGCCAAAGGGGCAGGTAAATCTAGATCAACACTTGGTAAAATCCGGTTCAACACAATCCTCTTTTCCTTTGCGATTGGCGTGCTTGCACCTGTCGCCTGCGCGCGCAGCGGCGTGATCCGCGGCCCATGTGATGAGCGCCCGTTACGGCCCTCGGTTATGTTCACGTCCCCCAAAACGACAGCCGCACCCGGCCACAATTTTTTCCCATCTGGTGCCTGCCTTGCCGCCCCTAAGGCCGCGCAAAGCCCGCGCCACACCCCCGGATAATCTGCACTGCCATTGTACTGCCATTGTACGGCATCGCGATCACCCGTGCTGTTTTTCAAGACTGACGAAGGCGTTTGCATAAAGCAACCGGATTTCTCAGTTTCTCTCGATTTTGTTTATTATATTCAACATTTCGCCAGAATTTCAACCAATCCGCAGATCCCGATGCACAGCCGCCCGTCCCAAGGATGTTTTTTGCCCCCGCGAGAGGGGTTTCACCCAGGATCCATCCGGGTTGTGAGCCCGGAAAATCGGCATCAGACCTAAAAAAGGCGGGCACAATGGCCCGCCTTTTCAGCCAATTTCAAACAGGATCAGCCCTGCTGTTCGGCCAGCGCAGCGGCAAGTGCATCTTCAAAGATCGCGATGCCTTCGTCGATGATGGCGTCTGAGGCGGTCAATGGCACCATGATGCGCAGGGCGTTGCCATGCATGCCACAGGCCAACAGGATCAGACCGCGCTGCAAAGCATGGGCCACAACCGATTTTGTCAGGGCGGCATCCGGTGCAGCCGTTTCAAAATCGGTGACAAATTCAACGGCCAGCATTGCGCCAAGACCGCGAATGTCCCACATGCGGAACGGCGCAACCCGCGCCCCGATTTCGGCAAAACGGGCGCGGAAATGTTCGCCAAGCGCGGTGGAACGGGCCAGCAGCCCTTCTTCTTGGATGGCTTCGATCGCAGCCAAAGCCGCCGCACAGGCCACAGGGTTGCCGCCATAGGTGCCGCCCAAACCGCCGGGAATAACCGCATCCATCACATCGGCACGGCCAATCACACCGGCAATCGGATAACCGCCCGCCATAGATTTCGCCACGGTGATCAGATCAGGCACAACACCGGAATGTTCGATGGCAAACCATGTGCCGGTGCGCCCGAAACCCGCCTGAATTTCATCGGCAATCAACAAGATGCCGTGGGTGTCGCAAATCTCGCGCAGGGCCTGCATCATTTCGAAAGGCACAGGGGTATAGCCGCCCTCGCCCAGAACCGGTTCGATAATGATCGCAGCAACACGTTCTGGCTGGGCATCGGTCAGGAACAGATTTTGCAATCCGGTCAGCGCGTCATCAACGGTAATCCCGTCACGCAGGCTTGGGAAAGGTGCGCGGAAAATATCAGACGGGAACGGCCCCACGTCTTTTTTATAGGGCGATACCTTGCCCGTCATGCCCAGGGTCAGCAGCGTGCGCCCGTGATACCCGCCGGTAAAGGCGATCACTCCGGGGCGGCCCGTGGCGGCGCGGGCGATCTTGACCGCATTTTCCACCGCTTCGGCACCGGTTGTGACCAGCAGTGATTTTTTCGGCTGATCACCGGGGGCCAGTTCATTCAGCTTTTCTGCCAGCGCCACATAGGGCTCATAAGGTACAACCTGAAAACTGGTGTGGGTGTAATGGTCTTCCTGGGCCTTGGCGGCGGCAATCACCTTGGGGTGACGGTGGCCGGTGTTCAGCACCGCGATCCCCCCGGCAAAATCAACATAGCGATTGCCTTCGACATCCCAAAGTTCCGCATTTTCGGCATGGCTGGCAAACACCGGTGCTGCAGAAGCAACACCGCGCGCCACGGCCGCTTCGCGGCGGGCAACCAAGCTGGCGTTGGTTTTTGTCTCGACAGAAACATCCGGCACAACCGAAATTTTGGCCTTGGCTTTGGCGGCGGTTTTACCCGTAGATTTCTTCGCAGTGGTAGACATATCAGGGCTTCCTTTACACAGGGGTGTCACAATCGCGCAGAACGACTGTGTTTAAAATTCTCTTACTTTGTTTATTTTATCTGTCAATATGATTTGATAAAGGGTCTAAATCCCGCCAAGGATGTCCCATCGGGTGGCGCGGGTTTGGCCTGAAAAACCCATGCGCGCCCCGCCCGTTACATTACCTTGATCTTGCTCGACAAAAACCCGACCTAAAAGGAACACAGGCTTGGATATTGGCAAAAAGCTGCAGGCGCTGCGCAAGGCACATGGGTTGTCCCAGCGGGAACTTGCCGCCCGCGCGGGGCTGACCAACGGCACGGTTTCCCTGATCGAAAAGAACAAAACCAGCCCGTCGGTCGCGTCGCTGAAAAGCCTGCTGGATGCGATTCCCATGAGCATCGCAGAGTTTTTCGCCACCATCGAAGAGGACGCCCAGAGCAAATATTTCTATGCGGCGGATGAATTCACCGAAATCGCCCCGCAGTTCGGCACCGCATCGGTATCGCTGCGCCAATTGGGCAATGCCAGCAGCCACACCTTGCAATTGCTGGATGAAACCTATCCCCCGGGGGCGGATACCGGGCCTGAATTCCTGTCCCATGCGGGCGAGGAAGCGGGGATCGTCATCGAAGGTATGATCGAAATCACCGTCGGGGATCAGGTCAAGCTGCTGGGCGTGGGCGAAGGATACCTATTCGACAGCCGCCTGCACCACCGTTTCAGAAACACCGGCGACCGGATTTGCCGGATTGTCAGCGCCTGCACCCCGCCGACGTTCTGAGCGCGGATAAATACGGCGGCGTATCCGGTGCACTGGATGCGCCGCCGCTGTCCACCGCCCCGGTTTCGGGCCGGAAGATTTAGCGACTGTCAGCGCACCACATAGACCGAACATTTGGAGTGCCGGACCACCCGCGAGGCATTTGGCCCCAACAGGTAATCTTTCAGGTCCGCCTTATGCGCGCCCACGACGATCAGACTGCTGTCCAGTTGTCCTGCCAGTTTCAGCACCTCGTCATAGACCCGTCCGGTGGCCACCACATGGCGCACCTCTGCATTGGCCTTTTCGCCAATGGCACTGATCACCAGCGCATTCAGATGAGCCTTGGCTTCCTCTACCATTTTGTCATGGTGATCGGCACTGAAGTAGCTGCCGACCTGGCTCATCCCGTAATCGGGCACCACGGCGATCATATCCAGCTGCGCCTCGTCCAATGCGGCCAGACGCGCGGCTGTTTTGATGGTTTCGATGTCATCATTCCCGTTGCTGACATCGACGGCACATAAGACTGCTTTGGTCATGCTGGTACTCCTTCGCGTGACATGCGGGCACGTTGCAAAAAGGCGATGAAGGCCAAAAAGATCAGCGCCGGGATAAAGATCAGCTCTTTTGGCAATTGATGTGACGGTGCCTTGACCGACACAATCTGCACCGGATTATCGCCATAGAAATCAAAGCTGCTCATCGCGTCGGAAAACGGTGATCCAAAGGCCGGTTCATCCATTTTCATCACCCCGTCTTCGTCCAGCAGCAACAGGCCCGAGGCCTCAAGGCGTTCGTCACCCGATCCTGCGCCCACCGGCACCACCAGCGTGGTTTCGGTGGTTGCCCCGGTGTCGAAATCCGGCCCCGCAACAATCAACCTGATTTCATCCCCTGCCGATGCCTCTGCCAGCGCGGTTGTAAAGGCCGCAGGTTCGACGATGGCGAAGGGCGGTTGGATTCGGTCCATGATGAAATCGGGCCGGAACAGCGCAAAGGCCACAATCACCAATGCAACGCTTTCGTAAATCCGGCTTTTGGTCAGGAACCAGCCCATCGTGCCTGCGGTGAACACAAGGATCGCAATCGAGGCGGTGATAAAGACCAATATCCCTTGCATCCACGTCACATCAATCAGCAACAGATCGGTGTTGAAGATGAACACAAACGGCAAGGCCACAGTGCGCAGGGAATAAAAGAACGCGATGAACCCGGTCTTGATGGCATCACCGCCCGACACCGCCGCCGCGGCAAAACTGGCCAGCCCCACAGGCGGTGTCACATCCGCCATAATGCCAAAGTAGAACACAAACAGATGAACCGCGATCAACGGCACAATCAGCCCCGATTGCGCGCCCAGTTCCACCACAACCCCCGCCATCAGCGAAGACACCACGATATAATTTGCCGTGGTCGGCAGGCCCATGCCCAGTACCAAAGACAACAAACCCACCATCACCAGCATCAGGATCAGATTGCCCCCGGACAGGAATTCAACCAGATCGGCCATCACCTGCCCGACCCCTGTCAGGGTCACGGTGCCAACAATCACCCCCGCCGTTGCCGTGGCAAGGCCGATACCGATCATGTTGCGCGCGCCGTCAATCAGCCCCTGCACCAGATCGGCAAGGCCTTGTTTGGCGGTGTTCACCGTGTCACTTTGGCCACGGAATATCGCCTTGAGCGGACGCTGGGTCAGCAAGATCACAAACAACAGCATCGTCGCCCAGAACGCCGACAGGCCCGGTGATTTCTGTTCGATCATCAGGAAGTAGACCAGAACAATGATCGGCAGCAGGTAATAAAGACCCGATTTATAAATTTCACCAACTACCGGCAGTTCGATTTCTTCGGCGTTTGGATCATCGGGTTCCAGATCCGGCACGCTGGCCGCCAGCCACAACAAGCCGGCATAGGCAGCAAAGATCAGGATCGACATCACCGTGCCCGACATCCCCGGCACCGCCGCCACAACCCACCCCACAGGATATTGAACCCCATAGCAAAGGCCTGCAAATCCGGCAAAGAACAGCGCCATACCGCCAATGGTCTTGCCCATTGACACCACGCGGTTGCCCAGCGTCGGCATGTTGTTTTTCACGGCTTCCAGATGCACGATATAGACCAGCGCGATATAGGAAATCGTCGCAGGCAAAAACGCATGGGTGATCACTTCGACATAGGAAATGCCGACATATTCCACCATCAAAAATGCCGCAGCGCCCATCACCGGGGGCATGATCTGCCCGTTCACCGACGAGGCAACCTCGACCGCGCCCGCCTTTTCCGAGGAAAACCCGACCCGTTTCATCAATGGGATGGTGAACGTGCCTGTGGTGACAACATTGGCGATGGAAGAGCCGGAAATCAGGCCCGTTGCCGCAGAACCGACAACCGCCGCTTTTGCAGGTCCACCCTTGAGGTGGCCCAGCGCGCCAAAGGCCATCTTGATAAAGTAATTGCCTGCCCCTGCCTTATCCAGCAAGGCCCCGAACAGCACAAACAGGAACACAAACTTGGTGGAAACGCCCAGCGCGATGCCAAACACCCCTTCCGAAGTGATCCACATATGGCTCATCGCTTTTTTCAGGGATGCGCCTTTCCAGCGGATCACATCGGGCACGATTTCGGAGGATCCGAAAAACACATAGGCCAGAAAGATCGTGGCGATCACTGCCATCGCAGGGCCAAGGGCGCGACGGGCGCCCTCAAACAGGATCAGCAGACCGGCAAGGGCAAACCATTTGTCCATGTCATCAGCCAGCCCCCCCGCATCCACGATCTTTTGATAAAAGAAAAATCCGTACATGGCGATAAACGCGCCCGCCAGACCCAACAGCCAATCCGCGATCGGAATGTAATGGCGCGGGCTGGATTTGAACGCGGGATAGGCCATGAAGGCCAGAAACACCGCAAAGGCCAGATGCACCTGACGCGAATTGTTGATCGCATCACCGGGCAACACATAATTCGCCAAAGGCGAGGCCAGCAGCACCTGAAACAGCGACCAGACAACAGCAACAACCGCCAGCAACGTGCCGACGCCCCCTGCCGGATCACGGGCACCAGCGTCGGAAGAGGCAACAAGATCCTGAAGCTCCTCCTCGCTTAACCCTCGGTTTTCTACAGATTTATCGACCATGTTCTACGTCCCATCCGTTCCAAAAATGACTGCAATTTAGTGTTGGAAAAGCAAGAAGGGGCGCAATGCGCCCCTTCAGTCTGTCAGGGCTTAGTCAATCAAGCCCGCTTCTTTGTAGTATTTCATCGCACCGGGATGCAGCGGTGCCGACAGGCCGGCGGTTGCCATTTCCTTGGGATCAAGGTTGGCAAAGGCAGGGTGCAGCTTTTTGAAATCATCAATGTTTTCCATCACGGATTTCACCACCGCATAGACCGCTTCGTCAGAAACATCCGTCGAGGTCACAAAGGTTGCGCCCACACCGAATGTTGCGGTGTCTTCGTCATTGCCGCGATACATGCCACCGGGGATGATGGCACTGCGGTAGAACGAATTATCCGCGATCAGCTTGTCCACTTCGGGGCCGCTGACGCTGACCAGTACGGAATCACAGGCTGTTGTTGCTTCTTGGATCGAACCGGACGGGTGGCCAACGGTATAGACCATCGCATCAATCTGGTTGTCACACAGCGCCGCGGATTGTTCGGCCGCTTTCAGCTCGGTGGCCAGGGCGAAATCATCGGTGGTCCAGCCTTTGGCCTCCAGCAGGATTTCCATCGTGCCGCGCTGGCCCGAACCGGGGTTGCCGATGTTCACGCGTTTGCCTTTGAGATCGTCAAAGGTTTTGACGCCAGCATCGGCACGGGCCACAACGGTAAAGGGTTCAGGATGCACGGAAAACACCGCGCGCAGACCTTCGAAAGGGCCCGCATCGGAAAATTTTGAGGTGCCGTTATAGGCATGGTACTGCCAGTCGGACTGGGCCACACCGAATTCCAATTCGCCTTCGCGGATGGTGTTGATGTTATAGACCGACCCCCCCGTCGATTCGACAGAGCAGCGGATGCCGTGTTCTTTGCGGCCCTTATTGACCAGACGGCAAATCGCGCCGCCCGTGGGATAATAAACGCCAGTTACGCCGCCGGTGCCGATGGTGATGAATTCCTCAGCAAAGGCCGCAGGGGCCATCAGTGCCCCCATAGCAAAGGCCGCGATGGATAGTTTGAACGATTTTGACATCATAGACTCCCTTGATTGATGTATGTCGTGGGTTCAGCCGTCCCAGACTTCGTTAAGACGGCGGTTTTTGTTTTCGACCTCGGCAATGCGCGCCTGCGCTTGCGGTCCGGCCCGACCTGCCAACATGCCAACAAGTATCTCGCAGAGTACAAGAGTTGACGCATATGACGAGAAGAAATGTTGACTGTCTGTTGGCACGATCAAACTGGCCGAGGCATGCACCAGCGCCGGGCAACTGTATGTATCGGTGATGATGATCACAAAGGCCCCTGCCCTATGGGCATCGCGGGCAGCCGCGATCGAACTGCGCGCAAAGGGAGGTTTGGTGATGATCACCAGCACATCTTTTGCCGACATCCCGACCAGCCCGCTGGCCAGAGACGCGCCCATGCGGCTGGCCAGCGACCAATTGTCGGCAATGAAACTCGCCATATAGGCAAGGTATTCCGCCATCGCCGTTGAGCCAAGCGAGCCCAACACCAACACGCGGCGCGCCTGATGCAGCTTTTCCACACAGGTTTCCAGCGTGTCACTGTCGATCTCTGCGCCCAGTTCCTGCAGGTTGGTGGCGCAATCCATAATATGTTGCGGCAAAAATCCGTCGTCGCCATCGTCATGGCGCTGTTGCAGCACCTGCACCCGGTCAGAGAAGGAATTCGATTTGTTCTGGATCGCTCGACGCAGCACATCACGCAGGTCTTCATAACTGTCATAGCCCAGCGCGTTGGACATCCGCGAAAAGGTCGCGGGCGATAATTTGGCATCTTTTGAAATGGTGCGCAGGCTGCGGGTGGCCACATCAATCGGGTTGGACACGACAAAATCCGCCGCTTCCTTCAGCTTGGTGCTGAGCAGGGCATATTTCCCCGACAGGCGCTGTTCGAATGATTGATGCAAAATCCACGCCCCCCCAGACATTTCTCCCCTGGCGAATGTTTCAGGTGTTTCACATCTAGTCAACAAGAGATTCATATGTTTCAGTCAGAGCCGGTTGAGCCTCAAGGAATCGGCACATGGCACATATTTTTCCAAGACATACAAAATCGGCGCTCCCCGCCGTTGGGCGCGGGCAGGGTGTTTATCTTTATGACACGTCCGGCAAAGAATATTTCGACGGCTCCGGCGGCGCGGCGGTGTCCTGTCTGGGGCATGGCGATCGCGATGTGACCAATGCGATCAAGGCGCAGCTTGATCAGGTTGCCTATGCCCATACCAGTTTTTTCACCTCAGAGCCTGCGGAGCATCTGGCGGACAAATTGATTGCCCATGCACCTGAAGGCATTGATCGGGTCTATCTGGTGTCGGGCGGATCAGAGGCAATGGAAGCGGCGCTGAAACTGGCGCGGCAATATTTCGTCGAGATCGGCCAGCCCCAGCGCCGCCATGTGATTGCACGGCGCCAAAGCTATCATGGCAACACGCTGGGGGCCTTGGCCACCGGTGGCAACGCATGGCGGCGTGCGCCCTTTGCGCCCCTGATGGTGGAAACCACCCATATTTCGCCCTGCTTTGAATATCGCGACAAGACAGAAGGTGAAACCAGCCTTGCCTATGGTCTGCGGGTTGCCAATGAATTGGAAACCGAAATCAAGCGGCTGGGCGAGGACAGCGTGTTTGCCTTTGTGGCCGAACCTGTTGTCGGGGCCACGGCGGGCGCGGTGCCTGCGGTGGCGGGATATTTCAAACGCATCCGCGAGATTTGCGATCATTATGGCGTGCTGTTGATCCTTGATGAGGTCATGTGCGGCATGGGGCGCACCGGCACCTTGTTTGCCTGTGAACAGGACGGGGTACGCCCTGATATTGTTGCCGTGGCCAAGGGGCTGGGCGCGGGTTATCAGCCGATCGGCGCGATGCTGTGTTCGGCGCAGATTTACAGCGCCATCGAAAACGGCAGCGGGTTTTTCCAGCATGGGCACACCTATGTCGGCCACCCCACGGCAAGTGCTGCTGCTTTGGCGGTGCTGGGCAAACTGACCGAAGGCGGGCTGGTTGAAAAATGCGCGGTGATGGGGGCAAAATTGCAAGACGCCCTGCAACAGGCCTTTGGCCAACATCCCAATATCGGTGATATTCGCGGGCGTGGCCTGTTTCGCGGCATCGAATTTGTCGAGGACCGCGACAGCAAACGCCCCTTTGCACCGGAAAAGGCATTGGCGGCCAAGCTCAAGAAAGAAAGCTTTGCAGCGGGGCTGGTCTGTTATCCGATGGCGGGCACCATTGACGGGCGGCAAGGCGATCACATCCTGCTGGCCCCGCCGTTTATCATGGAAGATCAACATATTGATGAAATCATCACCAAGTTGAAAACCGCGATTGACCGCGCCCTATGAAGGCGCTTCCCAGGCTGATGGTTGCGCCCAATGGCGGGCGCAAAACCAAGGCGGATCACCCTGCCCTGCCGCTAAGCATGTCGGAAATCATCGCAACGGCAGTTGATTGTTTTGCCGCAGGTGCGGGTGGGTTGCACCTGCATATCCGAGACCGCGACGGCCAGCACAGTCTGGACGCAGGCCAATACCGCGACACATTGGATGCGCTGCGTGAGGCAGTGCCAGAGATGCAATTGCAGATCACCACCGAAGCCATCGGGCGCTATAGCCCCCGTGCGCAACGCGATGTTGTGCGCAAGGTCCACCCCGAAGCGGTCTCTATGTCCTTGGCTGAAATGCTGGCGGATGGTGATGAAACTGCGGCCTTGCGGTTTTATGACCACTGCGCCGGATCGGGCATTGCCGTGCAGCATATCCTCTATGGTGCGGCAGACCTGATGCGCATGCGCGCCTTGCTGGACGCGGGCAAAATCGCCCAGGACCATTTGAAACTGCTGTTTGTGCTGGGCCGATATAGTGCCGACCAGCAAAGCAACCCGCAGGATTTACAGCCCTTTCAGGCATGGCTTGCCGATTGTGAGCAACAACCGGATTGGGCGGTCTGTGCCTTTGGCAATCGAGAAACCGATTGTCTGGCGGCGGCCCTGTCCTGTGGCGGCAAGGCGCGGGTCGGGTTTGAAAATAGCTTTTGGAACCGCGATGGCAGTATCGCCCGATCCAACGCCGAACGGGTGCAAGAGGTGAAACAGTTTCTGCCAAAGCAATAGCCGCAGGCAAATCCGCCCAAATCAACCAATCCCGCGACATCCTCGGCAACATCAGCTGAACTTGCGCCTTTCAAGGAAACACCCTGCGAAACACCCTGCCCTGCCAGAATTCGGGGCCTTGGGCCATCGGCTTTGCCTCCGAAATGGCGGCGCGCCCCTTTGCAAAACAGGGGGCAAATGTTGCATCACTGCCCGCAGAACCGGCCAAATCAGCAAATCTTAAGAAAGTCTTAGAAAAGTCCACATCCTCGGGTAAACATATCGCTAATTAACACTGGCACCGACTGGGGACATGGCCCGCGCCACCCTGGATCATGCGCCACCTATTGAGCGAGCTGTAGATGTATCCAAGACGCTATACGCTTATTTTTCAAGCGGTTGTATTGATCGTTTGTCTAATGCTTTCCTATTTTTGCTTTGCGCTTGTGGGTAAGATCGTCCAGACCAAATCCACTGAGAATTTCAAGGTTTTGACAGATCAGGGCTTTGCCTCGCTGGACCGCCGGTTTGAGGAATATCAACGCACACTTGATGCCGTCACCGGATTGTTTCTTGCTTCTGAAATTGTCACCGCAAATGAAATGGCGATTTATAACAACGCCTTGGATATTGCCCACAGCATGTCGAGCATTGATGCGATCGGATTTGCAACCAATGGGCATGCGGACAGCCCCCTGTTTGGCGGCGCGGCGATGCCTGCGCAATCCTTGCTGACGGATGTTGGCGAAACCGGCACAACCCCAGACCGGTTTATCGTGCGCTATATCGAACCGTTTGAAACCCACAAAAACCTATTGGGTTTTGATTTTTCAAGCCTTCCCGCTTTGGCCGACGCAGCGCAACACGCGCGCGACAGCGGAGAAACGGCGCTTTCCCTGCGGTTTTCCGCGCCTCCGGTGGCGGGGCAGGATTTACAAGCAGTGATGATCAAACCGATTTTCGCACCCGCAATTCCCGCAGCCACCCAAGGCACGGATCAAGGGGCATTCTTGGGGTTTGCATTTGTGACCATCGATTTGCAAAGCGCGTTTCAGACATTGACCGCAGCGCAGGGCGATCTGGTTGAACTGCACGTCAGCGAAGCCCCACATGACCACCAAACGCCTGACAATGCCGCGCGAAACACCGCGGCACCCTATGAAAAATCCAACTTTACGCTGGTTCAGGATTTCCAGACGTTCGGTCACCCGCTGGAGTTGACATGGTACAGCACGGCCAACTTTGACACTATTCAACCGTTTCGGGCGCGGTGGATTGTTCTGGCATTGGGGCTGTTTGTGACCGCCTTGATCAGCCTTATCCTGAATGTCGTGATCCGGCGCGAACGCACCATCGCGGTTTTGGTGGCGCAGAAATCACGGGAAATCGAAACCCGCGAAAACGAACAACGCTCGATCCTTGCTAATGCCATGCTGGCGATCATTTCTCTCAAGAATACTGGCGAAATCCTGCATTCCAACGCAGCGGCACAGCAGCTGTTGATGCCAAGCCACAGCAAGGTGAAACTGTCGGGGCTTTTGCTGACCAATTTGGTGCCGGGGCTGGATCTGAGGCGTCCTGACGGGCGGTTCAAATTACAAACCGCCATCGCACTCGGGCACGATCAGCTTGCCACGCTTGAAATCGAAAAGAACACATGGCTGACCCCGGACGGGGAAATCCGTCTGACATTGATGATGCGTGACATTACCGTCAGCGAACGGAATGCTCAGGACATTGCCAAGACCGAACAACGCTGGAATCTGGCGTTGATGGGCGCGCAGATCGGTGTCTTTGATGTGGATCTGAAAAATCAGACCTCTGTCGTGTCGGACATGTGGCGCACAACCATGCAGATCACGGCACCGGTTGATTTCGCCGATCCTTATTCCCTGCAAAAAGACCGGATGAACCCGGACGACCTGCTGCAGTTGAATGCGGCCGAAGCGGCCTGCATTCTGGGTCAGACCGATCGTGTCGAAGCGCGCTTTCGCATCAAACTACCCGATGGCGACTGGCGCTGGATTCAATCTGATGCGGTGGTTGTCGAACGCGCCGGTGACGGCACTGCCCTGCGGATGCTCGGCACACAAATGGACATCACCGAAAAGATCAAACTGGATCAGATCAAACGCGATTTCATTGCCACCGTCAGCCATGAATTGCGCACGCCGCTAACCTCGATCAAAGGTGCATTGGGGCTGTTGAACGCCCAGTCACACGAAAGCAAACCCGAAACCGCCGAACGGCTTATCCGGATCGCCCTGTCCAGTTCTGACCGGCTTGTCAGCCTTGTGAATGACATTCTGGATATGGAAAAAATCAACGCGGGCCGGATGAGCCATGACTGCAAAGCCGCGGATTTGGGGGCGTTGATGCAAACCGCAGCAGAACAGATCGGCCCCTACGCCCAGCAATGGAAAATCGGGGTCGCTGTGGATTTGCCCGAACCGGATCAAACCATCTGGACCGATGAAAAACGCATCTTGCAGATATTGGCCAACCTGTTGTCGAATGCCTGTAAATTCGCGCTAAAAGACAGCACTGTGCGGTTGAGCGCTGAAATCTTTGCGACCCACACACGGGTGTCGGTCAGCAATCTTGGTGCCGGCATTCCCGAAGAATTCCGTGCCAGTATTTTCCAACCCTTCTCGCAGGCGGACACATCCGATACCCGTGAAAGGGGCGGCACCGGATTGGGGCTTAATATTTCGCGCCAATTGGTCGAGGCAATGGGCGGCACCATCGGGTTTGACAGTGAACCGGGCAAGGAAACCGTGTTCTGGTTCACCTGCCCCTTGGCCGATGCCGCAGGCAACGCCCCGGCAATCCATCCCCCCCGTGAGCTGGTCCAGCAGCCCGAAGCCGTTGAAAAGCGCCAGGCCGCAGCGATCTGAACCGCTTTTATCGGTAATTGTCCCCGTCTCGACCGGATGCCGCAGGATCACAGAGTGCTGCCGCCCTATCCCAAGGGACGGTAGACCCGTCTGGAGCGCTGCTGCTTTCCCGCAATGTTCAAAATTTATGCAACACGCCGACAGGCCCTTTTCAGGCCCATTTCAGGCCCGGCCTTGCCTTGACACAGATGAAATTTGAACCATTGTTGGATTGGTACGGCAACTTTGATTCGTACCCAAGGAGGACGCCCACATGCCATCAGAAAACGCCCGACCTGCGAATGTTGACGAAGTGCTGGCGCTTTCAAATTTATCCTTACGTTTCAAAGGCCATGCAAATGATGTTCTGGACGGGGTCAGCCTGACCGTAAACCGCGGCGAAGTCTTGTGTGTTGTGGGTGAATCCGGCTGCGGCAAAAGCGTGTCGGCGATGGCGTTGATGGGGTTGTTGCGGCAAGATTCCATGAATATTTCCTGTGGAAAACTTACAACTTGCGGGAAAAGCATTGATTTGACCTCACAGTCTTTGCCTTCGGAAATGCGGGGCAATGACATCGCGATGATCTTTCAGGAACCGATGTCGTCGCTGAACCCGTCTTTCACCATTGGCAATCAAATCAGCGAAGCGGTTTTGCGCCACAAGGGCGGCACCCGCGCCGCGGCACGCGACAGGGCGCAGACCATGTTGCAGCGTGTCGGCATTGCCAATCCCGAACAACGCCTGTCCGAATACCCGCACCAATTGTCCGGCGGTATGCGCCAGCGGGTGATGATCGCCATGGCGCTGGCCAATGACCCGCAGGTTCTGATTGCCGATGAACCGACCACGGCGCTGGATGTGACCATTCAGGCGCAGATCCTTGATCTGATCCGTGGCCTGCGCGACGAAACCGGCATGGGCACGATCATGATCACCCATGACCTTGGTGTTGTTGCCGAAATCGCCGATACCGTCGCGGTGATGTATGGCGGTCAGGTGGTTGAACAGGGCACCGTCACCGAAATTTTCAACAACCCCCAACACCCCTATACAATCGGCCTGATGAGCGCGATGCCGCAGCTGGACAATCCGGTTGAACGGCTGGCGATTGTGCCCGGCACCGTGCCCGCGATTGCAAACATGCCCGGTGGCTGCCGGTTCAGAACCCGATGTGTATTCGCCACGCAAAGCTGCGAAACCCGCCCACAGCTGTCACCAATCGCTGATGGCCATGACGTGGCCTGTCACTACGCCCCCCTCGAAACAAACCTGTCGGTGACATTATGAAACCCGATCTGATCATCGAAGCAAAAGATGTCGTGAAACACTTTGGCGATGGCGGCGGCTGGTTGTCCAAGACCCCCGTGGTGCAAGCGGTTGATGGTGTGTCGCTTCAGGTGCGGCGCGGTGAAACCTTTGCGATCGTCGGGGAAAGCGGCTGTGGTAAATCCACCCTGGCGCGGGTGTTGATGCGTTTGCTGACGCCGACCTCGGGATCGGTGCAGTTTGACGGTCAGGAAATCAACGCCACCAGCGGTGCCGACCTGCAAAAACTGCGCCGCGAGATGCAATTTATCTTTCAGGATCCGTTTTCATCGCTGAACCCGCGCATGACCGTGGGCAAACTGGTGGGCGAACCTTTGGAAGTCCACGCCCCGGAACTGGACAGCAGACAGCGCCGTGAAAAAGTCGCCGATCTGCTGCGCAAGGTGGGTCTGCGCGCCGAATATGCCGAACGCTATCCCCATGAGTTCAGCGGCGGACAGCGCCAGCGGATCGGCATTGCGCGGGCCCTGGCCTCTGGTCCACGGTTGATCATCGGGGATGAACCGGTTTCGGCGCTGGATGTATCGGTGCAGGCGCAGGTGATCAATCTGCTGGGTGATCTGTCACGCAGCATGGGGCTGACGCTGGTGATTATTGCCCATGATCTGGGCGTGATCCGCCACATGAGCGACCATGTCGCGGTGATGTATCTGGGGCGGATTGTCGAAAGCGGCAGAACCGAAGACGTTTATACCTCGCCCCGCCATCCCTATACACAGGCGCTATTGGCCTCGATCCCGACGATGGGCGGCACGCCATCACAAGACAAACCCGTGGTCTTGGGCGAAATGCCCAGCCCCTCTGCGCCGCCATCGGGCTGCCGGTTTCACACCCGCTGCCCCTTTGCCCAGGACAAATGCAAAACCACCGCGCCCGTGCTTGCGGGCAAAGGCGATGAGGAACACCATGTCGCCTGCCATTTCTGGGACAGCCTGCCAACACCGGCAGTGCGGTCTGATTCATCACAAAAAACCGAGGCCGTAGAAGCCCGGTTCGCCCTGTATCGCGCTGCGACCGAAGGCGGAACCGTCACCCACCGAACCACCCAACCGACAGAGAGGACCTGACAAATGTCATTACTTAAGACTGCCATGATCACCGCGCTATTGGGCGCGACAGCCATGACGGCCAGCCCGCTTTTGGCCAAAGACCTGCGCATTGCACTGCAATCGGATGCGGATGTGCTTGACCCTGACCAGTCGCGCACCTTCGTTGGCCGGATTGTCTATGCATCCCTGTGTGACAAGCTGGTTGATATCACCCCCGATCTGGAAATCATTCCGCAGCTGGCCACGTCTTGGACAACCTCCGAAGATGGCACATCAGTGACCATGCAACTGCGCGAAGGCGTGGTGTTCCATGACGGCACACCGTTCAATGCCGAAGCGGTTGCAGCCAATATCACACGGTCGCAAACGATGGATGAATCCCGTCGCAAGTCCGAGTTGAAATCCATCACCTCGACCGAAGTTCTGGGTGATTATGAAATCAAACTGAACCTTGCCGGTGCCGATGCGACCCTGCTGGCACAGCTTGCCGACCGCGCAGGCATGATGGTTTCCCCCACCGCCGCCGCCGCCGCCGGTGCCGATTTCGGCCTGAACCCTGTGTGTTCCGGTGCCTTCAGCTTTACCGAGCGCGTGGCGCAGGACAAAATTGTTCTGACCAAATTTGCCGATTACTGGAACGCCGACGAGATCCATTTCGACAGCGTGACCTTCCTGCCCATTCCCGACACCACCGTGCGTCTTGCCAACCTGCAATCGGGTGACGTTGACATGCTGGAACGTCTGGCCGCGACCGATCTGGGCCAGGCCAACAACGACAGCAACATCGTTGTCGATAGTGCCGTATCGCTGGGCTATCAGGGCATCACCTTTAACATTGCCAATGGCGCACAGGGCGACAACCCTTGGGGCAATGACAAACGCCTGCGTCAGGCGCTGAGCTTTGCCATTGACCGCGAAGCCATCAACCAGGTTGTGTTTGAGGGTGCCTTTGCGGCCGGCAACCAGTCTTTCCCGCCCACATCGCCTTGGTATAACGCGGATTATCCGGTGCCTGCGCGTGATCTGGACAAAGCCAAAGCCCTGCTGGCCGAAGCGGGCTATGCCGATGGTATTGACCTTGACGTTCAAGTGCCCAACACCACGGTGCCTTTGCAGCTGATGCAGGTGGTTCAATCCATGGCAGCCGATGCAGGGATCAACATGACGATCACCTCCAAGGAATTTGCGACATTGCTCGCGGATCAATCTGCGGGTGATTACGTTGCCAGTCAGATCGGGTGGTCGGGCCGTGTGGACCCAGATGGCAACAACCACCAGTTTGTGACCACCAATGGCGGCATCAACGATTCAAAATATTCAAACCCGAAAATTGATGAATTGATGAATGCTGCGCGTACCGCGCCAACCGTTGCAGAGCGTAAAGCGCTCTATGACGAAGCGATGGTGATCATGCTGGAAGATCTGCCCCGCCTGTTCCTGTACCACCAGAAATGGATCTGGGCCTACAACAACAGCATGAAAGGCTTCACGCCCTATCCTGACGGTATGATCCGCCTCGAAGGCGTGACCTGGGAAGAGTAAACTTTACGCCAACCGCCCGCGCCACAAGCCTGTGGCGCGGGCATTCTGACGAAGGGGCCTGATATGCTGTCGTTTCTGTTTCGACGTATCCTAATTGCTTTGCCGACGATCATCTTGATCTCCATCTTCGTTTTTGCGCTGCAAAAACTGTTGCCGGGTGACCCGCTTTTGGTCTTGGCTGGCGAAGAAAGAGACCCCGTAGTCCTGGAATTCCTGCGTGATAAATATCACCTGAACGATCCGATCTGGCGGCAGTATTTCGCATGGATCGGCAGCGCGCTTCAGGGCGATCTGGGAATTTCCCTGCGCACCAACCAGCCCGTTACGGAACTGATGGCGCAGAAATTGCCTGTCACGATCCAGCTGGCCTGCATGTCGATGATCTTTGCCTTGGCCATCGGCATTCCTGCGGGCATTTTGTCGGCGGTGAAAAAAGGCAGCATCACCGATTACATCGCAAATATCGTGGCGCTTTCGGGGCTTTCGATACCGAATTTCTGGCTCGGGATCATGTTGATCCTGTTGGTATCGGTCAAATGGCAACTGTTGCCCGCCTCTGGCTATGTGCCCCTGTCCGAAGATTTCGGGCAATCCATCAAAACCATGCTGATGCCCGCCTTTGTGCTGGGCACCGCGCTGGCTGCGACCCTGATGCGCCATACCCGATCGTCCATGTTGACGGTCCTGAGCGCCGATTACGTGCGCACCGCCCGCGCCAAGGGCTTGGTTGAACGGGTGGTCATTCTCAAACATGCATTGCGCAATGCCCTGACACCGATTGTCACGCTGACCGCGCTTTTGTTCGGGGAGCTGGTCGCGGGGGCCGTCCTGACCGAACAGATTTTCACCATCCCCGGCTTTGGTAAGCTGGTCGTGGATGCCGTCTTTAACCGTGATTACGCAGTGGTACAGGGCATTGTCCTGGTCACTGCTGTGGGGTTCATCTTTATGAATATGTTTGCTGACGCGATGTATTACGTCCTCAACCCGCGCCTGAGGGGGCAATAACATGAGTGAGGCAACGACACCGCAATCCCTGAACACCGAACCGGCCCTGAACACCGAACCGGCCCTGAGCGCGCGTCCCGAAAACCGCGTCTGGAAGAAATTCCGCACCCACAAAAGCGCAATGGCCGGCTGCCTGATTGTTGCGTTCTTTGTGATCATCGCCTTGGCCGCCCCGATCCTGCCCATCCCCGATCCTGCCGCCACCGATTGGGGGGCGGTGCGCAAAGCCCCGAGTTTGGCACATTTGATGGGCACCGACGAGATTGGCCGTGATGTGCTGTCCCGGATGATCTGGGGCGCGCAGGCGTCGTTGCTGGCGGGGGTGATGTCGGTGGGCATTGCGCTGTTGCTCGGGGTGCCTTTGGGGATCGTCGCAGGGTATTTCGGCGGCTGGACAGATGCGGTGATTTCACGCTGCACCGAGGCCCTGCTTGCCGCGCCCTTCCTGATCCTTGCCATCGCGCTTGCGGCTTTTCTTGGGCCATCGCTGAGCAATGCGATGATCGCGATTGGTATTTCTGCGACCCCGATCTTTATCCGCCTCACACGCGGCCAGGTGATCAACATCAAATCCGAAGATTACGTGGACAGCGCCCGTGCCATCGGGCTGCCAACCTTCAAGATCCTCAGCCGCTATATGTTGCCCAATGTGTTGCCGCCTATTCTGGTTCAGGCAACCCTGACCGTTGCAACGGCGATCATCGCCGAAGCCTCGCTGTCTTTCCTCGGCCTGGGCCAGCAACCCCCCGCGCCAAGCTGGGGGTCGATGCTGAACACCGCCAAGAATTTTTTGAACCAAGCCCCCTGGATGGCCCTGTGGCCCGGGATTTCGATTTTCCTTGTTGTTCTGGGTTTTAACCTTCTCGGCGACGGGTTGCGCGATGCGCTCGACCCGCGCGAACATTGATCTGGAGTACCCATGTCCGATTTTACCACCCGTCCGGAAATCAGAGGCACATTCGGTGTCGCCACCTCAACCCACTGGATCGCCTCTGCGGTTGGGATGAGCATGCTTGAAAAAGGCGGCAATGCTTTTGATGCCGCTGTTGCCACCGCGTTTACCCTGCAAGTGGTAGAACCGCATCTGAACGGCCCTGCGGGCGATATGCCTGCCCTGTTTTATTCGGCAGACACCGGCAAGGTTGAGGTGCTTTGCGCCCAAGGTGTGGCACCTGAGGCCGCAACCGTCGCTCATTTCACCGATCAGGGCATGAAGCTGATCCCCGGCTCTGGCCTGTTGGCCACCGTGGTGCCGGGCGCCTTTGACGGCTGGTTGTTGATGCTGCGCGATCACGGCACGATGACCCTGCGCGAGGTCTTGCAGCCCGCGATCGACTATGCCCGTGACGGCCATCCGATGCTGCCGCGTGTGGCCAATACCATTGCCGGTCTGGCAGATTATTTTGCACAGGAATGGCCCACTTCGGCGGCGGTCTGGACACCGGATGGCAAAGCGCCAGAACCCCACGCCTTGTTCAAGAACCCTGATCTGGCCGCAACCTATGACCGTCTGGCCGATGCCAAAGGCGACAGCCGCGAAGCCCAGATTGACGCCGCCCGCCACGAATGGCGCGCAGGTTTTGTCGCTGAGGCGATCTTTGACTATCTCAAGGACGCCCATGTGATGGATGTGTCCGAAACCAAACATTCTGCGGTGTTGGCCCCTGCCGATCTGGCCGACTGGCGTGCCAGTTATGAGGCGCCGCTGTCTTATGACTATCACGGCTGGACCGTTTACAAGACACAGGCATGGTCGCAAGGCCCGGTCATGTTGCAGGCGCTGGCGATCCTGAAAGGCATTGATCTGGGTGCGATGGATCCAAACGGTGCTGAATTTGTTCACACCGTGATCGAGGCCATGAAACTGGCCTATGCGGATCGTGAAACCTATTACGGCGATCCCGATTTCAGCGAAATCCCGATGGATGTGCTGCTGAGTGATGCCTATAACGCCGAGCGCCGCACATTGATCACGGAAAAATCCTCGATGGACCAACGCCCCGGTCGGGTTGCGGGTTTCGAGGCGCTGGCGGATGCCTATATCGAACGCGCCCAGCGCGATTTCGAGGTTGGCGCGGTCGCGGCTCAGGAACCGACAATGTCACATCTGACCGAGAAACGCGGCGATACCGTGCATCTTGATGTGATTGACCGCTGGGGCAATATGGTTGCCGCCACCCCGTCGGGGGGCTGGCTGCAAAGTTCACCAATCATTCCGGGATTGGGGTTTCCACTGAATTCACGGGCCCAGATGTTCTGGCTTGAGGACGGGCTGCCCACTTCGCTGCGGCCCAAAAGCCGCCCGCGCACGACATTGACCCCCAGCTATGCCGAAAAAGACGGTCAGCAACTGGTCTTTGGCACACCGGGCGGGGATCAACAGGACCAATGGCAGTTGATCTGGTTCCTGCGCTTTGTGCATTTCGGCCTTGGTCTGCAACAGGGGATGGATGCCCCGCTGTTTCACTCGATGCATTTCCAGGGATCGTTCTTTCCCCGCGAAGTCAGAACCGGCGAGATGATGATCGAACCAAATGTCGGCGAAGACGTGATCGCCGATCTGCGCGCCCGTGGTCACAAAGTGATTGTTGCCGATCCCTGGACCGTTGGCCGCCTGACCGCGGCGATGCGCGAACCGGATGGCATGTTGCGGGCGGCGGCAACACCCCGCCTTATGCAAGCCTATGCGGTGGGCCGATGACCTATTCCCTGATCGCCAAAGACAAGGACGGCGGCATCGGTCTGATTGTCGCAAGCAAGTTTTTCGCCAGCGGCGCGGTGGTGCCTTTTGTAACGGCAACGACGGCAGTGGCCAGTCAGGCATTTTGCAATCCGATCTGGGGCAGTGAAGGCACCCTGCGGATGCAGGCCGGCGAAAGCGCGCAACTTGTGCTGGAGGATCTGGCGCAGCGCGATCAGGGCCGCGCCATCCGCCAAGCCCATATGATGGACGCCCAAGGCCGCTTTGCCGCCCATACCGGTGCCGATTGCGTGGCATACGCGGGGCATCTGTTGGGCGACAACCATTCTGTTGCGGGGAATATGCTGGCGGGTCCAACGGTCGTCAAAGCGACCTTTGACGCCTATCTTGCCCATGATGACCTGCCCCTTCCAGCGCGGTTGATTGCCGCGATGACCGCAGGCGAAGCGGCCGGGGGCGACAAACGGGGACGTCAGTCTGCGGCCTTGATCATCCACCGGGGCGAGGCCCATCCCTGGCTTGATCTGCGGGCCGATGATCATGCGGACCCATTGGCCGAACTGTCACGCCTGTGGGACGTGGCGCAGGAACGCTATGTGCATTTTGCCAAGGGCATGCCCACATCTAAGGCCTTTTCCGGCTTTCCGTCCCGCGATGGCATTGATGCCGATATCGCCGCCGCCGAAGCCGCCCGCAAAGCCGAAGGTCGCGCCAGCCGGTCCCATGCAGTAGAATACTAACCAACAGCAGGTCAGACCAGAACCCCGAGCAAAGATCGCTTGTCTTGTAGGAAACGCCATGAACGTCATCTCCTCTAAACAATCCAAGATGCAGGTCCGCGAACAACTGCTTGCTGTGATCAAATCGGGCGATCTGGGCACAGGGGGGAAACTACCGACCGAACGCGCCCTGGCCGAGCGGTTTAACGTCGGGCGGCGCTATGTGCGTCAGGCATTGGATGCACTGGAGGCCGAGGGGCTGGTCTGGCGCAAACAGGGCAAAGGCACCTTTGCAGGTCAGCCCCTTGATCCGATGGGGGATCTCGCAGCCAAAATCGCCGGCGAAACCAATGCATTGGAAGTCATGGAAGCGCGCCTGTGCATCGAACCGGAACTGGCCGCACTCTGTGCCGAACGGCGTTTGCCCGAAGAAGTGGCGCGGCTGCGGGTATTGGTGCAGCGACAGTTCGAAGCCGCCGATGCGCAGGCCATCGAGCTTTGGGATGGATCGTTGCACCGCCTGATTGCCCAATGCGCCCGCAACCGGCCTTTGCTGACGGCCTATTCGCTGCTCGATAAAATCCGCTCCAATCCGGAATGGGTTGTTCTGCGCTCAAAGGCGCGGGACGCGTCAACCATGAAAGTCAGCCATTGCGAACATCTGGCGATCATCGAAGCCATCGCCCTTGGCCATGCCCAAGCGGCACGCACCGCAATGCGTGACCACCTTGAGACCCGTTTCGAGGCCCTGCGCAAGGAAATGATTTAGCGGAGCTGTCTCTCAACCAATGCCCGCCCTACATGCCGGAGGGTATCTTCACCATGCGACCATTTCCGGCATAGGTTAACTGCAGCGGATTCCCCGGCGGCTGCACTCCCGGCGGCTGCGCTCCGGATGTACCTCAATTTGTCGGGGTCTCAATTTCCCGGGGTCTCAATTTCCCGGTGTCATCACGCTGTCGCCCTGTGGGCGCGGCATGTGGAACTGGTGGTCGACATGGGCGCGCGGACCAACGACGATGACTTCCTTGGCAACGCGACAGCGGATTTGCACCCATGGGTCCAGCTTTGGGCGTTCGCGATTGACGCGAAACCTTTTGATGCCGGAATTGCGCAAAATCCGCCAGGTGCCTGCCGTGCAAAGATTGATGCTGCCCTCAAGGCCCGTGGAAACCCCGGCGATCGGCTGTAGACCAAACAGCGTGCCTTTCATACTGGCTGCGGTAATCCACATCACCCCGACGCCAAGACCAATGGCGACCCCCGCAGAATTGATCCAGCCCCACGACCCGTCCAGATCGTCAAGGCTTATGCTGCCCAGGGTATCAAGCGAAGTGAAATCATCATCATCGACACTGCCAAGACTGCCGGTGCCGCCTGCCTTCAGGCCGACCCCGGCGCCAACACCGCCAAAGATGACTTCGGCGCGTTGATCAAGCTGCCGGTTGCGGAACTGGAAATGCCATAGCCCGCCGGTAACAAGCGCGCCGCCGCCGACGGCCCCGCTGGAGGCGATTTCCCAATTGTCTGCTGAAAGTGACGTATGTCCCGACATCTTTGTCTCCTACAACGCCCGGAGCCTCGTCAGTTTTGAACCACAGGATAGCGAAAAAGCCCAAACATGTAAAAGAATTTCGCGCAGCGCCATTTGCTCCAAGGCCGGTTGCCGTCTGGTCAAGGATCTGGTGATGCTGCCGAGGGGGGCCGGCTCCGCAACGCATCACGCCAAAATCTTGGACACACAGATGTTTTGACGACTTTGCGCAGCTATGGACAAACCAGCCGCGATGAGCAACGCAAGTTGATTACGGGAAACGAGTCTGATGACGACTGAAACTGCCCGATCTGATCAAGTGCCAGATGTGGCAACAGCTGTGGGAACGAAGTTCGTAGCAGGAGAAATCCCACATATAATTCAAAGCACTATAGGAAAATAGTGGCGGAGGCTCAGTCTTCCGCACTAATGTCACAATTCATTGAAATATATATATTTAATTTATATATAATAATTTTGCACCTCATTAAGTACCTCATGTAAGTTAGGTCATCGCTGTTTTGCGGTGAGGGGCAGTGCGTCGATCACCGTTTGTTGGATCTCGGGCTCCCAGAAATAGACTGCTGATGCTCCCGAATTGTAAGATAGACGACGGCAAGATCAATTACGGTCAGCACAATCAGCATGTATCCACCGACCGAAAACCATTCGACGGTCTGATAGACGACGAACAATAACAACACGATGACTGCTGCATGATTTGCCCAACGTGCGCCGCTTAGCAGTGCTGCGACCACTGCGACATGCAACAGCCCATGTGCTGCGAAGTAAGTGACATAGAAGCCGTATCCCACTGTCGGCAAAGTGCCCGCAATCTGAAGGATTTTTAGGGCTATATAGTCGTTTGGGTTTTCTGCCAGTTCGTTCTGGACAAGCCATTGGGCGAAACTGGGAAGGTGTTCCAGCAAGCCCATATATAGAATGGCTGCTGTCAAAACCTGTATAATGCCGAGTATCCCCTTGGCGACAATTGTCGCCAAAAAGAGCCGATGATTAAGAGCATTGGTCAAAGTGGTCAGCCTATTCTTTCAAAGACCACATGGTCCGCAGCGACATCGTTTTTCCGAAATGGTTCAAAACGGCAAATCCCGCGTGGCCGATGAGGTAGGCCCAAACAAGATTGGCCAGATTTTTATGAACGAACATTGCGGCACCGACCAGCCCGCCTGCATTTGGATCGCCAGAGTTCACGAAATAATAGAGGGTCCCGCTCGCCGCCATTGCAGTCATTAGCAGCAACCCAAGCCCATGAATAGCAGATGCCAAAGGTGACGACCCATCATGTGCAGGCAACTTGAACCGACGAAGGGCGGTCATGTGCGTCCGCACATCGCTCCAAATTGCTGGGCGACGTTCGGATGATGCCCAAGGCAGCAGCTCTGCAATTGGTGTCCCTCGCTTGCGCACAAGGCTGAAGACCCAAAAGCCAAGAACAACGGCGAAGGCTGTCAGACCGGCATATTCATGAACTTCGAAGGTGGTATTTCCACCTTTGTCCGGGTTCATGAACTGGCTTGATACCAATTGCATGATGATCGCAATCGCCAGTCCACCGTGAAGCATGCGGGTGGCCAGGGCGTGGCGGGAGGTTTCAGCAGTGATTGAAGACGTGACAGACATATTGGCTACTCCTAAAGACGCAAACTTTCTGGTGACATGTCCGCATTCAATCGCGGTTTGCTTGTCGTCAAAGTTGCTGTGTTGTGGGGAATAAGTGGAAAGTGGCCGCTGTTGGGGCCACTTCGTTCGCAATCGAAGGGCTATTCCGGCAAGGCCATTTACTGCCCCTCGCGGGTCGATGTCATATAGATCACGATTCCGATAATCGCGGCCATGAAGATCGCGCTGGTTAGGATTGTCCCCAGCCCCATACCGCCGTATTCCGCAGGCTGTGACAGCAGATCGCCAAAAGACGCACCCAGCGGGCGGGTGAAAATATAGGCGATCCAGAAGGCCCAAATGCCGTCAAGTTTCAGCGCATAGTAGCCAAAGGTGATCGACGCGATAATCATGCCAAACAGAATGCCTGTCGCCATGTATCCAAGTGCGAAGTGTTCAGCCACAAGATCACCCGCGCCGGTCCCCAATGCGAATGTCATCAGGATTGCGAGCCAATAGAACGCTTCGCGTTTTGTCGTCGTCACTTCGTGGATCGACAGGGTTTTTTCAGACGCATACCAAGCGGCAAAGGTGGCCCCCAAGGCAATGACAAAGAAGGTTGAAACACTGACCAAAGAGATGCCGAAGTTATCGACCATGTTGTCAGTGATCAACGTGCCGACGATGCTGACCAGTACAACAGCAAGCCAGTAGGACCACGGAACATAGCGTTTCTGGCCAAATTGCAGGACCAGAGCACCGATCAGGATAGCCCCCATCAACAGCGATGTAGCTGTGAGGCCAAGGCCAAGGTTGACGGCCAGAAAGTCGGCGGCGGTTTCGCCCATCGTGACGGCCATCAGTTTGATCAACCAGAAGTCAGCCGTCACGGCAGGCACCCGGTTGGGAGCCGACATTGAGGATGTCTGGGTAGAGCGGGAAGGGGCATGAAGCCCGGACAAGGTTGTCATGGGAGTATTCCTGAATTCGGGATTCAATTGGACATCAGGGCAATGCCCTGGGCAAGAAAGTCGGCGGCGCGGGTGTCGTCGTCCGCATTGCAGCGTTCGGTGCCTTTGACACCAAGCTCGTCTACAGTCGCACGGTTGGCATCAGTCAAGGTTGCACCCGCCAGTGTGGTGCGGAACGTGTCCAGCATAACCTCGCAAGGCAATGTGCGCCCGTTTGCATCGGTGGTCACGACACCTGACACCATTGTTGCAGTTCCAATCGAGGCGGCGCTGCCCATCGCCGGGTCAGCAAGCGCGGTTTGCAGGGCTGCAAGGGTGGTACTAGCGGTATTTGCGTCAGGCGTTTGCGCCCGCAATGCTTTGAGCGCATCATCAATCGCGCCATCGACGTTACCCCAATCGGCAGGGTTCAGCGGTTGCATTGTGGGTTGTGCGTCATCCCATGCGGTTTCCAAGTCTGCAATCCGGGTTTTGGCAGCAGCCAGATCGCCAGTCGCGACAATCGCTTGCAGGTCTGTGGCGATGGTCGTGAATGGCGTCATGTCACCCAAACTGGGCGCAGCAACGGCAGCGACGGTTGTCGCGGCTGGCGTCAGAACATTATATCCCGCCGCGAACACAAGAACGGGCGCTGTAATCAGGGCCACGCTTAAAAGCAAATTTCTCATTTTGATCCTCGTTGTCGCCGACATGTGTGTCGGTCAGTTGTTCGGGACCGAGGCCTATGAGGGTCTGAGCGTTCCCGCAGTAGGCAACCTTTGAGGGCGAGGTATGGAAAATTCGTGTCGCCAAAATTACATCGGTGCAATGTTCAATATTGATCTAGTTTCTTAGGCGAACTCAGCAACATCGAAAGATTGTGCATTTGTAATGTTCCTGAAGAGAAACCGACAACCGGTGTCCCCATCTGTGTTTCATCAGATTAAAGGAGAAGAACATGAAAAAACTTTATCGCTTCGGGGCCACTGTCTTTGCCGTGCTGGCAGGGCTGGCCGCTCTTGGTGCAGGCGCTCTGATTGTCGCCACTTCCGTGGTCATCGGCGGGCTGCTGGCGATGGCGGGCAAACTGGCAATCAGCGGCATGGGTGCCACGAATACCGCCGCGTCTCACGAGGAAGATCATGGGTTTGAGGAAAAAGTAACGTCCTGACATTGCATCAAACAGACAGACGTAAAGGCGCGGGAAAACACTACGCCTTTTGCGTTTTACGGCGATGCCAACAAATCCCAACATGACAAAAACGCAATGTGAATGTCATGTATCGTCCAAACCAGCCTCCCATTTCAATTCCAGAAGGCGGCAAGGTGCTGTCTCACAAACCCGGAGAAGACACATGAACCGTAAGACAATCCTGAAGCTTGGCACATCCGCATTGCTTTCACTTGGCCTGGTTGCAGGCGCGGCAACAATGGCAGCGGCTGACAGCCACGCCGACAAGTCAGATGCCGCTGAAGCACAAACTTTTCTTGCTGCACCCGGCTCAATCGCGGCTGCGATCACTGCTGCTGAAGAACAATCAGGTGGCAAAGCAATGAGCGCTGATTTTGAAACCGACGGCGCTGATGCAGGCTGGTATGATGTCGAAGTCGTGATGGCGGACGGCACCATGACCGAACTGCTCGTGAACCCTGCCGACGGCACAGTCAAAGCGGCACCCGCTGATGACATGGACGGCCACGACAACGATGGTGAAACAGATGATGATGGCTCAAAAAACGAAAGCAACTAACGTCTGAAACTCTGTTAGTGTGGATCGGTAGGGCAAATGCCCTGCCGATTTCTGCGTAAGGTAAGTGATGAAAATACTGGAAATTGAAGACGATAAAACAACAGGGGCCTATATATCCGATGGCCTGCGCGAAGAAGGTCATTCAGTTGACCTGATCCCCAGCGGGTCTGACGGGCTTATTCAGGCGAGTATCGGCCAGTATGACGTGATCATCGTGGATCCCATGTTGCCGGGTATTGATGGTGTCAGCCTTGTTAAAACCCTGCGTGGCACAAAAAACCGAACGCCTGTTTTGTTCCTGACCTCGCTGAGCGGCGTTGATGATCGCATCGAAGGGCTGAACGCGGGAGGCGATGACTACCTTGTGAAACCTTTCGCATTTGGTGAACCCAGCGCCCGTATTGCAGCCCTTGGCCGTCGCCCACAAATGCAGGATGAACCTTCCCTAAGGATTGCACATGGATTGCGCACTGCTAGAGGTTACAACCTGAATTCTGCGAGGCGCACCAACGGCCGCGATGATGGTCAGAAACGGACTTGGTAAGGCGTGCGAATTTGCTGAGGACAGCTCTATTTTTTCAGTAGGCTCAGTTTCTTAGGAGTAGGTCGAAGGATGATGGCGGCAGTCAGAAGCCATGCCGGCCCAACTCGGCCGCGACGCGCGCCCGGGACGCCGTATCGCGCGTCGGGAAGGCAGTGAAATAATCTGTGGCCGTCGCGTCGGGTTTCAGTTGGTAAACCTTCTGTCGCCATCGAGCCGCCTGGTCAAGACGGCCGGCCAGACCGTTGGCAGAAAGCGCGATCATTGCAATTAGGTAATGCGCACCGGGCGTAGTGGCCGCGCGGTCGGCCCAACGAGCCGCGGCCTGATGGTCTTCCTTCTGTATCAGCATTTGCGCTCGGACGCCGTGGATGCCGTAGAGCAGTGGATCAAGCGGACTTAGTTCCAACGAGGTGTCTAGAGCCGCGAACGTCACTGGTGCATTGCCCTTCAGCATCGCCGTAAACGCCGACGCGTAGAAGCCTTGTGCGTAATTGGGATTGAGCGTCGTTGCCCGCGACAGCCAGTCTGCAGCGACATCGGGCTCGTCCGTCAACCAGAACGAGCGGCCCATCGTGAAGTTCGCGAACGGATCGAGGGCGTCCAGTTCCAGACTGCGCTCGGCGTGGAGCCGTGCGCTGCGCACGGCGGACGACGTATCGGGGGTCAGGCGCAGGAAAGCATCAAGAAAGCTGGTGAAGGACAGGCCTGCGTGCGCGCGCGCGAACTGCGGATCAGCACTGATCGCCCTCTCGAAACAGGACTGCGCCAGCGCGTTATCGGCGGCCGTGAAGCGGTAGAGATGACCAAGGCCAACATGATAGCTGGCCCAGGCATCCAGGCTTTCAAGATCACCCAGTGCTGCCAGGCGTGCCTCGTTCAAGGGAATGTAAGTCTCAAGCGCGGCAACAAGATGCGCCACGATTCGCGCCCTCAGGTCGCCGATTTCGTCGACGGGCGCCACCAGTCGGTCGGCCCAGAGGATCTCGCGGGAACTGGTGTCGGTGAGTTCCAGGGTCACCGCGATGGTGCGGTTCGCGTTCTCGATTATCCCAGACAGGACATAGCGCGCGGCAAGTGCGGTCGATACCAGGTCCATATCCGCGTTGTCCTGCCGAAAGCGAAAGGACGAGCCTCGGGCGATCACGGCCAGCCAACGCAGCCTCGAGAGCGCTTCGATGATTTCGTGCGGAATCGCATCGGCCAAAATGACCAGGTCCGGCACTATGCCGAGTGGCTTGAATGGCAGAACGGCGATTGAGGGGCGTCCGCCCGGATGATCGGGCGTCTCGGAGGCGGCGACCTTCGATGCTACAGTGGCGGGCCGCGTGGCGGTGACGTCGGCGACAAATCGAAACCCCCGGCCATGAACGGTGCGGATCACCGTCTGTTTTTCACCGCTGTCACCAACCGCCTGACGGGCCGAGCGGATGCGGCTGGAAATGCTTGCGTCTGAGACCGCCCGGCCCTGCCAGATCGCGGCAACAATCTCGCCCTTCGTCACCATCCGATCACGGTATCGCACAAGATGGATCAGCAGCGAAAGCACCTGCGGTTCAAGCGCTACCGGCACTCCGGAGTGGCTGAGGTCAAATCGCTCTGGGTCAAGTTTGAAGTCGCCAAAGGTCCATGTCATGCCCGAACATACAACAAAATTGGTGCTTTCTACAGGAATTCTTCAGAACCCCGTCAAGCTTGCCAGAAGCGATTGGAGCACGATCAACAGAACTTATCCTCACGGAGAGAGGGAAGCTGTAGATCGAAATGATCCTATTTGAGCCAAAAGACATCACAGAAACCGATAAAAGCAGGACGGAGAAAACCAATGGACGCCTTGACCAACCGGACAACACAGGGGCGTGGCAGGCTTTATGCCAGCGTCCTTGATACCATCGGCGACACACCCGCGATCCGTATCAATGCGCTCGCACCGGCCGGGGTGGACATCTACGTGAAGGCAGAAGCCTTCAACCCGGCGGGTTCGATCAAGGATCGCCTGGCGCTCAGCATCATTGAAGAGGCCGAGAAGGACGGAAGCCTGAAGCCGGGCCAGACGGTAGTCGAGGCAACGTCGGGAAATACCGGTATCGGATTGGCCATGGTTTGCGCGGCAAAGGGCTATCCGCTGGTGGTGACGATGGCCGACAGCTTTTCGGTCGAGCGCCGCAAGCTGATGCGAATGATGGGTGCGAAGGTCGTTCTGACCCCGCGCGCCGAGAAGGGCTTCGGCATGTATCGCAAGGCGGTGGAACTGTCCGAGGCGAACGGCTGGTTCCTTGCCCGCCAATTCGAGACCGAGGCAAATGCCCGGATCCACGAAAACACGACCGCCCGCGAGATCCTGGCCGATTTTGACGGCCAGCGGCTGGACTACTGGGTCACCGGCTACGGAACGGGCGGCACGGTGACGGGCGTGGGCCGCGCTCTGCGCCGCGAGCGACCCGAGACGAAGATCGTGCTGTCTGAACCCGCCAACGCACAGCTTCTTCGCAGCGGACGTGGGCAGGAGCGCAATCCTGATCGATCCCCCGCCGCAAGCCACCCGGCTTTCGAGCCGCACCCGATCCAGGGATGGACACCTGACTTCATTCCGCATGTCTTGCAGGAAGCCGTGGACGACAGGCTTTATGACGAATTGATCCCTGTGGCAGGTCCCGATGGTATTGCATGGGCGCAGAAACTTGCGCAGCGTGAGGGAATCCTGACCGGTATCTCCGGCGGATCGACCTTCGCCGTCGCCATGCAGATCGCCGAACGGGCGAAGCCGGGCACCGTCATCCTGTGCATGTTGCCTGACACAGGCGAACGCTACATCACGACTCCGCTGTTCGACTCGATCCCCGAGGACATGACCACGGAGGAGGCCGCGCTGTCGCGTTCGACGCCCGGCTACCAGCTGGCAGCACAATGATACCCTTATCAATCACATTTCAAAAAGGAGTATGGACCATGTATGGAATGAACCGGTTAGCTATAAGAGGCGCGGTCTTCGGCGCTACCGTCTCCCTTGTCGCGACAGCCGCGAACGCGGAAACGACCGCTGACAAGATCGCGCGTGCCATAACGGCAGCGCCGACCAACGTTTCCGAACAGGCCACTTTCCGGGACCTCGACGGCACGCTCCTGCAAGAAGGAACGAACGGCTGGGTTTGTTTCCCTGGTGTCCCGCTGATTCCCGGCGACACACACCCGATGTGCAATGACGCCGTCTGGATGGCCTGGATGGATGCCATATCATCCGGCGGAGCGTTTTCTACTGACGTGATCGGGGTGTCTTACATGCTGGCCGGCGACGCGATGGTCAACAATGATAATCCCATGGCCACAGATCAGAACGACGGCGGAATGTGGATCGAAGAAGGTCCGCACCTCATGCTGTTGTTTCCGAACAAGGAAATGGTGGCAAATCTGTCGAATGATCCCTACGCGGGGGGCCCCTACATCATGTGGGGCGACACGCCGCTGTGGCACGTCATGGCCCCGATCGAAGCACAGGAACCGGAGCAATAAACCATAGTAACCAGACATCCTTGTAAGGAGAAACGTGATGCAACTTTACATGATCCGCCGCAGCAGCGCCTGGGCCGACACCGCAGAACTCGAAAAAACTGCCGCCATTTCGGGCAAGATCGGCGACGAGGAAATGTCCGACAAGGTGCGTTGGATCCGCTCCTATGTCGTCAACGAGGCCGACGGACGGTTGGGTACCTGCTGCATCTACGAAGCGGTCGACGGCGACGCGATCCGGGAACATGCAAGGCGGGTGGGAATGCCAGGCGACGACTTTCTTCCGATTGCGGCTACCGTCGTAGTTCGGCCCGATCCCGAAGCGCCTTGATTGTCATGGCTGCCAAACCTCCAGATTACGAAACGGACCGTGGAAGAAACCATGAAAGACGGAAAACACTCCCGTGAAGAAACCCTAGACCCTGAAGACTGGGAACCGCTCCGGGCCCTTGCCCTGCGCATCGTTGACGATGCGGTCGACTATACGCGCGACGTACGCGACCGCCCTCTGTGGCAGGACATGCCGCCCGAAGTTCGTGCCCGGTTCCTCAGTAAGGTCCCGCAAGAGGGCAGACCGCTCGGGGAAGTCTACGAAGATCTTGTCACCAACATGTTGCCCTACCCGATGGGCAACATCCATCCGCGGTTCTGGATGTGGTACATGGGCGCCAGTAATTTCACCGGCGCATTGGGCGATTTCCTGGCCGCGATCCTTGGCTCGAACCTCGGGGGTGGCGATCATGCCGCCGCCGAGATCGACAAGCAGGTCATCAACTGGATGAAGGAGATGATGGGGTACCCTGCGATAGCCAGCGGCACGCTTGTTTCGGGCGGGTCGATGGCGAACCTCATCGGATTGACTGTAGCACGCAACCAGATGTCCGGCATCGACATGCGCCAACTGGGGGTGGGAGCACTCAAGACCCCAATGCGGTTCTACGGCTCCGACCAAATCCATTCGTGCCATCAGATCGCGGTGGAAGCGATGGGATTGGGCAACCAGGCGTTGCGCCGCGTGCCGTCCGACCGTGCTTGCCGGATGGACACTGCGGCCCTGCGCGACGCGATCATCGCGGACAGGGCGGCGGGGTTCCAGCCCGCGTGCGTGATCGCGACGGCTGGCACGGTTAATACCGGTGCCATCGACGATCTGGAAGTCATCGCCGACCTCTGTGCCGAACAGGGCCTGTGGCTGCATGTGGACGGCTGCATTGGCGCGCTGCTAACCATCGCGCCCAAAGGAAAGGCGTTGGTGCGCGGAATCGCGCGGGCAGACTCCATCGCGCTTGACCCGCACAAATGGCTGCATGCGCCCTTCGAGGTAGGCTGTGCGTTAGTGCGCGATGCCGATGCCCATTTCGGCAGCTTTACGGTGACCCCCGAGTATCTGGAGAACGCACCACGCGGCATCGCCTCGGGTGCCTGGCTGCACGATTTCGGTCTGCAAACATCGCGTGGATTTCGTGCCCTAAAGGTCTGGATGGCTTTAGAGGAACATGGCGTCGCCAAGTTTGGCCGCCTGATCGATCAGGATCTTGCCCATGCCCAGTATCTGGTGGACCGAATCGAGGCGACCGCCGATCTGAGCCTGTGTTTTCCGACTGAAATCAACATCGTTTGCTTTCGATATGACCCGGGTGGGCTGTCCGAAGCGGCGCTCAAGAAGCTGAACACCGAAATCATGGTGCGGATGCAGGAGGCCGGTGTCGCCGCAATTTCTGACACGACGGTGCAAAGCCGTCACTGCCTGCGCGCTGCAATCAACAACCACCGCAGCACGCGCGCCGATCTGGATATTCTGGTCGATGAGGTTGCCCGCCAGGGGGCGATGCTGATCGCGGATAAGTGCTCTTGACCGATGCATTCTGTCAATCAAAAGCCCAGCATGCTCCAGAAACCGGAGCGGAAAGAAAGGCAGCCTTAGCGCCTTCGGATGGTGTGGCTCCGCACTGATCTTCGTCACATTGACCATGTCTGAGCCATCTCGAGCCAACTTGCAGTACGCTGAAAACTTGACATCTCTGTATTGCGGATTTGATGGTCACGTTCCGCCGCAGATCTAGGGACACCCGACATTCTTGCTGGTTCCAATGCGCCTCATTTTGACCAAACCCGCGACATCACCAAACAGCCGACAGATCGAGGTGTATGCCGATTTCAAGTTGCAAGCATGCTGCATTGGTAGCCTCTCCACTTGCTGATATGAAATACAAACATGTTCAGCCCATCATCGATCAGATGAAAAAATCTCCACCGAATGCCAGCTTTTGTGCTGTTTGCAGACCTTGGTGCGCGGCGCAGCATTAGTTAGCTTGGGCTCGGACACCTTAGCCGCGCGATCCACGAACGGCAGGTCTTGGACCTACCACCTTTCCCTGCACCGCGCGTGAACTGGTAAGGTGCGGACAAATTGAGCTTTCGCTGCAGTTGCACGAAAGGCCGCTTTTGAGAAAAATCCGCCTATAGTATCAAAAATCGGTCTTAATATGCGCCATTCGCGAATGGTGCAGGATTTACATGAATCCCATAAGAACATAAAGTGAACATCTATGGGAATCATTGTGCGTGTATGACATCGAACATTGCAATATTGCGCGCCCGTCAGGTGACAGCTTCAACGCCGCCCGTCAGAAATACTCTGTCGGAGGCATTCTCGGCAGCTGCGACCGACGCGGGTGTTATCGGGTACATCGTATCACGTATTGGCAAAGGCAGCGCGCCTGTGCTTTGGGTGCAGGACCGTCTGTCGCACATGGAAACCGGCAGCCCATACCTCCCCGGATTGTATCGGCGTGTCATTTGCGTAAATGTCAGTCACCCTGCCGATGTACTGTGGGCAATGGAGGAAGGACTGCGCTGCAAGGCGCTATCTTGCGTGATTGGCGAGATTTGGGGCGACCCACCTGTCTTGAATTTCACCGCGACCAAACGATTAGCGATGCGGGCAGAGACGAACAACCTGCCGTGTTGGCTGGTTCGACGTGCAGCCTCTCCCAATCTGAGTGCGGCCCGGGATCGCTGGCGCATTGCCTCGCTTCCTTCTTTTCCGCATCCGCACGACCCACAGGCCCCCGGTGCGCCGCGCTGGCATGCGGAATTATTCCGCTCACGTACGCAATCCCCCGGCATATGGGTGGCCAGTTATGACCGGGCGGCGGATCGTGTCCATTTCGCTGCCCCACTTCGCGATGGAGCGGTGGCAACGGGTGATGGAACGGCAGAACGCAGCGCCACCCGATGACATTGCCGTTGTGCTGGCGACTGAAGGCCAGCATGGCCCGGTGATCCACGCCACCAATCGTACAGCCCGTCTTGCGGGGATCGTAGAAGGCAGTCGCGTGGTCGATGTAAAAGCGATCTGTCCCGATCTGCGGGTGGAATACGCCGATGTGGCCGGGGACCGGTTCGCGTTGGAACGGCTGATGCTGTGGGCGCGGCGCTGGTGTCCGTGGAGTGTCATGGACGAGGCGAACGGCTTGATTTTGGATACAACTGGTGCAGATCACCTGCTGGGCGGTGAAGCTGCGATGCTGGCCGATATGGAAACGCGGCTGTCGCTGCTGGGCCTGAGCGCACAACTGGCGGTGGCCCCGACATGGGGGGCGGCATGGGCATTGGCGCGGTTTGGCGCGGTGCGCAGCATTTGCAGGCAGGATCAGATTGCAGAAAAGCTGGCCCCTTTGCCCGTC
Source organism: Sulfitobacter sp. (assembly GCA_047634585.1). GTDB lineage: Bacteria > Pseudomonadota > Alphaproteobacteria > Rhodobacterales > Rhodobacteraceae > Sulfitobacter. The sequence goes on along the minus strand of JBLIAN010000008.1, from coordinate 4,743 downwards.
ACCGGGCTGCGGCTGAACAGTGAAACACGCCTACTTTTGCGCCGCCTTGGGCTAAAGACCATCGGCGCAGTGGCCAAGGTGCCGCGCCTGTCATTGACGCGACGGTTTGTTCGTGCGGCGCCACATTCCAACCCACAACTGAGACTTGATCAGGCGATGGGCGATCTGGCCGAACCTGTTGCCAGCGCAGAGGCACGTCCAAGGATCAAGGCACAGGCCCGTCTTCCAGAACCGATTCAAGACCCTACGGCGTATTTGCCCGCCCTCTGCGACGATCTTTGCAAACAATTGACCCATCATGGCTTTGGCTGTCGCCGTCTGCATTTGACGGTGTATCGAACGGATGGTGAAATCAGCACGCTTGAGGCCGCAACTGCCGCTGCCAGCCGTGATCCTGATCACCTGCGCGTCTTGTTCAATGACAAATTGGAACAGATTAATCCTGGCTTCGGCTTCGATCTGATTACGCTTGAAGCGGGAGTGGTTGATCCCATCACAACCGTACAAATCGACTTGGATGGCAAAAAGCAGACGGATCTGCACCTGCCGCTTTTGATCGACCGGCTTGTCGCGCGGTTGGGAGCTAACGCTGTCAAACGGCCAGAGCTGCGCAGCAGTCACGTGCCCGAACGGGCGCAAGTTAACAGTAGGGTGCTGACCGCGCCCATCACACAGACGGCCCCGACAAAAGACCGCCCGTTACGCCTGCTGACCCCATCTGAAGAGGTGCGCGTGGTTTATGCCGTGCCCGAAGGTCCACCTGCACAATTCATCTGGCGACGTCAGACGCATAAGGTTGCCCGATACGCAGGCCCCGAACGGATCGCGCCCGAATGGTGGAAGGACCGTCCCGGCACCCGTCTGCGCGATTACTTCAAGGTTGAGGATCAGACCGGCAAGCGGCTATGGCTTTACCGCGAAGGGCTGCACGAAGACGGGCGCGGTGGTGATCCGCGCTGGTTTGTACATGGGGTGTTTGCCTAATGCTGTCGCGCGATCATAAAACATGCCAATGGCATGTTTTCGCGCGACACGGGCGGAGTCCTGACAGGCATGGAGGCGTCCATGCCTGAGATGGACAACCAACACCCGCGCCGCACGATTGAAGAGGATGGCTTCACACCCAATCCGCAGGCAGATTTTATTGAGCTGGGGATCTGCACCTGTTTCTCATTCCTACGCGGGGCATCTGATGCGGTGGACCTCGCTACAAGAGCCAACGCTTTGGGATATGATAAACTGGGCTGCGCTGATCTCAACACGATGGCCGGTGTCGTGCGCTTGCATGCGGAGGCGCGCAAAGCCTGTATTCGTCCAGTGATAGGTACGCGACTGAAACTCATTACAGGTGAGGAATTCCTTGCCTATCCTCGTGACCGCGCCGCCTATGGACGTCTTTGCACGCTGCTGTCCAAGGGCAAGATGCGTGATTTGGAAGGGGTTTGGCAAACCAAAGGTGCCTGCGATATTTCGCTTAGTGATCTTTCTGCACATATGCAGGACGTGCATCTGATCGTACTGCCGAGCGACGATCTTGACCATTTTTCTACTGAGATAAGGCAGCTGGCACGGGCTTTGCCTAGCCTTTGCCACATCGCCGCAAGCTACCTTTATCGCGGTGATGATAGGGCGCGGATCAACCGACTGGACCAGTTGGCAAGGGACAACGGATTGTCAATTCTTGCCACGAATGATGTGCATTACCACGCCCCCGAACGCCGCCCGCTTCAGGATGTGATGACCTGCATCCTGCACAAGACCACAATTGCCAAAGCCGGATTTTTGTTGGACGCCAACGCCGAACGGCACCTAAAGTCCCCCGCCCAAATGAAGGCGCTGTTTGCTGAGTGGCCTCATGCGATCCGTGCAACCCGCGATGTGGCAGATGCCTGCACTTTTGATCTGCGCGAATTGTCCTACGAGTACCCACAAGAAACGATCCCCAAAGGGCGTACGCCGCAGGACTATCTGACGGAACTCACATGGAAAGGTGCCTCAGACCGTTATCCCGAAGGCGTGCCAGACGGGATTCGAAAGACGTTGGAAAAAGAACTCGCGCTGATCGGCAAACTCGACATCCCACAGTATTTTCTGACGATCTACGACATTATCCAATTCGCCCGCCATGAGGTTTCCCCCCCTATACTATGTCAGGGTCGTGGGTCAGCCGCCAATTCCGCCGTCTGTTATGTCTTGGGCATAACCGCCGTAGACCCGGCAAAGAATGATCTGTTGTTTGAACGCTTCATTTCTGAGGAACGGCGCGAACCGCCTGACATTGACGTCGATTTTGAACATGAACGGCGCGAGGAAGTGATCCAACATATCTATAATAAATATGGGCGTAACAGGGCTGCCCTGTGCGCCACCGTCATCCATTACCGCCCCCGCATGGCCGTGCGCGAAGTGGGTAAGGTCATGGGGCTGTCGTCAGATATTACTGCGGCATTGGCCAAAACCATCTGGGGCAGTTGGGGCCGCGAGATCGGCGCGAAAGAAGCAACCGAAGCTGGCCTTGATCTGCGCGACCCGTTGATTGCACGCACGATCAAGCTGGCGGATATGATGATCGGTATGCCGCGCCATCTCGGCCAGCATGTGGGCGGGTTCATCCTGACCGAAATGGCCCTGACCCAAACAGTGCCCATCGGCAATGGGGCAATGCCAGACCGGACATTCATCGAGTGGGACAAGGACGACATTGACGAATTGCGCATTCTCAAGGTCGATGTGCTGGCGTTGGGGATGCTGACTTGCATCCGCAAGGCCTTTGATCTGATCGCTGCCCACCACGGCAAAGGTTACAATCTAGCAAGTGTCCCGCAAGAGGACGCAGCCGTTTATGACATGCTCTGCAAGGGCGACAGTCTTGGCACGTTTCAGGTCGAAAGTCGGGCGCAGATGAACATGCTGCCGCGTCTGAAACCGCGTGAATTCTATGATCTGGTCATTCAGGTCGCCATCGTGCGGCCCGGTCCGATTCAGGGCGATATGGTCCATCCTTATCTGCGCCGCCGCAGTGGAAAAGAACCAGAGGATTATCCATCACCCGGTCCCGCGCATGATCCCGATGAGCTGAAGAAAATCCTCAAACGCACCAAGGGCGTGCCAATCTTTCAGGAACAGGCAATGAAGATCGCCATGGTTGCGGCAGAGTTTTCGCCTGATGAGGCCAATCAGTTGCGCAAGGCCATGTCGACGTTCCGCTCGCGCGGCACCATCGGTATGTTAAAGGAAAAGATGGTCGGGCGGATGGTCAAGCGAGGTTATGATCCGGAGTTTGCTAACCGGTGTTTCAACCAGATCAAAGGCTTCGGCGATTATGGTTTCCCCGAAAGCCATGCGGCCAGCTTTGCGTTACTGGTCTATATCTCAAGCTGGATCAAACGCCATTACCCGGATGTGTTCTGTGCAGCCTTGCTCAATTCTCAACCTATGGGGTTCTACGCACCCGCCCAAATCGTGCGCGATGCCCGTGAGCACGGGGTCGCTATCCGCGAAGCAGATGTGAACTACAGCGATTGGGATAATACGCTTGAGCCAGACGGCGCAGAGCATTTCGCCATGCGTATCGGGTTGCGGCAAGTGGATGGCGTCAGGAAGGATATGGCCAACAGGATCATGCAGACCCGTGATGTACCTTATACTGACCTTAAGGATCTGAAATTACGAACGCGTGTTGATGCGGGGACGCTGCGCAAACTCGCCGCCGCCGATACGTTTCGATCCACCGGGCGAGATCGCAGACAGGCGCTTTGGGATAGCCGTGCGTTGCAAGACGCGCCTGATTTGCCTCTCTTTCAAGACAAGCCTGACGAAGGGGCTGAAACCGCGTTCGTTCTCCCAATGATGGCTAAATGCGAGCATGTCGTCGCCGATTACCAGACGCTGCGCCTGTCCTTACGCGCGCACCCGATAGCGTTCCTGCGCAAAAGTATGCGCCAGCAAGGGTACAGACCCGCCGCCGACTTGAAATCCATACGGAACGGCCAATCCATCAAGATCGCCGGAATCGTTTTGATCCGCCAACGTCCCGGCAGCGCCAAAGGCGTGTGTTTTATTACACTTGAAGATGAAACGGGCGTCGCCAATCTGGTCGTCTGGCCCAAGGTGATGGAAGCCTTTCGCAAACCTATCATGCAATCGCGACTCATCGACGTGCATGGTATGGTGCAACGTAGCGAAGATGTTGTGCATGTGGTCGTGCATCATTTGCAGGACCGTAGTGACGCGCTTGATCGACTATCTAATGATTATATGGACGTCCCACTGGCCCGTGCCGATGAGGTCCGCGAACCTCTCCCCAATAGCACCCATCCTCACCCGCGCGATGTGAGGATTATACCAAAATCAAGAGATTTTCATTGATGGTTACTTACGGCAAGACAATCATAAAACACCTTGCGCAAAGATAGTCTTAAATCGTGCAATAAGCTGCCCTTCGTGCACCCCGCAGCATCGGTCAAAGGGGGCTCTTGGACGAAGCCGCTCGCGCGGCACTGGCGCTTGTTGCAGGTGTATTGAAGCATCCCACATGTTGGCGGATTTTGCGATCTGGCTGACCTGTTTGAAGATTGGGGTTTCTCAATCGACAGACAAGAGGATTTCATGGTCAGCGTGTAGATTTCCGCGCAGAAGTGAGCCGGATAGACGGATAATTTCCACTGAGATTTGAGCCATGTGACCCTTCCCCCAGCGCGATGCGCAACGGGGAGCAGCGGAGTGATACACATGGGACTTTTG
>JBLIAN010000007.1:0-177493 GCA_047634585.1 Sulfitobacter sp. | reverse complement strand
AATGGCAAGGTGGTGCGTTGGTTCGGGGTCAAGTTGAACGGCAAGCTGGCGGCGTATTATTTCGTCTTTTCCACCTCGCTGGTCCTGTTTCTGGTGATGCTGCGCATCACCGTTTCACCGCTGGGCACGGTGTTGAAAGCAGTGCGCGAAAACGAAGCCCGCGCCGAGGCCATTGGCTATCAGGTGGTGGCCTACCGCACCTTTGTCTTCTGCCTGTCGGCGGTTGTCGCTTCACTGGCCGGATCAATCTATGCGGTCTGGCTCAAATACACCGGGCCTGACACGGCACTGTCCTTTGCAATCATGATCGACATTCTGCTGATGGTGGTGATCGGTGGCATGGGCACGATGTGGGGCGCGGTGATCGGGGCGGTTTTGATGGTCATGGCCCAATATTACCTGCGTGATCTGATGGGCGTCGCGTCCGAGGCGGTGGCGGGGATACCCTTGTTGCCTGAATTGCTGGCCCCGGATCGTTGGCTGTTCTGGTTGGGGATCATCTTTATCCTGCTGGTCTATTTCTTTCCACGCGGCATTGTTGGCACATTGATCCTCAAGGGAAAACGCATATGAATGCCCCGCGTTTTGATTTTGTGCCGGTGATGGATCACGAAATCCATGTCACCGAATGGGGCCGCAAAGGCGCGCCTGCCCTGTTGATGATGCATGGGCTGGCGCGCACGGGGCGGGATTTTGATGAGCTGGCAGCGGCTTTGTCAGACAGCTATCACGTCCTGTGCCCCGATATGATCGGGCGCGGCAGATCCAGCTGGGCTTCGGACCCTGACGGGGAATATACCATTGAATATTATTCCGGCATTGCCTGTGACCTGATGGATTATTACAATATCGACCGCTGTTCATGGCTGGGTACGTCGATGGGCGGGCAAGTGGGGATGCGCATGGCGTCCGGCACGCAATCTGACCGGATCACCTGTTTATTACTCAATGACATCGGCCCCGAAGTGCCCCCCGCCGCCGTGGAACGCATCCTGTCCTATGTCGGCACCCCGCCACATTTTGACAGCTATGCAGAGGCGCAGAACTGGCTTCGGGCGGCCTATGCGCCTTTTGGTCCTGCGGCAGACAGGTTCTGGCAACGGCTGACGCGATCTTCGTTGCGCCGCTGTGGCGACGGGCGGCTGACCCTGCATTATGATCCCGCGATCATCCGGCAATTGCATGATGCCGCCGATGAATTGGCAATCTGGGACCGCTGGGCGCGGATCACCACACCAAGCTATCTGTTTTACGGGGCGCAATCGGATTTGCTGACCGATGATATTCGCATGCGCATGCTGGCCAGCGGGCCAAAACCCCGGCACCGGGGCTTTGCCGATTGCGGCCATGCCCCGACATTATCGCGCCCTGCCGATATCGCGCTGGTGCGCGCTGTTCTGGCGGAACTTTCCCCGTGATCGCCGCCCGTTTCAGGCCGGTTGCGCCCCCAGATAGGTGCGTTGCTTGATCGGAATATCCCGGATCAGCGCCAACAGGTGATCGACAAAGAACTGTTCGGCGCGGTTGAGGTTTTTCTTGGGGTTGCGCACCAGAAAGATATCCACCTCTGGCGGGTCTTTGTAGGGCGGCAAGCGCCACAGCAGCCCATCGCGCACATCGCGTTCCACCACATGGATCGGCAAAGATCCGATGCCCAACCCGCATTGGATCATCCGGCGCACTTCCTCAAGCTGCGAAGACCGCCCGACCACGCGATGCATCAGATCCCATTGCTTGCGCAGCAGCGCCACGGGCCGCAGGGCATCGTTCAGATCATCGGTATCAAAAGACACGATATCTCGGTTGCGCAGGTCTTGCATGGTTAACCCCGTCTGCCCGAACAGATCATGGGGCGGGCCGCAGTAAAATCCGAAAAACTCACGGTAGAACACATCATATGTCAGGTCCGGCAAAGGCCGGTTGACCAGACAAATCCCGAAACTGGCACTGCGGTCATGTACGGCAGCGGTGACCGTCGCACTGGTGGCGGTTTTGATTGAAAACGTCACCTTGGGATACATCACATTGGTCTGTGTCAACAGACGGTCCAGCAGCGGCGTGATGACATGGCTGGCCAGATGGATTGATATTTCGCCGGAAATTTCCTTGGTGGCGGTGGTGGTGATATCCTTGAGCCGCGACACACCACCATAGATATCAATGCATTCACTATAAAGAATACTGCCCGCAGCGGTCAGGCGGAAACTGCCCCTGCCGCGTTCGATCAACCGGCAGTTCAATTCCGCCTCAAGCCGTTGCAAGGCCAGACTGACCGAGGATTGCCCGCGCAACAGCCGATGCGCGGCGCGGGTGAAACTGCCCTCTTCGACCAGCACCACAAAGGTGCGCAAAAGGTTCCAGTCCAGCTGGCTGACGAACTTTTCTTCGGGGCCCTGCATTATTGATCTCATCAATGTTGTTTATGCTATATATCAATTTGTCCAATTTGAATCCCCCGTGCAATAGTTAACGCACACAGGCGGGGCACACATCACCATGCAATCAAGCGAACAGGCAGCACAAAGACGCCCTTGGGTTTTGCTGTCGCCTTCCCTTTTTGCGATCACTCTGTTGGTGGTGATCCCGATGGCCTTTATGCTGGTCTATTCGTTTTACGAAAACATTGATCTGGCGGTGGATAAGGTCGCGTTCCAGTTCGGCAATTGGCAAGAGGTCGCAACCGACAGCTATTACCACCGCGCGATCTGGAAAACCCTGCGCCTGTCGGTGATCGTGACCCTGCTGGCGGCGGTGCTGGGCTATATCCCCGCCTATTTCATCGCGATGACCAAATTCCGGGATAAGTGGCTGTTATTGCTGCTGTTGATCCTGCCATTCTGGATCAGCTTCATCATCCGCACCCTGAGCTGGATTCACATTTTCGGCAATCAGGGCGCGTTGAACGGGCTGTTCCGGTTTCTGGGGCTGACCGATCAGTCGCTGTCGCTGATGTATAACGAATTTACCGTGATCGTCGGATTTATCCACGTTTTCCTGCCCTATATGATCCTCAATATCTATGTCAGCCTCGAAGGCATCGACAAGAACCTCGAACCGGCCGCGCGCACCTTGGGTGCGACCCCCTGGCAGGCGTTTCGCGAAGTGACCCTGCCCCTGTCCACACCGGGATTGGCGGCGGGGTGCCTGTTGGTGTTTGTCCTCACCGGGGGCAGCTATGTGACGCCGCTGATCCTGGGCGGGCCGAATGATTTCTTGTTTGGCAACCTGATCTATGACGCGATTGTCACCGAACTGAACTGGCCGATGGGCGCAACCCTGTCCTTTACCCTGTTGTTATTGCTGGGTCTTGTTGTGGTGCTTTACAGCCGCCTGATGGGGCTTAACCAACTTTCCAAAGCATTCAGATAGGATGAAAATGCGGGTTTGGACATTCCTCAAGGCCTATACGATTTTGGTGTACATTTTTATGTTCGCCCCGATTTTTGTGGTCCTGATACTGGCGTTTAATTCCTCGCAATTTGGCGGTTTCCCGATTGAAGGGTTCAGCCTGCGCTGGTTTGTCAAACTTTATGAAAACGATGCAATCGTGCGCGCGTTCCGCACCTCGCTGGTGCTGGGCGGGTTGGCCGCGCTGATTTCCACGACCCTGGGCATTCTGGCGGCATTGGCGCTGGTGCGCTTTGAATTTCGCGGCAAAGACCTGATCACCACCTTCCTGATTGCGCCCGTGCTGGTGCCGGAAACCGTGTTGGCAGTGGGGCTGTTGATTTTCCTGCGCTGGTTGCATATCCCGCGCTCTTTCGGATTGTTGTTGCTGGGTCATTCGATCATCGCCCTGCCCTTTGTGGTGCTGGTGGTGCAGGCCCGCCTTGTCGGCATCCGGCGCGATTACGAAGAAGCCGCGCAATCACTGGGGGCCAGCCCGCTGCAGACCTTTTTCGCAGTCACATTGCCACTGATGCTGCCTGCGGTGTTTGCGGGGGCGCTGTTCGCCTTTACCATATCTTTCGACAACATCACTGCCACCGTCTTCTGGCGCCCCTCGGGGATGGAAACCGTGCCAACCCAGATTTTCGGCATGCTGCGCAATTCGGTCAGCCCTGAAATCAATGCACTGGGCTTTGTGATGATCTGCATCACCGTGGGGATACCGCTGCTGGCGGGGGGATTGGCCCGCTATTATTCCCGCAAGAAAATCTAATCCGAAACCAACAAGGAGAGAAAATAATGAAAAAAATAGATTCAACAAAACGTTATGAAACCCTGCGCGAACGCATGGGCAATGGTGATATCGACCGGCGGTCGTTCTTTGGCCTGCTAGGCGCGGCGGGGCTGTATTCCGGTCTGGCGGGGGGCATCATGACCACGATGGCCGGTCAGGCCCGCGCAGCCGGCACCGACCTTAACTTTGAAGGCTGGGGCGGCGTTGTATCAGAAGCCCTGCGTAAACATGCCTTTAACCCCTATGAGGCAGCAACCGGCAACACCGTGATCGACGCGACCTTTGGCGGCGAATCCGAAGTGCTGACCAAGATCAAGGCGGCAGGAAACACCGACGGTCATAACCTGCTGCATTCCTCCGGGGTCAATTGGTACAAACGCTGGGTCGATGCGGGATATGGCTCTGAGCTGAACGAAGCCAACATCCCCAATATCCAGAACGTGATGAGCGCGATCATTGATCCGTTCCGCAAAATCACCCCCGACAGCCTGTCTGCCGTGCCTTATGATTACGGCACTACAGGTATCGCGTATAACACCAAATATGTCTCCCCCGAAAAAGCCAAGGAACTGGGCGCAAACCTGTTGCTGGACAAGGAATTGAAAGGCAAGATCGGCGGCTGGGGCGGCGATTGGGCCAATCGGGCATGGTATGGGGCGTTGCAATCGAACCAAGACCCGAACAACATCCAGGATTGGGATGCGGTCTGGGACAAGGCCCGCGAACACCGCGATCTGGTGTTGAAATACTGGTCCTCCGGTGCCGAACTGATGGATCTACTGGCCAAGGAAGAAATCTATGTGACCGAAGCATGGTCAGGCCGCGTGGCCGCCTTGCAGGCGCAGGGTCATCCGATTGCCTATATGGACCCGCCAAATGGTCTGGCATGGATGGAAAGCATGTTTGTTCTCAAAGGTTCCCCAATGGCCGAAGCCGAGGAACTGCTGAATTTCATGCTTGATCCCGCGACCTCCATCGCCGTGGCTGAAGGGCAGAAATATCCGACATCGCTTGACCCCAACAAGGTCAAGATGACAGCGATGATCGAAGCCCTGCCCGCCTATGACGCCAGCGGCACTTTGGATGCCTTGGTGTTCCGCGATCCGGTGGTTTGGAATGCGGTCGAAAAGGCCCAGACCAAACAATGGAACCGCGTGTCAAAAGGCGGCTGATCCCATCCTCCCTTGCGGGTCGCGCGGCTGGCGCGGCCTGCATCTTTTGTTTTTAGTCAGGAAGATTGCCAATGGCGCGTGTTGAACTGGTCAACATCCAGAAATCCTTTGGGGCCGTCCAAGCGGTCCAGAATGCCAATGTGGTGTTCGAAGAAGGATCCTTTACCACGCTGCTGGGGCCGTCCGGCTGTGGCAAAACCACGATTCTGCGCATGGTGTCGGGGCTGGGCAATCCGACCAGCGGGGATATCCTGATTGGTGGCAAACGGGTGAATGACATCCCGATCCACAAGCGCAACCTTGGGCTGGTGTTCCAGAACTACGCGCTGTTTCCGCACCGCACCATTGGCGAAAACATCGCCTTTGGTCTGAAATATCGCGGCGTGTCCAAATCCGACACGTTGGAAAAGGTCCGCAGTGCGCTGGATATTGTGCGCCTGCCGGGGGTCGAGGATCGCTATCCCCAGCAATTGTCCGGTGGCCAGCAACAGCGCATCGCGCTGGCCCGTGCCATTGTCATTGAACCGGATGTTTTGTTGCTGGATGAACCGCTGTCGGCGCTGGATGCCAATCTGCGCGAAGACATGCGTGTCGAACTCAAGGCAATTCAGGACCGCATCGGCGTGACCACGATCTTTGTGACCCATGATCAATCCGAAGCCTTGGCCATGTCAGACAGCATCGTGGTGATGAGCGCAGGTGTGGTCGAACAGATCGGGGCGCCTGATGACGTTTACAACACCCCTGCTTCCGAATTTGTCGCGACCTTTCTGGGCGCTTCCAACCTGTTGCCGGCCACCGTCGCGGGGCGCGATGCGCAGGGGGTCACGCTGCAAACCCCCGAATTTGGCCAAACCCATGTGCCACTGGCCCGCGCCGCCATGTTGGGCGATGCAACCCAGGGCCAGCTGATGATCCGCGCTGAAAAGCTGCAATTGTCCGGCGGTCCGCCCCGCAGTGACACCACCGAGGCGATTGTCGAAGCGGTGGATTACCAAGGCCAATTGGCGCGCTATTTTGTGCGTGTCGGCGCGACCCAGCTTCAGGCGATCAACATGATCGAGGGCCGCCCGTTTCAAAGCGGCGAGCGCGTGAACCTGCGCATTGCACCGCGTGAATGCAGTGCCCTGCGTCTGAAAGATGCCTGAATGACCAGCCGCCTGTTTTATCAATCCCGCCTGCCGCGTCCACAGCTTGACCGCGCGGAGGGGATATATATGTGGGATACCTCTGGCAAACGCTACATTGACGGATCCTCCGGCGCGATGGTCAGCAACATCGGCCATTCCAACCCTGCGGTGCTGGCGGCGATGCGTGCCCAGATGGACAGGTCCACCTTTGGCTATCGCCTGCATTTCCAGACCGGACCAAGCGAAGCCCTGGCCGAAAGAATGACCGCCCTGACGCCCGACGGATTGGACCGCGTGTTTTTTGTGTCCGGCGGCTCAGAGGCGGTTGAATCCGCCCTGAAACTGGCCCGCCAATATGCCCTCACCCAAGGGCAGGCCCAACGCAGCAAGGTGATTTCAAGATATCCCAGCTATCACGGCGCGACGCTGGGGGCGCTGGCGATCACCGGATATGCGCCAATGACCGCGCCGTTTGATCCGATGATGCAGACCATGCCGAAAATTCCTGCGCCCCGCGCCTATCTGGACGGGCTTGATCCTGATGATCCGGCCACGGGGCTGCATTACGCCAATATGCTGGAGGACAAGATCCTTGAGGAAGGTCCGGCAACGGTGCTGGCCTTTATCGTTGAACCCATCGGCGGGGCCTCGACCGGGGCATTGGTGCCGCCCACAGGCTATATGGCCCGCATCCGCGAGATTTGCGATCAATATGGCGTCTTGTTGATCCATGACGAGGTGATGACGGGTGGCGGGCGCACGGGGCGGTTTTTCGGGGCTGAACATTGGGATGTGACCCCCGATATCATTGCACTGTCCAAAGGATTTGGTGCCGGATATGTGCCGCTGGGCGCGATGATTGCCCGCGCGGATATGGTAGAGGCGGTGCTGGACAGCGGCGGGTTCATCCACGGGTATACCTATGCGGGCAATCCATTGGCCTGCACCGCAGGGCTGGCGGTGCTGGATGAAATCGCAAGACAGGGATTGGTGGAAAACGCCGGTCAAAGGGGCACGGCCCTGCACACCCGCCTGCACGCGCTGATGCAGCGCTATCCGTTGATTGGCGATGTGCGCGGCAAGGGGCTGTTGCAGGCTTTTGAACTGATGGCGGACCGCGCCACCAAAGCCCCGCTTCCCGCCAGGCTGAATGCCTACACCCGATTGGTGGATATCGCCTATGACAACGGGTTGATCATCTATGCGCGCCGCACCCGGGGCGGCATTTCCGGGGATCATTTTCTGGTCTGCCCGCCGATGATCGTGGCCGAGGCGCAGCTGGATGAAATCACCGACATTCTGGACCGTTCCCTGGGCCAGTTGATGCGCGAAATGCCCGCGGCTTTTGAGACCGATATCCGATCATGACACAGCCCCATATCCGCCGTGCCACGCGGCATGACCTGCCCTTGCTTGACCGCGCTTTGCGCGCCTTGTCCCAGGATCTGGGCGATCCGCACCCTGCCAGCATCGACCTGCTGGATCAGGCGGGGTTCGGCCCGACACCGGCCTTTTACGCGCTGATCGCACTCGAAAATCCCGATACGATCTGCGGCGCGGTGGTGTTTTCGCCGGTCCTGTCCACCTCATTGGCGGGGACCGGTCTTTATGTCTCTGACCTCTGGGTGGCGCAACACGGGCGGGGCGGTGGATTGGGGCGGCGTTTGCTGGCGGAGGCTGCGCGCTACGCCGAAATCCACTGGGCGGCAAGGTTTCTCAAGCTGGCGGTCTATGACGGATCACCCGATGCGCGGCGGTTTTATGACCGACTGGGGTTTTACGCCCGCAGCGGCGAAACCACCCTTTTTCTTGATACAGGCGGGCTAACGGCCCTGAAAGGCCAGATATGAAAGCCATTTTCGACCCACGCCAATGGCACCATGACCCGAAACATTTCATGGCCAATGGCGCGATATTGCCCAACCCCGAACAGCCTGCGCGCATCGAGATGCTGCAAAGCGGGGCTCAGGCCGCGGGCTGTATCTTCGAGCCCCCCAAAGACGCCGGATTGGGGCCGATTGCGGCCATCCATTCACCCGAATATCTGGTGTTTTTACAAAGCATCTATGCGCGCTGGCAATTTATTGAGGGCGCGGGCGAGGAAGTCATCCCCAACATCCACCCTGCCAACCGCAGTGACAGCTATCCCAAATCCGCCGTCGGCCAGGCCGGATATCACCAGAGTGACAGCGCCTGCCCGATTGCCAAAGGCACATGGGAGGCTGCCTATTGGTCGGCGCAATCGGCAGTGACAGGCGCGGATGCCCTGTTGCGCGGCGGTGATGCGGCCTATGTCCTGTCGCGCCCGCCCGGGCATCATGCCTTTGGTGATCTGGCAGGCGGGTTCTGTTTTCTGAACAATTCGGCCATCGCCGCCGAACGCCTGCGCGCGGGTGGCTTGCGCCCGGCCATTCTGGATGTGGATGTGCATCACGGCAATGGCACCCAAGGCATCTTTTATGAACGCGATGACGTTCTGACGGTGTCTATCCATGCCGATCCGGCACGGTTCTATCCGTTTTTCTGGGGCCATGCCGACGAGCGCGGCAAAAACGCCGGGTTGGGGTACAACCTGAACCTGCCTTTGCAACGCGGCACCCCTGATGCGGATTTTCTCAAGACCCTGGACACCGCCTTGGCACGGGTGCAGGCCTTTGGTGCGGATGTTGTGGTGATTGCGCTGGGGCTGGATGCCTATATTGATGATCCGTTCAAGGGGCTTGCGGTGACGAGCGAAGGTTTTGCACGGATCGGTGCGGCGATTGCAGGGCTGAAACTGCCAACGCTGTTTGTGCAGGAGGGGGGCTATCTTTGTGATGAACTGGGCCTGAACCTGACCTTTGCGCTGAACGGGTTTCAGGGCGCATGACCCAGCCTGACATCATCATCATCGGCGGCGGCATTGCGGGCACCAGCGCGGCGGCGGGGCTGGCCACACAGGCCAGGGTCCTTCAGATCGAAGCCGAACCCCAGCTTGGTTATCATGCCACCGGCCGCTCTGCCGCGATTTTCATTCGCAACTATGGCAACAATGTCCTGCGCGCGTTGAACAACGCCGCCGCCCCCGTATTGCAGGCCCCCGAGGGTATTTCCGATCACAGCCTGCTGTCCCCGCGTGGTGAATTGCTGATTGCAGGTGAGGATGATCTGGCGTTTCTGGATGACTATGCCCAAGGGGCCACGGGCCTTGAACGTCTGACCCCAAAAGAGGCGCTGGCGCTGGTGCCGATCCTGCGCCCCCGGGGCATTGCCGGGGCAATTCTGGAACCGGATGCACAGGACATTGACGTGGACCGGATGTTGCAAGGCTATGCCCGTCTGTTCAAGGAACGGGGCGGCGTGACGGTGAAAGGCAACCCTGTGACGGGGCTGAGCCATGAAAACGGCATATGGCATCTGCGCACCGATCAGGGGCAATATGCCGCCCCGATCGTGATCAACGCGGCAGGGGCATGGGCCGATCGCATTGCCGTCATGGCGGGGATTGCGCCGATTGGCATCACCCCGATGCGCCGCTCTGCCGTGTTGCTGAACGCCCCCCGAGGCTATCAGATCGATCACTGGCCGCTGTTCGCCTCGGCGCGCGAAAGCTGGTATGCCAAACCCGATGCAGGGCGGTTGCTGGTGTCCCCCGCGGATGAAGATCCCGTTGAACCCCATGATGCATGGCCCGATGATATGGTGCTTGCCGAAGGCTTGGACCGTTTTGAACAGGCGGTCACCATTGCGCTGACCCGCCCCACCCACAGTTGGGCCGGTCTGCGCAGTTTCGCCCCCGACCGCACCCCTGTTGTGGGATTTGATCCGGCGGCAGAGGGGTTTTTCTGGCTGGCCGGACAGGGCGGCTACGGGGTGCAAACCGCCCCTGCCCTTGCATCTGTCACCCTGGCGTTGTGTTTGGGTCAAACCCTGCCCATCGCCCAAGCGATCATTGATGCAATTGCACCAAACCGGTTTCGCAGGGCGTAAAGGGATTTGCGGTTTCGGCCCAACGCCTGGCAGCGAGGCCTGGTGCCGCAGACAATCCGAACACGCGCGATGATCCGGCAGAGCGGAGCGAGGTGATCCGGCAGAGCGGAGCGAGATAGGGTTTTGCTTTGTAAAAATTGTGGTGCTGTTGAGAGGACGAACCTAGAACCAGATGCTCTCATTGCTCCTGCGGAGCAACTGCCGCATTCAACTGATCCGGCTGTTCGGCATCTTCCTTCGGAAGAGCCTTTGGTGCGGCTGAGAAGACTCGAACTTCCACGGGTGTTACCCCACAGCGACCTCAACGCTGCGCGTCTACCATTCCGCCACAGCCGCACACCGTGGTAGGTGGGCACCGTTTAGCCAATGTTGTGCAGCTTGTGAAGAGGCAATCGGCAACAAAAATCCCCCGATGCGACAGCGCAGCGGAGGATTGGTTTTTCATGGCGTCAGGCCTGCTTATTCGCTGAAGGAAAAGGTCGGCAGCCCCGTGCCGGATACCGGCTGAACCTGCGGCAATCCGGACGCGGGCGCACCCGCCATCCGCATCGCGGCCTGACGGATCAATTCCGTGCGTTCCGGTTGTCCCGGTACAAACACCGCCGCCGCGCCATTGTCAGCCGCGCTGAGCGCCGCCTGATACCAGCTTTGGGCCATATCGGCACGTTTTGCAGGGCCAAATCCCTGGCTCAGGTGATGGCCCATCAATTCACCATACACCGCCTCGCCCATCGTGAACAGCAACAGCGCCGATCCCAGCGCCACATCCATATTATCCGTGCGATACCCGACGCCCAGACAAATCCGTGCTGTCCCCGCCAATTGCGCAGGAGACATCCCCGTGGTCAGCACAAAGGACGACACATCCGCCACCACCGCATCCCGCGGCTTCAGGGACAGGGACGAAACGTATTCTTTCATCGCGGGGCCAAAACCAGCGCATTGCTGGGCCACCTGATCGGGTGTGAAACCCTGAATCTGGCTGACCAGTTCTTCGGATTTGGCAATGGCATAGGTGCGCGCCAGACAGAATTGTTCGTTCAGGGCCACATTCGGGTCGCTCATGCTGGCCAGGGTGGTGAAGCCGCCGTTTGTATTGGTGATCAAGGATACCGTGTTACAATGCGACGCCAAAGACGCCTGCGTGCCTGCCCCCATGAAATTCGGCAAACCGCCCGAGGGGGCCACCGCAGTGGCAAGCCCTGAAACCCCGGCCAAAGGGGCAGCGGCGGCAACAATCGTCTGGGTTTGTGGCACCGGTTGTGGCGCGGGCTGCGGGGCCACAACAACGGTGGTTTGAGGCGCGGTCTGGCCCGCCATTTCAGCGCGATAGGTCTTGAGCAATCCGCGCGTCCCGTCACGGTTTGTCGCGACCTGTTGTTGCACCGCATAGCCACCGGCCTGCGCACGGTTGTAACTCGAGATCAGCAGGTTCTGTTCAAAGGCCGACATTTGCCCCGTCACCGGATAGCCCAGATAGGCCTGATACTGGGACACCGCGTTGCGGGTTCTCTGCCCCAACTGGCCATCCACCCTGCCGGCGTCAAACCCGAAATAATTCAACGAGGCCTGAATGCTTTTGCCTTCTTGGGTTGACGGAATTCCCGAGCGCCGGGTGGTCCGCTTGTAGGTTCGGCGCTGTTTCTTGGCATTGGCACCAACGATCCCACCAATGATCGCCCCTGCAATGAAATCACCTGCATCCGCTTCTGCCCGCTCTGCCGGAAGCAGAACCAGAGAGGTTGCGAAAACGGCGGCTGTCATGATTTTAATATACATATTCCGCTCCTAAAATTGATTCAGATTATTGGGCATCAAGGTACCACAGCTTGGCTGCCCGCCAAAGAAAACTTAGGAAAAAGTGATCCTTTCCCCCTTGAAATGGGGGTATTTCATGGTGAATTATGGCACTGAACGCCAAATCAAGAGGCCCGCATGTCAGATACCGCCCCCGAATCCTCTGCAGTGTCCAACGGCCCCGTTGTTCAAATTGACATCGTTTCCGATGTGATGTGCCCGTGGTGCATTGTCGGGTTCAAACAGCTTGAGCAGGCTTTGGGCATGACCGCTGTGGGGGCCTATATCCGTTGGCATCCGTTTGAATTGAACCCTGACATGCCTGTCGAGGGTCAGAATCTGACGGAACATATTGCCGAAAAATACGGGGCCTCTGCGGAACAATCTGCGCAGAATCGCACGCATCTGGTGGATCTCGGGCAGGATCTGGGATTCACATTCAACTTTGGTCCTGACAGCCGGATAGTGAATACCTTTGCCGCGCATCAATTGCTGGATTGGGCGCAGGAACACGGGCTGCAGCATCCGCTCAAGCTGGCGTTGTTTGACGCGCATTTCACCCAAGGGCGGGATGTATCCGATTTTGAGGTGCTCAGCGATGTGGCCGCTGCGGTTGGTCTGGACAAATCCGCCGCCGCCGAGGTTCTGTCCTCCCAATCCCACGCCAAAGACACCCGCGCCCGTCAGCAATTCTGGACATCACGCGGGATTTCCGGCGTGCCCTCGATGATCTTTGGCGGGAAATATCTGCTAACCGGCGCACAGGGCGCGCAGACCTATGCACAGATGTTGAAAAAAGTGCTGCAAGAGGCCGAAGAAGCCGCCTGAATGCACCCCGATGCGATTGATCGCTTCCCCCGCCCCTGTCAACGCGCTAGACCGCCGTCATGGTTGAATGGATCATCTCTGACGGGCTAACCGGGTACCGCGCCGCCGAAACATGGATGGAAGCGCGCGCCGCCGCCATTGCCGCGGGCGACGCCGAAGAATGTATCTGGCTGCTGGAACATCCGCCGCTCTATACCGCTGGCACCTCGGCAAAACGCCCCGATCTGACCGATCCTGACCGCTTTCCGGTTTATGACACCAAACGCGGCGGGCAATATACCTATCATGGCCCGGGACAGCGGGTGGCCTATGTCATGCTGAATGTTGCCGAACGCGGCCGCGATGTGCGGTGTTTTGTACGCCAGTTGGAAGCATGGGTAATTGCCACATTGGATCAGTTCAACCTGCGCGGTGAAATCCGTGACGGGCGTGTAGGGGTCTGGGTGCAGCGCCCTGAAAAACCGCGCCAATCCGACGGCAGCCCCGCCGAAGACAAAATTGCGGCGATTGGCATTCGCCTGCGCAAATGGGTCAGCTTTCATGGCATCAGCATCAATGTCGAACCCGACCTTGATCATTTTGGCGGCATTGTCCCCTGCGGGATCACCGAACATGGCGTGACCTCATTGGTCGATATGGGCCTGCCGGTCACAATGGATGATGTGGATCTGGCCTTGAAAGCCGGATTCGAGGCGACGTTTGGCGCGGGCGCTCAAAGTTGCGACAGCAAAGACGCCTCGTGACCTTTCAACACCCGCCGTGCGCAGGCAACTGGCGTTGCCTCTGACAGTTCCGGGAAGATCTGCAGGATTTCATCCCGCGTGGCATCGGCACCCGTGGCGGACAGACAGACATGAAAGCTTTCGCTTGCCACGCCTTCAGCCAGCACAATTTCATGGGCATCAAAGACCAGATGCACATAGGTGACCTGATCCACCGGACGGCGATAGATCGTATCGCCATTAACCAGATGCACCGCAGGCACCAGCACTTCGGCTTCGCCAAACATCAATTCGGCACGCCAATCGGCGACAAACATCCGGTGCATCGGCGACACGGCAAAGGATGCGCGCGCCCCCCAGGTGCCTTTGCTAAAGACCACAGGTGCCAGACGCCCGCGCCCTGAAACATCAGATGTCAGAACACCACGCAGGGGTTGGTACCCCCGGTCCAGCGTGGCGATCATATCGCCTGCGCTCAGGGTTTCGACCGCAATCATGCCTTTGGCGGTTTTTACCCGCGTCCCGGCCACAAAGCAGGCGACATTAATGTTGTCTTGGGTCAGGTCATCCGCATTGGTGCCTTGCATACGGATGGAGCCGCCCTGCATCGAGGTGTTGTCGGAATAATCGCCTGTGGATTGGTTCAATACACCATCGTCACGCAAATCCGCACGGGCTTCGAACACGCTGGTGTAAAATGCCGAGAGATCAATAAAGTCGTTGTTGGACGGATCGCCGTCCTCAAAATCCTGACCGGTGCCGGTGTTGAAATCGACAATCGTGTCATGGCCGTCACCGGCATTATAGACAAAGGTATCAAAGCCTTCGCCACCAACAAGATAGTCATTGCCGGTGCCACCGGTGATCGTGTCGTTGCCGTCCTGGCCAAACAGGTAATCGTTGCCGGAATCGCCGTAGATGACATCGTCACCGGTGCCGCCGCCGATCCCGTCATCCCCCGCGCCGCCCGAAATCGTGTCATCGCCGCCATCACCAAGGATCGTGTCGCTGCCTTCGCCGCCTTCAAGGTAATCATCCCCTGCGGCTGGCGCGGCGGCACCCTTGGACGAATATTCCGGCCCCGGTGGCATGCCGATCATCGAGGTTTCTAGCAGGCTTTCTGTCGCGCCGCCGGTGTCGGGCCCCTGAATGGTGGCTTGCAGATCTTCATCGCCCTGGTTTTCCCAATAGCGAATCTGGATCGTATAGGTTTCGTTGGGATCAAGATTGACCTCGCCCCAGCGCGTGGTCGCGGATTGGTGGAAATCGTTGTTCAGGTAATCGAGCGTTTCACCGGTTTCATTGGAAAACGTGACCGGAGTGCCAGTGGAATCAAAAATCTGGATCGTGGACCCGTCATCAGAACGGGTGGTCAGGCGATAGGTACCGCCTGCGCTGGTGTTCAATGTGCTGGTGTAAATGACCCCGTAGTCATCGGGGTTTTCCATCGTCCCGCGGGACTCATTGGCCAGCGCATCGGTATCAAAGTCAGAAACATAGCCAGATCCGGTACGGTCACCGGATTCGATATCAAAGGCCTGATTGTTGTCTACTCCAAAGTCGTGGTTGAAGACCTGATAATGCCAGGCCCCCTGAACCTGTTCGCCGCCATGGAAACTATCGGCACCGTCACCGCGAATATAATCATTTCCACTGCCGCCATCGATATGGTCATTGCCGCCACCGCCCTCAATGGTGTCATTGCCACCGCCGCCGTCGATCTGGTCATCGCCGCCTTTGCCGTCGATCTGATCGTTGCCCTCGCCGCCGTTGATGGTGTCTGCACCATTATCGCCAGTGAGCGTGTCAGCGCCTGTTGTACCTGAAATTGTGCCCGACAAGATTCGTATCCACCAAATGAGTTACAAAAAGCCGCAGCTCGCGGCGCGTTCCAGCTAAGTTCATCCATTTTAGCGACAGAACTGTGGTAACTATAAGGCCATTTCAGGCCGTCGCGCCCAATTCGTGCCATTTCTGCACTATTTATCCGCTCCTGCGGCAAACGCGCCCATTGCCCCTTGGCGCAAGCCGCACTAGAACAAACAGGACTTCGCACCCCGTCGCCAACAGGCGTGGTGTATCAATTCTTATCTAGGAGGCACCGCATGGCAGACGCAGCCATTCACGGCCAAGAGCACACAGACGACCGCGGGTTCTTTACCCGTTGGTTCATGTCAACAAACCACAAAGACATCGGTATCCTGTATCTTTTTGTATCGGCTTTCGTCGGTTTCATCTCGGTCGGATTCACCGTTTATATGCGCCTTGAGCTTATGAACCCCGGCGTTCAATACATGTGTATGGAAGGCGTCCGTTTCATCGCCGACAGCACCGCTGATTGTACGCCAAATGGACATCTCTGGAACGTCCTGATCACCGGACACGGCATCTTGATGATGTTCTTTGTGGTTATCCCGGCGCTTTTCGGCGGTTTCGGCAACTACTTTATGCCGCTGCAGATCGGCGCGCCCGATATGGCCTTCCCACGCATGAACAACCTGTCTTTCTGGTTGTATGTTGCAGGCACCACGCTGGCGATTTGTTCCGTTCTGGCCCCCGGTGGCAACGGTCAGGCCGGGTCTGGTGTGGGCTGGGTGCTGTATCCACCGCTGTCCGTCAAAGAAGGCGGCATGTCGATGGACCTCGCGATCTTTGCGGTTCACGTCTCCGGTGCCTCGTCTATCCTTGGGGCGATCAACATGATCACGACATTCCTGAACATGCGTGCCCCCGGCATGACCCTGTTCAAAGTGCCGCTGTTCAGCTGGTCGATCTTTGTCACCAGCTGGCTGATCCTGCTGTCCCTGCCGGTTCTGGCGGGCGCGATCACCATGTTGCTGATGGACCGCAACTTTGGGTTTGCTTTCTTTGATCCTGCCGGTGGCGGTGATCCGATCCTCTACCAGCACATCCTGTGGTTCTTTGGTCACCCAGAGGTCTATATCATCATCCTGCCCGGTTTCGGGATCATCAGCCATGTCATCGCCACCTTCAGCCGCAAGCCGGTGTTTGGCTATCTGCCGATGGTTTGGGCGCTGATCGCGATTGGTGCCTTGGGTTTTGTCGTCTGGGCGCACCACATGTACACTGTGGGGATGACCCTGAACCAGCAGGCCTATTTCATGCTGGCGACGATGGTTATCGCGGTGCCGACCGGGGTCAAAGTGTTCAGCTGGATCGCCACCATGTGGGGCGGGTCTGTCGAATTCAAGACACCGATGCTCTGGGCTTTCGGGTTCCTGTTCCTGTTCACCGTTGGTGGTGTGACCGGTATCGTGCTGTCACAGGCCGCCGTGGACCGCTATTACCATGACACCTATTATGTCGTGGCGCACTTCCACTATGTGATGAGCCTAGGCGCGATCTTTGCGATCTTTGCGGGCATCTACTTTTACTTCCCCAAGATGACGGGCCGCATGTACCCTGAATGGGCCGGCAAGCTGCACTTCTGGGCGATGTTCATCGGTGCCAACCTGACGTTCTTTCCACAACACTTCCTGGGCCGTCAGGGCATGCCGCGCCGCTATATCGACTATCCCGAGGCCTTCGCCTATTGGAACCACTGGTCGAGCATAGGCGCCTTCCTGAGCTTTGCCTCTTTCATCTTCTTCTTCGGGATCATGGCCTATTCCCTGCGCCGCGGCGCATTGAGCACCGCCAACAACCCTTGGAACGAATTTGCTGATACGCTTGAGTGGACTTTGCCAAGCCCGCCACCAGAGCATACCTTTGAAACCCTGCCAAAGCAGGAAGACTGGGACAAACAGCACGGCCACTAAGCGCTGCTTGTTGTTAGAAAATGAAAGGCTCCAACGGCGGTTGGGGCCTTTTGCTTTGGGGGGATACGCCGTCGCCGTATTGAGGGCCTGTCTATGGCCCGCGCAAGCGCATGGGTTTATTTGACCAAATGAAGCGAAAGAAGCCCGTGCCGTAGGGTTTGGCTTTGAGAAACTGCCAACACCGCTAGGATGCAGCGACATTCGGATTTAATTCAAAGGGTATTCTTATGCTTGTCACGGTGACACCGCTTTATGCTGCGCTGATTGCTTTGTTGTTTCTGGGGTTAAGCTGGCGGGTGATATCGTACCGCCGCGCCAAACATTTGTCGTTGGGGGATACCGGCGACAAAAACCTGCTTAAACGGATGCGTGCGCAGGCCAATTGCGCGGAATATGCGCCACTGGCATTGGTGTTGATGTTGCTGAGCGAATTGAGCGGCGCGCCAGAATTGGTGCTGCATTTGATGGGATCGGCCCTGTTGTTGGGGCGGGTTTTACATGCGTTGGGCTTTGCGGCCACGCCGCAAAAGATCATCCTGCGCCAGATCGGGATGCTGTTGACCCTGTTGATGATCGCGCTGAGCGCGCTGGGGTTGATCGGGCATGCCCTGTTCTAATTCGGGAACCAGCGGTCCAGCGCACGCCAGCCACATGCGCCCAGCACCAACGCACCGCCGCTTGCCACCCAGAACGGCAGCGTCAGTGCCAGATCACGGGGCAGCGGCCCGTCGGCCAGACGCACGATCCCCCCGGACAACAAGAGCCCCACAGGCATCATCCCCCATGCCATCAACCGGTACAGGCTGTTGACCCGCCCCAACAGCGCATCGGGGATGGTGCGCTGGCGGTAAGACACCGACACAGTGTTCCAGACCAACCCGGCAAAGTTAAACATCATCAGCACCACCGCCAGTGCCAGCGCACTTGGTGCCAGCGCAATCCCGACAAAGGCAGGCGCGGTCAGCAGCAGCATCCATTGGGCGCTGCGTTTTGGCCCCAAACGGCGAATGATCGCTGTGCCCGTCCAGCCGCCCAGAATGCCCCCAACCGCCCCTGCCGCAAGGATCAGACCATAGGCCTGCGCGCCGAGGTGCAGGTTTTCCTGTGCGTGCAGGATCAGTGCGATCATCACCATTTCAAACAGCAGGTTCCAGAAACCGGTGATCCATGCCAAAGCCCGCAACAACGGCGCATTGCGCAGAAAATCCACCCCCTGCATCATTTCGCGGCGCCAATGCCGCCGGGCGGGCGCGGCCGGGCGGAATGCGCCGCGCAAGTGCCAGAACAGCCCCACCGCCACCAGATACGCCAAGGCATTCAACGCAAAGGGCAGCGGCACTGCAATCGCAATCAGAAAGGCCCCCAAGGCCGGCCCCAGCAGGGCGTTCCCCACCAGTTCGACGCTCCAGAGCCGGCCATTGGCACGTTCAAGATCGTGATGGGGTACAATCGCCGGCAGCATGGTTTGGGCGGCATTGTCGCGAAACACCTCGGCCACGCCGACCCCCAGCGCCGACAGCACCACCAAGGCAAAAACACCCGGGTAGAGGGTGCCGCTGATCGGCGCGGATTGCAGGGGCATCGCGGTCCACAATGTGAGGGCAACACAGACAAACGCCACCCCGCGCAGCACATCCATGCACAGGATCAAATGGCGGCGGTCAAGCCGATCGGTGACAATTCCCGCAGGGATCGCACAGACAAACCACGGCAGACGCAGCGCCACAGGCACCAGCGCAATCATCAAAGGATCACGCGTCAGAAGTGTGGCAAGCCAGGCCCATGCCACCGTGGCCACCCCATCGGCAAGGTTGGTAACGCCACTGGCGGTGATGAACCGGATGAACAGATGTTTTTGCATGACGTTTCCTTGGGTTGGCCCAAGTGATACCCGGCGCGCCGCCATACGGAACCCCTAAAAACCGCCGGTTTTTGGACGCGGCAAAACTTTCTGAAGAAAAATCGCTTTTCGCTGTTTTTCCCTCTTGCGGCCCCCAGCGCAGATGGGTATTCCCCCCATATCCGAAGGGATGCGGGCGTAGCTCAGGGGTAGAGCATAACCTTGCCAAGGTTAGGGTCGGGCGTTCGAATCGCCTCGCCCGCTCCATTCGGATCCAGTCACCCAACTGGATCGCAAGAGACCGCCTTCGGGCGGTCTTTTTCGTTTTAGCCCCTTTTTTTCAGCCGCTTACACCGCAGAGTGATCAAAGTGGCAGTAAACTGCGCATATGCCACAAATCATCCTAAAAATTCCCAAATGTGCAACCAATGAGGGCAACCCCGTCATAATTTCGCCGATTTGTCAGGGTTAATTGGGTAAAGACATGATGTTCCACTCGCCAGAAGGCACTGGATAAAAACTTGAAAGGTTTGCAATGAGACTCTTGGCTGTCGACGACGATCCCCTGATCCTTGACCTATTGCCCATTGTTTTCAAACAGGCAGACCTGCCCGATATTACCCTTGCCAATAACGGGTCTACCGCGTTGCAACATCTGCGCGATCCCGATGTGGAATATGATTGCCTGCTGCTTGATGTCGAGATGCCCCAGATGGACGGGATCACCCTGTGTGAGCGCATCCGCGCCCTGCCCCGCTATCGCAACACGCCGATCCTG
Source organism: Sulfitobacter sp. (assembly GCA_047634585.1). Taxonomy (GTDB): domain Bacteria; phylum Pseudomonadota; class Alphaproteobacteria; order Rhodobacterales; family Rhodobacteraceae; genus Sulfitobacter. Next base: position 157,295 of record JBLIAN010000007.1, on the reverse strand, counting down.
ATGCTGACGTCGGTCACAGACCACACGCGGATTGAACGGGCGTTTGCCGCAGGTGCAAATGACTACATCACCAAACCTTTCGACGTCAAAGAGATCGTCACGCGGGTGCGTGTGGCGCGGCGCATGTCCGAAACCACCGATCTGGTGCCGCGTCTTGATCCCTTGGATACCACCCTGTCCACCGAAGCAGGCCACCACGCATTTGATGTTTCAGATCCGATCCGGATCACCCACCTGAGCCAGCTTATCCTACCGTTTTCATTGGGGAATTACCTGTCGCAATTGTCACGCCGCCGGTTGGATTCTTGCACGATTTTCGCCACCCGTGTCGAAGGTGCCGAGGCGCTGTTTGAGCGCTGTAAAACCCATGAATTTGCAATTGCTTTGAACGAAGTGGCTGAAGCCATCACCGAGGTTGTCGATTGTTCGGATATGCTGATGACTTATCAGGGTGACGGGCTGTTCCTGTCTATTCTACAGGGCAGTGAAGCCCCGGCATGGCCCAACATCGAAGACCAGATTCACAACGTTCTGGATGAAGGTGCCGCAATCTATGACGATGGCACACCGATGGCGCTCAGCGTGTCGGTTGGCAATCCGGTGATCCCGAATGCCAGCCGCAACCAGCGGGTGAAAAAGACCTTTGACCGTGCCATTGGCCGCGCCCTGATGCGCGAGAAAAGCAAAGCCAAACAGGGACGGTTGACCGCGGCCAACCGCAAGGCAATCTCCCCCGGCGTGCATCTTCTGTGATGATGAAACCGGTTAATTGATCGGGAATTGCCGCAGGCATTTTGCGGCATTCTGTTGATAATCATCCAAGGTGTCCGGCAGGCTGCGGCGGCTTTGCATGATCTTCAGGGCTGCCTTTTTTTGCGCCCAACTGCCGCTGACGTGACGTTCAAGAATAAGCACCGTCACCCCCAGCATGATGTCCTTGTCCTGCTGCGAAATCAATTTCACCCCGGCCAGTGACACCGCCGTCAGGGCCAGCATATTGGCACAGCGCAACGCGGCGGCCTCTTGTCCTTGATAGGTTCGCTGATTGGCCGCTGTCGCCGGCCCGCCCGCCAGCAGCGCAAAGCACGAGATCGCCAACACGAAGCTGCGCAAGGTCAAAAGACCTTGAAAGTCATCGTCGTCAAGGAACGTTCGATGCCGTCGATGTCCAGCAGATGATCATTGATATAGACGCCAACATCGGCCCCTTTGGGGATGTACAGCTTCATCAACAGATCAAAATCCCCCGAGGTGGAATAGAGCTCGGAATGGATTTCGCGCAATGCGATTTCTTCGGCCACACGGTAGGTTGTACCGGGGCGGCAACGAATCTGGATAAAGACGCAGGTGCTCATGCAGACCTCATTCTGTTTTCCCCAGAGTTTCACATGGCCCAGCAACCCGCAATCCCTGATCGCATGTCGCAATATCCTTGGCCTGCGGTGCTGCGCTGGTATAAGGGCGCGAAACCGCCGGAGACAGCCCATGCGCACTGTGACCCTGACCCGCACCACTGCGGAAACCGATGTAACCGTCGAGATCAATCTTGATGGCAGCGGCAGCTATGACAACCAGACCGGTGTCGGCTTTTTCGATCACATGCTGGATCAACTGGCGCGGCATTCGCTGATTGATATGAAAATCCGCGCCAAAGGCGATCTGCATATTGATGATCACCACACCGTCGAAGACGTGGGCATCACATTGGGTCAGGCCTTGACCAAGGCTTTGGGCGACAAACGCGGCATCCGCCGCTACGGGTCTTGCCTGCTGCCGATGGATGATGCCCAAATCCGCTGCGCGCTGGATCTGTCAGCGCGGCCTTTCCTGATCTGGAATGTGGATTTCCCAACCGCCAAAATCGGCACATTCGACACCGAGCTGGTGCGCGAATTCTTTCAGGCCTTCGGCACCCAGGGCGGCATCACCCTGCATCTGGACATGCTGCACGGGTTCAACAGCCACCACATCGCAGAGGCGGCGTTCAAATCCGTGGCGCGGGCGCTGCGCGAGGCGGTCGAGGTGGATCCGCGTAAATCCGGTGATATCCCGTCGACCAAGGGTGCGCTCTGAGGGTCCAGGCAATGCTGACAGCAATTATTGATTACGAATCCGGCAATCTGCATTCTGCGCACAAGGCGTTTGAACGCATGGCGCATGAGGTCGGCGCAGGCGAGGTGATTGTCACCGCCGATGCCGATGTCCTGGCCCGGGCGGACCGTCTGGTTCTGCCCGGTGACGGCGCGTTTCCGGCCTGTATGGCGGCGCTCAAAGGCTCTGGCGGGCTCTATGAGGCGATGGTCGAGGCCGTCACCGTCAAGGCGCGTCCGTTTCTGGGCATCTGTGTCGGCATGCAATTGATGGCCAGCATCGGCCGTGAATACAGCGATACCGCCGGGCTGGACTGGATTGCCGGCGCCGTCACCAAAATCACCCCCGACAACGCCCACCTCAAGGTGCCGCATATGGGCTGGAACGATCTGGTGATTGATCACCCCCATGCGGTTTTTGACGGAATCAAAACCGGCGATCACGCCTATTTTGTGCATTCCTATCATATGGCGGTGCACACTCTTGACGAACGGCTGGCCCATGTGGATTACGCAGGGGATGTGACAGCGATCATCGGGCGTGACACCATGCTCGGCATGCAGTTCCACCCTGAAAAAAGTCAGGCCACCGGCCTGCGCCTGATTGCGAATTTCCTGAACTGGGCACCGTAATCACCGCGTTTCGGCCGGGGATCTGCCCCGCTTGCCCCTAGCGCAACCTTGTCCAGACCTGCACCTCGCAGCGGCCCTCGTCACAGGCCCGTAGATGCAATTCATTGCCCTGCAACCACACCCGCGCCTCTGGCTGGATATTACCCTTGCGGTCGATCATCTTGCCCAGAAACCCGCCGTCCGGCTGCGGCTTGAGATCCCGAAACACCTTTTGCCCGACCATAGATGACGGCGTGTCATAGCCACGGCGATCCTTGACCCGCTCCACCCGACCACACAGCGCCCGGCCACAAGGCTTGGTGCGCACGTTCAACACCACGCCGCGCCCGTCCGGCTGGGATTTCCACAGGCCCAGCGGCGCTTCGGCCTGGGCATTCTGGGCCTCTGTCGCTGTGGCCAATGCCCCGAACACCAGACCAATCACCGCCAATTTCCACCCCATCATGTCGCGCTCCCCGATCAAAACAAAAGGCGCAAGAGAGCTACCCCCTTGCGCCTGGAATTTCAATGCTTGGCTGCATTCGCCCCGATCTATTGACCCGCTGCCATCGCTGTTTTGAACAGATCAAACCGCCATCAATTCACCCGAGTAAGATCGTTTTTGATGCAGATGACAACGGCAACACAGCCCCCGGCCTTCAACGTATTGCCGTTAAGGGTCATTGAACCTTTATAGGTTTTCCCGTTGGCCGGGCGCCATGCTTTGCCCGAATATGTCCCATCCCCCTTCGGAACCATATCAATGAACAAGGTTTTCCCGATATTTGGGGATTTATATTCGCCACTCGCATTAAATGTCCGAGTGAGCGTACCACAAATTGCCGCGCCACACGGCGCGAACTCTACGTGGCCGTAGCTGCCCTCGTCCTCACTGGTTTTCCACGTCCCGAAAACGGGATCCGCCAAAGCGCCGCCCGCCATGCCCCCGGCCATGCCCAAAGCCAGAACCGCGCCTGCAATCAAATGTTTCATGGTATGTCCTCCCCGTTTCTGCCGTTACTTTGTGCGAACATGCCCCATTCAGGCAAGGGCAACCTTAGGTCACGTTGCAAATCACCGCGCAACATGCATAACCAGCGACAGTTCCAGATCATAAGGACAGCCCATGATCCTCTATCCCGCAATTGATCTCAAAGACGGACAGGCCGTGCGCCTTGTGCATGGCGACATGGACCGTTCTACCGTGTTCAACGACGATCCCGCCGCACAGGCGCGCAGTTTTGTCGATGCCGGTTGTGAATGGCTGCATCTGGTTGATCTCAACGGCGCATTTGCAGGCGTGCCGGTCAACGCCGCCCCCGTCGAAGCGATCCTCAATGCCTGCAACGTCCCGACACAGCTGGGCGGCGGCATCCGTGACATGGCCACCATCGAAGGCTGGCTCGACAAAGGTCTTGCACGGGTGATCCTTGGCACCGTGGCCGTTGAAAACCCGGATCTGGTGCGCCAGGCCGCCCGTGCCTTTCCGGGTCAGGTGGCGGTGGGCATTGACGCGCGCAAGGGCCGTGTGGCCACCAAGGGCTGGGCCGAAGAAACCGATATCATGGTCACCGATCTTGCCAAATCCTTTGAAGATGCCGGTGTGGCGGCGATCATCTATACCGACATCCTGCGGGATGGTGCAATGGGCGGCCCCAATATCACCGCCACTGCCGATCTGGCCCGCGCCGTGTCAATCCCGGTGATTGCCTCTGGTGGCGTGTCCTCTTTGGCCGATCTGACCGCGCTGCGCGATACCGGCGTGATCCAGGGCGCGATCTCTGGCCGCGCCCTGTATGACGGGGCCCTCGATCTGCAAGACGCCCTCGCCGCCTTGCGCCCCTGATCTTCAACTGGCCACATAACCTCTGCGGGGGTCCGGGGGGCGCAAGGCCCCCCGGCGCTTGCCCCGGACACCACAGCGGATTAAACCACAGACATGCTTAAAACCCGCATCATCCCCTGCCTGGACGTTGCCGATGGCCGCGTTGTCAAAGGCGTCAATTTTGTCGGCCTGCGCGATGCGGGCGATCCGGTGGATGCCGCCATCGCCTATGACGCGGCGGGGGCGGATGAACTGTGTTTCCTCGACATCCATGCCACCCATGAAAACCGGGGCACGATGTTTGATCTGGTGCGCCGCACCGCCGAACATTGCTATATCCCACTGACAGTCGGGGGCGGTGTGCGCAGTGCGGCAGATGTGCGGGCGCTGTTGTTGGCAGGGGCGGATAAAGTCAGTTTCAATTCCGCCGCTGTCGCCGATCCGGATGTGATTGCCAAAGCCGCCGATCAATTCGGCAGCCAATGTATCGTCTGCGCCATCGACGCCAAAACCGTGGCCCCCGGGAAATGGGAAATCTTTACCCATGGCGGGCGCAAATCCACCGGTATTGACGCGGTTGAATTTGCCCGTTTGGTCACCGCCAAAGGCGCGGGTGAAATCCTGCTCACGTCGATGGACCGTGACGGCACCAAACAGGGCTTCAACCTGCCGCTGACCCGCGCCATTTCCGATGCGGTCAGTGTGCCGGTGATCGCCTCTGGCGGAGTCGGTAATCTGGATCACCTTGTTGAAGGCGTGACCAAAGGCGGCGCCTCAGCCGTGCTGGCTGCGTCGATCTTTCACTTTGGCGAATTCACCATTGCACAGGCCAAGGCCCATATGGCCGCCGCCGGAATCCCGATGAGGCTGACATGACCCTTGATGATCTTTATGCCACGATTCTAAGCCGCAAAACCGCGGATCCCGGCAGCAGCTGGACCGCGCAACTGCTGGCCAAAGGTCCCGAAAAATGTGCTGAAAAATTTGGCGAAGAATCAATTGAAGCGATCATCGAAGCGGTAAAAGGCGACCGTGCGGCGCTGACCGGTGAAGCGGCGGATGTGCTTTATCATCTGTTGGTGATGCTGGCGGCCTGTGATGTGTCGCTTGATGATGTGATGGATGTTCTTGCGGCGCGACAGTCCCAATCGGGCCTTGCCGAAAAAGCATCGCGTTAGAAACGATCAATCTGTATCAATCGGTTACCGGCCGACCCACCCAAGCATTCACAGCTTGCTTGAAATCACACCCGTCGCAAAACCACCCTGCCGCAATTCACCAAACAGGCGTTGATATTCGATTTTCGGGCAGCGGTTTTGCACAACATCCACGCCCCGTGCCTGCGCCACGGCGGTGGCTTTTGCATGTTCGACACCAATCTGCATCCAGATGGTTTGCAAGTCTGGAAAGGCCGCCAGCGCCGTGTCCACGATTTCCGGCACCGCGTCGGAGCGGCGGAAAATGTCGACCATATCAACCCCTGCTGAAATCTCGTTCAGGCTGGCAACAACTGTCTGCCCGAACAATTTCTCGCCGGCATGCATCGGATTGACCGGAATCACCCGATACCCGCGCAGCCCCAGATAGCGCGCCACAAAATAGCTGGGGCGCACCGGATTCATCGAAACCCCGACCACGGCAATGGTTTTGGCACGGGTCAGGATGTTTTTGAGCCAAGGATCAGAATAGGTCATGGCGCATTCTACCCCCATAATTCCAAAGAAAAAAGCGCCCCGAAAGCCAAAATGGCCTGGGGCGCAAAGGTACGGAACGAGGGACAGTTCAGCATGAACCGGTAGTTCCAGAACCGGCCTGCAGAATACAGATAAGTTTCCTGCGGTGCTTTCAAAGGGGTAGCAAGGATTTCATGAATATATGGTTAACAAACGGGCGGTTTCCTGCCGGTTTCGCGCCGCCTTCCCCGTGACAGCCCCGCCCTGCCGTCACACTGACGGCGGGGCGGACGGGGAAATACAAACCCCTAGGCGTGTTCTCTGGAGGCATAGAGCGCGATTGCCGCCGCATTTGAAACATTGAGCGATCCGAACTGCCCCGAAGCGTCAATCCGCACCAGCGCATCCACGGTTTCGCGGGTTTTTTCCCGCAAACCCGGCCCTTCGGCCCCCAGCACCAGCGCCACAGGGCGGTCGCGCTTGCCCTCGACGGCTGCTTCAATGCTTTGGGTCGCGTCGCCATCCAAACCCAGCACCAGATAGCCCATGTTCTGCAAGGCACGAATCGCATCTGCCAGATTGCGCACCCGCAAATAGGGTTGACGTTCCAGCGCCCCCGAGGCGGTTTTCGCCAAAGCGCCGGTTTCCGGTGCCGAATGGTGCCGCGTGCCAATCACCGCCGAAGCCCCCAGGACTTCGGCAGAACGCAGGATCGCCCCGACGTTATGGGGGTCCGTCACCCGATCCAGCAACAACACCCGTGGCGCTGCATCGCCGATGCAAACATCCTCAAGACGCCCCCAATTCAAGGGCTTAACCTCAAGAACCGCGCCCTGATGCACCGATCCTTGATCAATTGGCGGGTGGAATTTACGCGGATCAACGACCTGCGGGGTGAGTTCCGCCGCATCAATTGCCTCTTGCAGTTTCACCTGCGCATTTGGCGTCACCATCAACGTCAGCTTCTCGCGCGCAGGGTTCATCAGTGCATCGCGCACCGCATGCAAACCAAAAAGCCAGAGCGTCGTATTTGCCTCGGCCTTTTTGTCCTGTTCCTTCTGCACCACCCACTTGGGTTTCTTCATTGTGCCATCCTCAAAAAATGTCGCGCCCTTTGGTCGGTTTACGCCTTGACGCCTGTCAGGGTCGCTTGTAATCACGCCAGCACGTTCGGTGCAATGCACGAAGGTAAGTGGGCGACAGGCCGCAAGGTGTGGCAGGGGACTGTAACTCCCTCGCGGAGACGCACGCCTGGTTCGATTCCAGGGTCGCCCACCATTTACCCAAGCTTTTGGTAATAAATACAGATCCAGATTGATGTGCGGATCCATGACGGTATTGATCGCCCTTCCCCGATGTTAAAGATGTAGATCGCGACACCTCAGGGATGCAGATTAAACTTGGCAGTTGCCCATGATCCTTTGGGTCCGGATGTCTTCAGTGGCCGCCCGAAATTAACGTGATGACAACAGCCGTTGGATGGCTTTGTGCTGCGCGACATACAAAAACCCGCCTTTCCAGCGCGGCGGCCCCCATCACAGCTGCGGCATTGTCCACAATTGTCCATTTTCGGCCATATTTCTGCCTTCGAGGTCAATATATTCTTACCAGAAGTCGACCCTTTGCGCATTCCCGTACCCGCAATACAACTTATAGTTGCTAAACAGATGCGCAAATAAACCTGAAGCAAATGACAGGACGCCGAAAAGATGACTGATACACGGTTCTTTGCGGAAGCCATTGATCCCCCGCCCGCGCGCAAGCTGGCCGGGGTTCCAACGCTGATCCATTCAAGCATTCTAAGTCTCAGGGGGCTGACATTCATCATGATGTTGACCATCGCAATTCTGCCGATTGCGGTGTTTTACAATTGGGCGGGGCGTTCGGCGCTTGAACATGAACTCAAACGAGTCGATGAAAACCACCTGATCATCGCAAAAAACCTGTCCTCGACCCTGTCGCGCTATGCCGCAGATTCCATAGCCGTTTTTGATTCCGCAATTTCCGATACTGTGGACGAAAAAAGCTATGCCAAGCTGCTGTATAAATTCGATATCTGCAAAGTCATGATCTTTGGCACGGGGGGCCAACGCCTGTCGATGATCTCGAGCGGGAAAATGCACGATCAAGATCTGCCAACCACCGAAACAATTGCCGAGCTTCGCCAGTTTGCCGCCACAAAACCCGGTCAAACGCTGGTTTCAGGCATCAGACAAACCCCGAACGGCGCCCATTTCTATATTGTAAAGCTGTTGCCAGATGGCCGGCTGGCCATCGCCCCCTGGAGCTATGAATATCTGGCCAGACTGCAAAAATCGATCGCCTTTGGCGAACTGGGCCATTCGATGATGGTCGATCAGAACGGCCTTGTCATCGCCCACCCCAATCCCGAATGGGAACGCATCAACAAAAACGCCTCGAAATTACCCGTCGTTCAGGCGATGCTGGCAGGGGAAACCGGGGTGATGCAGTTTTATTCCCCGCCCATGGATGCAGATATGATCGCGGGCTACACTTTTGTGCCGGAAACCGGATGGGGTGTGATGGTGCCCCAACCGATCCGTGAACTCGAAGCCCGCGCCGCAGTGGTGCAACGCACCGCGCTTTATATTTCGTTGCTCGGCATTGCGTTGGCGGTACTTGTCGGGTTGTGGTTCTCCAAGGTGCTGACGGCGCCGATCACCGCACTGGCGGTCTCGGCCAGACGCATTGCCAACGGCGATCTATCAACCCGCGTTGATGCCCTGCCCTCCCATACGCCTTCGGAAATCAGAACCCTGTCCAAAAGCTTTGATGACATGGCCGAAGACATCGAACTCAAGAACCGCCTGTTGAACGAACAATTGCAGATCGAAAAACAGCTTTCGGCGGAACGTGCCGTGCTCCTGGCGGAATCCCAGCGCTCCAATGCAATGAAATCGCAATTTGTATCGACCATCAGCCATGAATTGCGCACGCCGCTGACCTCCATTCGCGGATCGGTGGATTTGGTCCTGTCCGGTCGCCTTGGTGAAATATCTCCCAAAATCGAGAACATGCTGGGGGTTGGCAAACGCAACACCGATCGCCTGTTGTCTTTGGTCAACGACATCCTCGATTTCAGCATCCTCGAAGCAGGCCAGCTTGCCTTGAACAAAGAAAGGGTCTCGGCCAGTCAAATCCTGCAAGACGCGCTCGAGATGAACGCGCCTTATGCAGGCTCCTCCAAGCTAAAGCTGCTGGCCCATCCCATTCCCGATGCCTTTGATGTCATGGTGGATCAACGCAGAATTCAGCAGGTTCTGTCCAATCTGATTTCCAACGCCATCAAGTTTTCAGGCAAGGGAGAAGTGGTTGAACTGTCGGCCCGGATCAAAGACGGCTATGGCGTATTCAGCGTCAAGGACCACGGCAACGGGATTTCCAAAGAATACTGGCCGCGCCTGTTTGAACGCTTTACCCAAGAAGACAGCGCCGACACCCGACAGGCGGGCGGCACCGGTCTTGGCCTCGCGATCTCAAAAGGGATCGTGGAAAACCACGATGGCACGCTTGATTTTGCAACCCAGATGGGCACCGGAACGACATTTTCCTTCAAGATCCCCTTGGCGGCCTGATCACCGACAAGCCCCGGCCGTTAGGGGATCAACACCTCGCTGCGCTGAAACGTCGCCACATCCATGCTCAGATCATCATAGACGATCTGGATGGTGACACTCTGAACCACCCCCCGACGCAGGCGCAAATACGGCAGGCCGTCCTCATCCAGGATCGCATTCGGCGTGGCGTATTCCATATGGCAGGGCGGCAGAGGCCAGTTTTGCATCGCCTCGCCGTTTACTGAAATCGCCATTCCCGCCAATCCGCACCGCCAGCTCCACAGATGCGTCACATAAAGCAGATCACTGCCGTCATAATCGCGCACCGCCACCCAATTGCCCTTGGTGGCATTGAGGATCGGCTTGATCTCGGTTGCTGTGGTGAATTTCCCCGAAGGCGTCTGTGGTTCTGCCACCAGCCCTGCGGGAACCACCACCATATTATAGGGGGATGCCACCGCAACAGGGGCTACCGGTTGCGGGGCCACCACGACAGGGGCCACCACAACAGGGGCCGGTGCTGGCGCGGGTGTAACCGCGGCTGCCCCGCCGGTCTGCACGTTATCGCCGATCACCACGCTTTGCTCGGACACCACCACGCCAGGCGAGGCAACAATCACGCTGCCCTGCGCCCGATCGCCTTGGGACGGATCCGCGACACTGTTCAGCCCCGCCGCCATCACTGCAAAAAAGAAATCAATCATATCCTTCACCCTCCTGAGCGCGGCCCAATTGCCGTCTTTTGCCATGCTGCTTCTGCCCCTATAGTGACCACAAAAGACCAAAGGGCAGAACAATTATGGCACGCAAACCCCGTAAGCGGCAAACTTTCAACGTTGTGATTGTCGCCCAACAGGGACGTCTGGCCTATGAAGCGCTGATTTTTGCCGCTTCCCTGCGCCATGCCAGCCCCGAATTCAACGGCCGTCTGTTGATTGCCGAACCCCGGCCCGGCCCGCTCTGGGACAGCGATCCCACCATCCAGAACGCCGATATCCGCGCGGCATTAACCAATCTGGGGGCCGAATTCATCCCTTTCGATACCCTGCATTTCGGGCAGGATTACCCCTATGGCAACAAGATCGAAATGCTGCAGGCGCTGCCCAAAGACCAAGCCTTTGTGTTCTTTGACACCGATACCCTGATCACCGGTGAACTTTCTGACATCCCGTTTGATTTCGACCGCCCCAGCGCCTCGCTGCGCCGCGAAGGCACCTGGCCCGATCCGCAACTCTACGGCCCGGGCTACACGGGGTTGTGGAAATCGCTCTATGATAAATTCGGCCTGGATTTCGCCAGCAGCCTCGATCTCACCCAACCGGATGAATATTGGCAACGTTATCTTTATTTCAACGCGGGGGTGTTCTTTTACCGCTGCCCCCACGCATTCGGAAAACTGTTCCTCGAATATGCGCTGGCGATCCGCGACGATCCGCCCGTCGAACTCTGCGCCCAAAGCTTTGATCCCTGGCTTGATCAAATCGCCCTGCCCCTGGTGATCCATGCGCTTGGCGGTGGCCGCGATACCATCCCCCAAGGGCTGCTGGACGGGGAAACCTCCTGTCACTACCGGTTGTTACCATTGCTTTATGCCCGCGAAAGCGATCATGCCGTACAGGTGCTGGAACAGGTCACCGCCCCCAACAAACTCAAAAAGGTCCTCAAAGGCTCGGAACCAATCAAACGGATGATCTACCAAGGCCGCGGTCACAAGGTCCGCGCCCTGTTTGACCGCGACAACCTGCCCCGCAAGGAACAGGCAATCCGCAACCGGATCAAATCCAACGGTTTCTGGATGCGCTGACCCTTGCTTTCTGAACTTTCTTTCTGGCTCTAAATATTTCACGGGGGTTTGGGGGTGTGAAACCCCCAAGGCGCCCCCTCGCCCCGGCCCCGCCACCAGCGGCCCGCCCCCCGCAGGCTCCCTTGCTTGGTCATGGCCATTGCCGTAACCATATCCCCAAACAGAGGAGAGACCAGATGACAGATACCCCCTATGGCTTTGATACCCTGCAAATTCACGCAGGTGCCCGCCCTGATCCCGCCACCGGCGCACGTCAGACCCCGATCTATCAAACCACGGCCTATGTGTTTCGCGATGCCGATCACGCCGCCGCATTGTTTAACCTGCAAGAGGTCGGATATATCTATTCGCGCCTGACCAACCCCACTGTTGCAGTGCTCCAGGAACGCATTGCCACGCTCGAAGGCGGTGTTGGCGCGGTCTGCTGTTCCTCGGGTCACGCGGCCCAGATCATGGCGCTGTTCCCCTTGATGGGACCGGGGAAAAACATCGTCGCCTCGACACGGCTTTATGGCGGTACCGTCACCCAGTTCAGCCATACCATCAAACGCTTTGGCTGGAGCTGCAAATTTGTCGATTTTGACGATCTGGATGCGGTCAAAGCGGCAATCGACGATGACACCCGCGCGGTCTTTGGCGAAGCGATTGCCAACCCCGGCGGCTATATCATGGATGTGCGCGCCATCGCCGACATCTCTGATGCAGCTGGCATTCCGCTGATCATCGACAATACCTCCGCCACCCCCTACCTGTGCCGCCCCATTGAACTGGGCGCGACATTGGTGGTGCATTCCACCACCAAATACCTCACCGGCAACGGCACGGTGATGGGCGGCTGCGTGGTGGATTCGGGCAAATTCGACTGGTCTGCAAATGACAAATTCCCCTCGCTCAGCCAGCCGGAACCCGCCTATCACGGGCTGAAATTCCACGAAACCTTTGGCAACCTCGCCTTTACCTTCCATGGCATTGCCATCGGGTTGCGCGATCTGGGGATGACGATGAACCCGCAGGCGGCGCATTATACCTTGATGGGCACAGAAACCCTGTCCCTGCGCATGGACCGCCATGTGGAAAACGCGGTGAAAGTGGCAAAATGGCTGGAACAGGATCCGCGCATTGATGCGGTCACCTATGCCGGGCTGGAATCCTCGCCTTATTATGATCGCATCGCCAAGGTCTGCCCCAAGGGCGCCGGGGCCTTGTTCACCATCGCGGTCAAAGGCGGCTATGATGCCTGTGTGAAACTGGTGAACGGGCTGGAAATCTTTAGCCATGTCGCCAATCTGGGTGATACACGATCCTTGGTTATTCACGCGGCCTCGACCACACACCGGCAATTGTCCCCCGAACAGCAAGAGGCCGCCGGTGCAGGTGCCAATGTCGTGCGCATCTCCATCGGCACCGAAAACGCCGATGATCTGATTGCCGATCTGGATCAGGCACTGTCCCTCGCAACCGCCTGAACAGGCGCAACGGCAAGACGGCAAGACGGCCCCTGCACTGCTGCGGGGGCCGTTTTGGGGTTACATCGGGTGCTTGATCTCGAAAACCAGCGTCACATTGGCCTCAACCGTGACGTCGCCACTGGCAATGGCATTGCCCATGCCGGACCGAGCGGCGGACATTTCCATCATCCGGGGTGCAGCATTGCCACCGGTTTCGCTGATACGTACAAGCGGCCCCAGCGCCACACCCGCAGCCGCTGCCAGTTCTTCGGCCTTGGCACGCGCGTCCGCGACGGCCAATTGCCGCGCCAGTGATTTCGCACCGGTTGCATCCTGAAGCTCAAAGCGCAACCCGTTGAAATCATTTGCGCCTATTTCGATCACCGCATCCAGTGTCTGCCCGAGACGCGCCAGATCACGCACCCGTATTGTCACCGAATTTCCGGCCTCATAGCCCACCAGATCGGGTGGTGATCCATCGGTAATGCCACGATCATTATAGATCGGGCGCAGATAGAACCCGCTGGTTTGTTGATCCAGCGCCGCAACGCCCAGATCAGCCAGCGCCACCAGAATGCCGCTCACATCGGTGCTGACCTGTGCCATCGCCTCTTGGGCGGTATCGCCGCGCTGGCGCACCCCCAGTGTGATCACCGCCATGTCCGGCACCGCCGCGACCTCGCCTTGTCCGGTGACGATCAATCCCCTTTCCTGCGCGGAAGGGGCCTGTGCCCAGACCGCTGAGGCCGCCATTACCCAAATCACCGACGCCCATGTGATCCATTTCATCGCCATTCACCTTTTCTGCGTTATCATTGCCCGAGCATGCCTAGGGTTGCGTGACGGGAACAAGCCCCCGCGCCGCCTTTTCCTTTCCTTAGGCAAAGACCCGCGCTAAACTCTGCCTTAACCCGGAGCGGTCTCGATCCGGCTTTGCCCTCTATGTTAAAGTGCACCTCATGAAGCCGAATTTTGCCCTGTCCCTGTCCTTTGAAGGCATCACCCTGTTGCACCGCGCGGCGGGGGGGTGGCGTGTGGTCGGCGATGTGGCCCTGGATGCGGCCGATCTCGGGGCCGAACTCGACAGCCTGCAGGCCAGGGCGCTGAGACTGGATGCCAGCGGCATTCGCGCCAAACTGATCCTGCCCAACGACCAGATCAAATATCTGACCATTGCCACCCCCGATCAGGATCGCAAAACCCGGCTTGCCGCGGCGCGCAAGGCCTTGAACGGCGCAACCCCCTATGCGGTGGATGATCTGGCCTTTGACATCAGCATGGACGGCGATCAGACCCATATCGCCGCGGTGGCACGCGAAACGCTGGCAGAGGCCGAAAGTTTCGCGATCCAATATGATCTCGAACCGGTCAGTTTCGTTGCTGTGCCCGATGACAACCCCTACTTGGGCGAACCCTATTTCGGGCCAACTGCGGTGTCAGAAAAACTGCTGAAATCCGGTGAAACCGTTGATCCTGACGGCATAGCCGTGGTGGTGATTGGCGATGTTGACTGGTCTAGTGCAGAAAAGGCCGCCACATCCGCCCCTGCCACGGCGCAAGCCGCGCCAGAACAATCTGAACCGGATCACGCCCCATCACCCGCGCCGCTGCCCGATCAAAACGCCACAGAGACCGCGCCGGAACCAGCGCCGCCTGCGGTGGTCCTGCCGCCGCGCGTCGCCCCCCAAAAGACAGGTGGATCTGCGGTGCCTGCTGTTGATCTGCCCGCTGCCCCGGCAAAAACCGAGGGTGCCACTGCCGGTTTTGCCAGCCGACGGGGCGGGACCGGAACCAAAGCCCCGGCTTTGGGCGCGGCAAATCGTGGCAACCCTGATACTTCGGTGATTGCCCCCAACATCCCGATTGCCCCCGACAGCAGTTCCTTTGCCGTCCCAGACTCCTTTGCCGCCCCCGAGTCCTTTTCCGCCCCCGCCCCAAAACACGAGCGCCCGAAAAACGGTTTTCTCAGCCGCCGCAGGGCCAAAGCCGCAGCCCCGAAACCCAGCCGCAAAACCGCCCGAGAGGATGAAACCGAACGGCTGACGGTCTTTGGCGCGCGCGCCACCGCCACGCGGGGCCGGCCAAGGTTTCTTGGGCTGATTCTGACCGTTGTGTTGCTGGTTTTCCTTGCCGGTGTCGCGGCATGGGCCTCGGTGTTTCTGGATGATGGATTGGGCCTGTCACGGCTGTTTGGCGGGCGCAGCGCTGTTGAAACCGCAACCGCCGATCCCGCAACCGCCGATCCCGCACCCGTCGACACCGAAGCAGAAATCAACATGGCCATCGAAATGGCGGCGCTTGATCCCGCCCCCGGCCTGTCGGACGAGGACGGCGCGGTGTTGGATGCGCTGCGTGCCCCGCTTGTGCCCGATGTTCAGGACATCCCCGAAGTATCGCAAGCCGAACTGGAGGCGCGTTACGCCACCAGCGGCATCTGGCCCAGCGCCCCGCAGGTGCCGCCGGAACCCGCAGGCCTGATTGCCATTGATGACTTTTACCTGACCAGCATTGATCCCGTCAGCACCGCAACCGATGCGGTCGCCCTGCCCCCGGTGCGGGTCTTTTCCACCGATATCGCCCTGCCTGCTGTGGCCTCTCCCGTGCCCGCGGGGACAGTGTTTACTTTGGATAACCGCGGCTTGGTTGTTGCGACACCGGAAGGGGCGATCAGCCCGGATGGTGTCATTGTTTTTCTGGGACGCCCCCCGATCACCCCGCCCGCCACGCCAACGCGGTTTCAATCGGAACCCCAAGACACCCATGTGCGTGACGTGCTTGCCGCGTTTCGCCCCCGCGACCGCCCCGATGATCTGAGCGAAAATACCGAACGCGCCCAATTGGACGGGCTGACGCGCAATGAACTGGCGGGTTTGCGCCCGGTGTTGCGGCCCCGCTCGGTGCAGGAAACCGCGCGTGCAGAATTGATCGCGTCAGCAGATACCAATGCTGCGGTGGCAGCTTCTTTGGCCTCCCCCGATGCGATCGAAGCCAGTTTTGACACGGCCACCCGTCACGCGGTGAAAGAATCCCTGCGCCCCGACACACGGCCCGGAAATTTTGCGCGGATTGTCGGACAGGCACAATCTTCCAGCCCCGACACGGCAACCCTGCGCGTGGCCAGCGCGGCGGCCATTGCCCCGAGCGTTGTCAGCCCTTCAATTCCGTCCAAGGCATCGGTGGCAAAACAGGCAACACTGAAAAACGCGATCAACCTGCGCAAGGTCAATCTGATCGGGGTCTATGGCAAACCCTCCAACCGCCGCGCCTTGGTCCGGCTCAGCAACGGCCGGTATAAAAAGGTCGTGGTCGGGGACCGCATTGACGGGGGCAAGGTCTCGGCCATTGGCGACAGCGAATTGCGCTATACCAAAAGCGGGCGCAATGTCGTGTTGAAGATGCCCAAAGGCTAACGCCGCAGCCCATCTAGGCTACGGCGTTGCGGGTCGTTTACAATGGCAGGCGGGATTTAGCTTTCGGCCAGTTCACCGGCTGCGATCTGTTCCTGCTCGATGCTTTCAAACAGCGCCTTAAAATTCCCTTCACCAAAACCATCATCGCCTTTGCGTTCGATAAATTCGAAAAAGATCGGCCCGATCACGGTTTTTGAAAAGATTTGCAGCAGAATGCGGGTTTCTCCGCCATCCACAACGCCTTCTCCGTCAATCAGAATGCCGTGTTTCTTCATGCGGTCCAGCGGTTCCTGGTGGCCGGTAACACGGTCTTTGCTCAGGGTGTAATAGGCATCTGGCGGGCCGGGCATGAATTTCAGGCCGTTTTCGGCAATGGTATCTGTGGATTGATAGATGTCTTTGCTGCCCACCGCGATGTGCTGGATGCCTTCGCCGTTGTATTTTTTCAAATAGGCAACGATCTGGCCTTTTTCATCGCGGTCTTCATTGATCGGGATGCGGATACGCCCACAGGGCGAGGTCAGGGCGCGGCTGGTCAATCCGGTGAATTTGCCCTGAATGTCAAAAAACCGGATTTCACGAAAGTTGAACAACTTGCCATAGAACTGGAACCAGACATCCATATTGCCTTTGAATACATTGTGGGTCAGGTGATCGAGGTAGTAAAATCCAACGCCTTCGGGCTTGGATTGCGCGATCCAGTCGTATTCCCAGTTATAGGGTGATGTGTCGTAATATTGATCGACAAAATAGATCAATGATCCGCCGATCCCCATGATCGCAGGCACATCCAGCACCTTGCCGCTGCCGGTGTATTCTTCGGCACCATTTGAAACCGCATGGGCCAAGGCCTTTTGTGCATCCACCACGCGCCAGCCCATAGAAGGCGCGCAGGGGCCATGCAGTTCAACAAATTTCGCGGCAAAGCTTTCTGGATCGGTGTTCAGCACATAGGTGATATCACCCTGCTGCCAAAGCTCGATGGCCTTGGTCTTGTGATTGGCAACATGGGTATAGCCCATGCGGATAAAGGACTCGCGCAGTTCCTGGGGATCGGCACTGGCGAATTCAACAAATTCAAAACCATCGGTGCCCGCAGGGTTTTCATCTGTGATAACGGATTTCGGAGCGTCGTGAGGGAATGGGCCCATGGTGTCACCTTTTGTCATTTGAAGTGCGTTACGCTGAAAATATGCGCAGAACCTCGCCGTTTTTGCGCATTCTGCGGCTTGGTTATGGTAAAATTCACGCAAACACCGCATATTGAATGAAATTACTGCGGGAAATGCGCATGCCTTTGGATGAAATAGACACCCGCCTGCTGGCAGCCTTGCAAAAGAACGCCCATTTGACGGCACTGGAACTGGGGGACCAATTGCATTTGTCGGCCTCACAGGCGGGGCGGCGGCGGCAACGGCTGGAAACCGAAGGCTATATTCAGGGCTATACGGCGCGGCTTGATCCGGTGCGACTGGGCTTGAATGTGCAGGGGTTCGTGCAGGTGCATTTGAACACCCACGGCCCGGAAAATTCGGCGAGTTTCGGCCGACTTTTGGCCACCCGTCCCGAGATCGTCAGCGCCTGGACGATGACGGGGGATGCGGATTATCTGCTGCGTGTCTATTGTGCGGACTTGCCCAGCCTGAACAGGTTGATTCACGAGGTTCTGCTGCCCCATCCAGCGGTCTCGCGGGTGCACAGCCAGATCGTGATGGATCAACTCAAACGCGACGGGCCTTTGCCCACCTGACACCCGTCACCCGACCCAACTGACCCAACTGACCGCGACCCTCTCGAAAGGACCGACATGGAAGGTTTCCTGTTTCAAGCAAGCATCTATCTGGCCGCGGCGGTGATTGCTGTGCCCATCGCATCACGGCTCGGGCTGGGATCGGTGCTGGGCTATCTGGCTGCCGGTATCCTGATTGGGCCGGTGCTGGGGCTGGTGGGCGCAGAAACCAAGGATTTGCAACATTTTGCCGAATTCGGCGTGGTGATGATGCTTTTCCTGATCGGTCTTGAACTGGAACCCCGCGCCTTGTGGGACATGCGCCATCGCCTGCTGGGTCTGGGCGGGTTGCAAGTGGCGCTGTCCACGGCGGCAATCATGGGCATCGCGATGGCCTATCACCAACCCTGGAGCGTCTCGCTGGCCATTGGTCTGACGCTGGCGTTGTCCTCTACTGCGATTGTGCTGCAAACCCTGTCGGAAAAGAACCTGATGCAGACCAGCGGCGGGCGGTCGGTGTTTTCGGTGCTGTTGACGCAGGATATCGCGGTGATCCCGATCCTTGCCTTTCTGCCATTGTTGACCGCCCATAGCATTGGCGGGCTGTTGCCGGATGGATCAATTTCGCTGAACCCTGACGAAGTTGAAAACGCCCATGAGGCCGCAAGCCACAGTGGGTCACAGGCCGCGGATGCGGCGTTCAGCTTTGTTCAGGGATTGCCCGGTTGGGGGGTGACATTGCTGACCATCGGCGCGGTTGCCTCGATCATCTTTGTCGGGATTTTCTTTACCCGTCCGGTGTTCCGCTTCATCCATTCCGCCAAGCTGCGCGAGATGTATACTGCGCTGGCGCTGCTGATTGTAGTTGGTATTTCCTTTGTGATGATGCTGGTCGGCCTTTCCCCTGCGTTGGGTGCTTTCCTTGCTGGTGTGGTGCTGGCCAGTTCCGAATTCCGCCATGAACTCGAGACCGACCTGGAACCGTTCAAAGGGCTGTTGCTGGGGCTGTTCTTCATCACCGTCGGCGCGGGGATCAATTTTGACCTGCTGTTTGCCGATTTCATCATCATCATGGGCATGGCGCTGTTGGTGATCATCGTGAAGGGGCTGATCCTTTATGCGCTGGGGTGGATGTTCAAACTGCGCGGGCGCGATCAATGGTTGTTTGCGCTGGGGCTGGCACAGGCGGGTGAATTCGGTTTTGTGCTGATCAGTTTCTCGGTTGCCACCGGTGTGATGCCCAACGGGGTGGCAGAAACCCTGCTGCTGGTGATTGCCCTGTCGATGCTGATCACGCCGCTACTGTTTATTCTGCATGATGTCATCAGCCGCCGTTTTGACGAAAGCGCGCCGTTTGTCGCCGATGACATTGACGAGGAAGGGCCGGTGATCATCGCGGGCATTGGCCGGTTTGGCCAGATCGTCAACCGTCTGTTGCAGGCCAGCGGATTTCGGACCGTGGTGCTGGATCACAACCCGGAAACCATCGCGGTGATGCGGCGTTTCGGGTTCAAGGCGTTTCTGGGTGATCCCACGCGCCCTGACATCCTGCGCAAGGCGGGCCTCAAGGAGGCGCGGGTCTTGGTGGTGGCCCTGGACAA
The DNA here is from genome assembly GCA_047634585.1 of Sulfitobacter sp. Lineage (GTDB taxonomy): Bacteria > Pseudomonadota > Alphaproteobacteria > Rhodobacterales > Rhodobacteraceae > Sulfitobacter. Next base: position 137,525 of record JBLIAN010000007.1, on the reverse strand, counting down.
CCCCAAAGCGGCGCTGGAACTGATTGCCTATGCCCGCAAGCAGCGCCCCGATCTGCATATCGTATCACGCGCCCATGACCGCACCGATGTTTATCAACAATATCAGGCGGGCGCGAATGACATTGTGCGTGAAATGTTCGACAGCTCTCTGCGTGCAGGGCGCTATGTATTGGAAAACATGGGGCTTTCGGAATACGAGGCCGCCGAAGCGCAACGCATGTTCTATGCCCATGACCGCCAGTCGGTGCGGGAACTGGCCGCCCTGTGGCGTCCCGATATCGAACCGTCCCAGAACAAGGCCTATGTGGAACGCGCCAAGGAACTGCAAAAAGACCTGGAAACCGCGTTTCTGAACCGGATCGACGCAGAAGACAAGAAAAACGCCTGATCCGGGGGGCGGTGGTGCTGTCCGGTCGGGCCGGACAGCACCGCCCGGTCTCAGGCGTCGCTGACGCCCGCTTGGGCAAAGGTCGCCATCCCCGCGTGACAGGCCAAAGCCGCCTGCATCACGCCAATCGCCAAGGCCCCGCCAGAGGCTTCTCCCAGACGCAGCCCCAGCTGTAACAGCGGTTCCTTGCCCAAGGCCGCCAACAAACGCCCGTGGCCGCCCTCGGCGCTTTGATGGCCCGCCACCGCGTGATCCATCGCGCCCGCATGGGTATGGGTCAGGCACAGCGCAGCGGCACAGCAGATGAACCCGTCAAGGATCACCGGAATGCGCAGGCTGCGCGCCCGCGCCATTGCCCCTGCCATGCCTGCCAATTCGCGCCCGCCAAGACGGCGCAACATCTCAAGCCCGTCCCCCTGTCCGCCGTGCAGGGCCACGCCTTGCGCAACCACAGTGGTTTTCAACGCCAGTGCGGCATCATCCACACCCGTGCCGCGCCCCGTCCAATCGGCGGCCTCACCGCCCAAAAGCGCACAGGCCAATGCCGCCGCCGAGGTGGTATTGGCAATGCCCATTTCACCAACTACCAGCAAATCCGCCTCTGGATCCACCTGATCCCAACCGGATTTCAACGCCGCCAACAGATCATCCTCGCGCATCGCCGGGGCTTGGCTGAAATCCTCTGTCGGGCGGTCCAGATCCAGCGCCACCACGTCCAGCCTGGCCCCGTTGACCCGCGCAATCTGGTTGATCGCCGCGCCGCCATGTTGAAAGTTCAGCACCATCTGTGCGGTGACTTCGGCAGGAAAGGCCGACACGCCCCGCGCCGCGACACCGTGATTGCCCGCAAAGACAATCACCTGCGGCGCGGTAATCTCGGCGCGTTCGCCACCGCGCCAGCCGCGATACCAGATCGCCAGATCCTCCAACCGGCCCAAGGCGCCGGGGGGTTTGGTCAAGTGCATGTTGTGATCCGCAGCTTCGGCAGCGGCAGCGGCATCCACCGCAGGCAGCGCCCCCAACAGGGCACGAAATTCGGACAGGGTGGCAAAAGACTGGGTCATGGGCACGCTCGACTTGCAAATTCAACTGGCCCCATGTCTAGCTGCGCCATGACGGGGCCGAAAGTGCGGGAGGGGCAAAATAATGGATGATAACGACATCAATGCACAGGGAGGGCGCTTTCGCGCCGCTGACCTGAGCATGGCCTTTGGATTGCTGACCCGCTTGCCGCTGCCCTACCCCGATTTTGATGTCGCCCCGGCGCGCCCCGCAGCCCATGCGGCCTGGGCCTATCCTTTGGTCGGAATCGCGGTTGCGTTGCTTGCGGCGCTGGTGGCCTGGGTCTTGGACATATGCGGCCTGCCCGCCCAGATCACCGCCGGTTTCGTGCTGCTCGCGATGGTGATCTGCACAGGCGCCATGCATGAGGATGGCTTGGCCGATTGTGCTGACGGGTTCTGGGGCGGTTGGGATGTGGCGCGGCGGTTGGCGATCATGAAAGACAGCCAGATCGGCAGCTACGGCGTGATTGCGCTGGTGCTATCGCTGCTGCTGCGCTGGGGGGGGATTGCCCTGATGATCAACGCGGATGCGTTACTTGGCGCGCTGGTCTGTGCGGCAGTGACCTCGCGCGCGGCGATGGTCACGGTGATGTATCACCTGCCCCGCGCCCGATCCGGCGGATTATCTGCCCAGACCGGCAAGCCCAGCGGCGCGGCCACACTGCTGGCCGTGGGAATTGCCCTGCTGGTGGCATTGCTGACCCCGCAGGTATCTGTTTTCTGGCTGATTGTGGTGAGCACCGCATTGACGCTGGGGGGGATCAAGATTGCCCGACACAAGATCGGCGGCCAGACGGGCGATGTTCTGGGCGCGACCCAACAGATTACTGAAATCGGCGTCTGGCTGGTATGTGCCGCCAACCTTACGGCCTAAACGCAAAACGCCGCCCCGTTTCCGGCGCGGCGCTTGTATCATTTAATGCAGGTTACGCGGCAACGCGGCTTTCCAGCACATCGCCAACCTGCTTGGCCGCGGCCAGTTCATCGCCACCGCCCACAGCAGCCACTTCACGGGTCAGACGCTCAAGCGCGGCTTCATAAAGCTGGCGCTCGGAATAGCTTTGTTCACGCTGATCGTCGGTGCGGTGCAGATCGCGGACCACTTCGGCAATCGCAATCAGATCGCCCGAGTTGATCTTTTGTTCGTATTCCTGCGCGCGGCGCGACCACATGGCGCGTTTGACCTTGGCCTTGCCTTTGAGCGTTTTCATCGCATGGGTGATCACATCCGGCGAACTCAGGGCGCGCATGCCGATTTCGGTGGCCTTGTGGGTGGGCACCCGCAGGGTCATCTTGTCTTTCTCAAAAGCAATCACAAACAGCTCCAGCGAGATGCCGGCGACTTCCTGCTCTTCAATGGAAACCACTTGCCCAACGCCATGCGCAGGGTAGACAACGAATTCATTGGGGCGGAAATCAAGCTTTTTCGATTTGGTCATGTAGTGGCTCCTGTGGCGCGGGATGCACCCGCTGTTAATCGTGGGCCGAAAAGACGTCAAAGACACAATCGGGCAGCGGCCCGATGGCGCGCGTCCGGTTGCGTTGTTCTCTGGATATTGGTGTCAACCTGGGCAGCTTGGTTGTGTCACGCCTGTGTCCGTAGAGTTCGACCGTCAGTATCGGCTATGAGGGATCATACCATAAAATCCGCCCCACCGGAAGCGACCCCTGTGGAAAGGCGGGTAAAACGGATAAGTCTCAATGATTTATGGGGGTTTCTTGAGGTTTCGCGCGCCTCAAGGCCGCGAATCAGCCGCCTTCACCCGGTGCTTCGGAAAAGTATTTTTCCAGCTTGCCAGATTCGCCGTCCCGTTCCTCGGCCTCGGGCAATTGGTCTTTCTTGGTGATGATCACCGGCCAAAGCTCGGAATATTTGCGGTTGAATTCCACCCATTTTTCCATGTCCGGCTCGGTGTCGGGGCGGATCGCATCCGCAGGACATTCCGGTTCGCACACGCCGCAATCGATACATTCATCGGGATGGATCACCAGCATGTTTTCCCCCTCATAGAAGCAATCCACGGGGCAGACTTCTACACAATCGGTGTATTTGCAGGCGATACAGGCGTCGTTCACGATATAGGTCATGGGATGATCTTCGTCCGGTTGGTTTCAGGTCTAGCTATTGCAGTGGGCCGGATCATTCAAGATGGCGCGTTTTAGAAAGATCAAGCTGTCGCCGGTCCCGCTTGGTCGGGCGTCCTTTTCCCTCAAACGCCGGATTTTCGGGTGGTTTGTCCCTTGAACGCGGCTCTGGCGGGGACAGATCTGTGTAAAGTTCTTGGGCTTCGGGCGCGGGGCCGCGCCGTGTGCCAAGGGCGTCGATCTGGATCACACGAATATGATCGCCCTGCGCAAAGGTCAGCACATCACCGGGGGAAACGCTGCTGGCTGGTTTTTTGCTGGTCTCGCCGTTGATGCGTATGCCGCCCTCTTGCACACGGGCTGCGGCAAGCGATCTGGTTTTGAAAAACCGCGCCTGCCACAGCCATTTATCTACCCGCAATTTGGCGCGGGGTTCCGACATTACTTGTTGTCTTTCAGCCCCATGAGGGCGGCGGCAAACGGGTTGTCGGGATCAATCGGTTTTTCCTTGCGCGGCGGACGGGCGGCAAATGATTTTGCCTTGTCGCCCCCTTTGTCACCACGCGGACCACCTTTTCCACGGGTTTTGCCTTGGGGGCGGCCCTTGCCTTGGGGGCGGTCCCCCCCGGCTGCGCCACCACCACGACGGTTGTTTTGCTGGCTGCGCGGCGGACGGCCCCAGGTGAAAGTATAAAACACCTCCATCTCGGCTGCGGCAATGGCCGCATCTGGCGCGGCGCCAATCGGCGTTTCGCTGTCGGATTGCGCGGGACTGGCCTCATCCACCTGCGGGGTCTGTGCATTTTCCTCAACATGCGGCGCAATGCCTTCATCGGGGATCGCAGCCACCTCAGCGGGCGTATCAGCGGCGGGTGCCGCTTCAGGGGTTTCTGTGATCGCCCCGTCGGGTGCACCATCCGCAGCGACATCCATCACAGGGGTGTCTTCGGTGATGGCATTTGCAGCACCCCCGGCAGTCGCATCAGGCACCACCGCATCTACGGCTTTGACCTTGGCGCGTTCGCCCTTTTCGGCCTTATAGCCAAGGCCCTGCATCAGTTCAGAAAACTGTTCCAGCGTCATCCCGGTGATCGACAGCATATCTGCCTTGGCTTCGAAACCGCTGCGGGAATTTTCACCGCGCAACAGATCTGCCAGACGTTCCAGCATATCAATACGGATCGCCCGCGCGCCTGCATTACGATAGCCCGACATGGTGTCGGCCCCGTCGGGCGCCTCTTTTTCAACCGGAATGGTCACCAGACCGGGGGGCGGGCTTTCGGGGAATTCCGACAGACCTTTGGTCAGGGACCACAGCACCAGACGCAGCCGCGTCGGCGCGGGCTTCAGCAGCAAAGGCATGAAAATAGTGAACTGGCCAAAACGGATGCCATGTTTGCGCAGCGCGCCACGGGCGTCCTGATCCAGGGCTTTGACATCATCGGCAACCGATGCGCGGGGCAACAGGCCAAAGTTTTCCACCATCTGGAACGCAAACCCACGGGCCAGACCGATCAGGGCCTCGTCCTTGGACAGGTTCAACAGCGGTTCAAACAAAGCGGCAACCTTGCGGTCGATAAAATGCTGCAAACGGCGCTGCACCTTTTGGGCAACCTCAGGCCCTGCCACATCATCGACAAAGACCTCGACCAGCGGCTTGAGCCCGTCTGCGCCCGCCACCAGTTTACCGACCGCAGAATTGCCCCACATCAGGCCCCCCTGTTCGGTGAAATCAATTTCGGTGTCCGGTGCGTTGTAAAAACGGTCCGCCCGCAGATGGAACTGCGGGGCCAACGCCTGAAGCGCCGCCGATTTAATGGTTTTCTCTTCAGCGCCACCGGCACCTTTGTCGGCGCGGAAACGGAATCCGTCCAGCTTGCCTACATATTCGCCTTCAACGGTGACTTCACCGGTCTCGTTCACTTCGGCCACCATGGCTTCCTTCTGTCCTAGCCGGCGCAAAAGCACGGATGTGCGCCGGTCTACAAATCTTTGGGTCAGACGTTCGTGCAGCGCATCTGACAAGCGGTCTTCTACGACACGAGTCGCCCCGCGCCAATGGCTTTCGTCCCCTGTCCACCCCTTACGTTGTGCCACATAAGTCCAAGTGCGGATAAATGCCAACCTCTTGGACAGGGCGTCAATGTCCCCGTCAGTGCGATCTATACGTTTTATTTGCCGCGCCAGCCAATCGTCTGGAATACGTCCATGCTGATGTAGATCTTTAAAAATTATCTCAAGCAGACCCGCATGTTCGGCATGGCTGATGCCCCGAAAGTCAGGGATTCGGCATACATCCCATAACAATTTCACCGACGGGCCATCACTGCACCGGGCAAAAATCTCGTCCAGTTGCCCCAAGGATTTCAGCGCCCGCAGGTCATCTGCCTCGCGGGCTTTGACAAGGCGTTCATCATCAGGTGGCAGCTCAAGCGTCTGGATCAACCGGTCAATCGAGCCGAACTGCAACGCCGGATTGCGCCAGTTGATTTTATTCTGCGGGGTGAACGAATGATCCATGATCGCCCGCGCCACGCCATCATCCAAAGGCCGCGCATCGCCGGTGACGCCAAAGGTGCCGCTTTTGAATCCGCGCCCTGCCCGTCCGGCAATCTGGGCCAGTTCATTGGGGGCAAGCGGGCGCATGCGGCGCCCGTCAAATTTGCTGACAGCGGAAAAAGCAACGTGATCCACATCCAGATTAAGCCCCATACCGATGGCATCGGTGGCCACCAGATAATCGACCTCGCCGCTTTGATACATGTCCACCTGCGCATTGCGGGTGCGCGGGCTGAGCGCGCCCATCACGACAGCGGCACCACCTTTCTGGCGGCGGATCAATTCGGCGATGGCATAGACGTTTTCCACTGAAAACCCGACAATCGCAGAGCGCGGGCGCATCCGGCTGATCTTTTTCTGGCCCGCATACACCAGTTCCGACATCCGTTCACGGTGGATAAATTCGGCCTCTCGCACCAAGGCGGCAATGGTGCCACGCATGGTGTCCGATCCTAGAAACAATGTTTCATGTAGCCCCCGCGCCCTGAGCAGACGGTCGGTAAAGACATGGCCGCGTTCAGGATCGGCGCAAAGCTGGATTTCATCAATCGCAACAAAATCCGCGCCCATGCCTTCGGGCATCGCTTCAACGGTGCAGACCCAATATTGGGTGCGGGGCGGCACGATGCGTTCTTCGCCCGTAACCAGCGCCACCACCGACGGCCCGCGCAGGGCGACGATGCGGTCATAGACCTCGCGCGCCAAAAGCCGCAGCGGCAATCCGATGATTCCGGTCCTGTGACCCAACATGCGTTCGATCGCATAGGTCGTTTTACCGGTGTTGGTCGGGCCCAATACGGCCACGACACGTCCATTCCTTGCCACGTCTTTCCCCGATCAGAGTTCGCGCCCGATCCCGTCCCGTTTCAAACGGGAGAGCGCGGTCTGTGCATTTTCATGGTTCGGATGGATTGCCAAGACACGGCGGTACAATTCTGCGGCGCGGCGCGGATCGCCAAATTCCTGTACCATCACGGCAAAACCGAAAATTGCCTCAAAATGGTTCGGGTTAAGCGCCAGGGCCTGTTCCAGATCGGCCAGTGCCGGCCCATAAAGATTGCTGCGAAAATAGGCCTCGGCACGGGCATGATAGCCTTCGGCAAAATCCGGCGCATGGTCAGTCAGAGCCGTGAAATGTTCGATGGCCAACGGGAAATTGCCCTGTTCCATCGCCTTGCGCCCCCGTTCAAGCAGCAAATCCATCGCCGCAGACCCCGACCGCGCCCAATAGCGTGTGACCTCTTTTGCGATGCGCCCGGCCTGCGCGGGCGCGGCCTGTCGCAGCTTTTCCAGCAATTCCGGCGGCGCCACCTCGGCCCAGCCTGAACCGCACAGCAACAGCAGCGGCCCAATTGCCGCAACGGTATGTTTGAGGTTGACGGGTCTGTTGCGCATAACAACAGTGAATGTAACAGGCTGCCGCCGCAATTCCAGACGTGTCGGTGACCAAAAGCCAAAAAGGGCGCAAAATGAGCGATATTGTGAACGAAGCTGTAACAGCACTGAATGCAAAAATGGCCGACACCGGTTTTGACGGCACTGCAAAGTTCGACATCGAAGGCGAAGGTGCCGTGATGATCGACGGCAGTGGCGCCCGCGCAGCCGATGAAGACGCCGATGTGACCCTAAGCGCGGATGCGGATACATTTCGCGGCATCCTGACCGGCGACACCAACCCCACATCCGCCTTTATGACCGGAAAACTGAAGATCGACGGCGATATGGGCATGGCGATGAAGCTGGCCTCTGTTCTGTCCTGATGGAACTGACCCCTGCCCCGTTTTTCACCGATGTGCATCCCGGACCAGCGGGGGGGCAGGCCCATTGGGCCCAGACCTCTGACGGGAAACGTATCCGGGTGGGCCATTGGCCCGTGGCCCATGCCAAAGGCACGGTGCTGCTGTTCCCCGGACGCACGGAATACATTGAGAAATACGGCGTAACGGCAGGGGATCTGGCCCAACGCGGGCTGGGCACGATGGCGATTGACTGGCGTGGTCAGGGATTGGCCGACCGGATGTATGATGATCCGCGCGTGGGCCATGTCGATGCCTTTTCGGATTATCAAAAAGACGTGGCCGCGATGTTGCGCGCCGCGCGGGCGCTGGCCTTGCCACGGCCCTATTTTCTGTTGGCCCATTCCATGGGCGGCTGTATCGGCCTGCGTGCGGTGATGGAAGGCCTGCCCGTGCAGGCCGCAGGGTTTACCGGCCCGATGTGGGGGGTGTTTATTGCCCCGCACCTGCGGATCTTTGCAGGGGCCATGGCCCGGCTGATGCCTGCCATCGGCAAGGGCTACAGCCTGCCGCCCGGCACCCGCATTGACCCGTATGTCACCGTACAACCCTTTGAAAATAATATGTTAACCACCGATCAGCCGATGTATGATATGATGCGCGATCAACTGGCAGCACATCCTGAACTGGCCTTGGGCGCGCCCAGTTTCATCTGGCTGCGCGAAGCTTTGGGCGAGACCCAGCATCTGGCCGGACGCGCCGCCCCCAACCTGCCTGCGATCACATGGCTGGGCAGCAATGAACGGATCGTCGAAACCCGACGCATCCGTGACCGGATGGCACATTGGAACGGTGGGCGGCTTGATATTGTTCAGGGCGGTGAACATGAGGTTCTGATGGAAAGTGCCGCAAAACGTGCGCCGATCATGGACAGCATGGAAAAATTATTTCTGGGCAGCGCTTCAAACTAAGTGCTGAAATATGCGCGCGATTGCCTTGGGTTTTTACCTGAACTGGGGAGAATGCCTGCCTTGCGGGGATTCAGTCAAAATTGTTCGAAATTAACAAGCAGATCTGACTGGAATTTCAAAGTATTTTCTTAATAAATACAATGGATAATGGCCCATTCTTCAGGGGATACCTAGCTAGGGCTGAAAACTTACCCCCAAACAGCATTCAAGGCCGTTTCCCCTAGCTAGCAATGAAAGCTGCGGCCGTTGCAGGGCCTCGACGGGTTATAAATTGCTTCATCATTGCAATTTAACCCACTGAAATGAAATGTACTTTTCGGGTCGCCACCCCTTACTCCGCCGTCACCTGCCTGTGATCGTGATCGAACACCCTGAGAATCACAGTTTTGATAGGCCAAAATGATCAAAAAGCGACGCGGCGCCCAACAGCCCATTTGCTGTGACGTGCCAGACCAGACCAGACCAGACCAGCGATATCTGAAACATCCGACCAGAACACCACATGTGAATAAGTACCAATCCAATCTGGGGATAACTGTATCATTTCTCACAAATACAGCTCTCTGCACCTTTCACCACATGTGGATAAAACCAATACCCTTGGACCTGAAAAACTTACCCACAGGCCCTTCAATGCGGCGGGATGCAGCCGGAAAAATGATACATGGCGGTTTTAACCTGTGGATAAGTCACGGCCCACCTCGACGCCCCACCGCGGGTCCCTGCCCAAGCAACGATTTGCAGCACCCTGGTAACCAAATAGCCCCCATCACCGGGTAGACGGTTGTCCGCGCCCCCCGCCGCGCTTAGGTATTGCGAAACACAACATGAGGTCTTTCGATGTTTCAGCTTCCTTTCCCCGTTCGTGATGCCAATGCCGCAGGCGGCAATAAATCCCTCGGCAATCTGCCCGAATGGGATCTGAGCGATCTTTATACCGGGGAAGACGCCGCAGAATTGAAACGTGATCTGGATTGGCTCGAAGAGGCCTGCACCAGCTTTGCCAATGATTACGAAAACCATCTCGCGGAACTGGATGCCAAAGGCCTGCTGGATTGCGTGCTGCGCAATGAGCGCATCAACATGATCGCAGGGCGCATCATGTCCTTTGCAGGTCTGCGCTATTACCAAAAGACCACTGATTCCGGTCGGGCAAAATTCATGTCCGACATGCAGGAAAAGATCACCAATTTCACCACTCCACTGGTGTTTTTCACCCTGGAACTGAACCGTCTGGAAGACAATCACCTGACGGCCCTGCTGGAACAGAACATTGATCTGGCCCGCTATACTCCGATTTTCGACCGCATCCGCGCCATGAAACCCTATCAATTGTCCGATGAACTGGAAAAATTCCTGCATGATCTGGGGGTTGTCGGGGATGCATGGGAACGGATGTTTGATGAAACCATCGCCGGATTGCAATTTGACGTGCAGGGCGAAACCCTGAACATCGAAGGCACCCTGAACCTGCTGACCGATCCTGATCGCGACAACCGCGAAGCCGCAGCGCGGGAATTGGCCGATGTTTTTGGCGAGAATATCAAGACCTTCGCGCGGGTCCATAACACCCAAGCCAAGGAAAAAGAGATCGTCGACCGTTGGCGCGGCATGGAAACCGCCCAGACCGGACGCCACCTGAGCAATCATGTGGAACCCGAGGTTGTCGAGGCCCTGCGCAATGCTGTGGTCAATGCCTATCCGAAGCTAAGCCACCGGTATTACGAGCTAAAACGCAAGTGGCTGGGTTTGGACACCATGCAGGTCTGGGACCGCAACGCGCCCCTGCCTATGGAAGATCCGCGCATTGTCGATTGGGAAACCGCCGAAAAAACCGTGATGGAGGCCTATACCGCCTTTGATCCGCGCATGGGCGAACTGGCCGCGCCGTTCTTTTCCAAAGGCTGGATTGATGCGGGGGTGAAACCGGGCAAGGCACCGGGCGCGTTTGCGCATCCCACCGTCACCGATGTCCATCCCTATGTGATGCTGAATTATCTTGGCAAACCGCGTGATGTGATGACATTGGCGCATGAATTGGGCCATGGGGTGCATCAGGTGCTGGCCGCAGGTCAGGGTGAAATGCTGTCCTCTACGCCCCTGACATTGGCCGAAACCGCCAGTGTCTTTGGGGAAATGCTGACTTTCCGCAAGATGTTGGATCAGGCCAAAACCCAAAGCGAACGCAAGGTGCTGCTGGCGGGCAAGGTCGAGGATATGATCAACACCGTGGTGCGCCAGATCGCGTTTTATGATTTCGAATGCAAGCTGCACGCGGCCCGCCGCGGGGGTGAATTGACCCCGGATGACATCAACGCCTTGTGGATGTCGGTACAGGCAGAATCGCTGGGGCCGGTTTTTGAATTTATGGACGGCTATGAGACCTTCTGGGCCTATATCCCGCATTTCGTGCATTCGCCGTTTTATGTTTATGCCTATGCTTTTGGCGACGGTTTGGTGAACGCGCTTTATGCGGTTTACGCCGAGGGCGAAGCGGGCTTTGAAGACAAATATTTCGACATGCTCAAGGCTGGTGGATCCAAGCACCACAAAGAATTGCTGGCGCCGTTCGGGCTGGACGCCAGCGATCCGGCGTTCTGGGACAAAGGATTGTCGATGATTTCCGGCTTTATTGATGAATTGGAAGCGATGGAAGAATGATCCGCCACAGGGCACAAGCGCGGCGCGGTGATGCTTAGGGCATTCTGGTCCGCCTTGGGCCTGCTGGCATTGGCGTTGGGGGCAATCGGCGCATTCTTACCGGTCTTGCCCACAACGCCCTTTGTCATTCTGGCGGCGTTCTGTTTTGCCAAAGGATCGCCGTGGCTGGCTGAAATTCTGGAAAACCATGCGGTGTTTGGCCCGATCATTCAGGATTGGCGGACACATGGTGCGATTGCGCGGCGCTATAAAGCAATGGCGATTGCCATGATGGCGCTGGCATTTGGCACCAGCCTCTATTTCGGGTTTGGGGCCTTGGTTCTGGCGATTCAGGCGGTCTGTCTGGGGGGCGCGGCATTGTTTATCCTGAGCAGGCCCAGTTAAGCGGCCCAAAACAATAGACCGGGCAAATTTGTCCGGCCCTACTTAACTTGTCCGACCTACTTAAGCTGGCTGTCCTTGGATCCGCGCCGGTTGATCCCGCCACGCTGCTGCACCCTGGCGTCGCGTTCCCGCACACAATCGATGCACAGTTTGACCCCCGGCAAGGCGATACGCCGCGCCTCGGGGATCGCTTCCTCACATTCCGCACAAAGGCTCAGGCTGTCGCCCTGCGGTTGTTTGCGGGCTTTCATCCGCGCCAGTTCATCGCGGATCGAGGCCTCGATCTGTTCACTGACCGCGCCGTCTTTTGCCCATCCACCAGCCATGTCATGCCCTTTCTCATTGCACGGTGCCAGAATATACCCCTGTTGCACGCCGGCCAAGACAGACAGAAAGCCCCGCCTGCCGATGGACGGGCGGGGATTTGCCGGGGTCAGGCGCTTACCATCATGCCTTTTTCTTTGGCCAGTTCGCGCATCCGCTTTTGCAGTTTCTCAAAGGCACGCACCTCAATCTGGCGGATACGTTCGCGGCTGACGTCATATTGGCTGCTCAGTTCTTCCAATGTGATGATTTCATCCGACAGGCGGCGCTGGGTCAGAATGTCCTTTTCACGGTCATTCAGCACCTCCAGGGCTTCGGCCAGCATCTCGCGGCGGGTGTCCAGCTCATCCTTTTCGGCGTAATCCCCGGCCTGATCCGCGTCTTCATCCTCAAGCCAATCCTGCCATTGCATGGTGCCTTCACCCTCCGACCCGACCTGCGCGTTCAACGATGCATCCCCGCCCGACATGCGGCGGTTCATGGAGATCACTTCTGCTTCGGTCACGCCCAGATCGGTGGCGATGCGTTTGACATTCTCAGGGCGCAGATCGCCTTCTTCCAGCGCACCGATTTTGTTCTTGGCTTTGCGCAGGTTGAAAAACAGCTTTTTCTGGCCCGAGGTTGTGCCAAGTTTCACCAAAGACCACGAGCGCAGGATATATTCCTGAATCGAGGCCCTGATCCACCACATCGCATAGGTCGCCAGACGAAAGCCCTTTTCAGGGTCAAAGCGTTTGACCGCCTGCATCAACCCGACGTTGGCTTCGGAAATCACTTCGGCCTGCGGCAGACCGTAACCACGATAGCCCATCGCGATTTTGGCCGCGAGGCGCAGGTGCGATGTCACCATCCGGTGGGCGGCTTTGGTGTCTTCCTGCTCAACCCATGCTTTGGCGAGCATATATTCTTCTTCCGGTTCCAGCAGCGGGAACTTGCGAATTTCCTGCATATAGCGGTTCAGACCGCCTTCCGGTGTTGGTGCCGGCAGATTTGCGTAATTGGCCATCTTTGTCCCTTTCCCCATTTTTCGGGGCTCATGTTTATGAGCTTAACATAGATATGGTTGGCAAGTGCCGCGCTTTCAAGGCCTGAGCCAAGTCAGTTCTGTGAATCTGGGCACAGGCTATGTGTAAAAGAGGGCCGCTTACAGATGGCTCACGCGGTCGTGCGGTTTGTGACAGCTGGATCAGGCGGATTTCCGCATGATCTCAAGCAGATCGGCCATATCCTGTGGCAGCGGCGCTTCAAAGCGCATCCTGTCGCCGCTGACTGGGTGTTCAAACCCCAGAACCGCCGCATGCAGGGCCTGGCGATCAAAGGCACGTACCGCATCAGCCGTGGCTTCGGGCAGGGCCGCTTTGGCCAGTTTGCGTTTGCCGCCATAGGTCGGATCCCCGACCAACCCATGCCCCGCATGGGCCATATGCACCCGAATTTGATGGGTGCGGCCGGTTTCCAGCCAACATTCCATCAAGGCCAGAACCGCAGGTGTGCCAAAGCGTTCCACCGTGCGCGCCCGCGTCACCGCATGGCGTCCGCCATGAAACAGCACCGCCTGTTTCTGGCGGTCGGTCTTGTGACGCGCCAGTTGGGTGGTGAGTTTCAAAATATTTCCCGGCTCAAAAGACGTGCCTTTGATGCCGCGCAGACGTGGATCGTTGGCGTCAGGCACCCCGTAGACAACCGCACGGTAATAGCGTTCGACACTATGGGCCTCAAATTGTTTGGCCAGCCCCTGATGCGCCGCATCGGATTTCGCCACCACCAGCAAGCCGCTGGTTTCTTTATCAATGCGATGCACAATACCGGGGCGTTTCATCCCGCCAACCCCGGACAGATTGTCACCACAATGCGCCAAAAGCGCATTCACCAAAGTGCCCGAAGGCGTGCCGGGGGCCGGATGCACCACCATGCCCGACGGTTTGTTGATCACGATCAGATCGTCATCTTCAAAAATCACCTCAAGCGGGATAGCTTCGGGCAGGATATGGCTGTCTTCGGCCTCTTGCACGGTGATCGTCGCCCTGTCGCCCTGTGCAACTTTGGCGCGCGGGTCTTGCACCACGGTGTCATTGATCTGAACCGATCCAGCCTCGATCAACCGCGCCATGCGGGTGCGCGACAGGGTTGCATCCTCTGGCACATCCCGCGCCAGCGCCTTATCAAGGCGCGAGGGCGGGGTTTCCCCGAAAACAAATGTAATAAGGCGTTGCGACATGGATAATCCGATTGAGCCTGCAAATCTGCGGTTTCTGCGGCGGCTGGTAACATTGTTGACCGCCGTGATGATTTGCGGGGTTCTAGTGGTAGTTGCCCTGCTTGTCACGCGGCTGAACGATGATAAGCCGATTTTACCCGAACAGATTGCCCTGCCCGACGGGGCCAGGGCCAATGCTTTCACCCAAGGCCCTGATTGGTATGCAATTGTCACCGATCACAACCAGATATTGATCTATGACCGCCTGACCGGACAATTGACCCAGACCGTGGATATTCTGCCTTAATCCCCGGCGCCGCGCATTATCAAAAAAAACCGAACACTTATGCAAATTTGCTTGCAATAGCGTTTTATCGCCATCCGGCGCATAATTGTGTAAATGCAAACCAAGTTAGGAAAACCGATGTCTGCCAGCTATTATGCGCCCAAGGGGGGCCACCCCGGTCAGGATCAATTGCTGACGGATCGTGCGGTGTTCACCGATGCCTATGCGGTGATCCCCAAAGGCACGATGCGCGATATCGTGACCAGTTTTCTGCCGTTCTGGGAAGGCACCCGTCTGTGGGTATTGTCGCGCCCCCTAAGTGGTTTTGCCGAAACATTTTCCCAATATATCATGGAAGTCGCCCCCGGTGGCGGGTCGGATCGCACCGAAACCGATCCAAACGCCCAAGGCGTGTTGTTCATTGTCGAAGGCAGTGCAACGCTGACAGTCAATGGCGAAACCCATATTTTGACCCCCGGCGGCTATGCCTATCTGCCGCCGCAGTCGGGCTGGACCTTGCATAACACCAGTGATGCCATGCTGCGGTTTCACTGGATTCGCAAAGCTTATGAAGCCGTCGAAGGGCTGGAGATGCCCGAGGTGATCATCGCCAATGAACAGGACATCGCCCCCACCGTCATGCCCGGTACCGAGGGCAAATGGGCCACCACCCGTTTTGTTGACCCCAATGATCTGCGCCATGACATGCATGTGACGGTCGTGACCTTTGAACCGGGTGCCGTGATCCCGTTTCTGGAAACCCATGTGATGGAACACGGGTTATATGTACTGGAAGGCAAGGCCGCTTATCGGCTTAATCAGGATTGGGTCGAGGTCGAGGCAGGCGATTACATGTGGCTGCGCGCCTTTTGCCCCCAGGCCTGTTATGCGGGGGGGCCGGGGCGGTTCCGGTATTTGCTGTACAAAGACGTGAACCGCCATATGGCGCTGCGCCCTGCGGGGATCGCACGGGGCTAAGGGGCCTGGCGAGCGCCGCCAATCGCCGCTGACAGTTCCTGCGCGGCGGCCCCCACGGCCCGGCCCAGATCGGCAATCTGGTCTGTCCCGACCCGTGAGGTCGGGCCGGACACCGAAATGCCCGCGATCGCCTCGCCATGCATGTCAAACACCGCTGCCGCAATGCAACGCATCCCAAGGTTTCGTTCTTCTTCATCAAGGGCATAGCCACGCTGGCGCGTCAGGATCAGATCATCGCGCAAGGCGCTGGCATCGCTGAGGGTGAAGGCGGTGAACCGCTGCAACGGGCCGCTGTCCAAAAACCGATCGAGCCGCGCTTGCGGCATTTCCGCCAGCAAGGCCTTGCCGATCCCCGATGCATGCAGCCGCGACAGGGTGCCGGGCGGAAAAAACGCACGAATGCTGGCGTGGGTTTCCACCTGACTGACAAACAACACGTGATGGTTTTGCTCGATGCCCAGATTTGCGGTTTCGCCGGTGTCTTCCATCAACTGGCGCAGAAACGGGCGGGCGCGTTCGACAAGGCTGGTGCGTTTGAGAAACCGTGCCCCGATCACAAAGGCGCGCGGGCCGATGTGCCAGACCTGATCCAGCTGATCGAATTCAACCAATCCCCGGCCCTCAAGCGTGACCAGAATCCGGTACACCGTGGCGGGCGATTGCCCCAGATCCCCCGCAAGCGCCGACAGGGTTTTGCCCTGTGCTTCGCTTAGAAATTCAAAAACCTCCATCGCTCGATCCAGCGATTTGATGGTATTCTGGGCGGTCTTGTCATCCCACCCGCGCGGCCGCCCACGGGATTTGCGCCCATCGGTTTTGGGACTATCTTGAGATTCCATAAGATGCATTTCATTTAAAGTGAAAGACGTTTTCACAATATGAAAAACTCAAGCGCCTGACAACATTAAATATTTCCAGAAATTTCAAAAATGAAAAATGTTTTCAAAAAACTATCGTGGGAAAAACCACCGCGCTAAGGTGGATTTAACACTGAAAAGGAGACCCCCATGAGCTTTCAGAACCCTGTATTCATCCCCGGCCCGACCAACATGCCCGAAGCCTTGCGTCAGGCCTGTTCGATGCCGACAATTGATCACCGCTCGCCGGTGTTTGGCAAAATCCTGCATCCCTGCCTTGACGGGGTGCGTCAGGTGTTGAAATCCGACAGTGCCAAGGTTTTCATCTTTCCCTCGACGGGCACGGGGGGCTGGGAAACCGCGCTGTCCAACACCCTGAGCAAAGGCGACAAAATACTGGCGGCGCGCAATGGCATGTTCTCGCAGCGTTGGATCGACATGTGCCAGCGTCACGGATTGGACGTGCAGATCGTGCAGACCCCTTGGGGTCAGGGCCTGCCTGCGGATCGCTATGAGGAAATTCTGCGCGGTGATACCAAGCATGAAATCAAGGCGGTGCTGGCCACCCATAATGAAACCGCCACAGGGGTGAAATCCGACATAAATGCCGTGCGTCGGGCACTGGATGCAGCGGGCCACCCGGCATTGTTGTTTGTTGATGGGGTCAGTTCAATTGCCTCGATGGATTTCCGCTTTGATGAATGGGGCGTCGATGTTGCGGTGACGGGCAGTCAAAAGGGGTTCATGTTGCCTGCGGGTCTGGCAATTCTCGGGTTCTCGGACAAGGCGGTCACCGCGTCCAAAACCGCTGATCTGCCGCGTACTTTCTTTGATATCAAAGACATGCAGAACGGCTATAACGCCAATGCCTTTCCCTATACCCCGCCTGTCGGGTTGATGAACGGGTTGAAAGCCGCGCTTGAGATGCTGCTGGACGAGGGTTTGGAAAATGTCTTTGCCCGCCATACCCGCATTGCCACAGGGGTGCGTCACGCGGTCGATGCCTGGGGGCTGGAACTCTGCGCTGCCACGCCTGATCTTTATTCCGATACGGTCAGCGCGATCCGCACGCCCGAGGGGTTCAATGCCACGGATATCGTCACCCATGCCGCCGATGTGTATGGTGTGGCCTTTGGTGTCGGGCTGGGCGACGTCGCGGGCAAAGTGTTCCGCATTGGCCATCTGGGCAGCCTCACCGATGTGATGACCCTCAGCGGGATTGCCACCGCCGAAATGTGCATGGCCGATCTGGGGATGAATATCACACTGGGCTCTGGGGTTGCCGCCGCACAGCAGTTTTACCGCGCCAATCCCGCAGCCGCACGTCAAAACGCCGCCTGAACAGGATCAAAGCGATGTATATTCCCACATTTGACGACATGCGCGCCGCGCAGGCGCGGATCGCCCCCTATATTCACCGCACACCGGTGCTGACCTCGTCATTCCTGAATGCGCTGACCGGCGCGCAATTGTTCTTTAAGTGCGAGAACTTTCAAAAAGCCGGGGCGTTCAAGGTGCGCGGCGCGACAAACGCGGTGTTCGGCCTGTCGGATGAAGACGCCAAAAACGGGGTTTGCACCCATTCATCGGGCAATCACGCGCTGTCGCTCAGCTATGCGGCGGGACGGCGCGGGATACCTTGTAACGTGGTGATGCCGCGCACGGCACCACAGGCAAAAAAGGACGCGGTCACAGGCTATGGCGGGATCATCACCGAATGCGCCCCCTCAACATCCGCGCGCGAAGCGGTATTTGCTGAGGTTCAGGCTGCGACGGGGGGCAATTTTGTGCATCCTTACAATGACCCAAGGGTCATCGCCGGTCAGGGCACCTGTGCGCTGGAACTGATGGAACAGACCGATGGTCTGGATATGGTGGTGGCCCCGATTGGCGGCGGCGGGATGATTTCAGGCACCTGCCTGACCCTCGGCACCCTCGCGCCGCACACCCGGATCATCGCCGCCGAACCCGAACAGGCCGATGACGCCTATCGCAGCTTCAAAGCCGGCCAGATCATTGCCGATGATGCCCCTGAGACCATTGCCGACGGGTTGAAAGTGCCGCTCAAGGATCTGACATGGCATTTTGTATCCAGCCACGTCAGCGACATCCTGACCGCCTCCGAAGATGAAATCGTCGAAGCGATGAAACTGACGTGGAAGCGCATGAAAATCGTTATGGAACCCAGCAGCGCCGTGCCGCTTGCCACCATCCTCAAAAACAAAGACCGGTTCGCAGGCAAGCGCGTCGGCGTTATCATCACCGGCGGGAATGTCGATCTTGACCTGCTGCCCTGGCTCAAGTGAAGGAAATCAATCAATGAATACCCATGTAGACCTGCAAAACCTCGAAGTCGGATATGATGTGCCTGCCCTGCCCGGCATGGATGAGGCCGATATCCAAACGCCCTGCCTGATCCTTGATCTGGACGCGCTGGAACGCAACATCAAGAAAATGGGCGATTACGCCACCGCCCACGGCATGCGCCACCGCGCCCACGGCAAGATGCATAAATCCGTTGATGTGCTGAAACTTCAGCAGGATCTGGGCGCGGCGGTCGGTGTCTGTTGTCAAAAGGTGTCGGAGGCCGAAGTTTTCGCACGTGGCGGCATCAAGGATGTGATGGTGTCCAATCAGGTCACCGATCCGGCCAAGATCGACCGTCTGGCGCGGATGCCGAAACTGGGTGCGCGGGTTCTGGTCTGTGTGGATGATCCTGACAACGTGCGGGCCCTCTCAGAAGCGGCCCAGCGCCACGGCACCCAGATCGAAGCCCTGGTCGAGATTGATTGTGGCGCGGGCCGTTGTGGGGTCAACACCACGCAAGACGTGGTGAACATCGCCAAACTGATCGATTCCGCCGCGGGGCTGAAATTCGCGGGCATTCAGGCCTATCAGGGCGCGATGCAGCATCTGGATCTCTATTCCGACCGCAAAGAAAAGCTGGATCTGGCAATTGCCCAGGTGGCGGATGCGGTGAACGGGTTGAAAAGCAACGGATTGGAATGCGACATTGTCGGCGGTGGCGGCACCGGATCATATTATTTCGAAAGCGCCTCGAACGTTTATAACGAACTGCAATGCGGGTCTTATGCCTTTATGGATGCCGATTATGGCCGCATTCTGGATGAAAACGGCAAACGGATTGATGATGGTGAATGGGAAAATGCCCTGTTCATCCTGACCACGGTGATGAGCCATGCCAAAGCCGACAAGGCGATTGTCGATGCGGGCCTCAAGGCGCAATCGGTGGACAGCGGGCTGCCGGTGGTCTTTGGCCGCGACGATGTATCCTATCTGAAATGTTCCGATGAACATGGGGTTGTGGGCGATCCCAATGGCGCGCTCAAGGTCAACGACAAATTGAAACTGGTGCCCGGTCACTGTGATCCGACCTGCAATGTGCATGATTGGTACGTCGGGGTGCGCGCTGGCAAGGTTGAAACACTTTGGCC
Organism: Sulfitobacter sp.; assembly: GCA_047634585.1. Classification (GTDB taxonomy): domain Bacteria; phylum Pseudomonadota; class Alphaproteobacteria; order Rhodobacterales; family Rhodobacteraceae; genus Sulfitobacter. Next base: position 117,580 of record JBLIAN010000007.1, on the reverse strand, counting down.
GGTCTCGGCGCGCGGCAAAGCCTATTAAGCCCTGCCCCCAATCCTGCCCAACACAATAGGCCCGTGTGATCGCGATTTTCGCAGATCACACGGGTGCCTGAACACAAGGAATTCCCCCATGTTGATCGTTCCAGAACGTGAAATCGCCGCCCTGATGACCCGTGAGGCCGCCTTTGCTGCGGTGGAAGGGGTCTTTGCTGCAATGGCCTCAAAAGACGCTTATAATTTCCCGGTGATCCGCGAGGCCATCGGCCATGAAGATGCGCTTTATGGCTTCAAGGGCGGCTTTGACAAGGCGGGTATGGCGCTGGGTCTCAAGGCGGGGGGCTATTGGCCGCATAACCTAGAAAAACATGGTCATATCAATCACCAGTCCACGGTGTTCCTGTTTGATCCCGACACCGGCATGGTCAAGGCGATGGTGGGGGGCAATCTGTTGACGGCCCTGCGCACGGCGGCGGCGTCTTCGGTGTCGATCAAACATCTGGCCCGTCAGGACGCCAAGGTGATCGGCATGATCGGCGCCGGCCATCAGGCAACCTTTCAACTGCGCGCCGCCCTTGAACAGCGGGATTTTGAAAAAGTCATCGGCTGGAATTATCACCCTGAAATGCTGCCCAATCTGGAAAAAGTCGCGGCTGAGGCGGGCCTGCCGTTTGAAGCGGTGCAACTGGATCAACTGGGCGACGAGGCGGATGTGATCCTTTCGATCACCTCGGCCTTTGCGCCTTCGCTATTGGATGCGCATGTCACGCCGGGCACCCATATCGCCTGTATGGGCACCGACACCAAAGGCAAACAAGAGGTGGAATCTTGCCTCTTGGCCCGCGCCACCCTGTTTACCGATGAGGTGGCCCAATCCATCAGCATCGGCGAGGCACAACACGCGATTGCCGAGGGGCTGATCCGGCAAAGCGATGTGCACCAGATCGGGGCAGTGATCAACGGCAGCCATGTTGGGCGCAGTTCAGCCGCCGAGATCACGCTGTTTGATGGCACCGGTGTCGGCTTGCAGGATTTGGCCGTGGCAGCAGCGGTCGTGGATCTGGCGGTGCAAAAGGGCGTCGCGGTTGAGGTGGACTTCTGATCCACCTTGGCTGGTTTCGAAACCGGAAAAACCCTGCGCTTTGGTTTCGTGGCACCGAACATCGATCCTCGGGCGCGGCGGTTCTTGCTTTGCTGCAAATGCACCTAGACCTGCACAGCCGGCCTGACCGGAAAACCACCCAGCCAAACCTGTAAAACCCTACAGCAACCGCAGGAAAAACACCGCGCTCATGCCAAACCCGATGGCGGCGATCAACAGGCGCAGGGCCTGCATCGGGATGATCCGCGCCAGGGGGGCACCCGCATAGCCGCCCGCTGTCGAGGCCAGCATCATCACAAGCGCCTGATGCCATTCCACCAATCCTGCCAGACTAAAGGTCACCACGGAAATCCCTGATAACGCAAAAGAAAGCCCGCTTTTCAATCCGTTCATCTGGTGCAGGTTGGCCATGCCCCAAAGGGCAAACAAGGCCAGCAGAACAATCCCCAGCCCCCCATTGAAATAACCGCCATAGATGCTGACACAGAACAATCCGGCACTGCCATAGGGTGTCACGGAACGGGCCTTGGCTGCGGCCCATCTGCGGATGTGATCGCCAAACAGGAACACCAGTGTCGCGGCCAGCAACAGGAACGGCACCACCACGCTAAAGGCTTTGTCCGAGGACACCAGCAACAGCGCACTGCCAACCAATCCCCCGGCCAGTGTCACCAGCGTCAGGCGGATCAACTGGGCGCGTTCAAACATCCGCATTTCCGGCAAAAACCCCAAAGCGCCGCTGGCATAGCCCGGAAACACCGCAACGGCGCTGGTGGCATTGGCCGCCACCGGTGGCACGCCGGTGAAGATCAACGCAGGCAGGGTCAGAAACGTCCCGCCCCCTGCAACAGTGTTCAACGCCCCTGCCCCGAACGCCGCCAGAATAAGAATGATCAGATCAAACATCGCTGCCTCACATGTAAAACGCGGGCCTGATTTAGGCCCGCGCTGGTCTTGTTAAAGAGTTCCGGCAGGCGGTCAATGGCCTGCCGGGATTGGGGTTCTCAGACGTGGTCGTCTTTGGGCAGGCTGCCCTTTGCATGTCCGGCCATCCCGCCAGAGACTTCTTCTGTGGCCTCATCGGTCAGGTCTTCGGGTAGGATCAGGTTCAGCACAATCGCGATCAGCGCCGCAGGCAACAGGCCCGAGGTCATCAGGATGCGCAGGGTATCCGGCAGATATTGCACCGCTTTGGGATCCAGTTGCAGACCCAGGCCCACCGACAGGGCAATCGCAAAGATCACCATGTTGCGACGGTTCCAGTTCACGTCGGACAGCATCGAAATACCCGCCGCGACCACCATGCCGAACATCACGATCACCCCGCCGCCCAGCACCTCGATCGGGATGGTACGGATCACCGCGCCGACCTTGGGGATCAGACCACAGAGGATCAGGAAAATCGCACCGATGGTCACCACATGGCGGCTCATCACACCGGTCATGGCAATCAACCCGACATTCTGGCTGAAGGATGTGTTTGGAAAGCCGCCAAACACACCGGCCACGGCGGTACCAATACCATCGGCATAGGTTGCGCCGGTGATTTCTGCGCCGGTTGCTTCGCGTCCTGCGCCGCCTTTGGTGATCCCTGAAACATCGCCCACGGTTTCAACGGCTGACACAAAGGCCATCAAACAAAAACCGATGATCGCCGCAAAGCTCATTTCAAAGCCGTATTTGAACGGGATCGGAAAGGCGACAGGTGCGGCACGGCTCCAGCTGGTGGCGATACCTTCGATTGTGACCATGCCCATGGCCATCGCGTAGAAATAGCCGACAAAAATGCCGATCACGACAGCGGACACCGCCAACATGCCTTTGGCGTAGAACTTGAGCGCCAGTGTCACAAAGATCACCACCAAAGCCGCAGACCAGTTCAACAGCGACCCATATTCAGGCTGGTTGATCGCAGGGACGCCGCCCGCCGCATATTGGATGCCGACCTTGACCAGTGCCAGACCGATCATTGTCACCACAAGGCCTGTCACCAAGGGCGGCAGGGCAAAGCGGATTTTGCCAATGAATGTCCCGATGAAAGTGTGGAACAAACCGCCAATCACCACGCCACCGAACAGCGCCGGAAGCGCCTCGACGCCTTTGCCCGCCACCAGCGGGATCATGATCGGAATAAAGGCAAAGCTGGTGCCTTGCACAATGGGCAGACGCGCCCCGACAGGGCCGAAACCGATGGTCTGGAACAGCGTGGCGATACCGGCAAACAGCATCGACATCTGGATCAGATAGGTCATGTCAGGAAAACCCTGCGCCCCCGCATCAGAGCCAAAGCCGAAACCGGCGGCCCCCGCGATGATGATGGCGGGCGTCACGTTCGAGACGAACATCGCCAGAACATGCTGGATACCCAGCGGAATTGCGCGGTGCAGCGCCGGGGTGTAGTTCGGATCACGGAGCTGTTCCGCCGTCCCGATGGATGCATCTGTCATGGGTATGTCCCTCCTTATCTGATGCTTTGCGCCGGCTTGTGCCGGTCTTGCTATTCTTCGATCTGGAATGAATGTTCAAACCAGTGTTCTTCGAGGTTCGCGCCCGTGCCGATCCGGTCAATGACCGCAAACAAGCCGGGTTCGGACAGGGGCGTCAACACCCCGTGCCAGGTGCCGCGATGAAAATTGATCGCCTGTCCGGCGCTGGTGACAAAGGCACGCGGGTCTTTGGGCACACCGTTGTCATCGCGGGCCACAACCACCAGAAACGGCGCGTCCGACATCGGCACAAAGGCCTGACTGCCCTCGGGATGGCGTTCCACCATCTGCAATGCCAGCGGCAGGGTTTCTTTTTCGCCCTGAAAAATGCTGATCCCTGCCTGCCCGTCCGAAAAATCAAGCTGCGCGCGGTCGTGAAAACGGCCACATTTGCCCTGATTGATCATCTTGTCGGGGGTGCCGGTGGCGGCCATCACATCGCCATATGGCGCAAAGGCATCTGCACTCAGCGGTTGGATTTTGATGATTTTGCTCATGCTGGAAATTTCTCAATCAGGCGCAGTTCGGCAATGCGTTCGACCTGTGTGCAGGCCTCTTGGAATTCCTGATCACGGCTGTGCGCGATCCGCCGTTCAAACGCCTGCATGATCGTGGCTTTGGTGTTGTCGCGCACCGCGATGATAAACGGAAAACCGAATTTCGCGGTATAGGCATCGTTCAGTTCACCAAACTTCTGGCGTTCCTGATCGGTCAGTTCATTCAACCCGACCGAGGCCTGTTCCGCGGTGGATTCAGCTGTCAGGCGCTTGGCCTCGGCCAGTTTGCCAGCCAGATCGGGGTGGGCATTCAGCACCGCCAGCCGCTTTTGTGGATCCGCAGTGCGGAACACCCGCGCCAATGCCTGATGCACCCCCAAAGCCGTGTCATGGCTCGGGCCCAGCTCAAGCGCAAATGCCGCTTCGGCAATCCACGCACTGTGTTCAAAAATACCGCCAAATTCCGCAACAAAGCGATCGCGGTCCATCTCTGAGGGTCGGGTGCGGCGCCGGGGCGGATGTTCTTTGGCCCAATGTTCGGCGATCTGCAAACGGGTGGCGAACCAGACCCCTTCGTGGGACTTGAAATGTTCAAGGACGCGGCGCAGGGCAGCGGCCCGCCCCGGACGCCCGATCAACCGGCAATGCAGGCCGATGGACAACATCTTGGGCTGTCCGGCGTTGCCTTCTTGATACAGCATATCAAAGCTGTCTTTGAGATAGCTTTCAAACTGGTCCCCGTTGGTAAAGCCCGCCTGAATGGCAAAGCGCATGTCGTTGCAATCCATCGTATAGGGCAGGATCAACTGGTCCTGGTCGCCAAATTCCATCCAATAGGGCAGATCATCGGCATAGCTGTCTGAAATATAGGCGAATTGTCCGGTCTCTGCCGCCAAACGCACCGTATTGTTGGAACAACGCCCCGTGTACCAGCCGCGCGGGGCCTCGCCTGTCACTTCGGTGTGCAGGCGGATCGCTTCGGCGATCTGGGCGCGTTCCTCGGCCTCGGGCATGTCTTTATGTTCAACCCACTTCAACCCGTGGCTGGCAATTTCCCAACCTGCGGATTTCATCGCCGCCACCTGTTCGGGGGCGCGGGCCAAGGCGGTGCTGACACCATATACCGTGACAGGCAGATCGCTGAGCATCCGGTGCACCCGCCAAAACCCGGCGCGCGCGCCGTATTCGTAGATCGATTCCATGTTCCAATGGCGCTGGTTCGGCCAAGGCGCCGCCCCGGTAATTTCGGACAAAAACGCCTCAGAGGCCGCATCCCCGTGCAGGATGTTGTTTTCGCCGCCTTCTTCATAGTTCAGCACAATTTGTACGGCAATTTTTGCGCCCTTCGGCCAGTTTGCCGCTGGCGGGGTTGCCCCGTACCCTGTCATGTCGCGTGGATATCGTTTCACCTGTGGCCCTCCTGAGTGGGGTTCTTGTATTTCAAAACAATGACAATGTTTTTCAAAAAAAACACGAAACAGCCTATTGATCGCAAGACTTTGCTGATTTTGCCCTGCTGCGCCTATAAGGGTGGCATAATGTAGGAGTGCGCCAATGACCGGATATTTGACAACCCATGTGCTTGATACCGCACGCGGCTGCCCTGCCGAAGGGCTGAAGATCGAATTGTTTGCGATCAACGGCAACAGGCGCGATCTGCTCAAGACGCTGGTCACCAATGCCGACGGGCGCACCGATGAACAAATCCTGCCCGCCGACCTGTTTGAAACAGGGGTCTATGAATTGGTGTTTCACGCCGGTGATTACCTTGATGCCTGCGGCACCGCGCCGGAAACGCCGCGTTTTCTGGATGTGATTCCGTTGCGTTTCGGGATGTCTGAGGCAACGCATTATCATGTTCCGCTGTTACTCTCTCCGTTCGGCTATTCCACCTATCGCGGCAGTTGAACCTGTAGGCTGTGATCGCGCACGGATTCGGTGATCCGTGAAATCACATATTCCATAAACAGGCGGGTTTTCGGGTCTTGCCGCCGCCTGTGGGTATAAAGACAGGCCATCTGGATCGGTTCAGGCGGGGTTTGTGTCGCCACCGGCACCAGACGCCCGGCCTTGACCAGATCGGCGACCTCGAAAATCGGTTTCATGGCAATGCCATTGCCCGACAGCGCCCAATCGGTCAGCACATCCCCGTCATCGGATTCATAGCGCCCGGTGATGCGAAACCGCTTTGGCCCCTCTGGTGTGGTCAGCCGCCACTGAAATTCCGTTGCACCGGGAAACCGCAGGTTCAGGCATTCATGGCCCTGGGACACCAGTTCAGCCCCCGAGGCCGGATTGCCCCGCGCCGCGATATATTCAGGGCTGGCACAAAGAATACGGTCCACGTCGGCAATCTTGCGGATCCGCAGATTGCTGTCTTCGGGCTGTCCCAGAAAAAACGCGAGGTCCAGACCTTCGGTGGTCAGGTCCACTTTGCGATCCGTCAGGCGCAGGCGAATCTTTACCTCGGGATATTGTGCCAGAAACCCCGGCACCAAGGGCGCGATCAACCGTCGCCCGACCCCCAAAGGCGCGGCAACATACAGCGATCCCTTGGGATTGTCGGTGATATTGACCACCTGCGCTTCGGCGCTCTGCACCGCCTCAAGGATTTCGCTGGCCCCGCCATAAAATGCCTTGCCCTGTTCGGTCGGGGTCAGGCTCCGGGTTGTGCGTTGAAACAATCGCACGCTAAGGTGTTCTTCCAGTTGCGAGATCCGCGAAGATGTCACCGCCGGGGAAATACGCAGGTCGCGGCCAGCGGCAGACATGCTGCCCAGCTCGTAAACGCGGACAAAGGTGCGGATGTTATCAAGATAGGACATTGTTTTGATTTTTTTGATGCTGCTTGGTATTTTGTGACAATACCAGAGGAATGGCGGCGCGCCTAGAGTGCTGGTAATTTCGATTCTTGGGAGAAATCCATGTACGACTTAGCTATCATCTGGGACTGGATCGCCTTTGCGGTGCGCTGGTTGCATGTCATCACCGCAATGGCGTGGATCGGGGCATCGTTTTATTTTATCGCGCTGGATCTGGGACTTAGGAAAGCACCAAACATGCCAGCGGGCGCCTATGGCGAAGAATGGCAGGTGCATGGTGGCGGGTTTTACCACATCCAGAAATATCTGGTTGCGCCGGAAAACATGCCCGAGCACCTGATCTGGCATAAATGGCAAAGCTATATCACCTGGGTGTCCGGTGCGGCGCTGTTGATGATTGTCTATTGGGTGGGCGGTGAATTGTTCCTGCTCGACCCGAGCAAAGCCGACCTGTCGCTGTTTCAGGGCATTGTGATTTCCGCCGGATCGCTGACCATTGGCTGGATCTGTTATGATTTCATGTGCAAGTCCAAGCTGGGGGAAACCCCGACCCTGTTGATGTTGCTGCTGTTTGTGATCCTTGTGGTGATGTCCTGGGGCTATAACGAGATATTCACAGGCCGCGCCGCGCTGCTGCATCTGGGGGCCTTTACCGCCACGATCATGACAGCCAATGTGTTTTTCATCATCATGCCGAACCAGCGGATTGTGGTGAAAGACCTGAAAGAGGGCCGCACACCGGATGCCAAATACGGCAAGATCGCCAAGCTGCGCTCGACCCATAACAACTACCTGACGCTGCCGGTTATTTTCCTGATGTTGTCAAACCATTACCCGCTGGCCTTTGGCACCGAATACAGCTGGATCATTGCCAGTCTGGTGTTTCTGACGGGGGTGACGATCCGGCATTATTTCAACACCCTGCATGCCACGGGCGAAGGCCCCTATTGGACATGGGCGGTGACGGTGTTGTTGTTCGTCCTGATTGCATGGCTGTCCACGATGTCGGGCACCGACACCTATGAAGACGCCGAAGCGCGGGCATTGACGCCTTATGAACAAAAGTTCGCCTCGGCGGCAGGATTTGAAGACGCCTATGACACGGTGCTGGGCAATTGTTCCATGTGCCATGCCCGCGAACCGGTCTGGGAGGGCATCCGCTGGGCCCCCAAAGGCGTGGTACTGGAGACCCAAAGCGATGTGGCCCGCCATGCCGATCAGATTTTTGTGCATGCGGGACTGAGCAAGGCAATGCCGCCTCCCAATGCCATCCAGATGGATGATGCGGCCCGTGCCACCATTGTGGCCTGGGTCCGCGCGGCCAAGGCGGACTAAGCGCAAGACTGCCCGCGTGGTGGCGGACTATGGCCCCTGCACCGGCAATCATACACGCGACACTGGTATTTCGGATCATCTACAGCGTAGACTGGCGGCACAAACCTGATTTTGACCAAGGGCCAAAACAGGTGCCCTGACAGGTAAGTGCCCGACATGCCTATGAATGACGCGGATTATCCAGATGGCCAGCCCGCCCAAGATGTCACGCTTGGGGCGATGGGATTCGATGCCACAGGCCATCGCGGCGGCGGGATCGAACGCCCGCAGGTCCAGACATTGCCCAAAAACGCGGTGCTGTTGCGGCTTTATAAACCGGTGTTGAAAAAAGGCGAATTTCCCGGAGATTTCGGCACCTGGTGGTTCACCCCGTTCGAATATCGCCGCATCTGCGACCATTTCGGTGTCGACGGCAGCGTCTTGGTCGCCGGGCGTGCCGGCGGAAAATCTGCTTTGCACGGGGTGCTTGCGCTTTTGCAGGAATGGTACGGCGGCAGCCCTGCGCAGCTGTCCTATATCAACGCGATACGCCTCAAGGAGCCCCTGTTGGCCTGTTATGGTGCGGGCGCACCTGCCAATGCAGACGGCTATACACGGACCCTCAAGCCGATCCGGCTGGGCAATGGCAGCGCCGCACGGCAGGTCTATATTCACAAATGTTGGGACTATCAGTCGGCGATGGAACGGCTGTTGCCTGCCAATGCGTCAACGGATTCGGTTCTGGGGGCATCGGGTGGCCCGCCCAAAACCATTGCCAGCGCCCCGCGTCTGCCTTTTGAGACGTGACCCCAGCAAAAGGCCAAATCCACCAAAACCCTGACGGCAACGGGCACCGCCGCATCAAATCGGCATCTATCTGAAAAGAAGTGGTACCACCTCCTGGTCTCGAACCAGGGACCTCCTGATCCACAATCAGGCGCTACACCAATTTTCACCTTTGTCCAACACAATCCACCAGTGTTCACAATTGTGCGATAATTCAGTAAAAATATGAGGAAATTCAGCGAAGTCGCACTTGTCCCCCAGTCACAAACTGTCTACGGTCGTCCACAACCGTTCATGGTAAGTCAGCACATTTTGTCCCCCATGAGTCCCCCAGCGGGTGGAGCAATGAAGAAAGAACTCACCAATCGCTTCCTTGAAAGCCTCAAGCCGCCTGAAACCGGGAGGTTGGAGATATCAGACAGTCGACGGCAAGGATTGAGGTTCCGCCTCTCCGCAACGGGCAGCGCGACTTGGATGTTCGAGAAACGGGTTAGGGGTGGGAAGAAAAGAAAGCATACCCTTGGAACGTGGCCAGAACCCGTAAGCCTCTCAGACGCCCGCGCGATGGCATTGGAAATAGAGGCCGAGGCGTCACGCGGCATCGACCGGGTTGAAATTGCTGAGGCCGAGCGCATCCGAAATGAGGCTTCCGCATCGCAGGCATACACCGTTCAAGAAGTCCTAAACATCTATGACAAGGTCCACCTTTCTACGCTGAGGCGTGGCAAGGATCGGTACAGGCAGCTTGAGGTTGCTCTTTCAGACCACCTTTCCGTACCCATAGCTGAAATAGGCAGAGCGGACTTTCAAAGGGCAGTCGATGCGAAGGCTGATGAGGGCTACCGCGTTGCCGCCAACAGGACGCGGGCAGCGCTACTCGCCTTTTCACGATGGGCATGGGGGAGAAGCTACATCTCAACCGACATCGGCGCAGGCATTCCCAAAGCCACGAAGGAGACGGCCAGAGAGCGTGTCCTATCGCTGCATGAAGTCCGCCAGATATGGGAAGCAACAGATGGAATGGGTGACCTTTGGGGGCCTGCACTGCGCTTAATGATCCTCACAGCACAGCGCCGAGGCGAAATACTTGGCTTGCGCTGGGACGAAATCATTCTGGAAAACGCACAAATTGTTAAGCCGGGGTCGCGAACCAAGAACGGCAAACCTCACACCACCCATTTGTCGCGCCCTGCCCTTGAGCAAGTTGGGTTACTCAAAACTCGCCTAGCGGACGGCGAAACGATTGAGAACGAACTTGGGCTTGTTTTCACTACGACCGGAAACACACCGCCATCAGGCGTCAGCAAAGCGAAGACAAAGCTGGACAAATTGCTTGGCGACAATTTCCAATCTTGGAATATTCACGACCTCAGAACGGCCTTCGCCACCGCAATGGTTGAGCGCGGCATCCCAGAGAATGTGGCGGATCGTGTCCTAAATCACTCCGCAGTCGGATCAGCGCCAAGTGCTGTGGCCCGAGTCTATAACCGAGCCGGGCTTCTTGAACAGAGAGCACGGGCGCTGGATTTGTGGGCCCAATTGGTAACAGAGGCTCAATCAAGCGTGGTAAAGCTTCATGGATGAATTTGATAAGTACAAAAATCAGCTGAGAGCTCGAATTTCACAGCTTATTGAGCGGATAGAGGAGGGCAGCGCCACTAAGGACTATGTTGCATTTGAGACATTCTGGTCGATTTTCAGTGCCTTCGAAGATGGCCGTACCCATGAAGATATCAAAGATGCATATCCCTTGGAAAATTGGCGAGAAGATACCGTGACAATTCCTAGAGCGATTGCTCGCCGTCTGGCCGAAGGCTGGGGTGAATACCGATCATCTGATTCAAGCAAAACATTGGGAAACGCTTTCAATTTGGAAGGCGGGCAAGGCAAATCACCGGTCAATAAGACTAACCGCAACATCGACAGAGAAAAGTGGCGGTCCAACCAAGTTGCGATTCGAATTATTGAAGCTGAACTGACTGAGGGAAGTATCAAAAAAATAGCTATATTTCATGAAGTTGCGGAGCTTGAGTTTCAAAAAACCGGCAAGAAAATAAAGCCCGATACAGTGAAAGCAGCATTTCAAGAACACGGGCAAAGCACTCTTCAAGCTTTCAGAGAGAAGCACTTTGAAGAATATCGGGGAAAACTTCGAGAAGTTTCTAACCCAACATCTTGATGCAATAGGTTTCGCTGTGAGTAAATTGGGTGTCGCACACTTAGATGGAGCGACACACATGCAAACTGCCTTGGACATCACCCCCCGCCTGATCAACATCCACCAAGCGGTCGCCTACTCTGGCGAGAGCCGCGCGACACTCTACAAAGAGTGGAAATCGGGCAATCTCAAGTTCGTTAAAATGGGTGGTTCTACCCGCATCGAGATTGACGAACTCAACCGCTACATCGACGCAAAAATTGCGGTTGCAGCATAAAGAAAACCCCCGCCGTACTGGACGGACAGGGGCGTATTTCTTTGCTTGCACGAAGAAGATACCGCATCTGGCCCGTCCTTTCAAACAGAAAGGAAATCGGCATGAACACTACCAACCCAAACCCTAAGCCTCCGGCGGACGCCCTGCGCGTTAACGCCTGGTACGACCTTTCGCCGGATGAAGCGCCTGCGAAGTACGAAATCATCTCCGATGATGGCCAGACCAAGACCATCACACTAGCGAAAGGCAATCGCATCATTCTGGACGCGCTGATCAAACAGCCTGTTTTCTGCGCCAGCCCCGTCCGTATCAGTGACCGGGTTCACATCCTGAAATCAGAGTACGGCGTCCCGATCACGAAAGAGATGTACGCTAACGACAAGCAGACCGGGCGTCAGCGTTTCGGTGTGTATTTCATCGGTGATGGCGTCCGCCGGATTGACGGGGGTGCATCATAATGACCCGTTCCATCCAAATCTCCCGCCTCATGCGCCTTTACGGCCTCACGACAACTCAGGCCCGTTTGATCGCGGGTCTGCACTTCGGGGAGGTAATCTAATGACCGCCCCAGCAAGCGAAATCCGCAAGAACAGCCGCGAGATCATCCGCATCACCCGTGACGAGTTCAGGGGTCATGACATGGTCAACGTCCGCGTCTTCTTTGATGCGGGCGATGGCGAGATGAAACCCGGCAAACAGGGGGTCGCGTTCCGCGCGGCCCTGCTGCCCGATGTGCTGGAGGCCTTGCAGTCTCTTGTCGCGGAGGGTGTATCGTGAGCAAAACTTTCGCTCAAATTGAATCCACACTGCCGCATTCCAAGAAGCTGCGGCAGCTTACACACCAAGATAGGTGGGCGTATCTTTGCGCCCATCTGACGCCCCTCGGGGGTTTCATTGGCCTGTTCAGGTATCCCAAATCTATCTGGGCTGACGACGCTGACATGACGGTCTCTGACTTGAGCACAGCCATCGAGAAAATGATGACAGTCGGCTTGTTATCGTTCGATGAAGACGACGACATTGTCCGGATCACTGGTTGGTTCATGAAGAAAAATGCACCGGAGAACGCCAGCCGCATGGCTTCAATCGCTGCCGATTTCTCAGACATCGATGCTCCCGATGATATGATCCTCGGAGCCGCCGCAGAGTTCACTGTTGGCTCCATCAAGCGTGCTCAGAAATGGAAGCCGGACAGCACCGAATGGGGTAAGTTACGCGATGTCTTCAAACCCTTCTTGGCGGTGATGCGACAGAACTTCGAAGACGACTTTCACGAAGCATTGGCAGAGCAATTGGTAGGCCAAAACCGGGCCGTCAAGGCCGAATTGTGCGGTCTGATGCCCTCTTTGCAGTTCCACCTTGAGGCACCGTGCCCCCACCCTGCCGACACCGTGGGGGCACACGAGACGAGACGAGACGAGACGGACACTACACGTACAAAAGACTTAGACGAAACCTACACGGCGCATTTTTCTGGCGAAAATGTCGAACCATTCACGACAGCGCCTTCGGCTGATGTTGGCAACGCTGAGAAGGGTGGAAAGAAGCAAGGCCCACTCTCCGAAACCATCGAAGCAGCAAGACGCATCGGAGCTATCCAATGATGCAGGCGTTCGCAGCAATAACCGTTTCAAGACAGATTGAGTAGGAGTTTAATTAATGAACCGTAAAAACGGCAGCAATACGGATGATCGGAACACTGATGGCACATTCTCCGCTGGCAACGCAGGCAAGCCCAAGGGAGCACGCCATAGGGTAACGCTGGCCGTTGAGGCGATGTTGGAAGGCCAGCAGGAGGCCCTGACCCAAACCGCCATCGACAAGGCGCTGGAAGGCGATGTGACGGCCCTGCGCCTTTGCATCGACCGGATCGCACCAATTCGCAAGGATGCGCCGGTGTCGTTTGAGTTGCCTGAGATTGAAACCGCAGAGGAAGCAGCCAACGCGGCCCGCGCCATTCTCAAGGCGGTTGCTGAGGGCGAGGTAACACCACTCGAAGCGGCGTCCGTCATGGCCGTGGTCGAACAATTCCGCCGCACCCTGGAAACCACCGAAATTGAACGCCGGATCACGGCATTGGAGGCGCAGAAATGAAAACGATCAAAGCAAGGGTCGCAAGCCTCGAGGGGCAAGCTTTTCCGGAGGCCCACGAGCCGCCCGCCATTGTCACTTGGATCATCGAACCGAACCAACCTTGTTCAATAGCCTGCGCTTGGGTCAGCGGACCGCGTTTGGAGAATTTTCAAAAGACCGACGACGAAACCTATCAGGGCTTTGAACAGAGGGTTCTCAGCGAAGTGAATGCACTCCATGCAAGAAAGGCAGGCGGCAAATGACAACGACGACACAACACCAGAAACGCTTGAGCGAACTCGAGAGAACCGACACCTCTCAGAAGGATCCGGTTTACGTCTGGCGCGGCATCATCAAACCCGGATCGGAAGACCAGCCCGAGCCTACACTATCTGCGGCGTTTGGCCGGGGATGGAGTGCTGAACGCCGCGAAGGCGAAAGCCCCGAAGACTTCAAGAACAGGTGTATCACAACCGCCGCAGAAGCGGGTATCGAGATCACTTTTGAGGAGCAAAATTAGTATGTTTTGTTGGGGTTTAGATGACTTTCTGCTATACTTGACCCAACGTCAAAAGCCCATCCAAAGCGGCATAAAATCGACGCAATATTGAGGAAACGAGCATGGACCAGTACAGACACTTTCCCGGCGGGACCGGATCAGACAACGCGCGGCCAACCGGCCAGCAAACGGCACCCTTTGGGGGGATGTTCGGCGACGGATCCTTTGCGCAAGCAATGGCGAAAGAACGCGATTACCAAGAGAACTGGGCCGCGTTTCAGCGCCTGCAAGAGCAGATGCGGGCGCAACAAGGGACACCATTGCCGCAGGGTGCTCAACACCAACCCGGCGGGCAACAGATGCTCCCATTCTGGGAGCAATTCGCAGCGCGTCATCGCAGTAGCTTTCAAGAGCCCGGCAGGCTGCGCCCTACGGAGTTTTCCAGCTTCGGCGACATGTTCGACGGCGGCGGCGCGGGCCGCTCTGGTGATACCTTTGCCGGGGGCGGGCTTCTGTCCGTCCTGGGCAACCTCACCGGGACCAAGCCACGGGGGCAAGGCTGATGGGAATACGTGATGCATCCGACCCTATGTTTCATTACGGTAAGTCGGCCACCGCGAATGCCAAGCCTTTCAACGGTATCGTCTGGCACCACACGCGCGATGCGCCTCTGATGAATATGGTGAACTATGGAAAGACCGTAGACCAGCAGCGCGGCGGTGCCTTCGGGTATCACTACTACATCGGCCCAGATGGTGAGGTGGTGCAGGGTGCCCCAGAGGATAAGCGCACTAACCACATCAAGCCGGGATCACCCACAGGCTTCAACAACAGCAACGCGATTGGCATCTCTCTGGTGGGTGCCGAACATGGCGCGACCCGAGCACAGGAAGAAGCAGCCAAGCGACTTGGCAAGGAAATCGAGGCCAAATACCGAATCCCCCCGTCTCACAACATGGGGCACGGCGAACTTCAAAACGACCGCCAGCACCATGAAGGCGGACTTCTCGCAGGATACATGCGCGGTGACGATGTGGCGAACGACACAATGCGCGCGCTTGGCAAGCCAGCCTTCCAACCAGATCCACCAACTGCGGTCCCCGGTCAGCCGACGACATTGTCGAGCAGGTCGCGCGTGACTGGCGGGGCATCCACCGGCAGCGCCATCGGCGGGCCAGCACAAGACAACCTCCGAGGAGCACCAGCCATGCAAGATCAAGAACGCCAGCACTTGCTGTTCAAAAACATGAAGCCCAACCGACGCGACAGGATGATCCTTGCACTTCAAGGTATGACCATGAACCCCAATGAGGGGCTTATGGGTATGGCACGGGATAATATACAGGAACGGCGCGGCGCAGAACGAGACGCCCGGCAACGGACGGTCACGGCGGAATGGTTGGCGCAACAACCGGGCGGCGCGGAATACGCTCAGGCCATCAACAGCGGGGCACTTCCGGCAACGCAGGGCTTGCAGATGTGGCAAGCGCAAATCAAAGGCCAAGGCCCTGAAAAAGGGGTCTCGATTAACGGGCAGCTTGTAAACCCGACGACAGGCCAGGTTATCGGCGATTACCGCACCCCCGATGGTGGAAGCGAAAACGACAGAACCATCGCTCGCATCAAGTCGGCCTACGGGGTGGACGATCAAACCGCAGTCGGCATTGTTGACGGTGTTCTGCGGGTCAGCCGCGATCCTTATGACCAGTCGGTTATCGTGACCAACCTTGCAACCGGGCAAAGCTACAGCCCGCAGGCGCAGCAATCGCCGCAAAGTCATCCGATGCAAATCCCTGATGTCTCTGCGATTCAACAGACAGAACTGCCGCCAGCGCCGGATGCTTCAAATGCTTTCGGGTTTGAGGGAATGGTGAAGGGGGCGATCAACTCGGCAACAGACTTTGCGGGCATGTCAGCGCCTTTCGATGGGGTCCAGCAATCACAATCAGACTTTGCGGTGCTTCGTGAAGGCCTGGTAAACGACATTTCTCAGGGATACGGGCGGCAGCCGCCAAGCTGGCTGCTCAAAAACATCCAAGACCTAACGCCGCAGGCGGGCGGCTTGATGGGGCCAGAGGCAGCGCAGGCAAAGCTGGCTGCCTTGCAGCGCAGTTTCCAAACGGAATTGTCGGGCATTCAGGGTCAAATAGACACCCGTATTTCACCGCAGCAACGTCAAGTCTTGTCCGAGCGCGGGGCTGCATTGCAATCCGCACTAGGACGCGTCTCTTCGGCTCTCGGTCTATTCGGTCAGGGTGGCGGCGGCGGCACCACGCGCGGTGGTGTCCAGTGGAGGATTGAACAATGAGCAGCGAAATCACATTGAACGTCAACGGCCATCGCGTGAAAGTTGACCCTTCTTTCACGCAACTGTCACCGGACGAGCAGGAAGCCACAGTAGAGGAAATCGCGGCTTCTCTGGGTGAGCGCAGTGGTGGGTTCATGGCGAACCTGAATCAAGGCATCGCGGAAGGCGCAGGAGGGATTGTTGACCTGCTGAACCCATTCGATGCACCCCATGCCCTCAATCCCTTCGGGGAGGGTACGGGCTCAGCAATTTCAGGTTTGGAGAAAGGCATGGATGCAATCGGCGTCAATCGCGCCTCAGGTGATCCGCAAGGTATGGGCGAGACCTTTGCGCGCGGTGCCGGACAGGCGGCAGGGGCGGCACCCTTTGGCGGTGCGGCTGCAAAAGCCTTGTCAGGTGCAGGTGGGCTTGTCGGTGGCATTGCTGACGATGCCTCCCAAGCCATTAACAGCAAGATGGGGTTTATCTCGGAGCTGTTCGCTGGCGGCGGCGCACAGGCCGCACAGGGGCTTGCAGAAGATGCTGGCGCACCTGACTGGGCGCAGACCACCGCTGGCATTCTAGGCGGGGCTACAACGGCGGGCATCCCCGGCTTGGTGCGTAGCACTCCGAGCGCTATAGGAGTCCGCAAGCTGTCCGGTGCTGTGAAGACTGCGATGATGCCCTACACCAACACTGGTGGGCGCGAGGTTGCTCGACAGAGGGTCCAGGAACTTGCAGGCGGTCCTGATCGCGCCGCCGAGTTGGCCCGGAACATAGGTCCGTCCGAAATCGGCCTTACACCGGCTCAACAGGTCGGTGATCCAAACCTCCTTGCGCTTGAGCAGGAGGCCATGCGCCGGAACCCTGTACTCAGAGCAGATATGGATGCGCGGGCGGATGCAGGTCAGCAGAATGCAGCAAATCAGGTGCGGGGCATGGGCGGAAATCCTGCCGAAGCGCAAAGCTTCTTCGAAGCCCGTCGAACCAGCGCCCGAGAGAACATTCTCGGCTTTGTCGACAGGGCCACAAATGGAGCGCTACGGCCAACCGCCCGCAACTCGGAAATGGTCAACAGCCAAGAGGTGGCCGGACAGATCCGGTTGGCGGAACGGGCTGCTGAACAACAGGAACGGCAACTATGGGATGCGGTTCCAAGGGCTGCACAAGTTGGCACCAGCAACGCCAAACAAGCAGCGGCACAGGCTATTGCCTCTACGCCCCGCGCCCAGCAAGGCGACATCCCTCAAATTGCCCGCGAGCTTTTGGGTGGTGATAGCAACAATCCCCTTGGGGACTTTGAGACCGTCAACGAAATGCACGGTCTTTATTCCAAACTACGCGAGACCGCCCGCGCTGCGAGGGCAGGCAACAATCAGCAGCGCAATATGGCCCGTATCGCTGACAACATCGCCGATGCCATCCTAGATGATTTGGGGGCCGGTGCCGGGCAAACGGATATAGGGCGCACCATTGACGCTGCACGGGCGTTCTCTGCGGAGAAGCATCAGATATTCAGCCAAGGCGTTGTGGGTAAGCTGCTCAACAGAACGCTCGACGGAGACAACACGATTGACCCAGCCCTAACGCTTGAGCGCTCTCTTGGGCGAGGCGGGTCGACAGGAGCGGTTGGCGCAGATAACATTTTGGGCGCAGCGGGCAGCAAGTCCGTGCAACCCCTTGAGGACTACCTGCGATCAAAGTTTGACCGCGCAGCCTTCGCTCCGGACGGTGGGTTCAATGCAGGCGCGGGTCGGCGATTTATGCGAGACAACGCAGAGCTGATGCAGCGTTTTCCCTATCTGAGAGATACCTTTGAGCAGGCTTTGCAAACCCAAGGCAGGGCTTTGAGCACCCAGCAACGTGCCAACCAAACGTTGACCGACATGCAGAACCCGTCCAAGTCTATCAGCGCAGCCTTTACTCAGGCCCCAACGGAGAACGCAGCAGATGCGGTATTCAAGGCAAAGAGGCCGACGGTCGCGGCGCATCAACTTGCAGCCACTGCCCGCAAAGACCCCGATGGGGCGGCTCTGGACGGCCTTAAAGGCGCTTTTTCTGATTACCTGATCCGCAATAGCACTGACGCAAATGGGCTTTCTGGCGAGGCTATGCGCAAATTGCTGCAGAAGCCAGAAACCCGCGCCACGTTTACTGCAGTCATGAAGCCAGCAGAGATCCGCAGGCTGGACGTAATTTCAGCTGAATTGATAAAGCTGCGGAATGGTCGCAAGGCCGCGCCTGACATTGGCGGACTTTCCCCCCGATCCCCGAACCGTGTCATTGAAATGGTCGCGCGCGTTATCGCCGCGAAACAGGGCGCGAAAGCCGGGGGCGGCAGCAGCGGGGCATCCATCCAAACTGCGAACATGGCTTCTGGCCGGGTCAAGCAGCTCCTTGGCAACCTGCAGAACGATAAGGCTGAACAGTTGCTCATGGACGCGGTGAAAGACCCTGAGTTGTTCCGGCTGCTGCTAACCGACGCTGGTGCAGTCAAGTTGAAGCCCGAACAGATCAACCGGCTTGCCCCATACTTCGTTGGCGCGGGCGCTGCGGTGGGGGCTGAATAATGGAATGGGCCTCTGACACCTTCTCATTGAATGACGCCCGCGTTGTGCTGAATCTGTTTGCCCCTGACAAAGCGACAGAACGCGGGTGCAAAACGCTCTGCAAGTATCTGGAGGAAATTCCCGCGCCCCACGACACCGACGCCTATGTGAACTACTTTGAACAGATCACGCCGACAGCAGTAAGAGCGGGGGAAACAGGCAGTGTCGATGCAGAACTTTGGTTTTATGCCTTGTCGGTGCGAACCTTGTCGTTCGAGATTGAAAAGAACTTTGACGGGCCGGTCAGGGAGTTGTTGCGCGGTGTCGCCAAAGAGTCCGACCAGAACCAAGGAAATAAGAAGCTGGCGCATTGATCGCCAGCTTTGAAAGATTGACGAAAACCTAATGCGGTCTGAATTGTCCGCAACTCAACAAGCCGAGCATCTGGCGAAGCGGAAAGAGCTTTGGGCGGTTAGGAATACTGGGAACAGCGTTCCCACTATTACTGGCCCCGGTCAGCCAAAACAGTTCGCAGCAGAAACAGCCGAAGCAACAGGCGTATCAAGGCAACATATCAATCGCGCCACATCCCGCGCCCGCTGGCAATTCAGGAGTTGGGATTTGGTTGAAGCCATAGTTCCTCAAAACTGATAACGTAGCACTTGTTGAGGTGGTCAATTGCCTGCTTCTCAAATTGGTCCGGGGGTTTTCTGATGGCTTTCTTAACGGGAGTTTCATTTCCCATTACAGGAGATGACGTGATCGATGCTGCCACACAGGGCAGCTACTGGGACTTGTCCGCGTCGAACGTAATCCACTGGTCTCTAACTGACGGATTTTTGGGCGAAGTCTGGCTGAATCCGAATTTTTCAGTAGAAAAGATATCACAAGCCCTTGGCATCATAGAGATGTTCATTGACGTAGATTTTCAATTTGCTGGCTACTTTGTAGATCCCTTAGTAGCCGGTGCCATCGGGGCAGATTTGGTTTACTCCTTGTATGGGGATGACCGATTTGGTGCTGACCCAACTTGGGCAGTTGGGTTTTTCCCAAATTGGAACTTCGTCCCTTCGAGTGCGAACGGTCTGGTTTATCCCGGTTGGGCAACACAGGCAGGCGACATCTTTCTGAACGCTAATCATCACATTAACTCGCAAACTACGTTTGAACCTGGGTCTGCTGGTTTTTCACTCATCTTACATGAAACGTTTCACGCTCTTGGCCTGAAGCACAACCATGACGATGGCGACTCTGGTAGACCAACATTGGCGGAAATTGGTGCGGACGAATTCAATCAAGATTGGTTCTCAGTCATGTCGTACAATGACCAATTCAACATCGAGTTGAATAAATGGGATCCCGAAACACCAATGCTACTCGACGTGCTGGCGCTACAGGCCTTGTATGGAGCAAACTTGGCAACAAACGCCGGGAATTCCACACACCTAATTCCAGACACGAGCACCTATACGACAATTTGGGACGCTGGTGGCGTGGACATTGTGGACATGTCATTGCTTCAAGAAGGTTGGAAAGTCACCCTACCAGACATCCAGCTATCAACCCTGGTCTCAACTAAAGCAGGGGCTGCGCTTCCGATTGCCCAGCTTGCTGACGAAAATGAAGAAGTCCCGGCTCCGACCGCTTTGCATTGGCTTTTGGGTGATATCGAAAATGTTCTGGGAACAGCTTTTGATGATGAAATCGTTGGAAATAGCCAAAACAATATCCTTGAAGGCTCCGGCGGCAACGATGACCTTTTTGGACAGCAAGGGAACGATCAGATTGATGGCGGCTCTGGAACGGATACGGCGCATTTTTCGGGTAATCAATCTAGTTATACCCTAGCACTTAGCTCGTTATCTACAGTCATTTCAGACCGCCGCGAAAGTGGCGATGGCACCGATCAGTTAACAGCCTTGGAGTTTTTGAGCTTTGAGACCGACTTGCTCGGCAGTCCATTTGATCTCACGAAATTTGCCGGACCAGCAAGCCTATCTGGAGCCCAATTGGAGAGTTTTATCGAACTCTATATTGCCTACTTTAATCGCGCACCCGATGCAGTAGGATTAAACTTCTGGGGGACTCAATTTGCCAATGGCCTTACCCTTGATGAGATGGCGGCATTATTCGCACCTCAAGATGAGACCCTGACCACTTATCCCCCCGGAACATCCAATGAGGATTTCGCCTTCTCTGTCTATAAGAACGTTCTGGGCAGAGATCCTGATCCAGATGGTTTCACCTTTTGGGTGGGTCAGCTTGATGCGGGCAACTTTAGTAGGGATCAGTTTATCCTTGAGGTCCTTCGGGGAGTACAGAGCGATTCACCGGATCGAGAATACCTCGATAGCAAAGTCGACCTAGGTGCCTACTTTGCGGTCCACAAAGGCTTGTCGAATGTAGCCAACGCCTCCGCTGCAATGGCTCTTTATGATGGAAGTCAGTCTAGCATCACAGATACCGTCAACGCCGTAGATGCTTTTTACGTCAACGCTTTGGACCCGGTTGATGGTGAGTTTTTGATGCCACTGATAGGGGTGTTAGATGATCCGCTTGCCATCTCTTGACTTACTCAGAGCGCCGTTTCTTTAGTTCTGCATCTCTCAACCAAAACGGATCAACCATCGCAGGCACAACCAACACCCCTGCGGCAGGTTCTACTCTTTAAATACAGCTATCGCCGCAAGCCTTGCCCTTCCGTCAATCTTCTTGCTGAACATCCAGTTGCCGCAAATTCCTGCTCAACCATGCCGGTATCTTGTTTATTTGGCAGGCGATCCGTCCCGATATGCAGTCTTATACCTCAGCAACCGCACCGCTTGGTGAAAGAAATCCTTGATTGGTGCAGTGTGCCGCCCCGGTTGCGCTGTTCAGGCTAGCACCCCATGCTGCTACATGTCCTCCGGCAGACAGCGTGGTATATTGCCAGTCACCACCCGCGACTGAGTTAAACATTCGAAAGCCCGTTCTTGCGACAGTTACTTCAGCCTCCAAGTTCATATTCGCTGGCGGTATTAGGCCGTCGAGGTAGCCGGAGATTATGTTTGATCGAGGTGTAGGGTTATCATCACCCACGACGACGGCGATTATCTTGGTTGTATTATCAAACGGTAGAAGGTTAGCAATCGCTGCCGCTACCGAAGCATTGTAGGTTGCAGCCCACGTAGCGGCTGAAAGGTTGCTAAAGACATGGGCAACAAAAGCAAGCGGTGGTTTGATGATTCCAATTCCGACGCAACCTGATAGACCGGCAGTCCAAAGGTTAAGCTGAACTCCGGCGTTCGCAGCCGCAGTCCTATCGATCAACACCCACTCGTCCAGTCCGACTTTGATGCAGGCCATCGCTTATTCTCCTTGGTGGATGAGCGGTGCTCGAATTCAGAGCATTCTCGTAATCAAGGTGTTCCAATCTCCCTGATCGGTCAAGATAAATAGACTATTGCTATCTGCCGCCATCTTGGGAGCTCGCAACGAACTTTTTGCCCCGGCGAGTATTTTGAGCGGCTCAGGGTTGGTGCAGTTTCGCCGCAGGCGGGGCGATGCTGGGACTGAAGGCCCCTATTTCGGGCACCTGTGCGCGTTCCGAGACCAATACCCTGCACATTTTTTGCTTGATCGGTATCCCGCCGGGTGCAACGGTTTCATCAGGATTGTGTCGGCAAACCAAGACGTGGGAGTGGGGGCGGTATGACTGTGAAACTTTTTACTTCTGCCACCCAAGTCGGCTGGCCGGGCGTCAACAAGATTAAACTTCCCAAATTTTCTGGACACCAAAACCGTGCTGATATGCCCATACAAAGTGAGGAAGAAACCGTAGGGGAAAAACCTTTTCAGTTCGTGGACGTTCAGAACCACAGCATAAGCACTGACAAAATTCTTTGGACAGATTCCATTTCAACTTGCGTTGGAATTGCGCTTTGGGCTGAGGGAAAAGCCGGGTTGGGTCATGCGATTATGGACAATGTTTCAAAAAGGGCGAATTCACTGTTCGAGGACTTCGCCGCGCGGCCAAGATGGCTCTTTTTTGTTTCTGCTCCGTCTGCAATGGCAACCGGCATCGAAACCCAAGAGAATTTGGCTGAGGCGCTTGATGCCGCTAAGGAACATTATGGCGAGCTTGACGACATTAAAGTGCGCCTCGTCACCGGATATGGAGGCATAAACTGGCTTCATGAATGCCGTTTGGCCGTTGGCCCCAACATTGGAGTTGTGGCAAAACTGAAGGAGGCGGCGGTCGTTGAGTTGGACGGTTCCGCCGACAGCTGGACCGCCAACCATCACACTGATTCTTCGGGCGCTTCACTAAGAGGCAGTCAGGATGGCAGCGGGTCCGAAAGTAGTTGGGATGAAGGGATTTTCATTCCCACCCAATAATCATTGGCACTGCTAGCTGATGGCCTTGACTTATTGAACCGCAAATCTTGAGTTGTGCATGGAGGTTCCGGTATGGCTCCTTGACTATTTCTAGTAGCCATACCCCTCAAAAGCACATGAGTGCGCGGTTTGGACTGACGTTTGTCATTCTGCTCCGCCCGGATCGCGCAACCTCACGCCAGCCCCGCCGCCATTCTCAGGAATAAAAACAGCGCCAGCACTTTCTAGCGCAAGCCTTAAGGTCGTGATGGTCGCGGGCACGGGGGTTCGCTTCCCGCTTTCAAAGTCCATTATGGTTCTTTTGTTGACGTTTGATGCGTCAGCTAGGTCTTGCTGAGTAATCCCCAGAATAGCTCGTGCCGCCCGACATTGCGAGATTTGCATCACCTTGTATCCCTATATATGCACTTTAAGTGTTGACCTGCGTATTTATACACCTTATGTGTATATCAGCGCAGTGATTTGAACAAGATAGCTTCAGGGGATTCTAGCAATGACTCAGACAGCAACATATGACCTCACCGCCATTATGCAGGACGCTTGGGCGCGGGTTCGCAAATCCAACGTCGCAAAGTTTGGCCTGCGTTTTATCCTGCGCAATGCCCTCCGCGCCGCATGGAGCGAGGCAAAGCACCAGTGGGCAATGGCCCGTCTTGAGGCGCAAGCTGCCAGCGAAAGTCCAGAGGTGCGCCGGATCAAAACCGCCATCACAGAAATTGAAGGCAAGAACCGCTGGTCTCAGCAGGACTATGCCCGCCGGGGCGTCTTGCGGGCGGCACTTAGAGCCGCAGGAGAACGCCAGACATCCACCGCCTGACCAACACAAATTCTAAGACGCCATCTGCCTTGCCCTGATGGCCCACCAGAGGACCAACCAATGCAAACCAGCGAACTCAACACAATCAACACCCGCCTTAGGGCATTTGCTCAGGCGATGGGCGACACGCCACCCGCCGCCATCATCGGCCCACAGGGTGAGCCAACACCTGACCTGATGGCCTACCGGGCCAAGCACGGTCTAAGCCTTGATTGGATTGTACTGGGGGAAGGGCCGCAGTACCGCACCCGACCGACCGCAAGCGCCACAGACTTGGCATACGACGCCACTTTTCTGCATGGCCTTCTGCAAGGGCTGGATTATCTGATTGATGAGCTTTCAGCCAAAACCGAAAACAACGCTGTGTCCAATGCGGTCGTGGCTCTGTCTCAGGAAGTTCTAACCAAGTCGGATGTTCTTTTGCGGGGCATCGAAACGCTTGCCGAGCAGGAGAAAAGACAATGAGCATCGCAGCAGCAATTACCACGGCCTATCAAGCTGGCAGCGTCTTGCAGGTCTGCGCCCGTGCCTTGGAGAACGAACACCCGTTGCGCCCCGGCGACGACGATGCAGCGGCAGAGCTTGTTCGCCTTGCCGGTGACATGGTTGGGGAGGTGATCGAGGGCTTGGAGATAATTGAGCGCAACCCAAGCCGAAACGGGGCGGCGGATCTGTTCACGCGTTGGCAGGAATGCAGGGCCGAACAAAAAGCCATTGCAGAAATCTTCAAGGATGATACGGCCAGCCCGCCTGAATTGGAGGCGCTTGCGGTCAAAGAGGAAAGCCTAAGCCAGCAGATTGCAGCCTGTACTCCAAACAACAGCGCAGATGCCGCAGCCATGCTGGAATGGTGCATTCAAGACAGCAACGGCGCAATTTTGTCCGACCTGTACCCGCAAGCGCAACGTGCGGTGATTGACTATCTGACATTAAAAGGCGGGTCACTCAGTTTGGTCGCATGAAACAATCAGGCAGAACAACGAAACAGAGCGGGGGCGCTTTCGGAGACATCATTGAATGAACTGCTACACCAACAATCGGAACTGGTCTGACCGGTTCCTCCCCGAAATCAAACAGCTTATTGGCGGCTATCTCCTTGAGACTGCCGCCGATCCGTTTGACCATATGCAGGCAACGGACCTCATGATGCTGGACGCACGTGATATGCGTGTCGCCGCCCGCGTTCGCCGCCCCGGCTATGCGCAACGCTATCCCCACCAGTTCACCATCCGCTCAGCGGTCGCCTCGGGTGCGCAAACAGAGCTTTCCAAGATTGTGAACGGTAATGGCGACTGGATGTTCTACGGGCACTCCAACGCGGCACAGACGGGTCTAGATGCTTGGTGGCTGATTGACCTCCGGGCATTCCGAGCAGCGCTGATCCGACACCAAATGAACGGGTCCAACATTGTCATGGGGGATCAGGTGAATGCCGACGGTACGCGCTTCAAGTGGTTTGATATGCGGTCGTTTCCGGCAGAGCCGAGGTTGGTGGTGGCTCAGAGCGTCAATTCTCGGTGAGTACTATGCCGAAGCGGAGTTGGGTTGGGCTGGGCTGGTGTTGGAAAGGTAATATTACATAGGTAATTTAAACAGCCCAACCAGTTGGGGAGGGCGTAGTAATGTGAGGTTCAAGAGAGAATCCTTGAAAAGACGCTCAGCTGAGTGCATATAATGAACATGGATTGGGAATTACCCGGTCGGCGATGGGGTTCTGGTTTACTGGGGCCCTTTTGCTTATCGGGGTCATGGAAACTCCTTAATCTGACCCATCTTAGTCATAATTACATCATAGGCGCGGTTTGCTTGAGTTGGCCGTAACGCCTGTATCGCGATGGGTCGCGCCGTGAGGTCGGCGAGTTGCAAACCTGTCGAATTCACAGATTTTTTTGCGAACTTCGGGTCAAACTCCATCACCGAAAAGTCTCGCTTTACCCATCCCCATCCGCTTGCACCATCGACGATCCGACGAAACGCCAGTTCAAGCTCTGCGTCTTCGTTTTTACCGCGGCATTCGAAAACGACATGCACCCGCTTGCCGGTCTCGCCCGCGTCGATCAAAAATAGAAGCAATCGCTCCATGCAGAAATGCAGAGCAAGCTCGTATGGGTTCCAAGGTTTTGGGTACTTCTTGGTAAGTTTCAACTTGTCGATAACAGAGGCGATAATGGTGATCGGCGCATCCACCATGATCTGGTTCAAATCTTCGTAAAATGCCTCCCTGACAGCCTTGTCTGTCAGCAGGAAGCTAAAATCACCTTTGGATTTTCGGATTTCATGTTCATGTAGAACAACTGAATCATGTCCCCAGTACTTGAACTTAAGCGCCTGTACTGACGGCACAACTGAACCGATATAGTCGTCTTTTCTGACGATACAAAGCGACAGGGAGAACACTGGGAAATCTTGGTCGATGGAGGTGAGGCTATGGTCGCCGCTCTCATCCACATAGACAATGTAATCTGAATACATGCTTTGCTCTATGTTGGAACAATTGAGGTTTAGGATAACGTCTGCCCATCTGAGCGATTCTACAACTCACAGTGCAACCCCAAGGTATCCACTGGGATTGTGCCGGCGATTTTTGGTAGGTCATGTCAATGTTCAGGTGGCGAATCTCGCGGAGTGCAAAAAAGCGCGAAATTGGATGTCTTGTCCCCCATATGTCCCCCAGAAGTGCTAGGTTGACCATGAAAGCAAAAAACCAACGACGTAAGTCATTGGTTTTAATGGTACCACCTCCTGGTCTCGAACCAGGGACCTCCTGATCCACAATCAGGCGCTCTAACCAACTGAGCTAAGGCGGCACTGACGCGGATTTAGCTGCCACGCCCAAAGATTGCAATACCCTAAGATCAATCAATGCTCGGAAATTTCCGAACTCAGAATTTAATCCACCAGGTCTGCTCTACATTCGGCTTTCCGAAAGATTCGACCGGCTTTGTTTGGGTCAATGTCCATCCGGTCTTGGCATAAAGCGCCCCTGCCGCACGGTGGGATTCGTGGGTCCATAGGTGCATGTCGCGATAGCCACAGTCGCGTGCAAAGTCCATGCAGGTATCCAGCAAACGCCGCCCCAAGCCGCTGCCACGGGCCTCCGGCACCAGCAAAAACAACCGCAGCTTTGCGGTGCTGGGGGTCAGACCGACACAAAACACACTGCCCAGCCGCGCCGCCCCGCGCCACGCGATCCAACCGGATTCCCGCTTGGGATCATGGCTGGCCAGAAAATCATCCAGAATCTGTGCGAC
Organism: Sulfitobacter sp.; assembly: GCA_047634585.1. Lineage (GTDB taxonomy): Bacteria > Pseudomonadota > Alphaproteobacteria > Rhodobacterales > Rhodobacteraceae > Sulfitobacter. Next base: position 90,300 of record JBLIAN010000007.1, on the reverse strand, counting down.
CAATGTGCCGAAACTGTCATCAAACCCTTCTTCCCGGGCATAATGCACACGGTGCTGATCCAGCAACCAATCCCGGTCTTGGGCGGTAAAACGGCGAATCTCTATGTCATCCATAGGGGCAGCTTGCGCTGCAGACCGCTTGCCTTTCAAGGGCGCACAGGATAGCGATACCGCCCAACCAGACCAGAGGGCGACATGGGTATCAACACAGAACGCGACATTGAGGCCAACCTGCAAATCGGCCCGACCGATGCAGGCATGGTACGGCTATTCATCGAAGGCAACGGCGTGGAAATTCCAATGGATTTCACCCCCGAAGAAGCCGTGGAAATTGCCGAAGAGATTATGGCAGCCGCCCAACGTGCAGGCGGCAAACGCTAACCCCAGTTGGGGTTCAGATCAGGATCGCGCAAAAGATGCAGCCTGCGGGCCGCATGAAAGGCGAATTTCTGCACCATGACCTTGCGCCGTGCGGGGGCCAGTTTTACCTCTGGCCCCATACGCAGGATTTCCCCGCCATAGGCATCCGCGATGATCAATCCGGTGTTGTCGGGCAAAAGATCAGTTGGGAAACTGTCATCCACCGCCCAGAAGAACCGATCGGCCCAGGGCAGATAGCCCTGCCATTTGCTGTCCGAGGTGAAATCGGCGCGCGATGATTTACATTCCACCACCCAGATTTCGCCCTTCGGCCCCAAGGCCATCACATCGACCCGCAGCCCCCGTGTCGGCACCAGTTCTTCGACGCAGGCAAAACCATAGCTGACCAAATGCCGCGCAACCCCGCGCGCCAACACTTGCCCCGGTTGCGGGGCGGCGGTTTCAGGGCTGAGATCGACAAAGGCCATATCGGCATCCTATGAACATTTCGTGAACATTTGCAAGGCTGACGTGGAAAGCAGCCATGTTTCAGGCTTTGAACCGGGCATTTGCCCCCCCAGTCTGGCAGTGGCACGTCTGGCAGTGGCATGTCTGGCAGTGGCATGTCTGGCCGTGGCATGTCTGGCGATCGCTGATAACGCTAGCCCCACAAGACAGCCTTCAGGCGGTGGTCGCGGGGCCATGCATCCAATGCATCGGAAAACCGCCCAACACGCGGACCGGCGCGCATATCAGTGAAAATGCGCACTACCCCCTTGCCGCTTTGGCATTGCGGGCCTACCTAAGGCGGGTGACGGGTTCTGCCCTGTGCGTGAGACGCTACATTCCAGTGGCCTTAAGCAAATCCGAGGGAGCTGGCTCTGTTTGAGCCCTGGTTCATTTATCTGGCGCCCACCTGTACATACAGGTCCTCGGGAATATAAAGCCGACCGGCAGGGTGGTCCCGTCACACTTTCTGCACCAGCTCACTTTGGTGGGGCCGGTGCCAATTTCTGCAGGTCTTTCCCGCATTTGTGCAGGCCAGTGCCAAGACGCCGCTCAAAAGGCGTCGGGGCGGGCCTCGCGGGCCATGTGATCCAGCACAGCATTCACAAAGCTGGGTTCTTTGCCGTCGGGAAAGAACGCGCCGACAATATCAACATATTCCTTGATCACCACGCGCGGTGGCGTGTCCTTGCCGCGCAGTTCTGCGCCAGCGGCACGAAACAGGGCGCGCAGGGTCGGATCAATACGCGCAATCGGCCATTTCGCCACCAAGGCACGGTCGGTCATCTGGTCAATCGCCGCCTGTTGGTTCACCGCGTCTTCCAGAACCTGCGAAAAGTGTTCGACGTCACCGTCCTGCATTTCCGCGCCCTCATAGATCGCCCCAAAGCGGTGATCGAGAAATTCAAGGCGCACCTTGTCCACGGTCTGTGATGAATGTTCCATCTGAAACAGCGCCTGCACCGCATAAAGCCGTGCCGCTGATTTCATTTTGCGTTTCTGGTTGCCGGACAGGCCGGGTGCCGATTGGGTCATGCGTGTGTGTTTCCGTCCGTATCGCCCGCCAAGATCGTATCTTCGCCCAGCGGTTTAAAGCCGATGCCTTTGCTTTGGCCGCTCCACTTACGGCCCAGCGCAATCAGATGCAAGGCCGCAGCTGCCGCACCGCCACCCTTGTTTTGCCCGTCAGGATCGGCGCGCACTTCGGCTTGGCTGCGATTTTCGACTGTCAGGATACCATTGCCGATGCACAGCCCTTGCAGACCCAGCAATTGCAGGGCGCGGCTGCTGTCATTGCAGACGGTTTCGTAATGGGTGGTTTCACCACGGATCACACAGCCAAGCGCGACAAAGCCGTCAAAATTGCTGCGCCGGTCCGAAATACCGATGGCTGTCGGGATTTCCAGCGCACCGGGCATTTCCACCACGTCATAGCTGGCCCCCGCCGCGTCCAGTTCCGCCTTGGCACCGCGCAGCAGGCCAGCAGCGATATCGCTGTAATAGGGCGAGACCACGATCAACAGTTTCACCGGTTGCTCAAAACGCGGAAGCGCCAGAACGGTGTGGTTTTCAGAAGCTGCCATTAGGTTACTCCGCCGTGATGGGGCGCGTGCCCACGATTTCGATATGATAGGCATCAAGACCCAGATAGCGGGTCTCGGGGTTGTCGGTCAGCAAGACCAGTTTATGCAAGCCCATTTCCGACAGGATCTGTGCCCCAAGGCCGGTGCGTTTGACCGTGCGCGGGGCCTCGTCTTCGTCGTCATCCAGACGCAGGCGCGGGAAAGGATCACGAAACAGGATCACCGCGCCCCGGCCTTCGTCCGCGATGATCTGCATGGCGCGGGGCAATTCATCTGCGGGGCTGGGGCCAAGGCCGAGAATGTCTTCCAATGCATTGATCGCATGGGTGCGGATCAACACCGGCGCATCTGTGGTGATGTCGCCTTTGACCAGCACAACATGATCGGTGCCGGTGATTTCATCGGCAAAAATCCGCATCTCCCAATCGCCGCCATACGCCGAGGTCACGGTGCGGGGCGCGCGTTCCACCAGCAGATTGTCGTGTTTGTGGCGATAGGCGATCAGATCGCTGATCGTGCCAATCTTCAGCCCATGCGCCTGTGCAAAATGCACCAGATCGGGCAGACGCGCCATGGTGCCGTCTTCTTTCATGATCTCGCAGATCACCCCGGAAGGGTGCAACCCCGCCAGACGGCTGATGTCCACTGCCGCTTCGGTATGGCCAGCACGCACCAGCACACCACCGTCACGGGCGCGCAGAGGGAAAACGTGACCGGGGGTGGCGATATCGGCCGCGCCCATGTCTTCGTTGATGGCAGCGGCCACTGTCAGGGCGCGATCACCGGCGGAAATACCGGTACTGACCCCTTCGCGGGCCTCGATGGAAACGGTAAAGGCGGTTTCGTGGCGCGAGGAATTGTTCACCGCCATCATCGGCAGATCCAGCGTGGCAATCCGGTCTGCCGTCATCGGCAGACAGATCAAGCCACGCCCGTGGGTCGCCATGAAATTGATCGCCTTTGCATCGGCAAACTGCGCGGGGATCACCAGATCGCCTTCGTTCTCGCGGTCTTCGTGATCGACCAGAATAAACATCCGGCCTGCGCGGGCCTCTTGGATGATCTCTTCAATCGGGGCAATGGCATTGCCAAGGCCAGCCTCGACCGCACCGGGAGTTTCGAAATTCATGACATATCCTATCGCCGTTCTGGCCCGCACATAGCCCAGACGCGGGGCAATTGCCAGTGCTGCCGCTGCGTCCGCGCCCCGGTGCCGTCCTTAGAAATAGGACGAATGCGATCTACCGCGCAGCCGCGAAATACCGCGCCGCATCAAGGTATCCTGCCGCCCGTGCGGCGGTGGTCCACTCGCGTTCCAGCGTGGTATCGCCAATAATCAGCACCTGATCCGATACCAGTTTGCGTTGGGCAATCACCTGCCCCAGATGATCGCGCATCGCCCCCCAACTGTCGGTGAATTTCGGCGCCGGTGCCGCATGATCCAGCGCCGGATTGGCCCGCGCGATCCGACCGGCGTTCAGCGGCGCATGTACCAGCGCCAGCCTTTGGGCGCCCGTAATGGCAGAAACCGCCGCGCCGCGGTCCAGCGGCATTTCCGGCGCATCCGCCCGCACCACCCGCAAGGCGTTTGACGAAAACAGCAAGGCCATGATGTCGCGCCCGCTGGCTTTGCGCACCGCGGCATAGGTCGGGTAATCCAGACCCAGCGCATGGGCACGGCGCACATGCATCCGCACCACCATCAACGGAATGGTCTTTGGCATGGCTTCGGCGCGGGCCTTTTGCCACTGGAACGTGCGGTATCGTTGACCGCGTTCCATGCTGGGCCCCTGATTATGGCCGATGCCTGCCACCTTCATGACATTTCTGCCAGCCGCGCCACGTAACGCGCCAGAGTGTCGATCTCCAGATTGATCATGTCACCGGTTTTCACATCTCCCCATGTTGTCACCTCTTTGGTGTGGGGAATGAAATTGATGCCGAAATCGCACCCCTCAACGTCATTCACTGTCAGCGACGTGCCATTCAGCGCCACCGATCCCTTGGGGGCAATAAACCGCGCCAGATCCTTGGGCGCACGCAGGGTCACACGGGTGCTGTCCCCCTCCTCCTGCATCGCCACCACTTCGGCCACACCATCGACATGGCCCGATACAATATGTCCGCCCAGTTCATCCCCGACCTTTAGCGCCCGTTCAAGGTTCACCCGTTTGCCCGGATGCCAGCCATTGCCGCCGATATTGGTTTTTGCAACAGTTTCGGCGCTGATCTGCACCTCGTACCAATCCGCACCCAGTCCCACCACCGTCAGACAGACCCCGTCACTGGCAATCGAGGCGCCCATATCAATGCCAGCAGTGTCATAGCCGGTCTTGATGCGGGCGCGCAGATCGCCTTCTTGCTCCAGCGCGACAATGCTGCCAACGTCAGTGATAATTCCGGTGAACATGGGCGCTCCTTTTCCTGTGCGTCGTTAACTTTCCGTAACCTTCACCTGTGCTACAGGCAAGCGAAACACCGTGTTATTGCAGTTTTCAACAATTGCTGCATAACAATAATGCACCCAGGCCAGAAAGGCTGTGATGACCCAAAAGACCGCCGACCAACGGGTGTTTCTGTTCCTTCAAGGGCCGCATGGGCCGTTCTTTGACCGTCTTGGCCGGATGCTGCGCCTGACGGGGGCGGATGTTGTGCGCGTCGGGTTTAACGCGGGGGATCAGGCGTTCTGGTCCGACAAGGCCAGCTATATCGCCTTTCAGGGGCAGGCCGATACCTGGCGCGATACTTTGGCAGGGCTGATCAAAGACCGGGGCGTCACCGATATTGTGCTTTATGGCGATACCCGCCCGATCCACGCCACCGCCGTCGAGGCCGCAAAAGCCGCCGATCTGAAACTACATGTCTTTGAAGAAGGCTATATGCGGCCCTATTGGGTGACCTATGAACGCGGCGGCAGCAATGGCCATTCGCGCCTGATGGATCTGAGCATCGAGCAGATGCGCACCACCCTCGCCCAATCCGATATCGAGGCCCCCCTGCCCCCCGGTCATTGGGGCGACATGCGCCAACATGTCTTATATGGCGCGGTGTATCATTGGTTTGTGCTGTTCTGGAATGGCAAATACCGTAATTTCCGCCCGCACCGCAGCCTGCCTGTGGGCAAGGAATTCCAGCTTTATCTGAAACGCCTGGTGCTAATGCCGGTGATCTGGGCGCAACGGATCGCGGCCACTTGGCGGGTCAGGCGCGGTGGGTTTCCCTATCATCTGGCGCTGCTGCAACTGGAACATGACAGCGCGTTCCAAATGCATTCGCCCTTTGAAACCACGGCGGATTTTCTGGAGCTGGTGATTAACGGCTTTGCCAAAGGGGCGCCCAAGCACCATCACCTGGTGGTCAAGGCGCATCCGCTCGAAGATGGCCGTGTACCGATGCGCCGCGACATTCGGCGGCTGGCGCGCGCGCAGGGGGTCGCGGATCGGGTGCATTTTGTGCGCGGCGGCAAGCTGGCCCAACTTTTGGATGATGCGCGCACCGGGGTGACGGTCAATTCGACCGCCGGTCAGCAGGTGCTGTGGCGCGGGATACCGCTTAAGGTGTTTGGCGATGCGGTTTATGCCAAGGCTGAATTTGTCTCGGATCAACCCCTGCCGGATTTCTTTGCCGCCGCACGCGGGCCGGACAACCGCGCCTTCAAGGACTACCGGCGTTTTCTGCTTGAAACCTCGCAGGTGCCCGGCGGGTTTTATTCCACACGCGGGCGGCGGCAATTGCTGCGGCTGGTGGTGGATATGATGCTGGCCGAACATGATCCCTACCAGGCCCTTGAACAGGGAACCGCGGCCCCACGGCAACAGTTGCGGGCCGTCACCTAGGCCAAAGATCAACGCTGGCTAGATTTTTACAGGCAACTACGGTAGCTTGCAGATAATTACGCCGGAAAAACCGTCGAATACCGAGGCAGAATTGAATAGGTCGAGGAGACCGCGCAGTGAAATCCGTATCTTACCGGTGGGCGCGCCCCATCGCAGCATTCGCGGCGTTGGCCGTTATTTCGTCTTGTGGATTGCCACAGGTCGGCCCCAACAAACGCCAGATTTACGCAGGTTCCGTGCAAAAAGAGGGCGATGCCTTTGTTGTGGCGGTGAATGATCGCGTAACCCGTGCCACCGCTGTTGTCCCCGCCTTGGGGTTCTCCGAAGCCTTCAGAAACGCTGCGCCGCTGGGATCAGATACGATCCGCCCCGGTGATGTTCTGGGCATCACGGTCTATGAAAACGTCGATGATCCGCTGCTGGGCGTCGAAGGTGCCCCTGCAACCCTGCTTGAAGAAGTGCAGGTGGATGGCGCGGGCTTTATCTTTATTCCCTATGCAGGCCGGATCAAAGCGGCAGGCAATACCCCGGATGCGATCCGCCGCATCATCACCGGAAAACTGGGCGAACAGACCCCTGATCCGCAAGTCGAAGTGCGCCGCGCTGCGGGGGATGGATCCACCGTTTCGCTGATCGGGGCAGTGGGGGCACAGGGTGTCTATGCGATTGAACGCCCGACCCGCACCTTGGGCACGATGATGGCCCGTGCGGGCGGTGTTACCATCGAACCCGAAATTGCCCAGATCACCGTGATCCGCGGCAGCCACAAAGGCAAAATCTGGTTGCAGGATCTTTATGATCATCCCGAGCTGGACATCGCCCTGCGTGGCAATGACCGTATTCTGGTCGAAGAAGACACGCGATCCTTTACGGCATTGGGCGCGACCGGCAGTCAGGCACAGGTACCGTTCCGGTCCCAAAACCTGTCCGCCCTTGAAGGCATTGCGCAGGTTGGCGGCTTGAGCGCCGCTTCGGCAGACCCGACCGGCGTTTTCATTTTCCGCAACGAACCCGCAGAAATTGCCGAACAGGTCTTGGGCCGCAATGATTTGCAAGGCGCGCAGCGCCTGGTCTATGTGCTGGACCTGACCAAACCCAACGGCATGTTCATGGCGCGTGATTTTGTGGTGCGCGACGGGGATACGCTTTATGTCACCGAAGCCCCCTTCACCCAGTGGAGCAAGGTTATTTCCGCGATCACCGGCACAGCCAGTTCCGCCAGCAGCCTGTCTTCGCTGTCCTCGGGCGGATAAAGCTGCCGATGGCTTTAGGGCCTGAAACATACGACATTATTCCCGCCGCCGGCCCTGCACAGGGCCGGCGGCTTTTTGTCTTTAACGGGGGGTTCCTCACCCAGCGCCGTCTGCGTCGTATTCTGCACCTGTCGGGGTATTCCCTTCATCTGGGACTGCCGCGTGACGGGGATGCGGTGGCGGTTTGGGGTCATTCGCCCACCGCCCATCGCGGGCTGGCCATCGCCCGGAAACGCGACCTGCCTGTGGTGCGCATTGAAGACGCCTGGCTGCGTTCGCTGCATCCGGGGCGGGCGGGTGATCCGCCGCTGGGATTGTTGATTGATCATCGGGGCGCACATTTTGATCCTGCGCAGCCTTCTGATCTTGAGGTGCTGCTGGCCGAACACCCGCTGGATGACACTGCGCTGTTGAACCGCGCCCGTGGTGGTATCGCCCGCATCACCGAGGCACATCTGAGCAAATACAGTGGCTTTGATGCAGACGCCCCCGCCCCGGATCCGGGATATGTTCTGGTGATTGACCAGACCCAAGGCGATGCCTCTGTCACTGCATCAGGTGCGGATCGCGGGCGGTTCCTTGAGATGCTGGTCTTTGCCCAAGAGGAACACCCCGGCGCCAAGGTGGTGATCAAAAGCCACCCCGAGACCGCGCAGGGCTACCGCGCCGGATATTTCGGCCCCCAGGATTGCAACGAGAGGATCAGCATCCTGTCCGATCCGATCAGCCCCTGGAGGTTGTTTGAAGGCGCTGTTGGGGTCTATACCGTGTCCTCGCAACTGGGCTTCGAGGCGATTTTTGCCGGACATAAACCCCGGGTGTTCGGCCAGCCGTTTTATGCGGGTTGGGGCCTGACCGAAGATGAATTCCCCGTGCAGCGCCGCCAGCGCAAACTGACCCGTGCACAGATGTTTGCCGCCGCGATGGTGCTTTATCCAACATGGTATGATCCGCACCGCGATCAATTATGTGCGCTGGAAACCGCGATTGAGGCCCAGGCGGCGCTCACACGTGCGTGGCGCGAGGATCACCGCGGCTGGGTTGCATCGGGCATGCGGCTGTGGAAACGCAAAAACCTGCAGGCAATGTTCGGGCAGGTCAAACCCATGATCTTTACCGATGATCCCGCCAAGGCCCGCAAGACGGCACGCCCGTGGATGGTCTGGGCCGGACAGGCGCAGGTCGGGCATCAGGATGCGATACGGGTCGAAGACGGTTTTTTACGCTCCAAGGGTCTGGGCGCGGCTTTGGTGCCGCCGCTGTCGTTGGTCTGTGACGATCTGGGCATATATTACGATCCGTCCCGCCCCAGCCGTCTGGAAAAATGGATCGAAGCCCGTGCCGAATTGCGCCCGGACCAGCGCGACCGCTTGCGCCGCCTGCGCGCGGCGCTGATTTCTGCGGGGCTGAGTAAATACAATCTGGATGCGGCGGATCGACTTGACACCCCGCATAACCGCCATCGCATTCTGGTGGTTGGACAGGTTTCTGATGATGCCTCGGTGCGGCTTGGCACCGATCTGGTTTCTGACAACCTTGGCCTGCTGCAAGCGGCACGCAGCGCATATCCCGAAGCCGAAATCATCTATAAGCCCCACCCCGATGTTGTGGCGGGCCTGCGCCAGGGCCAGATAGATGCATCAGATCTGGCAGATCATGTGCTTGCCCATGCTGATCCGATTGCCCTGCTGGCGCAGGTTGATGCGGTCTGGACCATGACATCGCTTTTGGGGTTCGAGGCGCTGTTGCGCGGGGTGCCTGTGGTGACATTTGGCGCACCGTTTTATGCGGGCTGGGGATTGACCGAGGATCGCGGAGATGTGCCGCCGCGCCGCCGCAACGACATCCCGCTTGACGGGTTGGTGCATGCCACGCTGATTGATTATCCCCGCTATTTTGATCCCAAAACCGGCCTTGCCTGTCCGGTTGAGGTGAGTGTGGAGCGCCTGGCCTCCGGGGATCTGCCCAAGCCGCGTCTGGGCCTGCGCAGCCTGTCAAAGCTGCAAGGATTGCTGGCATCACAGGCGCATCTGTGGCGGCGCCGGTAAGCGGCCCGCCTTAGGGACGTGACCAGATATGCACGATATCATCGCCACAGGGATGAACCTTGCGCAACCCAAAGCGGGGCGCATTGGCCAGACGTTCAAGGCCCATCGCCCCGACCCCCGGCAGGCCCTCGGCCCCGATCACCATCCCAGCGGTAAAACCGATCACCTCATCCACCAGATCGGCCTCCAGCAAAGACGCCGCCAAGGCGCTGCCGCCTTCGCAGAACACGCGGGTCAACCCGTAGCTGCCCAGCTGTTGCATCACATCCACAGGATCAAGCTGCCCGCCGCGCGCCGCGCAGGGCAACAGGACCGCGCCCAGATCACGCCAGGTCTGCACCAACATCGGATCAGCATCACGGCCATGACACAGGATCAGCGGCACCTCGGCGGCGCTGCGGGCCAGTTTACCCAACAGGGGCAGATCAAGGCGACGCGAGACAACAACGCGGGCCGGTTGGTGATCCACGCCCAGATCGCGCACTGTCAGGCTTGGATCATCACTGCGGGCGGTGCCGCCCCCCACCATCACCGCGTCATGGCGGCTGCGCATCGCATGGACCAGCCGCCGCGATTGCGGGCCGGTGATCCATTGGCTTTCGCCGGTGCCTGTGGCGATCCGCCCGTCAAAAGACCCGGCCAGTTTCAGCGTCAGCAAAGGCCGCCCCAGCTCGACACGCCGGAAAAATCCGGCGTGATCAATGCGGGCCTGTTGCGCGCCTTCGCCAATCGCGACCTCGATCCCGGCAGCGCGCAACATCCCGATGCCCTGCCCGTCCACCCGCGCATCGCTGTCTGTCACTGCAACCACGACACGCGCGATGCCCGCATCAATCAATGCCTGTGCGCAGGGCGGGGTTTTGCCGTGATGGGCGCAGGGTTCAAGCGTGACAAAAGCGGTCGCGCCGCGTGCCGCTGTACCCGCCTGCGCCAAGGCCTGGGTTTCGCCATGCGGCCGGCCGCTGGGTTGGGTCCAGCCACGGCCGACAATCCGTCCCTTGGCCACGATCACACAGCCCACCGCCGGATTGGGCCAGACACGGCCCTGCCCGCGTCGCCCCAAGGACAGCGCAAGCGCCATAAAACGCGGATCGCTCACTCGTCTGCTTGGTGATCGGGGCGCAGTTCCTGCACGAATTTGTCGAAATCATCCGCCGCTTGGAAGTTCTTGTAAACGCTGGCAAAACGGACATACGCAACGGTGTCGATACGGGCCAGAGCCTCCATCGCGATTTCACCGATCTGCTTGGAATGGATGTCGGTTTCGCCCATGCTTTCCAAGCGCCGCACAATGCCGCTGATCATCTGGTCGATCCGTTCTGGATCAATCGGACGTTTCTGCAATGAAATACGGATGGAGCGTTCGAGCTTGTCGCGGTCGAAATCTTCGCGTTTGCCGCTGGATTTGATCACCACCAGATCGCGCAATTGCACCCGCTCATAGGTGGTAAAGCGCCCGCCACAGGCCGGACAAAACCGGCGGCGGCGAATGGATACATGGTCTTCGGCCGGACGGCTGTCTTTTACCTGAGTGTCGATATTTCCGCAAAACGGGCAGCGCATGGGCCGTCCCCCTTATTTGTCATTCCGCCTCTTTAGGGGCGTAACCCGCCCTCTTGTCTAAACTTATAGGGGGTTCACGAGGTTTTGGGTAGGGGGCAATTTACGCACTACATATAGATTTTTCTTGGGTCAGCGGTTCGACCATCACAAAAGGTCAGGCAAAATGCGCCGCCACTTGCGGGGTAAATTCATAAAGACCCTGCCCTTGGGTCTAAGGGAATTGTTTTTGCATGGCTTATGCTGGTGCCCGAGTGCGGAAATGGCGATGGGAGTGCGGGCGGATCATCACCTGATCCGATCACCCGCCCCAGTTAAACCCTGCCCCTATCAAAATGTATCGCGCAATTCGATCTGGTAATCGCGGCAGAACAAATAGGCGTGCTGGATCGGCAATCCCTGCCCGACGTTGCGCACGCTGACCGACACCGAGGTGCGGGGCGGGACCGGCAGGCGTTGAGGGTCAGCGGTAAACACCACGCCTTTGCGGCCCAGACCGCTGATCGACGGGCCGCGGGCAGTTTTCACATAGATCCGCCCGCCCCGCGACAGCCCTAACCGGCGTTGGGCATAATCGGACGCGGCACACCAGATGCCGCGCGCGCCTTCGCCTCGGGCTTCGATCACCTCGAATTCGGCGGCGTTTAACGGCACCACCTGCAATTGGTTTTCGGCGGTAAAGGTCTGGGCAAAGCCAAGGCTCGGGGCCAGGGCACAGACCATAGCAAGGATCATAGGGCGCATGAGAGTTCCTTTCGCGGCTGTCATAAAAATAGAGGGCGTGCGGCCAAGGTCAAAACAAGGCTTTTCACATCGGCGGCATTTGGCCCAGATCATCCCCGGATCACCCTCGCCCCAAACAAGAAACGCCCGGAAAAACCGGGCGTTTCCTATTCATCTGGCCGCGTGGTTACTGATCCAGGAACGACCGCAACTTGCGCGAGCGGCTTGGATGTTTGAGCTTGCGCAGCGCCTTGGCTTCGATCTGGCGGATACGTTCGCGGGTGACACTGAACTGCTGGCCAACTTCTTCCAGCGTGTGATCGGTGTTCATGCCGATGCCGAACCGCATCCGCAGCACACGTTCTTCGCGTGGGGTCAGGCTGGCCAGAACCCGTGTTGTGGTTTCCTTGAGGTTTTCCTGAATGGCGCTGTCCAAAGGCAGCACGGCATTCTTGTCTTCGATGAAATCACCAAGCTGGCTGTCTTCCTCATCACCGATCGGGGTTTCAAGGCTGATCGGTTCCTTGGCGATTTTCATCACCTTGCGGACCTTCTCAAGCGGCATCTGCAGCTTTTCGGCCAATTCTTCGGGTGTCGGTTCGCGGCCAATCTCGTGCAGCATCTGACGCCCGGTGCGGACCAGTTTGTTGATGGTTTCGATCATATGCACCGGAATTCGGATGGTGCGGGCCTGATCCGCGATGGAACGGGTGATCGCCTGACGGATCCACCATGTTGCATAGGTCGAGAATTTATAGCCCCGGCGGTATTCAAATTTATCGACCGCTTTCATCAGGCCGATGTTACCTTCCTGAATCAAATCAAGGAATTGCAGCCCGCGGTTGGTGTATTTCTTGGCAATCGAAATCACCAGACGCAGGTTCGCTTCGACCATTTCTTTCTTGGCCTGACGGGCCTCTTTTTCGCCTTTCTGAACCTGCTGCACGATGCGGCGGAATTCAGAGATATCAAGCCCGACATATTGACCGACCTGCGCCATATCGGCACGCAGTTCTTCAACCTTGTCGGTGGAGCGTTCGATGAACATCTGCCAGCCACGTCCGGCCTTATCGGCCATGCGTTCCATCCAGTTGGGATCAAGTTCATACCCGCGATAGGCGTCAACAAATTCCTTGCGGTTGATCCGCGCCTGATCCGCCAGTTTCACCATGGCACTGTCGATCTGCATGATCCGGCGGTTGATGCCATACAACTGGTCAATCAGCGCTTCGATACGGTTGTTGTGCAGGTGCAGTTCATTGACCAGCAGAACAATTTCAGCCCGCAGTTTCTGATAGGTCTGTTCCTGTTTCTTGGAAAACGACCCGTCTTCGTTCAGGGTGGCCGAAATCCGGCTGTCCTGCATTTCGCTCAATTTGGCGTAATCGTCGGCAATGATGTCCAGCGCCTCAAGCACCTGTGGTTTCAGGGCTGCTTCCATGGCCGCAAGCGACATGTTGGCCTGTTCGTCCTCGTCATCATCATCGTCATCGGTGATCGGATTGCCGTCTGCATCCAGTTCTTGCTTGGTCTCTTCGGTTTTGGTCTCCGAGGCAGCACCTGCAGCAGCAACCACCGGTGTGGTTTCGCCCTCTTCGCCCAGTTGATTGCCAAAGGTCGCTTCAAGGTCGATCACATCGCGCAGCAGAATGTCTTCGGACAAAAGTTCGTCGCGCCAGATGGTGATCGCCTGAAAGGTCAGCGGGCTTTCGCACAGCCCGGCAATCATCGTGTTGCGGCCCGCCTCGATGCGTTTGGCAATCGCGATTTCGCCTTCGCGCGACAACAGTTCAACCGATCCCATTTCGCGCAGATACATGCGCACCGGATCATCGGTACGGTCCAGCTTTTCGCTGGTGCCCGAGGACAGGGCTACATCTTTGCTTTCGGTGGTTGCCAGTTCGGTAGAGCCTTTGTTCTCTTCCTCTTCGGCGTCTTCATCTTCGATGATGTTGATGCCCATTTCCGACAGCATCGACATCACGTCTTCGATCTGTTCCGAGCTGACCTGATCGGGCGGCAGTACCGTGTTCAGCTGATCATAGGTGATATAGCCTTTTTCACGGGCCTCACCGATCATCTTTTTGACGGCAGCCTGCGACATATCCAGCGAATGACCGCTGTCGTTGTCGTCCCGCTTGGCGTCGTCGTTTGTATCCTTGGCGGCCATGTCGTCTCCTCCGGCGCGATCGCGCGAATCATCTCAAGTGATTCGGAATTTTCCGAATCATGCGGGGTTCCGCGTGATTCTTAAACCCGTTACCCTGCTTTTTCCTAAAGTACCTGCCAAAAGGTCACGGAGAGGCGATCAACCGCGGCCTTTCGGCTTTTCGTATCTGATATTTCCCAGCAGCGCATCCAGCGCACTGCGTTCATCTCGGCTGATGCGGGCACCGTTATCGCCCACATCATATTCGGCTTTGTCTTCCTGTCCCGTGCGGGTGGCCTGATCGGCGGCGCGGGCGGCTTCGCCCAACCGCCAAGTCACGCCTTCGTCGGCCATGCCCGTCAAATCTTCCATTGCCTCGGCAATTTCGGCGCTTAATCCCCGCATGGCACTAAGTTTGGCAAGTTCCTCGGCCACCGTCATGGCGGCCATTTCGGCGTTGCCCGGATTTCTGATGCAGGGTGTAATGGCGACATGGCGCTGTGCGACCAGATTTTCAAGGGCATCCATGCCCAGTACGTCAGAAATTCTTTCGTGCAACACCGCCCCGCCATCCTGTCCGTGGCGCAGAATCATATCGCGCAAACGGGCATGAGTCGGGTCGGCGCAGGTCATGGTTTCCAAGCCGCTTTCAAAATCTTCGATGATCGAAGGACAGGTCAGGAACGCCGCCAGAACAACCGCTTCACGCAGATGTTCGGTGGTGCTTTCGGTTGATGTGGCCCCCAACACCGAGGCCTTGGTGGCGGGCATCGGGGCCTGCGGGGGCGCAGTGCCCTGCCAGCGGCCCTTGCCGCCCTGCGCCTTGGCGCGCGGCGCAGATTGCGGGCGGAACAATTGCCAGCGCAGATCCTTGATTTCCTGCCCGTAATGGCTGCGGATCGAGGGGTCTTTGATCAGTTTGATTTTTTCGCGCAGCGCCTTGTCCAGCGCCGCCTTGCGTTCGGGGCTGTCAAATACCTTGCCTTCGGTCTCGCGCTGCCAGAGCAATTGCACCATCGGCATGGCCGCATCAATCAGCTTTTGCAGCGCGCCTGCGCCCTGGGCCTTGAGCAGATCGTCAGGATCCTGGCCTTCGGGCAGCACCGCAAAGCGCAGGGATTGCCCCGCCTCAAGCAAAGGCAGCGCCAGATCCACCAGCCGCAGTGCGGCACGTTGCCCTGCGGTATCCCCGTCCAGCATGATGATCGGCTCGGGGGCAATGCGCCACAACATCTGCAACTGGCTTTCGGTGATCGCGGTGCCCAATGGGGCCACCGACGCCTCGAACCCCGCCCCGTGCAGGGCAATCACATCCATATAGCCTTCAGCGACCAGCAGCGGCATGCCCTTGCCCGCGGCGGTGCGGGCATCTTTGACGTTATAAAGGCTGCGGCCTTTGTCAAAAAGTTCGGTTTCCGGTGAATTCAGATATTTGGCATTGTCGTTTGGATCCATCGCCCGCCCGCCAAAGGCAATGGCGCGGCCCCGCGCATCGCGGATCGGATACATGATCCGCCCGCGAAACGTGTCATAGGGTTTGCCGCCTTTGGTCGATGGCTTGGCCAGTCCCGCACCAAGGATCAGATCCTCCTCGATGCCCTTCCCCTTGAGCGCATCCCACAGCCCTTGCCAGCTGTCGGGTGCAAAGCCGATTTCCCAGTGTTCCAGCGCCGCATCATTCAACCCGCGTCGCGCCAGATAGCTGCGCGCCTCTTGCGCACCGCCAGTGCGCAATTGCAGACGGAACCAGCGCAGCGCCAATTCCATGACCTCGGCCAATTGCGTGCGTTTGTCGGCCTTTTCCTGTGCTTTGGGATCTTGCTTGGGCACCGGCATGCCGGCCTCGCGGGCAAGGATTTCCACGGCCTCCATAAAACCGACATTCTCGGTCTCGCGCACAAAGGAAATCGCATCGCCCTTGGCGTGACAGCCAAAGCAATAATAGAACCCCTTGCGGTCATCGACGTGAAAAGAGGCGGATTTTTCCTGATGGAACGGGCATGGTGCCCACATGTCGCCCTTGCCCTGATTGGATTTGCGCGGATCCCACATGACCTTGCGCCCGACCACCTGAGACAGGCTTGATCGGCTGCGCAATTCGTCCAAAAATCCGGGTGGCAGGCTCATAAGACCTTATATTGGGCCGGATGGATCAGAGTCCACACAAGCCGTCACCGATTTGCAAAATACCACTGGCGGCCAGCGCCATCTGTGCGCCAGGCCAGCCGTGTCAATTGGCCAGACAGGCGGCCTTCCATTGCGCACCCAGATCGGTTTTGCGCAGATCGCGCATCTTTAGCTTGTAAATCTCGCCGGTAAACAACGGGATCGCCGCGTTATAGCGTTCGGGCCATGTGACCGCCCCCGCCTTTCCTGCCAAAACGGCCTCGGGGACTTTGCGTTCTTTCACGCGGTCCATGCGTGCGGTCTGGATCGCGGCGACGATGGCCCCCTGATATCCGCAATCCATTTCCTTGTCCTCTGCCGCTGCGGCAGGGCCCGTCTGGATCATCAGCGCCGCTGCCAGCGCCATCACAGCATATTTCATCACTTGGTATCTCCACCTGATTTCAACCTGCGGGATTCGGGCCCCGCAGACAGGTTAACCGCGTGACGCGACCGCTGCCATAGCCGCTTTGAGATCATGCACCAGTGTTGCCGTCATGGACCGGAAGACAAGGATCATGAACTTTTCCGGCCCCAGCCGTGTCAGTGAACACTGCATATGGAACATCTGGGTGCGCAGGCTGTGACCGCGCTTGAACTGGCTGTCGCGCAGATCAGCAGGCACCAGACGCGCCAGCACATCCGCCGC
Source organism: Sulfitobacter sp. (assembly GCA_047634585.1). Lineage (GTDB taxonomy): Bacteria > Pseudomonadota > Alphaproteobacteria > Rhodobacterales > Rhodobacteraceae > Sulfitobacter. The sequence goes on along the minus strand of JBLIAN010000007.1, from coordinate 73,466 downwards.
CGCCGGCCCTTCCAGCAGCGCCGCGGCCCAGCCATCGGAAACATCCACCACCGCGCCGTGTTTGGCCAGGGATGCGTCCGGTGTCGGCCCCATCAGCAGCACCTCACCACGGCCAAACCAGAGGCAGCGCCCGCCGTCCTTGCCGGTGGCGCGGTTGGGCTTGGGCAGGGCCATACCGTGGGATTTTTCCAGTGCCGCGCCCATGTCTTTGACATCGCCCAACGCCGTGATCGAGGTCAGCGTGCCTGCCTCAAGGTCACTCAAGGTCGCCTGCCCGATATTCAAGGGCAGCAGCCCGTCAAATGCTGATGTCGCTTTGAGTTCACCCACGGGTCCGCTCCCCTTCTTGATCGACAAATACGGTGCTGCAGACTTCGACCTCGGCCTCAAGCCCGCGCAGGTGATCCACCATGCGGATCACTTCGCCCATGCGCGCCCGCCCGCCTTTCAGAAAACCAAGCCCGATGAACGTCCCCACATCCGGCGAAAACCCGACCGATGAAATATGTCCCTCAAGATTGCGCGCGACAGCATCATTGCCTTGGGCAAACAGATGCGCACCGGCACTCAGTTGTTTGACCGCGCCCACGGGTTTCAACCCGACCAATTGTGGCCGGTCTTCGTCTACCAGCCCGTCACGGGCTGCCAAAGCCTTGCCGATAAAGTCTTTTTTCTGCGACATCATCCGATCCATACCAATGTCAAAGGCCGTGGCGCGGCCTTCGATTTCGGCATGGGTCAGGAACCCTTTTTCAATGCGCAGCACGTTCAGGGCTTCCATTCCATAGGCCCCGCCGCCCAATTCTCTGGCACGTTGCTGCAACAGATCAAACAGCGCCGCACCATAGCGCGCAGGCACTGCGACCTCATAGGCATGTTCCCCCGAGAACGAGATGCGGAACAACCGCCCGTCGATACCGCAGACCTGCACCGGCCCGCAGGCCATGAACGGCCATGTGTCGTTGTCGATCTTTTCGCCCAGGATACCGTTCAGCAACGCGCGGGATTTTGGCCCCGCCACGGCGAACTGCGCCCAATGTTCCGTGACCGAGGTAAAGGCCACCTGCCATTCGGGATGCAAACACTGGGTCACAAAATCCAGATGCCGCATCACCAGCCCCGCCGCAGCGGTGGTCGTGGTCATCACATAATGTTGTTCACCAAGCCGCGCACAGGTGCCGTCATCCATGACATAGCCGTCCTCACGCAGCATCAGCCCATAGCGCACCCGCCCTTCCTTGAGGGTGGAGAACATATTGGTGTAGACAAAATCCAACAATGTCGCGGCATCCGGCCCCTGAATGTCGATCTTGCCCAAGGTCGAGACATCGCAGATGCCCACTGCCTTGCGCACATAGCCGATTTCACGGTCACACGATTGCCGCCAGTTGGTTTCACCCGCCTGCGGGAAATAGCTGGGACGATACCACAGCCCTGCCTCGATCATCGGCGCATTCGCCGCGATGCTGGCCTTGTGGCTGGTGGTAAAGCGCTGCGGCGCAAAACCCTTGCCCTGCGCCCCTGCCCCCATCGCGGCAATTGCCACGGGTGAATAGGGCGGACGGAATGTCGTGGTGCCGGTTTCCGGTATCCCGCGCCCCGTCGCATCGGCCAGAACCGCCAGCGCCGAAACATTGGAATTCTTGCCCTGATCCGTCGCCATACCCTGTGTGGTATAGCGTTTCATATGTTCCACAGAACGGAAATTTTCTATTGCTGCCTGTTTCACATCCTTGACCGAAACATCGTTCTGGAAATCCAGCCATGCGCGGCCCTTGCCCGCAACCGCCCAAAGCGGTGACAGCGCATAGGGCGCATCTTCGGCCGTAGGCAAATCCATTTCCAGTGATTTTTTACCCAGCGCCGCCAAGGCGTTTTGGGCGGCTTTGACACCATCCTCCAGACAACCCAGCGTGGAAAACACACCGTTACAGGCCCCCGCCACGATCATATCGGGAATCGTGCCGTCGGTTGGCACAAAGGCCTGGATGTCGGGCCGCCATGTTGGGCGCCCGTTCATGTGACAGGTCAGATGCACCGTAGGGTTCCAGCCGCCCGACATCGCCAGACAATCGGTCTGGATCGCCTGTTCACCACTGACGCTGCGGATGGTGATGCTTTCCAGTTCCTTGCGGCCGCTGGAATTGCAGACCTGCGCGCCCGTATAGACAGGGAAATCCGCGCCTTCGACCACCACATCATCGCGGCTGTCGATCAGCGCCGCCACATGCACGCCCGCCGCCGACAGATCGCGTGCGGTGCGATGGGCATCGTCATTATTGCCGAATACCGTCACCTGCTTGCCGGGGCTGACCCCCCAACGGTTCAGATAGCTGCGCACCGCCGAGGCGGTCATGATCCCCGGACGGTCGTTGTTCTGAAAGGCAATCGGGCGTTCCAATGCGCCCGCCGCCAGCACGCTGTGCTTGGTGGCAATCCGCCAGAAACATTCCAGCGGCGCGCCGTTGCCGCGTTTGCCAGTGTGGTGATTCACCCGTTCCAGCGCCCCGAACATACCGCCGTCATAGGCCCCGGTCACCGTGGTGCGGGTCATCAGGCGCACATTGTCCATGCCCGCCAGTTCTGCCACCACGCCCGCGGCCCATGCCGCGCCGGATTGATGCCCGATGCTGCCGGTTTCGCCATTCAGACGCCCGCCCATTACCGCGTCTTCATCGGCAAGGATCACATCCGCACCCGCCCGCGCCGCCGTCAGCGCAGCCATCAATCCAGTCGGACCCGCGCCAATGACCAGCAGATCACAATAGGCATAGGCCCGCTCATAGGTGTCCTGATTGGTTTCACCACTCAATGCGCCCAACCCAGCGGCCTTGCGGATGATCGGTTCATAGACCGCTTCCCAGAACTTTTTGGGCCACATGAAGGTCTTGTAATAAAATCCGGCACCCAGAAACGGCGCGGCCAGATCATTCACCGCCATCACATCAAAATCCAGCGACGGCCAGGCATTCTGCGACCGCGTCACCAGACCTTCGTAGATCTCCTGCACAGTGGCACGGACATTGGGCTCTTGCGCCGCCCCCTGCCCCACGGTGATCAAGGCGTTTGGTTCTTCGCTGCCTGCCGTCAACACGCCGCGCGGGCGGTGATATTTGAACGACCGCCCCATCAAAGTGACCCCATTGGCCAACAAGGCCGATGCCACGGTATCGCCTGCAAACCCGCGATAGGTTTTACCATCAAAACTAAAGCTGACAGATGTGCTGCGGTCGATCAGACCTTTTCCCGCGATCCTCATGCCATTGCCCCTTTGACGTCGCTTGCCAGTTCCACCTTGGCCACCGCATGGGTCACAGTGTTGCGCGTCACCACCAGCCAAGACCCGCAGCCGCCCTCGTGATGCCACAGATCACGGGTGTCGCCAGCCGGATTGTCGCGCAGGTGCAAATAATTGTCCCAAGCCGCTATTCCCGCGTCTTCGCTCGGGCGCTCCAACATCACAGCGGCCCCCTGATAATAATATTCGCGCCGGTCACGGCTGCCACAGATCGGACATTCAATTCTCACGTCAGGCTCCTTGAAGGGCGCTTGCCCCTGCTTCATTTGGCCAAATAAACTTATGCACCACGGTGTCGGGCCTCAGTGCAGATTGTGTTGAGACCCTGTGGCCTCTTCATCCATCATCCCGCGTCCGGTGCGAAACCGGTCAAGACGGAATTTGGCAGCGGGTTCATGGTGATTGCCCGTCGCCATCAGATGCGCAAAGCTGAACCCTGATCCCGGCACCGCCTTGAAACCGCCGTAACACCAGCCGCAATCTATGAACAAACCATCCGTGTCGGTCTTGTCGATGATCGGACTGCCATCGGGGGTCATATCCATGATCCCGCCCCAAGAGCGCAGCACCTTGGCCTTGCCGATCATCGGCATCAGCGTCATCCCCGCCTCCATCACATGTTCCATCATCGGCATGTTGCCACGGCTGGCATAAGAAGCATAAAAGTCCAGATCACCGCCAAAGACCAACCCGCCCTTGTCAGACTGGCTGATGTAAAAGTGGCCCATGCCAAAGCTGACCACATGGTCGATCACCGGCTTGATGCCCTCGGTGACAAAGGCCTGCAGGATATGGCTTTCGATTGGCAATCTCATCCCCGCCATTGCCGCCACCTGCCCGGACCGGCCCGCCACCACGATGCCAACCTTTTTGGCACGGATCGCCCCGCGTGTGGTTTGCACGCCGCGCACCTGACCGTTTTCGATATCAATCCCGGTGACTTCGCATTGCTGGATCAGATCGACACCGCGATCACTGGCCCCCCGGGCAAAGCCCCAGGCCACCGCATCATGGCGCGCTGTGCCGCCGCGGCGGTGCAACAACCCGCCGTAGACCGGAAACCGCACATTGTCGAAATCCAGATAGGGCAGATATTTACGCACGCCTTCGCGGTCCAGCAATTCTGCATCATCGCCCTGGTCGATCATCATATTGCCGCGCCGCGCAAAGGCGTCGCGCTGGCCGTCGGAATGGAACAGATTGATGATGCCGCGCTGGGAATGCATGGCATTATAGTTCAAATCCTCTTCCATACCTTCCCACAGCTTGAGGGAATGGGAATAGAATTCGGAATTGCCCGGTTGCATGTAATTGGCCCGCACAATCGTGGTGTTACGCCCGACGTTCCCGCCCCCAAGATAGCCCTTTTCCAGCACCGCGATATTGGTCATGCCGTGATTTTTGGCAAGGTAATAGGCCGTGCTCAGCCCATGCCCGCCGCCGCCGATGATAATCGCATCATATTCGGCCTTGGGTTCGGCATCACGCCAATGCGGTGCCCAGCCCTTGTTGCCGGTCAAACCTTCGCGCAGCACGCGCAAGCCAGAAAACCGCATTTGATACTCCCGTTTGGTGCAGACCACTTACACTAGTCACCTTCGCACAGGAGTATCAATGTCTGGGCACCGCTTTGCAGCAGTTAGCGTCACGGATCGTCCTGCCAGCGACGTCTGAGAAAGAAAGCGACACGGCGCTATCATCCGGTTCTTGCATGATTTTGTGGCATCTGACCGGAATCAGCCGCCGTCGGCTGCGCCATAGCCGCGTTCAAGATCAATCAACGCCTGCTTGCGCCACAGCCCGCCGCCATAGCCCGTCAATGCCCCGTCCGCCCCCAAGACACGATGACAGGGAATGACAATGGCAATCGGATTGGCCCCGTTGGCGCGGGCCACGGCGCGGGTGGCATCGGGGCGCCCCATGCTGCGCGCCAGTTGCGAATAGCTGCGGGTTTGTCCTGCGGGAATGGTGCGTAAGGCGCGCCAGACCTCTTGACAAAAAGGGGTGCCCGAAGGGGCCAGCGGGGTTTCGAACCGGTCATTGTCGCCTGCGAAAAAGGCGTGGAGTTCGGCTTCGATCCGGTCTGTCGGCGCATAACGACCAAAGCCGAGACTGCCTTTGGCCTGTGCATAAAGCCGCTTAAGCTCAGCAGGCAAGGCACGGCGTTCGGTGAATTCCAGCAGGTGCAGCGCATGGGCGTCACTGACCGCGATCATCACCCCCAGTTTGGTGTCGATCCAATCCGCCCGCAGCACCCCGTTTTTGGCAAAACGCCCCGGAGGCAGGCCCAGATAGCGGCCAAACGCGGCGCGAAACGCCGCGGAACTCTCATATCCGGCCTCCAATTGTGCATCAATCACCCGCCCGCCTTTTGGCAGGATCGCCGCACCGCTGCGCAGCCGTGTCAGCCGCGCCATTTCCAAAAATGTCATGCCAAAGTGGCGCTTGAAGGCGCGCCGCACCGTTGAGGGATCAAACCCCAGCGCGGTGATCGCGGCCGTGTCCCAGCGGCGGGTTGGCGCGTCTTGCAAGGCTTGGGTCAGCCGCGCAATCGCCGGATCGCCTTGCGCGGCGGGGGCCAAAGGGTGACAGCGTTTACAGGGGCGAAATCCGGCCTCGACGCAGGCAGCAACCGTGGCGTGAAACCGGCAATTTTCGCGTTTGGGTTTGCGCGCCGGACAGGTCAGGCGGCAAAACACCCCGGTGGTGGTCACCCCAACAAAGGCACGCCCGTCAAAATCCGTATCACGGTCCAGCAGCGCCTGATAAAGCGCGTCCTCATCGGGTAAATCAAACATCATGCATTCGGTATAGAAGGCGCGGTTTGATCTGTCCGCCTCTGATCGGGCGTCTATTGCGTTTTGGCAAAGAAAAACGGCAGAGCGGCACTGCTCTGCCGTTTTTGGTTTTATAGGCCCTTGGCGCGGTAGCTCGATGCGACTTTGTCAATCGACACCAGATAGGCGGCGGTGCGCAGATCATCCACATCATCGCGGCCATGCCAGACATCGGCCATTGATTGATAGGCCGTGGACATCGTGTCATCCAGACCCGAGCGCACCAGTTCCAGTTCGCCCGCACCGCGCAGATATTTATCTTTGAAGTTGGGGCTTAACTGCCAACCGATGCCGCTGTCAGCAGAGAGGCGTTCCAATTCATCGACCACCAGTTGGTGACGCGATTCTTCCTGACGGCGCTGCATCCGGCCAAAACGGATATGCGACAGGTTTTTCACCCACTCGAAATAGGACACCGTCACCCCGCCAGCATTGGCATACATGTCAGGGACAATCACCGTGCCTTTTTCACGCAGGATTTCATCCGCCCCCGCCGTCACCGGACCATTGGCCGCCTCGATGATCAGCGGCGCTTTGATGCGGTCGGCATTGCCAAGGTTGATCACCCCTTCCAGCGCCGCCGGAATAAGGATGTCACATTGCGCCTCAAGCAGTTTGGCGCCGTCCGCCTCGCATTTGGCACTGGGATAGCCGGTGATCGTGCCGTGTTTGGCGATCCACTGATAGACCGCTTCGACATCCAGACCGTTTTCATCAAACAGCGCACCGTCACGTTCGATGATGGCGGTGATGATACAGCCGTCTTCTTCTTTCAGGAACTTGGCGGCATGGTATCCGACATTACCCAGACCCTGAACAATCACGGTTTTACCTTCCAGTTTGCCGCTCAGCCCGGCCTTGGCCAGACCTTGCGGATCCCGAAAGAACGCCCGCAGCGCATATTGCACGCCGCGACCGGTGGCTTCGGTGCGGCCCTGAATGCCGCCCGCATTGGTGGGTTTGCCGGTCACACAGGCCACGCCGTTGATGTCGGTGGTGTTCATGCGTTTGTATTGATCGGCAATCCACGCCATTTCGCGTTCACCCGTCCCCATGTCGGGGGCGGGCACGTTCTGGGCGGGGTTGATCATATCGCGCTTGATCAACTCATAGGCAAAGCGCCGCGTGATCAGTTCAAGTTCGTGTTCGTCATATTCGCGTGGGTCAATGCACAACCCGCCCTTGGACCCGCCAAAGGGGGCCTCGACCAAAGCGCATTTATAGGTCATCAGCGCCGCCAGCGCCTCAACCTCGTTCTGGTTCACCGCCATGGAATAGCGAATGCCGCCCTTGACCGGTTCCATATGTTCGGAATGCACCGAACGGTATCCGGTGAAGGTCTGGATCTTGCCGCGCAGGCGCACGCCGAAACGCACGGTATAGGTGGCGTTGCACACCCTGATTTTTTCTTCCAGCCCGGGCGGCAGATCCATCAGCGCCACAGCGCGATTGAACATCATATCAACACTGTCGCGGAAGCTTGGCTCGGTGGAAGGATTCATTGGGTTCTCCTGTTTTGATGCAACGATGCAACCTGAGCGGGGCGACTCAACCGGGTCTGCCCTGCGGCCCCACCCTAACCGCCAAGTTTGCAAGCTGCGACATTATTCCTAGTTAACGCCCAATTTCCGGGCAGATGCCATGATTCGCAGTATGCGCCAATATTTGTAATCAAACCGGAAACAGAAACGGCAAGAGTCCGGATTTGGCGTCGAAATAGCCCTATAACCGGCGCAGTTTGACACGCAATCGCCCTATTTAAGACAAGTTTCCGCATCACAACCCTCATAAGGCAAAGTCTGCTTTCCCCGCGGGATCTGCGTTTTGCGACCATGAAAAGGTGACAATGATGAAACCGAAGTTGAACCGACAGCAGTTCATGCAGATCGCGGCACAGCCGCGCCGCTTTGCGCAGGGTGAAGACGGGACCATCACGATTTTCGCCTGTTTCATGGTGTTGATGATGCTGATGATTGGCGGCATCGGCGTGGACATGATGCATCACGAAATGGAACGGACCCGCATTCAGGCGGTCGCGGACCGCGCGGTGCTGGCCGCGGCCGACCTGGATCAGACCCTCGACCCTGAAGCGGTGGTACGCGATTATTTCGCCAAATCCGGCATGGCCGATTTTGTCTCAAACGTCACTGTGGACGAAGGCTTGAACTATCGCACTGTGACTGTGGATGCCTCAACCAGCATGAAAACCCAATTCATGAACACATTGGGTGTGAGCAACATCAACGTCCCGGCCTATTCGCAAGCCGAAGAAAAAGTAAACAAAGTCGAGATTTCGCTGGTGCTTGATATTTCGGGTTCAATGGCCAGCAACAACAAGATGGACAATCTGCATGACGCCGCGGGGGCATTTCTGGATTCGGTTCTGAAACCTGAAACCGCCGATCTGATTTCGGTTTCGGTGATCCCCTACACCGCGCAGGTCAATGCAGGTGAAGAAATCTTTGATGAATTGAACATCAACGCATGGAACCCGACCTATACCCATTGCGTCGATTTCGAGACCAGCGATTTCAACCAAGTCGCGCTCAGCCTGACCAAATCCTACAAACACATGCAGTTTTTCGAGGCCGGCTATTACTGGAACCGTAATTCCAGCGAAGGTGCGATCGACAACCCCGGTTGCCCGAAGCGGGATTACGAAGAAATCGCTGCATTTTCGCAGGACAAAAACGCCCTCAAAACCCGTATCAACAAATTCCGCCCGCGCGCAAACACTGCCATTCACCTTGGGATGAAATGGGGCGTCGCGATGCTGGATCCGGCTTTCCGCCCGATCACCGAAAAGCTGAGCACCGTTGACGGGGTATTTGCAAATCGCCCGGCGGCCTATTCCGACGTGGAAACGCTCAAGACCATTATCCTGATGACCGATGGGGAAAACGTATCCACCGTGCGGATTCAAGACAGTAAATACGACAGCAAAAGCGAGCGCAAACAATGGAGCCGCTACCCCCTGTATTACTGGCTGAACCAGAACGTGCGCTCCAACAAACACTATAGATGGGCCTATACCAAATATACGCCCGGTCAGGCGGACAGCATGTTGAGCAACATCTGCGCAGCAGCACGCGCCAAGAATATCGTCATCTGGTCAATCGGCTTTGAAGTAAGCAACCACGGGGCCAACGTGATGCGCGACTGCGCCTCATCGCCCAGCCATTTCTTCCGTGTGGAAGGTGTTGAAATCACCGAAGCCTTTTCGGCCATCGCCCGCCAGATCAACCAGTTGAGGCTGACCCAATGATTATCCGTTTGAAACATTTGCTGCGCCGGTTCCGCAAGGATCAGGACGGGTCGGCATTGGTGATCGAATTCTGCATCTTTGTACCGATCCTGTTTGGTGCCTTCTTGATGTCGGTCGAAATGGGCATCTATTCGATGCGCCAGATGTATCTGGATCGCGGTCTTGATATCGCCGTGCGCTATGTCCGGCTACATACCAATACCGCAATGGACCACAATATGATCAAGGGCATCATCTGCGGCAACATCGGTTTTGTCGAAAATTGCCAAAGCACGCTGCGGCTTGAAATGACGCCGGTCAATCCCCGGAATTTCTCGGGGTTTGCGCAACAGGCCGATTGCGTGGACACGTCCGAGCCGGTGAAGCCGGTGCGGGGCTTTTCGCTGGGCCAGCAACACGAAATGATGCTGCTGCGCGCCTGCATCAAATTTGATCCGATCTTTCCCACCAGTGGCTTGGGCTATGCCTTTGATAAAGACGGGTCCGGGCAGGCCAAAATGTTCGCAACAGCCGCCTTTGTTCAGGAGCCGGGTTAATGTTTAGCCACCGTATCAAACCCATGTTGGTTTCCCTCGCCCGTGCAGATTTCCTGCGCCGTGAAGACGGGGTGATTGCCATTGAGGCCATGATCATCATGCCGGTGATGTTCTGGGCTTTCCTGTCGATGTTTTCGATTTTTGATGCCTTCCGCACCTATAGCATCACCCAAAAAGCCGCCTATACCGTCGGCGATGCGGTGTCGCGGGAAACCGCCCCCATTGACTCGGATTATCTGACCGGCGTTTTGGATATGTTCGAATATCTATCCGGCAGCCAAGGCAATTCTTCACTGCGCATCACCTCATTGGTCTATGATGCAGGTGACGACAGGTTTTATAGCGATTGGTCACAGACCCGTGGCAACAAACAGCCGTTGCGCAACAGTGACATTGCCAATTGGAAAGACAAATTACCGGTGATGCCGGATCGGGAACGGATTGTGCTGGTCGAGACCTGGACAACCTATGAGCCGCCCTTTGCCACAGGGCTGGAACAGCGCGAGATCCGGACGTTTGTCTTTACGCGCCCGCGCTATGCGCCGCGGGTCTGCTGGGTGGAATGTGCTGACGGGGTCTGATCAGACCCGTTGCTCTTTAGTCTACCATATCGCGGGTTGCCATCATCGCGGCCAGTATCTCTGACATGAATTTTGTCTGATTGCCCGGTGTCATGCCGCCAATGCCGATGCGCCGCCCCATGCGCCACCACAGGCCGGGGCGCCAGTTGCGGCCCGCCGTTGCGGATGCGGTTGTTTTCAACAAAAACCCGTTTGAGGGCTTAAACGCGAAAAAGCCGCGGTCCATGCCGGTGATGTCTTCGACCCGTGCAATCACGGTACCGTCCCTGTCGCGCAGCACCAGCGGGGTCAGTTCAACAGCGCTGGCGGTGCCTTGCCACATGGCATGGGCCATCCAGATTGCCCCTGCCCCGACCAGCACCAGAAAAATCTGCCAGTGCCAGTCAGGGGATCTGGCCAAAGCCACATAGATCAGCGCAACACCCAGCAGGGCCAGCGACAAAACCCCCAGAAACCGCCGCCCTTTGGACGCTTGGACCACCGCCAATACTTCGTTTTCGTCGTCGAATTTCATGGCAGGCTCCGCTTGAAGGTTTTGCGTGCCTACCCTGCCCTTGGGGTCAGGGCAAGATGGCGCGTGTCAGTCACGCTTGGGCTTGCGCCATTTGTGCTTGCGGTCGTTCAACTGTTGCTCAAGGCGATCGGCAAAGGCAGCGCGCTCTGCGTCGGACATTGCCGAAATCTGTTGCAACCAGACCCCATGCGCCGCGTCCTGCATGCCGATCACCGCCTGACTTTGGGCGCGCAGAATATCCTGCACCGATTGCTGGTCAAACGGGTCACGGCGCAGGGCGGTCAGCATCTGGGCGTATTGGGCCTTGCGTTCACTGCGTGACGGCGGCTTTGGCCCCGCGCGATCGCGCAGCGCATCATGCAAGGCGCGTTGGGCGTCGCGGGGCAGTGCGCGCACATAGGGCGTGGCATAGCTGCGCATATCGGGACCATGATAGCGGTCCTTGCCGCCCCCGCCGGAATGGCGGTACACCGCGCCTGCGATCGCGCCGACAATCACCAGATTCACCGCCAGCGACAAACCCAGCGCCCAGCGCAAGTTGCGGCTGCTTTTACGGGATGGCGTTTGTTTGTCCATCGCCTGATTATCCATCGACCGACCCTTCCTCAATATCCCAGCCAAAAGCGGTCAGATCACCGCCGGTCTCCGGGCTGGTTTCCGTTTGGATGTTCAACAATTCTCCGGCCAGATCGGGCATCACCGCAGGCGGCGCCACCCCCAGCCAGAATCCCACACAGGTGGCCATGACCAGCCCGCCAATCCCCGGACCACCGCCCAAGGCGCGCAGCCAGCCGATCCAGCCAGAGCGCGGCACCGCAGGTTGCAGCCGCTGCGCATCTTCCAGCACCCGCGCCATCAATGCATCGGGCAGCGCAGGCGGATGCGCGCGGGCCTCGGCAAAGAGACTGTCCAGTGTATCGCCGTTCATACCATCATCCGGTTTCTTCATTTTCAAACCCCAATGCTTCGCGTTGCCCGTTCAAGGCGGCTGTCAACGCACGTTTGCCCCGCGCGGTCAGGCTTTCCACTGCTTCGATCCCGATCTCAAGCACCTCGGCGATCTGTGGATTGGTCAAACCGTCAATATGGCGCAGGACAACCGCCTGCCGTTGCCGGTCCGGTAATCTGTTCAAAGCGGCCTGCAAGGCATCAAACCGCGCCGCCTGTTGCATGGCCTGTTCGGCGCTGGGGGCCGGATCGGCAGGTTCTGCCACATCCTCCAGCCCGACACTGCCGCGCCGCCGCAGACGGTCCGTACAAAGATTGGCCACCACACGATACAGCCATGTGCTGACCTTGGCCTCGCCGCTGCGCCACGCCGGTGCAATGCGCCAAAGCCGCACCAGCGCGTCCTGGGTCACATCCTCGGCTTCGGCCTGATCGCCCAACACGCGACAGGCATGGGCAAAGATGCGCGGTGTGACCTGCGCCGCCAGCACACGGGCCGCCGCTGCATCACCCGCCGCATAACGCGCCAGAAGCAAGGCTTCGGCATCTTTTTCGATCTCTGCCGTTTGCATATCACCTCTGGCTAAGTGGCGCGGGCGTCCAGGACAAGCACGCCCGCGCTGCATTCTATCAATCTTGGTCTTTGTGACCATGATGCTTTTTGCCGTGATGACGCATGGCGGCGAATTCTTCGGCGCTCAAACTGCCATCGCCATCTTTGTCCAGCTTTTCAATCAGTTTGGCAGGGTCATGTTTGCCGGTCATTTCTTCCAGTGCCAGCTTGCCATCCTTATTGGTGTCCATGCGCGACATCATGTGTTTGCCCCGTTTGCCTTTATGGCCATGACGCCCCTCGAACGCGGCCTCGAGTTCGCCGACATCCAAAGCGCCACTGCCGTCTTTGTCGAATTTTTCCAGCATCCGCTTGGCATGTTCACCGCCACGCGCCTTGCGGGTCGCTTGCATTTCTTCGGGTGACAGGAAACCATCCCCGTCGGTGTCAACTGCCGCAAACCGTGCCGCTGCATGGGCGCGCATTTCATCGGCAGTGACCTGACCATTGCTGTCTGTGTCGATCGCGGCGAATTTTTCGGCGGCATCCGGGCCTTTGGCCAAGGCAGCATGACCACCAACGGCAATCAGGGCGGCCAGAGACATCATGTGCAATTTTGCTCGAACGGTCATTTGGGTACTCCTTGTAATTGTCAAATTACCGCGCTGTTTCTTGCTGCGGTATCTGTCAAACGGACGGCGCATAACTTTCCGTCGCGATTGTTTCGAAAAATTTTCGCCACGCCGCAGCGCTGCTTTGCGACACCACGCCGCAAGGCGGCTGGTCGATCTTTCTTTTTGTTGCTGCGCAACCCACCTATGATGGGACAAAGGATGACGCCATGACACAGAGTGCACTGATGAACCCCGATCTGCAGAATTATACCACAGATGCAGAGGGCGCCCGCGCCCGTGGGCCTGCGATTTGGCGGGGCTGGCGTGGCAAATGCCCTAGCTGCGGGTCCGGCCCGTTGTTGAAAAGCTATCTCAAGGTCAATGACGATTGCACCGTCTGCCATCAGGAATTCCACCACCACCGCGCCGATGACGGCCCTGCCTATCTGACCATTTTGATCGTGGGTCACCTGATGGCCCCGATGCTGCATGTGGCTTTTGTGCAGTGGCGTCCCGAACCATTAACGCTGTTCACGATTTTTGCGGTTGGATGTGTCGGCTTGTCGCTTTACCTTCTGCCCAGACTGAAGGGGGCCTTGATCGGCTTTCAATGGGCCAAAGAGATGGGCGGCTTCGGCAAACCATCCTGATCCGTTCCTTCACGCCGGCAGGACGAGGAACCGCATATGACCGTTGATAAAACCCAAATCCGCAATGCGGCGACTGTGATCGTCTTGCGCGACCGCCACGAAAACCCGCGTATCCTGATGGGGCAACGCGGGGCCAAGGCGGCATTTATGCCCAATAAATTTGTGTTTCCCGGTGGCGCAGTGGACATTGAGGATGCACAAATCCCGTTGGCCGCCCCCCTGCCCGACACCTGTGCGACGCGGCTGCGCGAAGACGCCGATCCCGATCTTGCCCATGCGGTGGCCGTGGCAGCGGTGCGCGAATTATGGGAAGAAACCGGCCTGATCCTTGGCCAGCGCGGCACCTGGCAGGGCACGCCCCCCGCAGATTGGGCCAGCTTTGCCGCCACCGGGCATCTGCCCAATGCCGCGCCCTTGCAATTTGTGTTCCGCGCCTTGACCCCGCCGGGGCGTCCACGGCGGTTTGATGCGCGGTTCTTTTTGGTGGATGCCGATGACATTGCCAGTGATCTGGATGATTTTGACGCGGCCTGTGATGAATTATCACATCTGCAATGGGTGGCCCTGTCTGACGCACGGTCCTTTGACATGCCCTTTATCACCGAGGTGGTACTGGCCGAAGTTCAAGCCCGCGCCAAAGACCTGAACCCGCCTGCCTCTGTGCCGTTTTTCAAAAACAACGACGAAGAAAGCCTGTTCTTGCGCCTGCGTGGCCATCAGATGTCGCACTAACCCCCCGGAAGATCACGAAGATCACAATGCCCGATATTGCCAAAACCGCCGCCGATATGATCTCCGATATGGCCCCTGCCCTGCAGGCAGGCCGCTTTGTTTTTGTCACCACCACCGACAGCGAACAGGGCGCCACCCTGACCCGCGCCGCCCTGGCCTGCTTTCGCGAAAGCGAAGGATTGTCGCTGCTGGTGCCGCTTGATCTGGCCCAGAGCGCAGGATTTGCCGTGGATCACCCGATGCGCCAGATCACCCTGACTGTTTATTCCGCGCTGGACGGGGTTGGATTGACGGCGGCGGTGTCACAGGCGCTTGCCGCCCGAAACATCCCTTGCAACATGATCGCCGCCTATCACCACGACCATGTGTTTGTGCCCGAAGACTGCTGCGATGCCGCCCTTGAGGTTTTGCTGTCCCTGCAAGGCAATGCGCCAGCCTGATCGCGTCAGATCACCAGCACCAGCATCAGGATCGACCCCATCAGAATACCCATGCCTGCGCATTCGCGGCCACTGATCTTTTCGCGGAAAAACAGCGTTGAGGCGGCGATGCTGAGGATCAGCTCAACCTGACCCAAGGCTTTGACATAGGCGGCGTTTTGCAAGGTAAAGGCGATGAACCAGCACAGTGATCCGCCCATCGACGTCAGCCCGATCCACAGGGCGACCCGGCGCGCCGACCAGACCGCAGAAATCTGGCCCGGTTCGCGCAGGCGCAGCCAGACCAACATGATCAGGGTCTGCATGGTGACCACCGCCGCCAAGGTCACAGCGGCCCGCAACACCGGATCGGATTCAATCACCGTCAACGACGCGCCGCGATAGCTGACAGCGGAGATTGAAAACAACACCCCAGACGCCAGACCCAGCCCCGCCGCACGGTTGCGCAGATCACCCAGACGCCAGCCCTTGGTTTCCGGCCCACCCGACAGCAACAACAGCCCGACAATGCCCAGCGCAATCGCGCCAAAACCCAGCGTCGATACTTTTTCCCCCAGCACGATCCAGCTCATCAGCACGGTCTGGATCACTTCGGTTTTCTTAAAGGTGATCCCCACCGCAAAATTGCGCTGTTTGAACAGCATGACCACACAGACGGTTGCCAGAATCTGCGCCGTGGCCCCGGCAAACCCATAGGCCAGAAACCCCGCGCCCAGCGGCGGCAGCGGTTTTCCGGTCAGGCCCAGATAGGCCACCAAGAGCAACAGAATAAACGGGATCGAATACAAAAACCGCGAAAATGTCGCCCCACCCGCCGACAAGGTGGCGGTGGCCAGATGCTTTTGCAGCATAAAGCGCACGGTTTGAAAGGCGGCGGCGGCAAGGCTGACAATGATCCACAGATCAGGCACGGGAATGTTCATGCCTGATCTATAATCCTATTCGTCCCTGGCCTGCCAGAGCGGATGCGCCACCGGGTCTTTGCTGCGCAACAGGAATTTGCGAAATATCTCGGCGTAAGAGGCAAAAACATACCCGTGATTGCGGCGCAGAAAACGGTCACGCTGGCTGCGATACAGCGCTGGCAGTCGATACCATGCCACATGGGGGTACATGTGGTGCACCACATGGAAGTTATTGTTCAGAAACAACAAAGCCAGCAACCCGCGGTCTTCGATCACCACAGAGCGCCCCGAGGCCCGTTCATGGGCCTGATGTTCCAGAAACGTGCGGATTTTCAGCACCGACAAGGCCAGATAACAGGCCAACAGATAGGTCCAGACCGGCAGCGCCGACAGGTTAACCAACCACAGCGTCACCAGAACCCCCGGCAGATGCAACAGCCAGTGCAGCGCCACATCGCGGTGCCCCTGCCCGATCAGGCGCAGATCGCTGCGGATGAAACATAGGGTGCCAATCAGCGGCCCAATCACCATGCGCCCCAACAGGGTATTGTTGAACCGCAACACTGCCCGATGCCACAGCGCCAACCCGTCCCAGACCTTGGGGTCCAGAAAATTGCTTTCGGGATCGTCATAGGGATCGGTCAGTCGGGAATCCTGGTGATGCGCCAGATGCAGCACCTTGAACCGCAGATAGGGCACATAAAGCCCGGGCTGGAACAGACCCAGCAGGGTACAGGCGGTGTCGGATTTGAACGGATGCCCATGCAGGATTTCATGGCTGAGCGAAGAATGCAGCGTCAGGGCAAACACCAGCATCCCCAGTGCCAGCACGCCCCATCCGGCGGGCAGGGCCAAGGCCGCAAGCCAAAGCACGGCGGTGAGACACAACAGCAGCGCTGTCGGCCATTCCGGCGCCGCCCTTTGCGTCACGGGTGTGGCAGCGATCTGGGCATGTCCAGTGTGACGTTCTGCCTGAACAAGGTCGGCCTGCATAAAGTTTTTCTTTCTGGATGTAACGGTTTTGTGATGACCGCAATACGCGGCCCTGAACATTCAGATAATGATTAACAAACCGGACATTCTGTGACAAAAGTGAACATATGAATGAAACAGACACCAAACATGGCCGCGCCGCGCAATTCCGGCTGCGGCTGCATCAGGCGATCAAGGATTCGCAGATCAGCCAAAGCGCCCTTGCCCGTGCCATTGGCGCGGATCGCTCGACCCTGTCCCAAGCCCTGACTGACAGTGGTGCGCGGATGCCCGGCGCGCATGTGGTTGCCGCCTGTGCCAAGGTTCTGGGCGTGTCCTCGGATTGGCTGCTGGGCCTGTCGGACCGCCCCGAAACCGCCGCTGATCTGGTCGCCAACAGCTTTGAAGTGTCCCATGCCCCGCGCGCCTTGGTGGATGAACAGATTTTCAGCTGGCACCAAGAGGCCGCCGGCTACAAAATCCGCCATGTCCCCGCGACCCTGCCTGATATGCTCAAGACCCAGGCGATGCTGGAATGGGAATATGGCCCGCATCTGGGGCGCACCACCCAACAGGCGATCAATGCCTCACGCGACCGTCTGGATTGGATGCGCGGTGCCGGATCGGAATATGAAATCGCCATGCCGATGGCCGAAATCGAATGTTTCACCCGTGGCGTCGGCTATTACAAAGGCCTGCCTGCGCAATTGCGCCGCGACCAGACCGATCAATTGATAGCGCTGTCCCGCCAGCTGTATCCGCGTCTGCGGGTCTATCTGTTTGACACCCGCCAGCTGTATAGTGCGCCGGTGACTGTGTTTGGCCCGCTGCTGGCGGTGCTGTATACGGGCGGGCATTACATGGCGTTCCGTGATCGCCAACGCATTGAAACCCTGTCAGAAGATTTTGACTGTCTGGTGCGGGAAGCCAGCAAAACCGCGCGGGAATTCCCCGATTTCCTGACCGACATGCGCGGGTTGATCCGTTAGACTTTGGGGTCGGGGTTTTCGGTATGGCCGTCCACGGCTATCACCTGCCCTGACACCATCCGCGCCTGATCAGATCCCAGAAACACCGCCATATCCGCAATGTCGCGTGCCTCAACAAAACTGCGCATCGAGGTGCCGGCGGCATAGCCGTCATAGACCTGATCGCGGGTCATGCCTTTGGCAGCGGCCTCACGCATCAGCACCCCTTCCATGCGCGGGCCTTCGACGGCACCGGGACAGATCGCATTGGCGCGGACGCCGAAAGGCCCCAGTTCCATCGCGAGGGTTTTCATCAATCCGATCACCGCCCATTTCGCCGCCGCATAGGGCGCGCGGTTGGGATAGCCATAGATGCCCGCGGTTGAGGAGGTGATCACAATCGCACCGCTGCGGGCCTGTTTCATCATCGGAGCGGCATATTTTGCTGCCAGAAACGCCCCTTCAAGATTGACACTGACACAGCTGCGCCAGTCTTCCAGCGCGATGTCCTCGACCAAGGCGGTGGGTCCGGCGATCCCGGCATTGGCGCAAAGCACATCCAGATGATCCATCTGCGCGAACACCCGTTGCATCGCGGCCTCATCCGCCGCGCTGGCCTGATGGCGCTGCCAATGCGCGGGGCATTGATCCAGCGCATCACCGTCCACATCGGTGATCCACACCGCATATCCGGCCGCCTCAAAACCGTCGGCGGTGGCGCGGCCAATACCGCCCGCGCCCGCCGTGATCAGGACATTTTTCACCGTGGCCCGCCGATGGCACGGCCCAGCCCCTCGGGTGCAGGCAATGCCCCGTGCCCTTGGGCAAAACGCGCCAGATTTGCCGCGATTTCATCAGAAGGCGGCGTGGGTTTGCGGCTTTCAAGGCTGACATGCAACAGAAAGTGTTCCCCCGTCGCCAACAGCCTGTCGCCTTCGCGCATCTCGTGGAACAGATGCATTTTCTTGCCCTCGCCAAAGATCACCTGCGTGGTGATATCAATCACCGCGCCTGCATGGGCCTCATCCAGGTGGCGGATATGGGTTTCAGCGGTGAAATAGCTGCCCCCCGACGCGATATAGCCGGCATCACAGCCGATGATTTCCATAAACCGGTCCGTGGCATCGGCAAAAGCATGCAGATAGCGTGACTCCGTCATATGGCCGTTATAATCGGTCCAATCCAGCGGCACGGTGCGGTGCGCGGTCAACACCGGCTGATCGGCAGGAATGTCAGCGGCTTTTGCCCCCATCACCGATCCTTGGCGCATCAGGACTTCCTGCTTGTTCAGCAGCGCCCCCGCGCCCCAATCTTGGGCCTTGAGGCCGCGCATCATGGTGACAAGGTTATTGTCGCGGATACGTTCCAGTTCACGGATCGAATGATGCCCCGATTGCGCATCCGATTGTCCGGCGATCAGATCCACCAACTCGTCGGTAAACTCCGGCACATCCATCAATTTGGTCCACGGCCAGCTGAGGCAGGGGCCGAATTGCGCCATGAAATGTTTCATGCCCGCCTCGCCGCCCGCCACGCGATAGGTTTCAAACAACCCCATCTGCGCCCAGCGAATACCAAAGCCATAGCGGATCGCATCATCAATTTCTTCGGTGGTGGCGATGCCGTCCTTGACCAGCCACAGGGCCTCGCGCCAGACCGCCTCAAGAAAACGGTCCGCCACATGGGCATCAATTTCCTTTTTCAGGTGCAGCGCATACATGCCGATACCCGACAGGATGGTTTTTGCCTTTTCGATCAGATCTTTATCGCCCAGATCACCGGGAACCAATTCGACCAGCGGCAACAGATAAACCGGATTGAACGGATGGGTGACCATGATCTGACCGGGGCGGGTTGCGCCCTCTTGCAGCTGCGAGGGTTTGAAACCCGAGGTGGATGACCCGATGATGGCATCCGGCGCGCAATGGGCCTGGATCTCGGCAAAGGTGCTGTGCTTGACCTCAAGGCGTTCCGGCACGCTTTCCTGGATCCAGTCCGCGCCTGTCACGGCCTCGGCGATGGTACTGTGAAAACTGATCGCACCCGCATCAGGCAGGGCGATATCCGTCAATCCGGGCAAAGACCGACGCGCATTGGCCAGCACTTCGGAAATCTTGCGTTCGGCTTGGGGATCGGGATCAAACACCCGCACCTGCCAGCCGTTCAAAGCAAACCGCGCGGCCCAGCCGCCGCCGATCACACCGCCGCCGATGATTGCTGCTACCTTGGTCATTTACACACCTTTACGAAGTTGGCTGACATCCCAGCCGTTGAAATCAAGTATCTCTGTTGCGGCGCGCAGCCGGTCAGGCGAGGATTTTTTGCCGCGCTCGATGATTGCTGCCCAGCGCCCGTCGGCATCCCCGACAACTGCGGTGCGAAACCCCTCGTCAACCCACATCACCACAAGGGTTTCTTTCGAGTCACTGCCCCGCAGAATCCCCGGTGCGCTGATCTGGTATTGCGTGGTTTCGCCCTCTGCCTTGCGCCAGATCGCATCCGGCCCGACCACCCCATAGCTGACCATTGGCGCGCATGTGCCCAAACAGGCCTGCGTGTGCCAATCCCCGGCAAAGTGACCGGCCCGAAACCGCGTGGTGCCGCCCAAAGCCACGGTCGGGTTGCGCAGGCCGGTGTTCATTTCCGGCCCTTGCACGGCACTACAGGCCCCCAACAGCATCAGGGCGACAAGCGCGCGTGTCACTTGGGCGCCCGTTTGACCAGCCCCAGCTTTTCACGCACCTGTTGTGGGCCGATCACCCGCGCGCCCATATTTTCGATGAGGGCGCCAGCGCGTTCAACCAATTGGTAATTCTCGGCCAGCACACCTTTGTCCAGCCACAGGTTGTCTTCCAGACCAACCCGCACATTGCCCCCCGCCAACACGGCAGCGGCGACATAGGCCATCTGGTTACGCCCCAGCGCAAAAGCCGAAAACGTCCAGTCATCGGGCACGTTATTGACCATCGCCATAAAGGTGTTCAGATCATCCGGTGCGCCCCAAGGCACCCCCATGCACAGCTGTACCAAAGCGGGGCTGTCCAGCACACCATCGGCAACCAGTTGTTTTGCATACCAAAGATGGCCGGTGTCAAAGGCTTCGATTTCGGGTTTCACACCCAGTTCGGTCATCATCCGGCCCATGGCTGTCAACATGCCCGGCGTGTTGGTCATCACGTAATCGGCCTCGGCAAAGTTCATCGTGCCGCAATCCAGCGTACAGATTTCTGGCAAACATTCGGCCACATGGGCAACCCGTTCACTGGCCCCGGCCATATCGGTGCCTGCCTGGGACAATTGCATCGGGTTTTCGACGTCGCCAAACACAATATCCCCGCCCATGCCTGCGGTCAGGTTCAGGATCACATCGGTGTCGCTGTCGCGAATACGGTCGGTGACTTCGCGGAACATCCGCAGATCACGGCTGGGCGCGCCGGTTTCGGGATCACGCACATGGCAATGCACAATCGCCGCGCCCGCCTTGGCCGCTGCGATGGCGCTGTCCGCGATCTGTGTGGGGGACCGCGGCACATGCGCGCTGCGGTCTTGGGTGGCACCCGATCCGGTGACAGCGCAGGTGATAAACACCTCTTTGTTCATGCTGAGTGGCATTTGCAGGCTCCTTTGTTGTTTGTTTTCCAAGTTATGTCGCAGGTTGCACCCGGCCTCTTTGCATAATACGAATCTGACTTGATGAAATCAGACAAAATAATCCAAACCACGATCCTAGTGCTCAAGGACAGCAACACCCTGTCGTTTGCGGCGGCAGTGGACCCGTTGCGCGCCGCGAACCGTCAGGCGGGGCGGATCTTGTTTGACTGGCAGTTCGCCACGCCCGGCGATGCCGCCGTGACCCTGACCAGCGGCATCATCATCCCGCCCGCGCCGCTGCAAAAGGTCACGCGCTGTGATTTGCTGATCATTGTGGCGGGTTTTGATCTCGAAGCGCAATCCACCCCGATGCTGATGGCAAGCCTGCGCCGGCTGGGCCAACAAGACACCATTGTCGGCGGTATTGATGGCGGGCCCTGGATCATGGCGGCGGCGGGATTACTGGACCATCACCGCGCCACAACCCATTGGGAAGACTTGGATATTTTTGCACAGCGCTTTCCGCTGATCGAAGTGGTCAACAGCCGCTATGAAATCAGCGGGGCGCGGATGACCAGTGCAGGGGCTGCCCCTGCCATTGAAATGATGCTGGATTTGATCGGCACAGGCCACGGGGCAACCTTGGCGCGGCGCATTGCCGGGACATTCATTTATGACCCCACGCCGCCACGCCCGCAAAGCCGCACCAGTGATCGACGCCATAATGCCACCACCGCCCGCGCCGAACAGATGATGGAAGCCGCCCTTGACGATCCGCTGCCGCTTGCGGCGCTGGCGCGACAGCTTGGCCTCAGCCCCCGCGCCCTGCAATTGCAATTCAAACGTCGCCTTGGGGTCACGCCACAGGCGCATTATCTGACCCTGCGCCTGTCCGAAGCGGCGCGATTGGTCACACAGACCCATCGCCCCCTGCAGGAAATCGCCCTCAGCAGCGGCTTTGCCTCACAGGCCAGTTTTGCCCGCGCATTCAAAGCACGCTATGGCGTATCCGCCACACAGATGCGCGGCGTGTAAACACCGCGCTTGCCGGGCCTGTCTAGCAACCACCTTATTTTAATACGGCATTGGATGGGCTTTTTGCACGAGATCCAATGCTGAATTGACCTCGTCAGACAGTTCCAGATCGGCCGCACCCAAGGCCAGCTTTAGCTGGTCCATATTGGTCGCACCAAAAATCACCGATCCCATAAAGGGCCGTGCGCGGCACCACGCCAGCGCCATCTGCACCGGATCAAGATCATAGGCCCGCGCCACCGAAAGATAGGCCGCAACCGCATCAAAGGCGCGCTCGGTCTTGCGCCCGCCCAGATCACCATTCAGCGACATCCGTGATTTTTCAGGCACCGCGCCATTCTGGTATTTCCCCGTCAACAACCCCGCGGCCATCGGTGAAAACGACAACATATCAACATCTTCGTTGATACAGGCCTCTGCCACATCGGTGTCCGCCATGCGGCACAGCAAGGAATATTCGTTCTGCACCGAAATCGGGCGCGGCCCACCAACCCGCTGGGCCACGGCGTTCCATTGTGTCAGCCCCCATGCGCTTTCGTTGCTCAGCCCAAAGGCGCGGATCGTGCCGCGCTTGACCTCGGCCTGCAACGCGCCCATCACGTCTTCCATATGGGCGATGGTGTCGGCGCGGTTCTGGTTCGAGGGGTCAAAGCTCCAGTTTTTGCGGAACATATAGCTGCCACGGTTGGGCCAATGGAATTGATAGAGATCGATGTAATCGGTCTTGAGGCGCCGCAGCGATCCTTCAACCGCTTCGGAAATGGTTTTTGACGAAATCGGCGCACCGTCGCGCACAGATGCCAACCCTTCGCCGGAATGTTTGGTGGCCAGCACCACCTCATCACGCCGGAAATCCCGTTCAAACCACAATCCGATGATCCGTTCGGTGCGCCCGATGGTTTTGGCAGAGACCGGATTGACCGGATACATCTCTGCGGTGTCGATGAAATTGATCCCCGCATCCAGCGCAACATCAATTTGCGCATGGCCTTCTTCGGCGCTGTTCTGTGTGCCCCATGTCATCGACCCCAAGCACAGGTCGCTGACCTCAATATCACTGCTGCCAAGTGTGTTACGCTTCATTCCGGCTCTCCTTTTGGCGGCACCCTAAGGTCTGTGGCCGTCATCGCAAGCCACAATCCAAGATCACATCGCGGTATCAATAAAGTTAAAATATTCCGCTGTTCCGCGAAAACGACTGCAGTTTGTCGGAATTCCGCTTGGGCTGCGCCGCAGAATAGGCCTATGTGCAGGTATGCGTTTGCTCATTTCCTTTGCCGCCCTGTTTTTTTCGGTGATTTTGCTGCAGCTTTCTTCGGGCGGCACCGGCCCGCTTGATGTGTTGTCGGGGCTGAAACTGGGTTTTTCGCGCCAAGAGATCGGTCTGCTGGGATCGGCGCATTTCTTTGGGTTTTTCATCGGCTGCTGGTGGGCACCGCGATTGATGGGCACTGTCGGGCACAGCCGTGCCTTTGCTGCATTTACGGCAACGGGTGCCATCGGATTGATGGCACATATGGTGGTGGTGAATCCCTATGCATGGGCGGTGATGCGGGTGGCATCCGGGCTTTGTGTGGCGGGATGTTACACGGTGATCGAAGCATGGTTGCAGGCCAAGGTAACCAATGAAACCCGTGGCCGCGCCATGGGCATTTACCGCGTGGTGGACATGAGCGGTTCTTTGGGGGCGCAGATGATCATCGGCATTCTGGCACCGGCCAGCTATGTATCATATAACCTGTTGGCGATGGGCTGTTGTGCGGCGCTTTTACCCCTGACCCTGAGCAAACTGAAACAGCCTGCCACCCCCGCCTCGCCGCGGTTGCGTCCGATGCTCGCTGTGGCGCGGTCCCCGCTGGCCGCTGCTGGCGTGGTGGTTGCGGCACTTTCCAGTGCCTCCTTTCGCATGGTCGGCCCGATCTATGGCCAAGAGGTGGGTCTCTCTGCTGCGCAGATCGCATGGTTCCTGTCTGCGTTTGTTCTGGGCGGCGCTTTGGCGCAGTTTCCGGTGGGCTGGCTTGCCGATAAATTCGACCGCCGCATCGTGTTGATCTGGCTGTCGGTGGCGGCAATGGCCAGTTGTTTCATCACAGTTATGGCCGCCGATCTGGGCACCACCGGGGTGATGCTCAGCGCGGGATTGTTCGGATTGACGACATTCCCGATCTATTCGGTTGCCGCCGCCCACGCCCATGATTTCGCCAGCAGCGAAGAACGGGTTGAACTCTCTGCGGCGCTTATGTTCTTTTTCGCGGTTGGCGCGATCTTTGCCCCCTATGTTGCCTCGGTGCTGATTGAACTCTTCGGCGCTTCGGCGCTGTTTCTGATGATCTCGGTCGGGCATGGGGTTTTGGTGGTGTTTGGCCTGACCCGGATGCGCGCCCGCCCCACTCGCAAGGACCGGACCCGCTATGTCTATGCGCCGCGCACCAGCTTTCTGGTCGGGCGTTTGCTGCGCCGCAGCCGCGAAGAATAACCTCACTGCCCTTGTCAGGCTGGCAAGTGGCCGGATCGCCTGTTAAAGCAGCATCAAACAACGACCAAAGGCGATGCGCGCGTGACCCGACACCTTATTACTTCGGCGATTCCCTATATCAACGGGATCAAACATCTGGGCAATCTGATCGGCAGCCAATTGCCCGCTGATCTCTATGCCCGCTACCTGCGCGCGCGCGGTCACGAGGTGCTGTTTCTCTGCGCCACGGATGAACACGGCACGCCTGCAGAACTGGCTGCCACCAAGGCCGGCAAACCGGTGGATGAATATTGCGCCGAAATGCACGAGGTTCAGGCCCGTATCGCCACAGGTTTCGGCCTGTCTTTTGATCATTTCGGCCGGTCCTCCAGCCTGCAAAACCAGAAATTGACCCAACATTTCGCCGGTGTTCTGGCCGATCAGGGATTGATCGAAGAAGTTGTCGAACAACAGGTCTATTCGGTTGAAGACGGTCGTTTCCTGCCCGATCGCTATATCGAAGGCACCTGCCCCAATTGCGGATTTGACAGCGCACGCGGTGATCAATGTGACAATTGCACCAAACAGCTTGATCCCGTTGATCTGCTTGATGCGCGCAGCACGATTTCGGGATCGACCAATCTGGAAATGCGCGACACCAAACACCTGTTCCTCAAACAAAGCCAGATGAAAGACAAGCTGGATCACTGGATTGACAGCAAGGCCAACTGGCCGGTGCTGACCACCTCCATTGCCAAGAAATGGCTGCATGACGGCGACGGTTTGCAAGACCGCGGCATCACCCGCGATCTGAACTGGGGTGTGCCGGTCAAACGTGGTGATGCGGATTGGCCCGGCATGGAAGGCAAGGTTTTCTATGTCTGGTTTGATGCGCCGATTGAATATATCGCCTGTGCCCAAGAATGGGTTGATGCCGGCAAAGGCAGCGATTGGGAACGTTGGTGGCGCACCGACAAAGGCGCCGATGATGTGCGTTACACCCAGTTTATGGGCAAGGATAACGTGCCGTTTCACACGCTCAGCTTTCCGGCGACGATCATGGGGTCCGGTGAACCTTGGAAGCTGGTCGATTACATCAAATCCTTCAATTACCTGAATTATGATGGCGGCCAGTTCAGCACCTCGCGCGGGCGTGGTGTGTTCATGGATCAGGCGCTTGAATTGCTGCCTGCGGATTACTGGCGCTGGTGGTTGCTGAGCCATACACCGGAAACCTCGGATGCGGAATTCACATGGGAAAACTTTCAAACTTCTGTGAACAAGGATCTGGCGGATGTTCTGGGTAATTTCATCAGCCGCATCACTAAATTCTGCCGCTCGAAATTCGGCGAAGCGGTGCCGGAGGCCGGCACATTCGGCGTGCCGGAACAGGCGTTGATTGCCGATCTGACAGCACGGGTTGCACAATATCAAAATCATATGGATGCAATCGAAGTGCGCAAGGCCGCACAGGAACTGCGGGCGATCTGGGCCGCGGGAAATGAATACCTGCAAGCTCAGGCGCCCTGGACCACGTTTAAAACCGATCCCGATCAGGCCGCCGCGCAGGTGCGTCTGGCCCTCAACCTGATCCCGCTTTACGCAAAACTCTCCGCGCCGTTTATTCCGCAAGCGGCACAAAGCATGCTGGAGGCCATGAAACTGTCAGATATCCCTTGGCCTGATGACGTTGCAGGAACTTTGGATCTGCTGCAGCCCGGCCATGGATTTGAGGTGCCCGAGGTGCTGTTTGCCAAGATCAGCGATGAAGACCGCGCCACATGGGCAGAACGGTTTGCCGGTACGCGGGACTGAAAGTGATGGGTGCGCCGGCCCCGTTCCGAGGATCAGGCGCGCCGATACTCCTGCATTAATACCGGTGTTCAAGGCGCCAAATCAGCGCTCCGGCGTCTGGCTTTTGATCACAGGCATCTGACCCTTGGTTTTGAACGCGCGTTTTTGGGCCGGTATGCGCGACCGCAATCTTGTTTCCGGTTTGGTGGTCCGGATTTTCCTGCAGCAACGATCTGTTTCTGCGGCAGTATGTATGCACCGAATGGTTCAGCCTTCACGCATCCATATCCAGTTTCCAACATACCCGGTCTTCCCACCGCACGTCATCCGCTCGGGGGGATCCCCCCCTCGGGTGCTCACCCCGCAGGTGCTGACCCCGCAATTTCTCACCCCTCAGTCCTGCAAAAAAGATCAAAACTCCGCCCAACCATCCTCCTCTTGCGAAATGTCCAGCGCAGCGTTGCCCTGTTGCATGGGACGGGCGGATTTTGCCGCGCTTACCTTTTGTGGCGCAGGTGTCGCGGGCTTCACGGGCATTGGTGACGGTGAATTTGCTGCCCCGCCCAACCGAAAGCGGGAAACCGCATTGGCAAGCGCATCCGCCTCGGCCGTCAGGGCATGGCTGGCGGCGGTTGTTTCTTCAAACATTGCGGCATTCTGCTGGGTGACGTGATCCAATTCATTCACGGCGGTATTGATTTCGGCCAAGCCACTGGATTGTTCCCGCGCCGAACTGGCGATGTTTGACACCCGATTGGAGATTTCCGAGACCGAAGTCACGATGGAGGCCAGCGCCGCGCCCGTCCGGTCCACCAGATCAACCCCTTGCCGGACCTGTTCACCACTGGAGGAGATAAGCGCGTTGATCTCGCGGGCCGCATCAGATGACCTTTGAGCAAGGGCGCGTACTTCGGTTGCGACCACAGCAAAACCTCGCCCCGCTTCCCCGGCACGTGCGGCCTCCACGCCGGCATTCAGTGCCAACAGATTGGTTTGAAAGGCAATATCATCAATCACACTGGTGATTTTTGAAATTTCCTGAGACGAGGTCTTGATCCCATCCATCGCATTGACCGCCTGACGGGCAACCTCGCCACCTTGTTCGGCGTTCTTTTGGGCATCCGCTGACATCTTGCTGGCATCATCGGCCCCTTCTGCGGCAGAGCGCACTGAAACAGTCAATTCATCAAGGGCCGCTGCGGTTTCTTCCAAGGTAGCGGCCTGTTTTTCGGTGCGCCGTGACAGATCATCCGCCGCAGAGGTGATTTCGTTGGTTTCGCTGCGGATGGAATCGGAATTATGAATCACTGCGGAAATCGCATTGCGCAGACTGTCCACAGTGGCATTGAAATCCCCTCGCAGTTTTTCATAGGCGGGTGGCACCTGTTCGGAAATATCCGCTTGCAAATCGCCGTCTGACAGACGGTTCAGCGCCTCCCCCAAGAGATCAACAACATGGCCCTGTTCCTCGGCGGTTTTGGCGCTGGCCAATTCTGCGGCCCGCATGGCCGTATCCTGTTCGGTCACATCCGCCCCAAGGAAAATGATTTTTTCCGGGTTGCCGTTCTCATCATCTATCACAGCAAAACTGCCTTCAACGATGAACACTTTATCGGCGTGTTTGCTATATGCCTTATAGCGACCCGGCGGGATATTCCCCATGCCAGCGGCCTTGCCAAAGGTCTGGCCGTCAGGATCGTTTTCAAAATTATTGGCAAACATCGAATAGAGCGAACAGACCGCTGTATCCGCCTTTGTGCCCTTGATCATTTTCAGGAAATTCTCATTGGCATCCAGCACCCGCCCCTTGATCGAGAATTCCACGCTCAACAGACCACTGTTGATCGCCGCACTCAGTGCCACATTGCGCTGAGCCTCAGTCCTGTCCATCCATTCCACCACACAGCCGATATTGATGCCCAGATTGTCACGCGCAGGATTGGCGCGGATTTGAAGAATGCGATCCGCCACCCGCAATATGACCGATGCTTCCGATGTTTCCCCCGCCCCCATGCCAAGCTGTTGTATAACTTTGCCGACCCCCTGCATCGAGGCCAACGGCGCACCGACAATTGCATCGGGTGAAACCTGCGGCCAAATCTTTGTGAGCTCGGGCATCAAACTGCGGATGATCGCAGCGCATGCCGGATTAGCAAAAATAACATCGCCTTTTTCATCTACCACCATCAATGCGGCCGAAGACCCTGCAAAAGCAGCACTTTGAAAGGCGTTTTCGCGCTGGGCATTGGCCGCCTCGGCCAAAGATATCCGAAATTCTTCCAATTTTCGCGCCATATTGCCAATTTCATCTCGATACCCGGTAAAGGGTACGGCCAAATCGTAATCGGCAGCGGCGATTTTACCCATTGCGGTTTCCAAGCCCACCAAAGGTCGTGACATACGGGTGCGCAGATAATAGGCCGCCCCCCCCAACGCCGCAATCAGCACCCCAAGCGCCACCAGCGATGTCATCATGTTTTCTTTTGCCAGGGCCTGCATGGCGTGGGTGTCGCTCCAGGCGGTGACGATCGCACCGACAATTGTCTGCTCCGCGCCAAAGCGCAGCGGCATCGCAACGATTTTTCCCTGGTCTTCGGTTACAGTTTCCCCCGTGGCCAAGGCCTTGCGGCCCAGATCCTCGGCAGTTTTACGCAGGCTTTCGAAATCGGCAATTGATCCTTCATACAATACACTGCCATCCGCATCAAAGACCACGGCACCCAGCGCTTCATGGCGGGTTTCGGTGACCACGCCACTGACGATTCCCTCGACCGCATCAATATTGCCGAATTTCACCGACCCGCCCATTTGCACCGCCAGTAGATTGGTCACTTCATTGGCACGATCGGCGATATTATGCAGGGTCTTGGTACGGCTGTAGATATTGCTGCGCACCCCGATGACCATAACAACAAGCAGCACACAGACAGCAACCATGAAAGTACATTTGAAAAACAGTGATTGGATCGGCTTCATACGTATCGTCAATTTGCCATCTTGAGACATCTGGTTTTCCTTCGACCATTGGCGGGCAAAGCCGCCCGTACCCGTCCTGTAGCCCACCAGTCGTTACGACCAGATTAACGAAAGCAAATCACATCTCAGGAAATCCATCGAAGCAAGATATTGACATTAAACATTTATTTACTCAACTGGCACAAGATACCTCTATGGAAAATCCTATCATCCCTGCGCGCACCAATTGTGCTGGACCTTCTGTGCGAGGGTCTCAAGTTGCGGTGCCAGGGGATTGGACCGCCGCCAGATCATGCCGATGTTTCTGCGCGGCTGCGGATCGGGAAAGGCACTGCAGGACACATCAGCAGACCGGGTTTCCACCTCTCTGGCCATTTCGGGGATCATCGTCACACCGATGCCCGCGCCAACCATCTGTACCAATGTCGCCAGCGAACTGCCATCCAGACCGTGCCGCGGCATGGCAGGCTGACTGTGGCAGAACGACAATGCCTGATCGCGGAAACAATGCCCTTCCTCCAGCAATAACAGATGCATATCGCGCAACTGGCTGCGGTTCGGCACCGGCATATCTGCTTCGGATTGTGGCCGGACCAATAGGAAATTTTCGGAAAACAGCGGCATCTCGGTCAGGGCGGGTTCGGACACCGGCAAGGCAACGATGGCCGCATCCAACAGCCCATCAAGCAATTCTTCAACCAAGCGCGCCGTCAGGGTTTCGCGGATGTTCAACGCCATCTGCGGATAATCCTGCGCCAAACCGCCAATCAGCCTGGGCAGCAGATAGGGTGCAATTGTCGGGATAATGCCAAGCCGAAACTGCCCTGCCAGCCCTTCCTGGGCCGCACGTGCGAATTCGGATAGCTCGCCAACACCTTGCAAAATAACCCGTATTCTCACGCTGACTTCTTCGCCAAATGCCGTCAATCGCACCTCTCGGGCACCGCGTTCAAACAGGGCTTTGCCAAATTGCGTCTCTAGCTCTTTGATCTGAACCGACAGTGCCGGCTGCGAGATCGCACACAGCGCCGCCGCCCGCCCGAAATGGCGCTGTTTGGCCAGGGCTTCAAAATAACGCAATTGTTTCAGGGTCATGTTCGTCATAACCCCAGATTATCAAACTTATCGGTTTTTCCAATTTTTATTTACGGCAAAGCTTTGTTAGAAGGGTTCCAAATTCATCCAGACAGGAGAGAGACATGGACGGAAATGACAATGGCACAGGCGGCAAATGCCCCGTGATGCATGGCGGCGCAAAGAACACAACATTCGATGTCCGCTCCAACAAAGACTGGTGGCCAAACCAGCTTAACCTCAGGATTCTGCACCAGAATTCACCGTCCTCTGATCCGATGGGATCAGATTTCAACTATGCCGAAGAATTCAAAAAGCTGGATCTGGACGCGCTCAAGAACGACCTTGCTGCACTGATGACGGATTCGCAAGATTGGTGGCCTGCGGATTACGGCCATTACGGCCCGATGTTTGTGCGTATGGCATGGCATTCCGCAGGCACCTATCGCACCGGCGATGGCCGTGGCGGTGCATCCTCGGGATCCCAGCGGTTTGCGCCGCTGAACTCCTGGCCCGACAACGGCAACCTCGACAAAGCCCGCCGCCTGCTGTGGCCGATCAAACAGAAATACGGCAACAAGATTTCATGGGCCGATCTGTTTGTCCTGACCGGCAATGTGGCGATGGAAACCATGGGATTTGAATGCTTTGGCTTTGCCGGTGGCCGCGTTGATATCTGGGAACCCGAAGAAGACATCTATTGGGGCAGCGAAGAAGAATGGCTGGCCACAAGCGACAAAGCCGGCAGCCGTTATTCCGGCGACCGGGATCTGGAAAACCCGCTGGCCGCAGTGCAGATGGGCCTGATCTATGTGAATCCCGAAGGACCGGACGGAAACCCCGATCCGCTGGCCTCTGCCTTTGATATTCGCGACACATTTGCCCGTATGGCGATGAATGATGAAGAAACCGTTGCGTTGGTTGCGGGCGGCCACACCTTTGGCAAAGCCCACGGCGCGGGCGATCCGTCACTGGTGGGCGCAGAACCCGAAGCGGCCCCGATTCAAGACATGGGTCTGGGCTGGCGCAACAGCTTTGAAAGCGGTCTGGGCGTGCATACCACGACTTCGGGCATCGAAGGCGCCTGGACAGCCACGCCCATCACTTGGGACATGTCCTATTTCGACACGCTGTTGAATAACGAATGGGAACTGACCAAAAGCCCCGCTGGCGCAAACCAGTGGAAGCCCGCTGGCGGTGCCTTGGCCAATGCGGTGCCAGATGCCCATGACGGCAGCCTGACCCATGCGCCGATGATGACAACCGCAGATATGGCGCTTAAGCTTGATCCTGATTACGCCCGCATTTCAAAGCATTACCATGAAAACCCCGAAGTTTTCGCTGATGCCTATGCCCGTGCCTGGTTCAAATTGACCCACCGCGATATGGGCCCGAAAGTGCGGTATCTGGGCAAGGAAGTCCCCGCCGAAGATCTGATCTGGCAAGACCCGATTCCCGCAGTGGATCACCCGCTGGTCGATGCGGCAGATATTGCCGACCTCAAGGGCAGGATCCTTGCTACGGGTCTGTCGGTGTCCGATCTGGTGTCCACCGCCTGGGCCTCGGCGGCGACCTTCCGTGGATCGGACAATCGCGGCGGTGCCAATGGCGCGCGCATCCGTCTGGCCCCGCAGAAAGACTGGGACGTCAACGAACCTGCCAAACTGGCCAAGGTGCTGGGCGCGTTGGAAGATGTGCAAAAGACCTTTAACGACAGCGCCCCCGGCGGCAAGAAAATCTCGTTGGCCGATCTGATCGTTCTGGGCGGCAGCGCCGCGATTGAACAGGCGGCAAAAGCCGCAGGTCATGATGTCACCGTGCCCTTTGCAGCGGGTCGCATGGATGCCTCGGCGGCAGAAACAGACGCCGAAGCCTTCGATGTGCTGGAGCCCCAAGCAGACGGGTTCCGCAATTATTTGAAAGCCGATTATGCCGTGCCCACCGAAAAGCTGCTGGTGGACCGTGCCCAGCTTTTGACCCTCAGCGCGCCGGAAATGACCGTGCTGGTTGGCGGCATGCGGGCGTTGAACGTGAATGCAGGGGGCACAGCCCACGGCGTGTTCACCGAGACCCCCGGCACCCTGAACAATGATTTCTTTATCAATGTTCTGGACAGCAGCGTGGACTGGAAACCTGTGGACGACAAAGAACAGGTTTTTGAAGGCCGTGACCGCAAGACCGGCACTGTCAAATGGACAGCAACCCGCGCCGATCTGATCTTTGGCTCAAACTCGCAACTGCGGGCCCTGTCCGAGGTATATGGCGCCTCTGATGCCAAAGACGGCTTTGTGCAGGATTTCATCGCGGCATGGACCAAGGTGATGAATGCGGACCGTTTTGATCTGGCCTAATCGCTGATCGCTTTCGGGCCTTGCCCGATCCGATGCTGAAAAGCGGCGTTTCCCGGTGCGGGAAGCGCCGTTTTTTGTTTCCCTCCCCTTCGGAGATAGCGCTAATGTGCCCATAGGGTTCCCGGAATCGCGCCAGCGAAACCAAGGAAACCCAATATTTACAGCGCGATACCCTGCGCAATTCCTTCGGTGGTGCCCATGTCCAAAGATCCCTTGCTGCAGCCCTTTCAGCTTAAACATCTGACGCTTAAGAACCGGATCATGACCACGGCCCATGAACCCGCCTATCCCCAGGACGGCATGCCCAAGGAACGATATACCGCCTATCACGAGGAACGCGCCAAGGCGGGTGTGGCCCTTGCCATGACCGCAGGTTCCGCCGCCGTCAGCCGCGACAGCCCGCCGGTTTTCAACAATATTCTGGCCTACCGCGATGAGGTGGTGCCGTGGATTCGCAATCTGACCGATGCGGTGCATGAACATGGCTGTGCGGTGATGATCCAGCTGACCCATCTGGGGCGGCGCACAAACTGGAACAAGGGCGATTGGCTGCCCTCGGTTTCATCGACCAAACACCGCGAACCGGCGCATCGCGCCTTTCCCAAGCTGGTCGAGGATTGGGACATTGACCGCATCATTGCAGATTTTGCCGATGCTGCCGAACGCATGAAAGCAGGCGGCATGGACGGGATCGAATTGCAGGTCTACGGGCATCTGCTGGATCAGTTCTGGTCGCCGCTGACCAATGATCTGACCGGCCCCTATGGCGCGGACACGTTGGAAAACCGCATGCGGTTCCCGATGGATGTGCTGGATGCGATCCGCAAACGGGTCGGATCGGAATTCATCATCGGGCTGCGCTATACGGCGGATGAGGCGCAAAAAGGCGGCATCACCCCGCAAGAAGGCCTGGATATTTCCAAACGTCTTGCTGCCAGCGGTCAAGTGGATTTTCTCAACGTGATCCGTGGGCGCATCCACACGGATCCCGCGATGACCGATATTATCCCGGTGCAAGGCATGCAAAGCGCCCCGCATCTGGATTTTGCCGGTGCCGTGAAGGCCGCAACAGGCATGCCAACC
The DNA here is from genome assembly GCA_047634585.1 of Sulfitobacter sp. Classification (GTDB taxonomy): domain Bacteria; phylum Pseudomonadota; class Alphaproteobacteria; order Rhodobacterales; family Rhodobacteraceae; genus Sulfitobacter. Next base: position 39,294 of record JBLIAN010000007.1, on the reverse strand, counting down.
TTTCATGCCGCCCGCATTCCTGATGTGGCCACGGCCCGTCATGCGGTGGCGGCGGGATTGCTGGATATGGTTGGGATGACCCGCGCCCATATGGCCGATCCGCATATCCTGCGCAAAATCACCGAAGGCCGCGAAGACGACATCCGCCCTTGCGTGGGGGCGACCTATTGTCTGGACCGGATTTATCAGGCCGGCGATGCCCTGTGTATCCATAACGCAGCCACCGGGCGCGAATTGACCATGCCCCATGACATTCCCCCCGCGCCTGAGCGCAAGAAAGTGGTGGTGATCGGCACCGGCCCCGCAGGATTGGAAGCCGCGCGTGTCGCCGCAGAGCGCGGTCACGAGGTGATCGTCTTCGAAGCTGCCGCTGATCCCGGTGGTCAGATACGCCTGACAGCGCAATCGCAGCGTCGCCGTGAAATGATCGGAATTATTGATTGGCGCATGGCACAATGTGCGGCGCGGGACGTGGTATTTCACTTTAACACATGGGCAGAAGTCGCTGATATAACTTCCCTAAACCCAGATGTGGTGATCGTCGCCACTGGCGGCCTGCCCAACATCGAATTGTTCGAATCCGGCAAGGACCAGTCGCATGTGATCAGCAGTTGGGATTTGATTTCAGGCGATGCAAAACCCGCCAGCCATGTGTTGATCTATGACGAGGCCGGCGATCACCCCGCCTTGCAAGCCGCCGAAGTCGCCGCGCAAAGCGGAGCCAAGGTGGAGATCATGACCCCGGACCGCAGTTTCGCCCCCGAGGTGATGGCGATGAACCTCGTGCCCTATATGCGCAGCCTGCAGGACAAGGATGTCACCTTTACCGTCACCCGTCGCCTGCTGGATGTCGCCCTTGCCGGAAACAAGAAACGCGCCACCATCGGCACCGATTATTCCGATCACAGCTATGAGGCAGATTATGATCAGGTCGTGGTCAACTACGGCACCCTGCCCCTGGCCGATCTGTATTTCGATCTCAAACCGCTGTCCTCGAACCAGGGTGCGGTGGATCACGAGGCCCTGATCGCAGGACGGGCGCAAACCATCAACACCAACCCCGAGGGCAGTTTCCAATTGTTCCGCATTGGCGATGCCGTGTCAGCGCGCAACACCCATGCGGCAATTTACGATGCGCTGCGGTTGTTGAAAGACATCTGATGCCCGATCAGGGAATACCGCCAATCTCGCGGATCAAATCATGCACCGCACCGATCCCATCGCGCGCGCGCAGGTTGGTAAACACAAAGGGCCGCCCGGCGCGCATTTTTGTTGCGTCACGCTGCATCACCTCCAGATTGGCCCCGACATAGGGGGCAAGATCGGTTTTGTTGATCACCAACACGTCAGAACGGGTGATTGCAGGCCCGCCTTTGCGGGGAATTTCTTCGCCGGCTGCGACGTCGATCACATAAAGCGTCAGATCGGCCAGTTCGGGGCTGAAGGTCGCAGAAAGATTATCACCACCGGATTCGATCAACACAATCTCAACATCTGGGTGGCGTGCGACCATCTGTGCCACTGCCGCAAGGTTGATCGAGGCATCCTCGCGGATCGCGGTATGGGGACAGCCGCCCGTTTCAACACCGATAATCCGGTCACGGGGCAGCACCTGCATCCGCATCAGCGCCTCGGCGTCTTCTTGGGTGTAAATGTCATTGGTGATCACCCCGATGGAATGCTGATCGCGCAGCACTTCGCACAGCGCCGCAGTCAGGGTTGTCTTGCCCGCGCCAACCGGACCACCGATCCCGATGCGCAAAGGGCCATTGGGGCTGCTCATGTTCTAAAAATCCTGGAATATTGGGTTTCATGGTGCATCGCGGCAATATCGCCCAGAAAGGCAGTGCCGGACAGCGCGGTCAAATCACCGTCTTGGGCCGTCTCTGCCACGGCAATGCAATGTGCGCTCAAACGGTGCAGCATTGCCTGGGCGTCGGTCTGGCCCAGAGGCAGCAAGCGCTGCGCAGCGGCAATCAGATTGGACACAAAGGCCTGCAAAAACAATTTTCCGGTCAGATCAAGCGCAATACCCGCAGCAGATGCAGCATGGCCCAAGGCCACGGGATAACATAAATCTGCCCCCCCGTCGGGCCAGATCGCCGTGGTGGTGCGCCCAAAGGCCGTGCCCATCTGATCGGCCTCAAGCAGTCTTTCACGGGATGCGGCAAAGGCCCGCGCGGCACTGTCGATCTCGCTCAGCTCATCATCGCTACTGGCATGATAGGCCGCGGCCAGAAACCGCACATCGGCCTGCCCCGCGCCAAAGCCCAGAACCTCCAGCAGCCATTCTTCCAGATCAGCGGCATGCTTGACCCAGCCCCGATCGACCGCCGCCTCAAGCCCGTGGCTATAGGCAAAGGCCCCGACCGGATAGGCCGGTGACAGCCATTGGCTGAGGGTCAGGACATCGCGGTCAATGGGCATGGGAATGGGTGCGGCCGTGGCCATAGGCACCGCCTTCGGGGGCAAAGGGTTCGATCACATCACGCAGGGTCGCGCCCAGCTGTTGCAACATGTCGCGGATCACATGATCGCGCTGGATCAACAGGCGGTTGTCCTCAATCTGGCAGGGCATATGGCGGTTGCCGATGTGCCAGGCCAGCCGCGTCAGATCACCGGTGATTTCCAGCAATGCCTCATCCGCCAGACACACCTGCACCAACCGCCCGTCCTCAAGTGCCAAGGCATCGCCCGCCCCCAATGAGGTGGTATATTCCAGATCGACCAGAAACCGCAGGCCCTTGGTGCTGGTCAGCACCTTGCGGCGCAGAAACCGGTCATCGTAATTGAGGGTGACGTGATCATCGCCGTGATGGGCGTGGATCACGCGATGGGCGGTGGGTAGGGCCATTGGATATTCCTCAGAACAGAAAATAGCGCTGCGCCATCGGCAGCTCCTGGGCGGGTTCGCAGGTCAGCAATTCACCATCCGCGCGCACCTCGTAGGTTTCGGGATTGACCTCGACCCTGGGGGTGGCGTTGTTCAGGATCAGGTCTTTCTTGCCGATCTCGCGGGTGTTTTTCACCGCCAGCGTCTGTTTGGCCAGCCCCAGACCTGCGCCAATTCCTGCGGCCTGCGCCGCTTCGGACACAAAACATACGGCCGAATTTTCCAACGCCCGCCCAAAAGCCCCGAACATCGGGCGCGAATAGACCGGTTGCGGGGTCGGGATGGATGCATTGGGATCGCCCATCTGCGCCATGACAATGCTGCCGCCCAGCAAAACCATTTCCGGCTTTACCCCGAAAAACGCCGGCGACCAGAGCACCAGATCGGCACGTTTGCCCACTTCGATGCTGCCGATCTCATGGGCGATGCCGTGGGCAATGGCCGGATTGATGGTGTATTTGGCGATATAGCGGCGGACGCGGAAATTGTCGTTGTCGCCGGTTTCTTCGGGTAGACGCCCGCGCTGTTTCTTCATCTTGTCAGCGGTCTGCCAGGTGCGGATCAATACTTCACCCACCCGCCCCATGGCCTGACTGTCGGAGGCGATGATCGAAAATGCGCCCATGTCGTGCAGGATGTCTTCGGCGGCGATGGTTTCGCGGCGGATCCGGCTTTCGGCAAAGGCCACGTCTTCGGGAATGGATTTGTCCAGATGGTGACAGACCATCAGCATGTCCAGATGTTCTTCCAGGGTGTTGACGGTAAAGGGCCGCGTTGGATTGGTCGAGGAAGGCAAGACATGGTCTTCGCCGCAGATTTTGATGATGTCAGGCGCATGGCCGCCGCCCGCGCCTTCGGTGTGAAAGGCGTGGATGGTGCGGCCTTTCATGGCCTTGAGGGTGTGTTCGACAAAACCGGATTCATTCAAGGTATCGGTGTGGATCATCACCTGCACATCCATCGCATCGGCCACCGAAAGGCAACAATCAATGGCCCCCGGTGTGGTGCCCCAATCCTCGTGCAGCTTTAACGCACAGGCCCCGCCCAACACCTGTTCCTCCAGTGCCGCAGGCAGGGATGCATTGCCCTTGCCCGCAAACCCAAGATTCATCGGAAAGGCATCCGCCGCTTGCAGCATCCGCCCGATGTGCCATGGACCGGGGGTGCAGGTGGTGGCCAAAGTGCCATGCGCAGGGCCGGTGCCGCCGCCCAACATTGTGGTCAGCCCCGAATGCAGCGCGTCTTCGATCTGTTGGGGGCATATGAAATGGATATGGCTGTCAAAGCCGCCCGCAGTCAGGATCCGCCCTTCCCCCGCGATCACCTCGGTGCCCGGTCCGATGATGACATCCACACCCGGTTGGGTATCTGGATTTCCGGCCTTGCCGATCTTGGCAATCCGGCCGCCTTTCAACCCGACATCCGCCTTGTAGATCCCCGTGTGATCCACAATCAGCGCATTGGTGATCACGGTATCCACAGCCCCGGCCGCGCGGGTAACCTGCGATTGCCCCATGCCATCACGGATCACCTTGCCACCGCCGAATTTCACCTCTTCGCCATAGGCCAGCGCATTGCCACCGCTGCCGCCGGTCCGCGAACCGCCTGCCGCTTCGGCGGTCAAATCGCGCTCGACCTCGATGATCAGGTCGGTATCCGCAAGGCGCAGCCTGTCGCCCACGGTGGGGCCAAACATCGCGGCATAATCTGAACGGGAAATCCGTGTGGGCATCAGCTGTTCCTTTGGTGTTCGGCAGGTTGCATGGCGCAAAGCAAAGCGGCGCAGATGTCAGTTGAATTGGGCCGCATCACAAATCTCCCATCACCGCCTGATTGAAGCCAAACACCCGCCGCGCGCCGTCCATGTCGATCAGTTGCACTGCGCGCCGTTGCCCCGGTTCAAAACGCACCGCCGTGCCAGCGGCAATATCAAGCCGCTTGCCCCGTGCCGCGCTCCGGTCAAAATCCAGCGCCGGATTGGCCTCGCCGAAATGGTAATGTGATCCGACCTGCACAGGACGATCCCCGGTATTGGCAACCATCAAGGTGATCGCGATCCGTCCGGGGTTCAGCTCAAGCGTGCCCTCGGCGGGAAATAATTCACCGGGGATCATTTGCGGATTTTGACCACAACAAGTGTCGTGGCAACCACGGCGATCAGTGCCAGCCCCGCAAACACCTGCGCCGTATCAGCGGCATGCAGATGGGCACCGGGATGGGCAAAGGCAGGGGTGGCCAACACAAGGGCGGGGATCGCATATTTCATAAGGTTCTCCTTAGCGAATGGGATTGTGAACAGTGACAAGTTTGGTGCCGTCGGGGAATGTTGCCTCGACCTGCACATCATGGATCATTTCAGGCACGCCCTGCATACATTGATCGCGGGTGATAACTTCGGCACCCGCTTCCATCATATCTGCGACGCTGCGCCCGTCGCGCGCGCCTTCGACCACCGCATCGGTGATCAGCGCGATCGCCTCGGGATAGTTTAGCTTGACCCCGCGTTCCAATCGCCTGCGCGCCACATTGGCGGCCATCGCAATCAGCAGTTTGTCTTTTTCTCTGGGGGTCAGTTGCATGTTATATCATCCAGCATCTTGGAAGGTGGTTGGCTGTCAGCCGGTTCAGCGCCGGAACCAGCGATTGGCGCAGTACAAAGCTGTCGGGGGCCAAGGCCCGCAGCACCAGCACATCAGGGCGCAGCAGACTGGCCCCGGCGGTGTCGGGCAACAGATCGCGCAACGGATCAAGATGCGCCTCGGCATCCTTGGCCACATAGACCAGCGTCACCATCGCCCCTGCCCCATTGGCAACGGCCGGCCGCGCCAGATGGGCGGCGATATCCCCCTCAAGACGCAGGGCATCCAGAAACAGCAATGCCCCGTTGCGGCGGATTTCGATCCTGTCGTGAAACGTTGCATTGTTCAGGGTTTCCCCCATCGCGGCACGGCCAAACACCAGCGGTTCGGCCAGCAACACCTTTGCATCCTGCGCCATCTCGACAGACAATGTCCGGTGCAGCGCGCAGCCCTGAAACAGAATGGTTTCCTGAGGCAGCCAGTTCAGCCGCGCCTTGTCAGTGATGTTCAGACGGGTGGTGATGCAGCCGATTTCACCGGGCTGGGCGCGATAGGCCCGTTCTGCCGCTTGGGTGGTCAGGGTGAGATGTGTTCCGGGTTCGGCCCGCGCTGCAATGCTGTATTGATCGCCCCCCGTGACACCCCCCGCGGTGTTGATCATCACCGCCTGCATCGGGCCTGCACCGCTGCGCGGAAACAGCGCCTTGGTGGAACCGGACTGGCGCAGCGTGCGGATCACGGTTTTGCCCGCCCATGCCTTGACCGACAAACGCAGTTCCCCCCGCGCACGGGGCTGCGCCGTAGGCATCGGCAAAGCGGATATCAGGGCCGGAGCAGTGATGGCGTGTCCTAAAAGCAGTGGAATATCACCTTTGCTTTCATCACATGCCCGCCTGTGAGTCAGCGCAATTTGCCAAACCAGCAATATCCCCGCGAAAATTGCCGCAATAAGTGGCTAATGCGCGATCATATGCCTAAAATATGTGCGCACCGTTAGATTGCTGTCAAAATCCAAACGTCACAATTGCCAACTTCGCTGCAATGCAGAACCGATACAGATGCTCACCCGGGGAAAGACGGTCTTTGGATCGAAACCTGATTGTTCGAAACCTGATTGTTCGGGGCCTGATTGTTCGGGGGGTGTGTGACGACCGGAAGAAGTTGTGCTCAGACCGGCCGCCACACGGATGCAACATAAAGCTGCAGGGAAGAGGTAGGGATACCGGTGCGAATGCGCAAGGATTTCCGGCCTCCGCCCCGCGAGGAGATACATATGAATTTTCTGAAAACATCTTTGGCCACCACTGCTGCTGTGGCCGCGCTTGCCGCACCGGCCTATGCGGTTGATTGCCCGATCAAGGTGGGGGTTTTGCACTCGCTTTCCGGGACAATGGCGATTTCCGAAACAACGCTGAAAGACACCATGCTGATGCTGGTGGACGATCAAAACGCCAAAGGCGGCGTCTTGGGCTGTGAACTTGAGGCGGTTGTGGTTGATCCGGCCTCGGATTGGCCGCTGTTTGCCGAAAAGGCCCGCGAATTGATCACGGTGCATGACGTGGACGTGATCTTTGGCAACTGGACCAGCGTCAGCCGCAAATCCGTGCTGCCGGTGATTGAGGAACTGAACGGCCTGTTGTTCTATCCGGTGCAATACGAGGGCGAGGAAAGCTCTAAAAATGTGTTCTACACCGGGGCGGCGCCAAACCAGCAGGCGATCCCTGCCACGGATTATTTCCTTGAGGAACTGGGCGTCGAGAAATTTGCCCTGCTTGGCACCGATTATGTTTATCCCCGCACCACAAACAACATCCTGAACGCCTATCTGCAACAAAAGGGCATCGCCGCCAGCGATATCTTTGTGAACTACACGCCGTTTGGCCACTCTGATTGGTCCAAGATCGTGGCGGATGTTGTGGCGCTGGGGGCCGACGGTAAAAAGGTCGGCGTGATCAGCACCATCAACGGCGATGCCAACATCGGGTTTTACAAAGAACTGGCCGCCGCAGGCATCAGCGCCGATGACATTCCGGTTGTTGCCTTTTCCGTGGGCGAAGAAGAACTCTCCGGTCTGGACACCTCCAACCTTGTCGGCCATCTGGCGGCATGGAACTATTTCCAATCGGCCCAAAGCGATGCCAACACTGCCTTTGTCGCCAAATGGAAAGAAACCATGGGCGAAGAGCGCGTGACCAATGACCCGATGGAAGCGCATTTCATTGGCTTTAATATGTGGGTAAACGCGGTCACCGAAGCCGGCACTGCGGATGTCGATGCCGTGCGCGCCAAAATGTATGGTCAGAAATTTCCGAACCTGACCGGCGGCACAGCGGTGATGTTGCCCAACCACCACTTGGCCAAACCCGTGTTGATTGGTGAAATCCAGGCCGATGGCCAGTTCGACATCATCAGCCAGACCACCGAAGTCCCCGGCGATGCATGGACAGATTTCCTGCCTGAATCCGCTGTGCTGATCTCGGATTGGAAAGACCTCGGCTGTGGCATGTACAACACCGAAACCAAGACCTGCGTTCAGACCCTTTCAAACTATTGATTTGAACCCTGCACAAACGGGGGAGGCAGCTTTTGCCTCTCCCGAACGGCAAAAGGCCTTTACCCTATGAAACATTTCCTTCTGGCAGGTCTTTTTCTGCTGCTGGCGACGCTTGGCCTTCAGGCCCAGGGCAGCGACCAACGCACCGCCCCGATTCAGGCCCCGATGCAAGCCCTGTTGCAAGCGCAGGCCGGTCTGATTGTCAAAAGTTCCCGCAAAACCGTGGAACCCGCAATTGCCGCCATCGCAAACAGCCAATTGGACAGCGCCCAGGATGTGTTGCAGGCATGGCAGGCCAAAGACCTGTGGCAGCGCAGCAGTGACGGGCTGTTCTTTCGGGCCGAAAAGACCGACAGCAAAACCTATCGCCTGATTGATTTCGACGGTGGCGTGGTCTTGGAAGGCATGGCTGCCTCCGGCCTGTCGCAGATCAAACCCAACAGCGGCGTGCGCGCCATGATCGCGATGGCACTGGTGCAATTTCAACTGAGCGACCCTGATCCGGCCTATCGCCGTGATGCCTTGCTGTCCTTGCAACGTGATCCCGCCCCCGAGGCGCTGACGCCCTTGCGCAACGCCATCATTGGCGAAGACGACCCCGCCCTGAGGGCAGAAAAAATCCGGCTTGAGCGGCTGCTGACCATCGCGTTTGATACAGATGAGGCCGCCCGCATTGCCGCCATTGACGACATGTCCGGTGATCTGGGGGTTGATCTGCGGGCCACATTGAACCCGCTGGTGCAGACACGCCTCATGATTTTGGGCCGTGACATCCCCCCGCCCCTGAATGTGGCGCGTGAATATGCCATCGGCACCGATATGGACCGCGACAGGGCCTATGATGTGCTGGCCGATGCCGATCTGGCGCCTGCGCGGGCCACGGCTTCGGATATCAAGACAGTGCTGGGTGAACATATTGTCGATGGCCGCGTCGGCGGTATTGCCGTGGCAAAACTGGATGATGACACAGCCCGCGCCAAGGCCCTTGCCGCGCTGGTCGCCGCTGGCACCGTGCCTGGCTATCCGACCCAAGCCAGCATCACCGCCGCCCTTGCCGCGCATCGTTTTGTCGATGTCTACGCCGATCCATCCCCTGCGGTCACCGCCGCTGCGCAACAGGCGCTGGACCGGATCGGCGTGAAGGTCGGGGTGAACCAAGCCTTTGATCTGGCGCTGGATGCCCTGTCGCTGGCGTCGATCTATTTTCTGGCCGCGATTGGCCTTGCCATCACCTTTGGGGTGATGGGCGTCATCAACATGGCGCATGGCGAATTCATCATGATGGGGGCCTATACCGGCTATGTCGTGCAACAATGGGTGCCCAATCACACCGCTTCGATCCTGATCGCGATACCGCTGGCCTTTGCCGTGACTTTTGCGGCGGGGGTGGCGATGGAGCGGCTGGTGATCCGCTGGCTGTATAACCGCCCGCTGGAAACCCTGCTGGCGACTTTCGGCATTTCCATCGCCCTGCAACAACTGGCCAAGAACATCTTTGGCACACAGGCGCGCCCGCTGACCTCGCCGCCCTGGCTGGACGGGGCATGGGTGATCAATGATGTGGTCTCGATCAGCTATATCCGCATCGCGATTTTCCTGCTGGCGCTGATTTTCCTCGCGCTGTTCCTGTTCATCATGCAGCGCACCCGCATGGGGCTGGAAACCCGCGCCGTCACGCAAAACCGCCGCATGGCCGCCTCGATGGGGATCAATCCGGATCGGGTGAACATGCTGACCTTTGGTCTGGGATCAGGGATTGCCGGCATTGCCGGTGTCGCCATCGGATTGTTCGCCAAGGTCACCTCGGAACTTGGCGGTGATTACATCGTTCAAAGCTTTATGACTGTGGTGGTTGGCGGGGTTGGCAACATCTGGGGCACATTGGCGGGGGCCGCGATGATTGGCCTGCTGCAAAAGGGCATTGAATGGTTCAACCCGTCCAATACCCTTGCCGCGCAGACCTATATGATCGTTTTTATCATTCTGTTCATCCAGTTCCGGCCACGCGGCATTGTCGCGCTCAAAGGTCGGGCGGCGGGGGATTAAGCCATGCAAAACACATTCCTTGCCCGCACCCCGTCGGTGTTGATCTTTATCGCGATGCTGGCCTTGTTCACGCTGATGGTCTCGGTGCTGTCCGACGGCATTGGTTCAGGCCTGATCTCGACCTCGATGGTCAAGACCCTGGGCAAGACCCTGTGCCTGTGCCTTGTGGCCCTCGCGATGGATCTGGTCTGGGGCTATGCAGGCATCCTCAGCCTTGGGCATTTCGCGTTTTTCGGGCTGGGCGGCTATATGATCGGCATGTGGCTGATGTATGAACGCACCCGCGATATCGTTATTGGTGCCTTGGCCGAGGCGCAAATCCCGCCGACCCAACAGGAAATCGTGGATGCCATTGGCAACCAGATTTTCGGGGTTGTCGGTGCTAGCGAATTCCCCTTGGTCTGGATGTTTGCCGACAGCCTGTTCTTGCAACTGACGCTGGTTGTATTGGTGCCCGGCATTCTGGCCTTGGTGTTTGGCTGGCTGGCGTTCCGGTCCCGCGTGACGGGGGTGTATCTGTCGATCCTGACCCAGGCCATGACCTTGGCGCTGGCGCTGTATCTGTTCCAGAACGACAGCGGGTTGCGGGGCAACAACGGCCTCAGCGGATTGCAGAACATTCCGGGGCTGGCCGAAGTGCCGCAATCCCTGGTGTCGGTCTGGTTTCTTTGGGCCTCGGCGCTGGCGCTGGGGCTGGGCTATGTATTGGCCGCATGGGTCGTCAGCGGCAAATTCGGGTCGGTCATGCGTGGCATCCGCGACAATGAAGCACGGGTGCGGTTTCTGGGCTATTCTGTTGAGGGTTACAAGCTGGCGCTGTTCACCCTGACCGCCTGTATCGCAGGGATCGCGGGGGCGCTCTATTATCCGCAGGCGGGCATCATCAACCCTGCCGAACTGTTGCCGATTGCCTCGATCTATCTGGCGGTCTGGGTTGCCATTGGCGGGCGCGGGCGGCTTTATGGCGCGGTGATCGGTGCCGCTTTTGTCAGCCTGGTATCAAGCTGGTTCACCGGCGGGCAGGCCCCTGATGTGCCTTTGGGGTTTTACACGATCAAATGGGTGGACTGGTGGCTGATCCTGCTTGGTCTCAGCTTTGTCTTGGTCACGCTGTTTGCCCCCAAGGGCATCGGTGGGCTGATTGATCTATGGACAGACAGGCGCAGCCCCGATCGTCACGGGGCCGATCTTGGCCCCGATGCGGGTGCCCTGCGCGAACAGGAGGCCAGCGAATGAGCAGCCTTTTGGAAGTCTCGGGCGTTTCGGTGTCCTTTGACGGGTTCAAAGCGATCAACAACCTGTCATTCCGCATCGGTGCGGCGGAAATGCGCGCCATCATCGGGCCGAATGGTGCGGGCAAAACCACTTTTATGGACATTGTGACAGGCAAGACCAAACCGGATGAGGGCCGTATCCTTTGGGGCGGCAAAAGCCGGTCCTTGCTGTCAATGTCAGAGGCCATGATTGCGCGCCAGGGGATCGGGCGCAAATTCCAGAAACCCACGGTATTCGAAGACCAAAGCGTGCATGAAAACCTGCTGATGGCCCTGAAAAACGACCGTGGCCCGTTTTCGGTGCTGTTCTACCGCCCCAGCCGCAGCGATGTGATGCAGGTCGAAGAACTGGCCGGGGAAATCGGGTTGAAAGACGCCCTGCACCGCAAATCCGGCGAATTGAGCCACGGCCAGAAACAATGGCTGGAAATCGGGATGCTGCTGGCGCAGAAACCACGGCTTTTGCTGGTGGATGAACCTGCCGCTGGCATGACCCCGCATGAACGCGAACACACCACCAGCCTGCTGGTCGAAGCCGCCAAAACCTGTGCGGTGGTCGTGGTCGAACATGACATGGAATTTGTCCGCCGCCTGCAGTGCAAGGTGACGGTGCTGCACGAAGGATCGGTACTGGCCGAGGGCAGCCTTGATCATGTCACCGCCAATCAACAGGTCATCGACGTTTATCTGGGACGCTAGAACATGCTGCGCATTCAAGACCTTACCCTTCACTATGGCCATTCACAAATTCTGCATGACATCTCGTTCGAGGCGCGGCAGGGGCAGATCACATGTGTCATGGGCACCAATGGCGTCGGCAAGACCAGCCTGATGAAAGCGATCTCAGGCACCCATGGGCGCTCTGGCGGCGATATGATCCTTGATGGTGAGAATCTGGGTAAACTGCCTGCACATCTGTTGGCCAAGAAAGGCATTGCCTATGTTCCGCAGGGGCGCGAAATTTTTCCACTGCTGAGTGTCGCGGAAAACCTCGAAACCGGCTTTGGCTGTCTGCCCAAGGACGATCATGCGGTGCCGGATGAAATCTTTGAACTGTTTCCGGTGCTCAAACAGATGAAGAACCGCCGTGGCGGTGATTTGTCGGGTGGGCAACAACAACAGCTGGCACTTGCACGGGCTTTGATCACCCGCCCCAAATTGCTGTTGCTGGATGAACCCACCGAGGGCATCCAGCCCAATGTGATCCAGCAGATCGGCGAGGTGATCAGCCATCTGCGCGATCAGGGCAGCATGGCGATTGTGCTGGTTGAGCAATATTTCGAATTTGCGTTCAAACGCGCCGATTATTTTGTGGTGATGCGTCAGGGCAAGGTGACATTGGCGGGCGAAAAATCCGCCCTGTCCAAGGCCGAGCTTTATGATCAGGTCTCGGTCTAGCCCGATCAGGGGCGCACGGGGCGGCGGTGTTCGCGCGCCAGTAATCCGCAGACGACAATGATCGCCGCGCCAATCAGTTCGCGCGCTGTCGGCACTTCGGCAAACACCAGATAGCCCACGGCCAGCGCAAAGAATATCCGCATATAGGGAAAGGTCGCCAGCGCCGAAACTTCGCCATAGCGATAGGCCTCGACTGTGAACAACATCCCCAAAGTGCCAAGCGTGCCGGCGCTGAGCAGCAATAAACCATCCCTCAGGTCCAGCCCTGTCCAACCTGCCACCGCACCGGGCAGCGTGCCGATGCTGGCCACCAGCCCGATCCAGAACATGATGGTCGCGGTATGTTCGCTGCGCGACAACACCCTGTTTTGAAAGATCAACACCGCCGCAGCAAGCGCCGATCCCAAACCGAACAGCACCCCTGTTTCCACTGAAAATCCGGTGATGCCACTGGCCAGCACCACGCCGGCAAACCCCAGTGCCGTGGTCAATTTGCGCATCAGGCTGATGGTTTCGCCCAGCAACAGCGGCGCCAGCCCCACCACAAACAACGAGGTGGTAAACGTCAGCGTCGAGGCCAGCGCCAGATCAAGTTTTTGAAAACTTGCGTAATAGAGCCACCAACAAACCAGAGAAGTCAGCCCGCGCAGCAACAGTTTCGGCCAGCCTTTTGAGGCAAACAACGCCGGACGTTTGACCGCGATCCACAGCGCCACAATCACCAATTGGCAGATCGCGCGGAAAAAGATGATCTGCGCAAAAGGCACCTGAGGCGACAGGAACCGCAGCACTGTCACATCAACAGTGAACAGCGCCGCAGCCGCCACCAAAAGCAGCGCACCATATCTGTTGTTGATCCCCGCAGGCCCCGTCACGCGCGGCGATAGGGCGCAAAATCGGCAGGGGGTATCCGGGCGATTTCGCGCATGATCTGCACCCAGGCCCCCAGCCCGTCGGTGATCGAGGACAGGCGGAAAAATTCATTGGGGGCGTGAAAGTTTTCATCCGACAGCGCAAAGGAAAACATCACCGTGTCCAGCCCCAGCACCCGCTCGACGATCTCGGTCAGGGGCAGGGAGGCGCCGATGCGCACCTTCAAGGGTGTTTGCCCGCTGGTCTGTTCAAGTGCCGCCACCGCAGCGCCCAACAAAGGATGTTCGGGTGGCACCGCATAGGCCCCGCCCTGCCCGCGATCACCATAGATTTCCAGCGTGGCTTCGGCGGGCAGATGTTCTTTGAAATGGTCCATCACCGCCTGTTTGGCGCTTTGCGGGTCTTGCCCCGGCACCAGCCGCATGGTGAGTTTGGCAAAAGCTTCGTTCGGGATCACGGTTTTGGAGCCAGCCCCGGTATAGCCGCCCCACATGCCGTTGACATCCACCGTCGGGCGCATCCACAGCCGTTCCAGACTGGTATAGCCCATTTCGCCATATGGCTTTGCACCGATGGCAGAAAATGCTTCGGCTTCATCATAGGGGATCGCGGCAATCTCGCCTTGTTCGGCCTGTGTGGGTTCGGCAACCCCGTCATAAAACCCGGCCGCCGCGATATGGCCTTGGGCGTCATGCAGGCTTGCGATCAGGCTGGACAGCACATGCAAGGGATTGGCGACAATGCCGCCATAGCGCCCTGAATGCAGGTCTTGGGCGGCGGTCTGTACGCGGATTTCAAATCCGGCATTGCCGCGCGATCCGACATTAAGCGCCACCAGATCAGGCCGCCAGCGCGCCCCGTCCGCCGAGAGAACCGCATCCGAGGACAACAGATCAGCGTGGGTTTCCAGGATTCCGGGCAAAGATGGTGATCCGGTTTCCTCTTCGCCTTCGATCAGCAATTTAACGTTGATCGGCAGCTTGCCTTCGACCGCGACAAAAGCCGCCAGCGTGTCCAGCGCAATCATCATCGGGCCTTTGTCATCGGAAATGCCGCGGCCATAAAGCCTGCCCTCGCGTTCCACCGGTTCAAACGGCGGGCTGTCCCATTTGTTCAACGGGTCAGAGGGCTGCACGTCATAATGGGCATAGACAAGGATCGTCGGCTTGCCGGGGGCATCCATCCGTTCGCCATAAACGGCGGGCTGGCCGCTGCCATCGGCGGGGCTCAGGCGCTGGCGGTTCTGGAATACCATCGCGTCAAGCCGGGCCTCGATCAACTGGCGGGCGTCTTCCATGCCCTGCGCCATCGCCGGATCGGCCCCGACCGAAGGACAGGCCACAAGGGTTTTCAAATCTTCAATCAACTGTGGCTGCTGGGCCAAAGCATGGGCAAGTACAGGGTCTGTCATCTGGTCTCTCTTTTAGGTTATGCCGCCATCCACACTGAGGATTTGGCCGCTGATCCATCCGGCCTCGGCCCCGCTGAGAAAGGCGGCGGCGGCGGCGATGTCTTGGGGGCTGCCCAGTTTGCGGGTGTGGATACGGGCAATCAATTGTGCCTGTCCTTCGGCCCCGTAGGCCTCCCATTGGCGTTGGGTGGCTGGGTTGGACAGGATAAATCCGGGGGCAATGGAATTCACCGTGATCCCGTGTTGGCCCAATTCAAGGCTCAGTTGCTTTGTCAGCCCGACCAGCGCATGTTTGGCGGCGGTATAGGCATGTATCCCGGTCAGGCTGGGGCGCAGGCCCGCACCGGAACTGATCGTCACAATACGCCCCCAGCCTGCGGTCTTCATTGCGGGCACCAAGGCTTGGGACAGGTACAGTGTCGCATCCACATTCACCGCGAAAATGCGCCGCCATGCGTCGGGGTCGACCTGTTCAAGCGGGCCGCCAACCTGATTGCACACGCCCCCTGCCGCATTGACCAGAATATCGGGTGCGCCGTGATCTGTGGTGATCCGCGCGTTCAGATCCTGCACCGCCGCGGGGTCGGATAAATCCGCGCCAATCGCGGGCAGGCCCAGTGTTTGCGCGGCTTGATCCAAATCCGGCCCCGCCAGATCACTAAGCACAACCCTGGCCCCGTCCGCTGCCAGCCGCGCCGCAATCGCCGCGCCAATACCGCCGACAACACCGGTGACCAAGGCCACGCGGGCGGTCATGCGATCACCTTGGTCAATTCATGAAATGTCTCGATAGACATCTCGCGCTTGCCGTCTTCAATGTCGTGGATCAATGCCACCAGACGGTCCAGCAACGGGGTCTTGATCCCGTGCCGTGCGGCAATCACCGCCACCGCGCCGACCTGCGGGTCGACTTCGGTCTTGCGTTTGCGCACTGCCAGATCACGATAGATGCCGGTATGGGTCTTGGCCGTTTTCGAATTGAAATCGGCCAGATCAGCAAGGCTTTGCAGGGCAGCGGCATCACCCGCGTCGGGCATAAAGGCCGCCGGATCAAAGCCGTTGAAGGGTTTCGGGCTCACCCCCTCGGCGCGGGCGGTCAGCATCACTTCGCGGGCCAGCCCCATCAAGGCGGGGCCGCGGGCGGGATCGGCGAAATTCACCGTCATGCTGTCCATGCTCAGCGCCGTGGCAAACAGCATCGCACCATAGCCCAGCTTGCCCCAGAGATAGGCCCAGATGTCTTGGGTCAAGACGGCATCGGGTTCAAAGATCTGCAACAGTTTGAACATATCCTCGGTGCGCGGGTGCAGGCTCTTGTCGATTTCACCCACAACCACCGCGCCGCGATTGCCAAACAATATCCGCCCTGCCCCGACCCAATCCGCGCCGTAGTTCACAAAGGCGCCCATCGTGCGCTCTGCCCCGACATGTTTGGCAATCACATGTTCGTTCAGCCCGTTTTGCGCCGAGAGAACAAAACCGTCCTCGGCCAGATGCGGCTTGAGATCGGCAAGCGCCGCTTCGGTGGCCTGCGCTTTTACCGCCAGCACAATCCGGCGGTAGGTGCCGCTGAGCTGATCGGGGGTGACGCAGGGCACCACTTGGGTGAATTGTTCAACCGGCCCTTCGATGATCAGGCCGGTGGTGGCACAGGCGCGAACATGTTCGGGCACGATATCGACCATCAGAACCGGCACACCGGCGCGGGCCCAATAGGCCCCCAAGATGCCACCAATCGCGCCTGCGCCCCAGATCAGAACCGGTTCAGCCATTGCTGAAATCCGCCCAAGGCCCTTCCAGCGCGGTGCGGGTTTCCGCAACACCGATATCCCAGATCGCCTGCATTTCATTGTCAGGACGCTGCCAGGCCCCGCCAAAAGACCCATCCCCCAGCATCTTGCGCGCCAGTGCGGGCGGGGAGGCCTTCATCAAGGTCATGTCAACGCGGGGTTTTTCGCCCTCGGGTGCGGCGGCATGTTCAAGGCGTGTCCAAGGAAAGTTTTCCATCCAGTTGGCATGAGATCCAGACGTATCGGTATATTGGATCTGCGCCCATGTTTTTGGTGCGTTCCACCAATTGTGGAATTTGATCGACACATCGCCGTAATCCGACATCAATTCTTGCGCCAGGGCCCCGACAGGGTTGTTGCCGCCATGACCGTTCACAATCAGGATCTGGCGAAACCCGGAACGGCGCACCGATGCAATCACATCACGCATCACCGCCATCAAGGTTTCGACCTGCAAACAAATCGTACCGGGATAGGCGTTGAAATACGGTGCAAGACCAAAAGGCATCACCGGAAACACCGGAATGCCCATCGGCCCTGCCGCATCAACAGAGACTTTTTCAGCCAGAATCGAATCCACACAAAGCGACAGCTGCGCATGTTGTTCGGTTGACCCGATGGGCAGGATACACCGCGGGTCTTTGGCCGCTGCCGCCTCAACATCGCGCCAGTTCATCTCGGCAACCTTCATTGCGTTTCTCCTTTGGTATCTTTCATGGTTTCGTTCATCGTGTCTTGCGGCAGATCCCCTGCCCAGTCTTCGGCGCCCAATACAACTTTGGACATCAGTTCAAACAATATCTGGCGTTCGCCATCCGACAGCGCCGTCAACATGCGGTTTTCCAGCGCTTCAAAGGCAGGCAGGGTTTCGTTGAACAAGGCCCGGCCTTTGGGCGACAGATGCAAGGCCTGCCTGCGCCCGCCCCCCGGCGCCTTGCTGCGTGCCTCGATCAGGCCCATCAGCTCAAGCCGCTTGACCGCCCTGCTGAGGGTATTCTTCGGAAATCCCGAGGTGCGGGAAATGTCGCGCGCACTGCCGCCATCGGCCAGCGCCAGCGAATAGATCACAACATATTCATGCCGCTTCAGCCCGTAGGTGTCCTGCACCCAGGTATACAGCGGCGTATTATACAGCAACGCCAGATAGTTGATCCGAAAGGTAAACGGGCATGGATTTTCCCATAATTTGGCATCCAGCATATCTGGCAGCATATCTGGCAGCATATCTGCCTCTGGCGTGTTTTCTGCTTTGCCAAAATCTTGATCACAAGCGGTCTGCGGACCTGACATATTAAAATTAATCCCTTGCTGAACCCATATGAGTTCCAAAATGAACTTGACTACAACAATATCTCGTCACATTGTGAGAAAGCAAGTTCCAAATGGAACACACGACCAAATAAAATTAACGGACGGGGGTTGCTGCCCTGTCCACCAACGGGAAGGGAAAAAGATGAAATACCGGAAGTTCCTTGCACCTCTTGCGGTCACGCTGGGGCTGACTGTGGCCAGTGCCGCATCAGCGCAAACGCTGACCATGGGTGTGCGCGGCGGACCCGAATCAATGGATCCGCATTTCTCTGCATTGGGATCACATGCCGAAGCGGCCAAACATATCTTTGATACATTGGTCTGGTCCGGCACTGACCTGCAAATCGAACCTGGGCTGGCGACAAGCTGGGCACCGGTGGACGAAGACACATGGGAATTCAAGCTGCGCGAAGGCGTGAAATTCCATGACGGTTCGGATTTTGACGCCGAAGACGTGAAATTCTCCATCGAACGCATTCCTGTTGTCACAGGCCCCACAACCACGGCGATCTATGTGCGCCGCGTGGCCGATGTCGAAATCATCGACCCGCACACCATACACATCCACACCGATGGTCAGGCGGCAACATTGCCGAATGATTTTATCCGTCTGTTCATTGTCTCTTCCGAGGCGGCGGCGGATTATTCCACGCCCGAAACAGCCGCTGGCGGTTTCAACTCCGGCGCGGCAACGATCGGCACCGGCCCCTATAAATTTGTCAGCTGGGAACCCAAGGGTGATCTGGTGATGGAACGCAATGACGATTACTGGCGCGGCAAAGGCGCTTGGGAAAAAGTCATCCGCAAGGAAATCCCCAATGACAGCTCACGCCTGGCCGCCCTCAAGGCCGGGCAAGTTGACGTGATCAACTATGTCTCTTCGGTGGATTACCTGGCCCTGGAACGCGATGCCAGCGTGGATGCCGTCAAAGGCGACAGCGTCTATGTGATGAACCTGCAACTTGACCAGCGCGAAAAGACACCTTTGGTCCGCGCCAAAGACGGATCTGATCTGGCCGAAAACCCGCTGCGCGATCTGAAGGTACGTCAGGCCATCGACCACGCCATCGACCGTGAAACAATGGTGGATATCGTTCTTGAAGGTCTCGGAAAACCCGCCAACCAGATGATGCCTCCCGGTTTCTTCGGGTCCAGCGAAAAAATCCCGATGCCGGTCTATGATCCCGCCAAAGCCAAGGAACTGCTGGCCGATGCAGGCTATCCTGACGGGTTTGAGGTTGATCTCTATTGCACCGCCGACCGTCTGCCGGGTGATGGCGCAATCTGTCAGGGTCTGGGCCAGATGCTGACCCAGGTGGGCATCAAAACCAACGTCAATGCAGTTTCCAAAACCGTGTATTTCCCTGCGCAATCACGGCTGGAATATTCCATGTTCATGAACGGTTGGGGCACGTTGACAGGTGAGGCGTCCTATACTTTGGGCGGGTTGGCACATTCCAACGATCCCGAAGTGAAACTGGGCGCGTTCAACCGCATCGAATACAAAAACGATGATGTGGATCGCCTGCTGGAAACCGGCGCAACCATGATGGACGCAGACCAACGTCGTGCCACCTATGAAGAAGCAATGGAAAAGGTCATGGCGGACAAGGCCTATATCTCTCTGGTGCAGCTTCAATCGGTTTGGGGGGCCAAAGCAGGCGCCCTGACATTCACGCCGCGCTTTGACGAAGACACGCTCGCGTTCTTTATCAAACCCGCGTCCTGATCCCGTGATATGATACCAGAGGCCGGGCAGCAGTTTCGCCGCCCGGCCTTTGCTTTGCCCAGAGGAAGCATTGATGCTCGGCTTTATTATCCAACGTTTTTTGCAGGCCATCATGGTGATGGCTGTGATGTCGGTCATTGTGTTCTGTGGCGTCTATGCCATCGGCAATCCGATCGACATTGTCATCCCGCCCGAGGCAACCCAGGAAATCCGCGAAGCGGTGATCCAGCGTCTGGGACTGGATCAACCTCTGTACAAACAATATCTGATCTTTATGGCGAACCTGCTGCAGGGCGATCTGGGCCGTTCGTTTGTCTATAATATCCCGGTTCTTGAGCTGATCGGCGGGCGTCTGCCGGCCACGCTCGAACTGGTGCTGATTTCGGTGATTTCGGCCACTGTGCTGGGGGTGAGCCTTGGGGTTTATGCCGGATACCGCCCTGACAGCTGGCTGGCCAAAACCATCATGGCGATTTCTGTGCTGGGGTTTTCGGTCCCGTCTTTCTGGGTCGGGTTGATCCTGATCCTGTTTTTCGCGGTGAACCTGGGCTGGTTGCCTGCGGGCGGGCGCGGTGAAACTGTCGAGATATGGGGCGTTGCCTGGTCGTTTCCGACGCTGAACGGGCTGTCGCATATCGTCTTGCCTGCGGTCAATTTGGCGCTGTTCAAACTGGCGATGATGATCCGGCTGGCCCGCGCGGGCACCCGTGAAATCATGTTGACCGACACCATCAAATTCGCCCGTGCCGCGGGCATTTCCGAAGGCACGATCCTGCGCCGTCACCTGCTGAAACTGATCTCTATACCGATCATCACGGTGTTTGGTCTGGAACTGGGCTCAACGCTGGCCTTTGCGGTTGTGACCGAAACCATCTTTTCATGGCCCGGAGTTGGCAAGCTGATCATCGACAGTATTGGCGTGCTCGACCGTCCGGTGATGGTCGCTTACCTGATCCTTGTGGCCTTCCTGTTTGTCACCATCAATTTCGTGATTGATCTGCTGTTCGCCCTGATTGATCCACGTGTGCGCCAGGGGGTATCGGCATGAGTAATACCAGCACGCCATTGTCCCGCTTCTGGGCTGAGTTCCGCGAAAACAAAGTGGCCGTGGTGGCCCTGATCGTGGTGGTTCTGTTGATCCTGCTGGCGCTGTTTGCCGCCGTGGTATCGCCGCAAAACCCTTATGATCTGGCCAATCTGTCCCTGATGGACAGCCGCCGCCCCCCTGGATTTGTCGGATCGGGTGGCTATACCCACCTGTTGGGCACTGATCCGCAGGGCCGTGATTTGTTGTCAGCGATCTTTTACGGCCTGCGCATCTCGATCCAGATCGGGCTTGCCGCCGGGTTTGTCTCGCTGAGCATCGGCACCGCTCTGGGTATTATGGCGGCCTATGTCGGCGGGCGGGTCGAAACCCTGATCATGCGTTTGGTCGATTTGCAGCTGTCGTTTCCCGCAATCCTGCTGGCCTTGGTGATTGTCGCGCTGCTGGGGCAAGGCAAGGCGCAATTGATCGGTGCCTTGGTTGCCGCACAATACGCCTATTTCGCCCGCACCGCCTATGGCGCGGCCAAAGCCGAACGTGGCAAGGATTACATCGAAGCCGCCCTCGCCACCCCGCTGAGCGGACGTTTGGTGGTGTTGCGTCACCTCTTGCCCAATTGCACACCGCCGCTGATCGTGGTCGCCACCGTGCAGATCGCCAATTCGATTTCACTTGAGGCCACCCTCAGTTTTCTGGGGCTGGGCCTGCCGGTCACCGAACCCTCGTTGGGCATGCTGATTTCCAACGGCTTTCCCTATATGATGAGCGGCCGCTACTGGATTTCCGTCTATCCCGGTGTGGCACTGATCATCCTGATTGTGGCGATCAACCTTGTCGGGGATCAGATCCGCGACCAATTCAATCCAAGGCTCCGCAAATGACCGAACCCGTTCTAAGCGTAAAAAACCTCGCCACGCATTTTTTCACCCGCGCCGGGGTGGTCAAAGCCGTTGATGGCATTTCGTTTGATCTGGCCGCAGGTGAAATCATGGGGCTGGTCGGCGAAAGCGGCTCTGGCAAGACCGTCACAGGGTTTTCGCTGCTCGGCCTCGTCGATGCACCCGGGCGGATTGTATCAGGGTCCGTGACACTGAACGGCACCGACCTGACCACCATGTCGGATACGGATTTGCGCGCCCGCCGTGGCCGCGAGATTTCGATGATCTTTCAGGATCCGATTGCAACGCTGAACCCGATGTTGACCATCGGCCAACAGATGCGCATGGCGATTGACGCCCATGAACGCCTGAGCACCCGCGCAGCGGATGCACGGGCCGCCGAACTGCTGACGCAGGTGGGTATCCCCTCGGCCAGGGAACGTCTGCGCGCCTATCCCCATGAATTTTCCGGTGGCATGCGCCAACGGGTGGCGATTGCGATTGCGCTGCTGCACCGCCCTGCGGTGATTGTGGCGGATGAGCCGACAACGGCGCTGGATGTGTCCATTCAGGCGCAAATCCTGTTCCAGATGCGCGATCTTGCCCGCGAAACCGGCACGGCGATGGTCTGGATCAGCCATGACCTTGCAGTGGTGTCCAGCCTCGCCAGTAAACTGGCGGTGATGTATGCAGGGCGGATTGTCGAACAGGGGCCAACAGCCACCCTGCTGCGCGATCCACGCCATCCCTACACCGCCGGATTGATTGCCTCGCTGCCTGCGATGGCCAAGCCCGGCACGCCGCTGACCCAGATTCCGGGCACAACCCCGTCCCTGTTGTCGCTGCCCGCCGGATGCCCGTTTGCGCCGCGCTGTGATTTTGCCAGTGACGCCTGCACCACCACGCCCCCGGAGATGACCCAGCATGGCCCGCGCGGCTGGCGGTGTTTTCATCCTGTTGCACAGAATTCAGAGGTTTCGGCATGAGCGATTTCCTAACCATCGACAACGTCAGCCGCCTGTTTGGTCCCAAGCTCAGCACCGGCGAAAAAATCGCGGCAAAACTGGGGGGCAAGGTCGAAACCCGTTCGGTGCGTGCGGTTTCGGATGTGTCATTATCGGTACGCAAAGGCGAAACTTTGGGGCTGGTCGGAGAATCCGGCTGTGGCAAATCCACATTGGGCCGTTTGATCGCAGGTATCCTGCCCCCGACCAGCGGCACCGTCAGCATCGACGGCAATCCGGTGATGGTGAATGGCACCAAGGTGACAACCCGTGTTCAGACGGTTTTCCAAGACCCTTTTGCCAGCCTTGATCCACGGATGAAGGTCGGGGAAACCGTGGCCGAAGGCCCGATTGCACATGGGCTGACCACAAAGTTGAAATCAGCCAAATATGTTGCGGGCTGGTTTGAACGGGTGGGGCTTGATCCGGTCTGGGTGGATCGCTATCCGCACCAGTTTTCCGGGGGCCAGCGCCAGCGGATCGCCATCGCCCGCGCCCTTGCCATGCAGCCGGATGTGTTGATCTGTGACGAACCCGTGGCCTCGCTTGATGTGTCGATCCAGGCGCAGATCATCAACCTGTTTCTTGAGTTGACCCGCGATCTGGAGCTGACCTGTGTGTTCATCAGCCACGACCTTTCTGTTGTGCAGCACGTCAGCGACCGTGTGGCAGTGATGTATCTGGGGCGGATTGTCGAATTGGGACCGGTGCATCAGGTGTTTTACACCCCTGCCCACCCCTATACGGCGGCGCTGTTTGGCAGCGTGCCGAAACTGGTGCTGGATGCCGATGAACTGGTGCATTTTGACACCATCGACGGCGAAGTGCCTTCGCCGCTGTCCCCGCCAAGCGGATGTTATTACCATCCGCGCTGTCCATTGGCGACCGCGGCTTGCGCCAGCACCCAACCGGTGACGCAACCGGTTGCCGATCTGCGCACCGTGGCCTGCCACCATTTTGAACAGCAATTGGCAAAATCGGCGGTTGCCTGACCTCAGGACAACAGCGCGGCAAAAAGCCATTTACCGCCCGCGCTGTTGATCCGGCCTGATCAAAGATCAATACATCCCCGAGTTCAGGTTTTCAGGTTGCCTGTGCCTCTTGCAACTCGCGTTGAAGGCGGGCTTCTTCCTGGGCTTTCGGGGTCGAGAACCGCGCCAACAGCAAATAGGCCACAGGGGTCAGATACAGCGTCGATAATGTCGCCATGCCCAGCCCCCCGACAATCACCCAGCCCAGCGCCTCGCGGGCTTCGGCCCCGGCCCCGGCGGACAGGATCAAAGGCACGCCGCCCAGCACGGTCGAGGTCATGGTCATCATCACCGGACGCAACCGGATGGTGGAGGCCGCAAAGATTGCCGCATGCACCTCTTGTCCGTCATCGCGCAGCTGGTTGGCAAATTCGACAATCAGAATGCCGTTCTTGGCCATGATCCCGATCAGCATCACCAGCCCGATCTGACTGTAGACATTCAGGCTTTGTCCGGTCAGCAGCAGCGCAAAGACCGCACAGGCCAGCCCCAATGGCACCGTTGCCATCACCACCACCGCCGAAACAAAGCTTTCAAACTGCGCGGCCAGCACCAGAAACACCACCAGTATCGCAAAGCCAAAGGTGACAAACAGGCCCGCATTGGTCTGATCCAGGGTTGCGGCTTCGGCAAGCGGCACAATGCGGTTCTGTTCTTCCAGTACCTCGGCGCCGATTTTCTGCACCTCGGCCAAAGCACTGCCCAAGGACATCCCCGGTGTCAGCCCCGCAGAAAGCTCGACTGAGCGGTTCTGGCCTTCGCGGTCCAGTTCCGGTGCAACCGCACGTTCCTGTAGGGTGACAAAGCTGGCCAGGGGGACCATCTGGCCGTTGCCCGCCTGCACAAATACGTTTTCCAGATCACCGGGATCATTGACCGGATCGGAGGTCGACAACATCTGCACATCATAGCTGGTGTCATCAATAAACACCGAGGCCACGCGCCGCCCGTCCAGCACCGCCTGAAGCGCCTGCCCCAGACCGGTGATATCAATGCCCAGATCCGCCGCCAACGCCCGGTCAATCTGCACAAACAACTGCGGTTGGGTCTGTTCATATTCCAGCTGCACCTGTCCCATGCCCGGAATCTGGCGCATCCGATCGACCATGGTCTGCGCCACACTGGCCAGTTGTTCATAGCTGTCGCCGGTGACCGCAAAGGCAAGGCCACGCCCCGCGCCCCGGATGCCCAGCGAATTGGGCTGGATCGCAAAGGCCCGCACGCCGATAATGCCGCGCAGCTTGGCGTTGATTTCACCCACGATCTCTTGCTGGCCCCGGATGCGGTCTTCCCATTTGGCCAGGGTAAAGACCATGAACCCCCGGTTGTCCGCGCCAAAGCCGCTGATCGAGAAAATATTGGTGACCTCACCGCTTTCTTGCAGGGGCGCCACCAGATCTTCGATCTGCTGCATACGCGATTGGGTATAGGCCAGCGACACCCCCTGCGGCGCAGTGACCCGCAACAGGGCCACCGCGCGGTCTTCGGGCGGGGTTAATTCCTGCCGGATGCCGCCGGCCACCAAGGCGGCAGTGGCGGCGATAAACAACGCCACAAGCACAATCACAAAAGGCATTGCCAAGGCACCGCGCAGGGTTGCCTCGTAAAAGCCGGTCAACCGGTTGCCAAGCCAGATCAACGGTCCGCGCGGGTTTTCCGGCGGGGCCTGCGTGAGCAAACGGCTGGCCAGCACCGGACACAGGCTGAGCGCCACAACAGAGGACAACATCACCGCAATCGCCAGCGTGAATCCGAATTCCCTAAACAGCCCGCCCGCCTGACCCGGCAGAAACGACAGCGGCACAAACACCGCCGCCAAAGTGGCTGTGGTGGTGACCACGGCGAAAAACACCTGCGCGGTGCCATTCACCGCAGCGGCGCGCGGCCCCATGCCCTGTGCGCGCATCCGCACGATGTTTTCCAACACCACAATCGCATCATCCACCACCATGCCTGTCGCCAGAACCAGCGCCAGAAGGGTCAGGATATTGATCGAAAACCCGGCCAGATAGATCGCCGCCAAAGTGCCCACCAAGGCCACAGGCAGGGTCAGTGTCGGGATCAAGGTGGCCCGGACATCACGCAGAAAGATAAAGATCACCGTAACAACAATCGCCACGGCAAAGCCCAGCGTCTGGATGACTTCGGAGATCGACCCCGAGATAAAAGTCGCATCATCGGAGGTGACAAAGATATTCACATCATCCGGCAAAGTCCGGTCCAGTTCCTCGACCACCGCCCGCACATTGCGCGAGATTTCCAGTGTGTTTGAGGTGGCCTGCCGGATGATCCCGATGCCAAGGCCCAATTGCCCGTTGGCGCGCAGCACGGTTTCCCCCGGTGCCGGCCCCAAAGAAACCCGCGCCACATCGCCAATCCGCACGTTATCCTTGATTTCAAGCGCTTCAAAGGCGGCGGTGGTGGCAACACTGGCCGTGGTGCGCACATTGATCGACTGGCGATCCCCCGCCAGATCCCCCGCCGGTGCATCATAGGCGACATTGGCAAGGGCGCGCTGCATATCCCCAAGGGTCAGCCCCCGGCTGGCCAGTTCCAATTGATCAATATCAACCCTGAAGATCGGTTCCCGGTCGCCATAAATCTGCAAATCGGCCACGCCATCCACCGAGATCAAACGATCCTCGACACGGTCTGCGACAATGGCGGTCAATTCCTGCGGCGACCGCCCTGCCGAGGTCACGGCAATCCGCATCACCGCCTGCGCATTTGCATCCGCCTTGACGATCTCGGGCTGGTCTGCGGCTTCGGGCAATTGGTTCACAATCCGTGCCACCGCGTCGCGCACATCGGTGGCGGCCACGTCGATATCGACGTTGTCGTTGAATTCCAGCGTCACACGGCTGCGCCCGAAGCGTGAATTGGACGCGATGGAACGCACCCCCGACACCCGCCCCACGGCGCCTTCGATCCGGCCGGTCAATTCCTGATCCACGGTTTCAGGGGCTGCACCGGAAAACGCCGTGGTAATTGTGACCACGGGGCGGTCGACATTGGGCAATTCACGGATTTCCGCCCCGAACAATCCGGCAACACCCGCCAGAACAATCAGCGCATTCAATACAAAGGCAAGGATCGGGCGGCGGACAAAAAGCGCCGTCCCCGGCGAACGCGGGGCGGGGGCGCTCACAAAACCGCCCCCCGCGCAGACGTCACCCCGATGTTCATGGCTTCTTCCGGGCCGACGGCGGTCACGTCTGATCCTTCACGCAGGGTTTGCATGCCTTCGGTGATCACGGTTTCCCCCGCTTTCAGATCATCAGAGGTGATCAACACGGAATCGCTGTTGCGCTGCTCAATGGATACGGTCAATTGCGCGGCTTTGCCCTCGCGGATTGCCCAGACAAACGGCCCGTCACTGGACCATTGCACCGCCAGCGGCGGGATCGACAAAAGCGTTTCCCCCGGAAAGGTCAGTTTGACAGAAAACGCCATGCCGGCGCGTAGCAAATCCTCGCTGTTATTGACCTGCCCGCGCACCAGCAAGGTGCGGCTGGCGCGGTCCACCACGGTATCAATGGTGCTGATCTCGCCCTGCAAGGCCAGCCCGCGCTGGCCCAAGGGCGTCACTTCGATGCTTTGGCCTTGGCGTATCTTGCCAACCACCCGTTCCGGCACCCGAAAATCAATCAGGATCGCAGAGCGGTCCGTGATGGTTGCCAGCACGTCCTGACTGTTGACACGGTCGCCCTGTTCAATGTCGATGATCCCGACCCAGCCTGAAATCGGGGCCACGACCAGCCGCTGTGACAGATCGAATTCGGCCTGCCGCACCGCCAGTTCCGCCGACCGCAGGGCCACTTCGGTCTCGCGCAGGCGCACTTCGGTCACCGCGCCTGTGGTTTGCAACCGCTTGATCCGCTGCTCTTCGGTGCGGGCATCCTCAAGGTCGATACGGGCCTGTTCCAGCCCGATCTGTTCGGCCTCGTCCTCCAGTTTTGCGATGATGCTGCCCGCTTCGACGCGGCTGCCCACCGCAAGGGTCAAATCGGTGATCACCCCCACAGCATTGGAGCGCACCGTCACCGAATGGCGTGCCCGCCCGTCACCGATGGCGGTGATCCGGTCTGAAATCGCCTGTTCGGTGACAATCGCGGCGATCACCTGTGTGGCACCACCGCTGCGGCGGCTGGCCTGCGGGGCCGCCGCCACGGTTTCCGGCAAGGCCACGCCAAAATAATCGAAGATACCCGTGCTTTCCAGCAACGGGCGCGCCGCAGGCACATAGAAAGCCCAAAGATAGAGCCCCCCTGCGAGGACAACTATCGAAACAAAAATTTGCCGTAGGGCTTTCATGCTGGAACTTTCCAATGGGGTTGAGATCCGCCAAAGGCACGGCGGGGCCAAGTCGTGCCAACTGTGCGCGATACGCA
The DNA here is from genome assembly GCA_047634585.1 of Sulfitobacter sp. Taxonomy (GTDB): domain Bacteria; phylum Pseudomonadota; class Alphaproteobacteria; order Rhodobacterales; family Rhodobacteraceae; genus Sulfitobacter. Next base: position 11,087 of record JBLIAN010000007.1, on the reverse strand, counting down.
GGGTCTGCACAAGTGAATGAGCACCGTTTACCCGATCTGTAAAGTTCCTCAAACCAAGAAAGCGCCGCCCGCATGGCGACTGCCGTTTTTTTGAGTGAAAGTGATCCGGCTGTTTTTACAGCACCCGATCGGCCCGCACGCCGCATCGCGATGCGCGATAGGCAGGCGGGCCCTTGAAAATCAGGTATATTTCGGCGTTTTCTTTTCGCGAAACGCCTGCAACCCCTGCGCAAGATTGCGGTCGTCAATATGACGCGAGAAAGCGGTGATTTCCGCCGCCATGCGGTCTTTGCGCGCGGTGCCTTGTGCGGCAGGCGCCACCAGGCGCTTGACCCGGCGCACCACTTCGGGGCTGCATTTTGCGATGTCACGGGCGATCGTTTCGGCCCGGTGCAGCAATTGGTCTTTGGGCACGACTTCGTTCACCAGCCCCCAGTCCCGCAGGGTTTCCGCATCCACCAGCGCCGCCGTATACAGCAATTGCGCCGCATGTGAGGGGGAAAGGCGTTCATGCAGACGCACCGATGCCCCTGCAGCCGGAATAATTGCATAGCGGGCGTGACCATCGCCTATTTTCGCGCCCTGTGCGGCAATAATGATGTCACAACACAACAGCAATTCCAGCCCGCCCGCCACAGCAGCACCGTTGACCGCCGCAATCACCGGCATCGGCAGGTCTTCGATGCGCTGGATGATGTCCTGATTGCGCGCCAGCATCCCGAGCAAACTGTCCTTGCCGCGGTTCAGCGCCTGTTCAAATTCGATCAGATCACCTCCGGCACAAAACCCCCTGCCCGCCCCGGTGATGATCAACGCACGCAGGTCCGCATGTTCATCCAGCTGATCAAGTGCGGATTCCAGCGCGTCGATCATTTCCTGCGACATCGCATTCAGCGCCAAAGGCCGGTTCAATGTCAGCCGGGCAATCCCGGCTTCTGCCGACAGCAGAACCGCGGCCTCAGCTGGGGTTTCGGGCTGCAAAGCGACATGATAGGATTGGGGCAAGGGGGCCAGTGCCGCGTTGAGTAGATGTAGCCCCTCAAGCGTCGCACCCCACAGCCCGACATCCACAATCATGGATCCATCCACATGGCTGCGGAATGTGACCTGCGCGCTGGCCTTTGGACCACAGGTTGCTGCAACCTCCAGCCGGATTTTTTCTTCGATCGCCAGTTCGCGCAGTTTCGGTTTGAAAATCTTGCCCACCGCTGTCACCGGCAGATCGGCAATCACCAGCACGCTTTTGGGCAATGCAGGGCGTTCGTGGATATTGCGTTCCAGATGGGTCTTGAGGTTTTCGATGTCGATGCTCTGCCCTTGATGCGGGCATACAAATAGCGCCGCCACCTCACCGGCATATTGATCAGGCATGCCCACGGCCGCACTCAGGCGGACGCTGTCAAAGCGGTTGGCAACATCCTCAATTGCCGCAGGATCAATGTTATGCCCGCTGCGGACAATCAAGTCCTTGGCCCGTCCGGTCAGCACCAATCGTTCATCCGCGCGCAGATACCCGATGTCACCTGTGGTAAGCCAGCCGTCTTGATCCAGCACACCCGCATTCTGCGCCGCATCCAGGTACCCCGCAAAAACCTGCGGACCTTTGACCTGGACAAGGCCACTTTCCCCGGTCTTACAGATCTGGACCGGGCCCTGAGCGTCTTTGATGATGCGGGTCTTTGCATAGGGGGCGCGCAGGCCTGCACTGCCCGCCACCGGGGTGCCACGCCCGGGATTAAAGGCAATCGCCGCAGAGGTTTCCGTCATCCCGTAGGTCTCAAAGACCGGTATTGCAGTCTTTTCCATGAACCGCGCAGCAACAAAGGCCGGCATCACTGCCCCGCCTGTGATGGCCATGCGGATGGTGTCCGGCGCATCGGGTTTTTCCCAGCTTTCCAATATGGCACCGATGGTGGTGGGCACCCCGTTGACGATAGTGGCATCAAAGGCTTTTGCGACCTTCCAATAGTTTTTCACCACCTCGGGGGGGCGCATCCCATAGGGGGAAGGAATGACATTATGCCCCCCTGCCGCAATCACCGACAGACCAACGGTCATCGTGCCCCCGACATGGAAAAACGGGAAACCGTTCATGACCGCGTCATTTTCATCATATCCAAACACCTGCGCAAACCCAAAGGCCGCGTGAATCTGATTGCCATGTGTAAGGCGCACCAGCTTGGGTTTGCCGGTTGTGCCACCAGTGTGAAACAACGCACAGACCGTGTCGCGCTCCGAACCGGGTTCAAACCCAAGCCTGTCTTCGCGATGTGTCGGCCAGATTTCCTCCAGCGCCAGATAACCGCCCTGTTCTTGGGCCGGTTTTTTTTGAACCTGTTGTTGGCCCTGCGCCCCGATCACTATGACATGTTCAAGCGTCGGCACATGATCAAAAACATCTTTTGCCTTTGACCAGCAGGCCTGATCCAATTCTTCGGACGGCACCACAAGCACCGTTGTCTGCTGTGCATTCAACAAATCAAAAATCGCATCCCGCGACAGCAGATAATTCAAAGTCGCCGCCACGCCCGCAACCTGCGCGCCAAAAAACAAGGCCGGAAATTCCGGCACTGTCGGGGACAGAAAGGCCGCAACACCCCTGTCAGGGCCAATGCCCAGCGCACGAAACATATTGGCCGCCCGCGTAACATGATGCAGCAGCTCACGATGGGTCAGCGCCACGCCGATGTCCGAAGGATCAGGCGTGCGCAGCACCGTGAGCGCCTTGGCATCCCCGACCTGATCCGCCGTGGCCAGAAACAGATCATAGAGATTGCGCGCAGGCACCGCGTCTTCATAGGGGCGGCTTTCGATTGCGCGAATGTCGTCAATCGTGCGGACATCCAAAAGCGGGCGGGTGGTCACAAGCGGGCGGGTCATCAATGCACCGCCGCATACATGATGGTGGCCTCGTCCGCCTGCCGGCCTTCGAATTCCTCAACAATGCGCCCCTGACGACAGACAAGAATACGATCCGAAATCTGCAGAACCTCGGGCAGATACGACGAGATCACCAGCACCGCGACCCCCTCATCCGCCAGCCGGTTGATCAACTGGTGTATTTCGGCAATCGCGCCCACATCGACACCCCGTGTCGGTTCGTCAAAAATGATCAACCTCGGTTTCTGGACAAGCGCCTTGGCGATGACCACCTTTTGCTGGTTGCCGCCCGACAATTCGATGACATTGGCATCGTTGTTGATCGCCCGCACGCTCAAGGCGTCGCTCCATGTCTGTGCGATCTCTTTCATTTCTCTGAGGTTGATCATGCGGGATCTGGTTTTTCCGCCCGCCAGCGCCCCGAGATAGACGTTTTCCGCAATCGACATGGTTTCAAAGAACCCCTCCTGCTTGCGGTCTTCGGTGACATAGATAATCCCGTCGCGCACGGCAGGGCGCGGCACGCGATAGCGCACCGGTTTGCCGTCAAGCCGGACCTGCCCACCGTGGAAAAAATCGCGTTTGTGGACCCCTGAAATGATTTTGGCCACTTCCGTTCGACCGGAACCGATCAGACCGAACATGCCCGTGACCTGTCCGGCAAAAACCGAAAACGACGTGTTGCGCACGATGTTGTTCATCGAAAGGTTCTGGACACTCAACACCTTGGCCCCGGCGGGGCGCACCGCCGCGTCGTTGTCACCATAAAGTTCCTCGGAAAGCGACCTGCCTACCATCGCCTGAACAATCCGGTCGCGATCAAGCTCTGGCGTTGGTTTGCTCAGCACCAATTCACCATCCCTCAACACCGTAATCCGGTCGGAAATGGCCAATGCTTCTTCCAGGGCATGGCTGATGAAAATGATCGAAACGCCGCGCAGGCGCAGCCGGTCCACAAGCGAGAAAAACTGGTGTTTTTCTTCGGGTGTCAGCGTCGCCGTGGGCTCGTCAAAGATGATCACCTTGGCGTTGTGATGCACCGCGCGGGCGATTTCGACCATCTGTTTCTGACCTGCGCCCAGTGCCTGCACCTGGGCCGTTGGATCGACATTAAAGTTCAGCGATTGCAAGAATTGTTGTCCGGCGATGTAAATGCCGCGCAACCGGTGGAAATGTTTGTCATCGGTCAGATAGATATTTTGCGCCACGCTCAGCGACGGCACCAGACTGGTTTCTTGATAGACCATCGCGATGCCCCGGCGCAGGGCATCTGAGGGCGAATTCATCCGAACCTGCTCCCCTTCAAGATACACCTGCCCCGAGGTCGGTTCGACCACCCCTGCGATCATCTTGGTCAGCGTCGATTTCCCGGCACCGTTCTCGCCCAGCAGCGCATGGACTTCGCCGGGTCGAAGATCAAAGGTCACGTCTTTGACAGCATCGACGCCACGATAGGATTTGGTCCCGTTTCTGAGTTCGAGAACAGGTGTCATGCGCCCCGCCTTTCATTGTTAAATTGCGCGCTCACAACCACCCCGTCGCCACGCGCAGCGACATAGATGCGGCCCGCATGTGCGAGGGCGCTGGTCACCCCATGTGTCGCACCATCGGCCCTGCTGTGCAGGCTTTGAACGGGCTGGAACCCCGCGTTCAACTGCACGCACAGCCCGGCAGAAAGCGTCGGCGCCCAGGGTTTCAACCGGCCCAGTTGTTTGACACTGCCGCCCTGCAAAGGCTCATAAAAGCTGCGCCCTGCGCGCAATTTCGGTGAAATCCAGCATGATTGCGGGACCGTATCCAGCATCCGTTGCCGATAAGCGGGTTCTCTGAGCACAAATTCAACAAGTTGGCTGCGCGGTGCGAAAACCGCCAGAAGAAATCCGCCGTCCATTGCGCTTAACCGCCCCGGATAGCCCGCAAGATCGGCATACAAGACCTCGCGATTGATCGGGTTTTGCGGATCAATTCGCGTAATCTGGTGCTTCCAAGCCTCTGAAAAGACAAGTCCTTTTTCGGTCATGACCAGCCCCGCAGGATAGGCCAGACCCGCGCAGATCATTGCGTTATCCCCGGTTTCCAGATCAATGCGGTGCAGGCTGCCCGAGGCATTGCCTTGCAACAGGTCCAATTGCCAATTGTCCGCCCCCGTATGCGCCGATCCGTTCGCCACATAGATTTGGCCCTGCGCCACCGCCAATGCAGTGATACAGCCCAACGTGGGCCTCAGATGATACCGCAGCCCGTCATATGTGCCGCCGAGAACCCTGATTTCACCACAGGCCAAAGCCACGGCCAGCCCGCCCTCTGCAACCGCTGCAAGCGCTGTGATCCGATCGTCGTATTCCGCGATCTGGCACCAGTTTTGATCCGCAAGCCGATACAGACACCGCCCCGCAGAGGCGCGCAAACCATCAGGCAAGGCCGCCAGACAATCCACATCTTCCAGTGGCATCCTGTATGTCGCCTCGTCGAGCAAACGGTTCGGGCGCAATGCGCCGTCCAATGTGGGCACCGTGACCGCCGCCGCGCCGCGCCCCAGAATATTATCCAGTAACCGTGCAATCATTTTTGCCCCCAATACGACAGCTGTGCCGTCCATTTCGGGTCTGCCCCCTCCAGAGCAAGACAGCCGATCCGGTTGTTCGAAATCCCCCCGATAAACAGGCGGCCCTTGTGTTCACGCATCGAGGTGATCATCGGATGGTTGTCACCTTTGCGGTCCCAGAGGGTTTCCAGAATGGCCCCGTTTTCATCAAACCGGACGATGCAGCCGGTATTGATGTTGGGGAACAGCCATTCATCCGGCGCAATGCGCCGCGCCATGCGTTTGCGAAAGCCCGGCATCGTCATGGCCAGATCAAGCGAAGGCGTGCGCACCCCCACAAGCGCCAGCCAATAGGTACCATCCGAAGCGCGGTTAATGTTGTCAGGATACCCCGGCAGATCGGCAATCACGGTTTCCACCGTTCCGGCCTTGGGCCCGTCATAGTAATAGCGGCTGATCCGGCAGGCCCATGTTTCGGCAAAGAAGAACGACTGGCCGTCATGGGCCATGCAAATTCCGTTTGGAAACACCAGGTTTTTCAGAACAGTGCGCGTGGTGCCTTTTGCCGGATCATAGCGGATGATCCGCCCGTTGCCGCGCGATTCAAGACAATCCACCGGCCAGTCGTGCATTTCATAGCGGGTGGTTGCCTCGCTGAAATAGACCGTACCATCGGGTGCAATATCCAGATCATCCGCCAGCCTGAGACGTGAATCATCATTCACCGACAGCCAGGACCGGTTGGTCTCATCGGTCAGCTTGATGATCTCGCGGTCCGGCGTGATCTTGTAAAGGCCCATGCCGCCGATACAGACGACCAGCGCACCGGCCTTGTCAAAGGCCATGCCCAAGGGACGCCCGCCCACATGGGCAAAGACCTCTTGTTTGGTATAATCGGGCGCGAAAAACCGTATGATGTCGCCGGTGCGGTTTCCGGTATAGATATTGTCCTGCGCATCAAGGATCACATCTTCGGGCCCATCGACATTCCCCAGCCCGATCAGATCAACCGGGCGCAGGCGGTCGTTCATCGCATAGGGCGAGGGTTCAACCGTTGCAGGCGCCGGGGGCAGTGAAGCATAGGTTGGCGACACATAGACCTTGGACAGCAGTTTGTGACGGTTGCGCTGCCAGCGCACGTCAATCGCCACCGCAAACAGCAACACCATCCCCAACAATAATGAATTGGCCCCGCTGGTCACGCCCAGACGGACGAGGCTGTTGACCATGATCATCACAGTGATGGCACCGATCACCGCTTTGGCCGGTGACCCCCGCCCCCCGCCTAGGCTGTTGCCACCAACCACCGCCGCGGTAAGCGCCGCAATTTCAAGCCCGACACCGGTATCCGCCCCGGCACCGCCCAGACGCGAGGCAAAGATCACCCCCGCCAGCGCACTGAGACATCCCGAGACAATATAGGTGGCACAGATCACGCTGCGCACCGGAATGCCGACATTATGGGCCGACCGCCGCGATCCCCCTGTCGCCAGCACAAACCAGCCGCCGCGGGTACGGCTGAAAACCAAATGCGCGATCACGGCCAGAACGCCGGCCACAACCACACTGAAAGGAATGCCGAACACCGCCCCTTCGCCAAGGTAATACCAGGGCTCTGAATCAATAAAGGTCGCGGCAATGTCGACGGAATATTGCAACAGCAACATATCGACAATCGCCCGAACGATGATCAACGTGACAAGCGTGGTCAGAAACGCGCGCAGGCGTAAAAAACCAACCAACACACCATTCACCAATCCCACTGCTGCGCCGCACAAAAGCGTCAGACCCACCACCGCAGGCATCGGCAATCCTCCGACAGTCAACAGCGCAAGGGCAACGATATTGCCCAATGCAAAGGTCGATCCGACACTCAGGTCGATGCCCCCTGCCACCATCACGATCATGAGCGCCAGAACCAGCAGGCTGAATTCGCCCCATTCACGAAACAGATTGGTGATGCTTGCGGCACCAAAGAAATCGGGGATCGTGGACCCGAAAACCGCCACCACGATCAGCAGGATCAGCAAAGGGATCGCATTATCGACCCAGCGCTTTGAAAGTATCTCGCCCAGAAGGTGATCGGGAAAGGCGCGATAACGCCATCGCATGAGAGTGTCAGCCACAGACATTTAGGTATCCCTGTTCGGATGTGTCCGGCGCGACGGATTGCCGCCACGCCGCCATTTCATTTTGATTATTGGTTGGGCAGGCTCCAGCAGGAGCCGGGCTTCATGTTGTCCTTGGTCAGGAACTGAAGGGGCGTGAACAAGGTTGCCTTGAACGCCCCGGGCTCTGGCTTTGCCTGAAGCAACTGCTTGATAACATTTGACATATCACGGGCCTGATCCGGCACTGGATAGACCACCACTTCGGAATAGGTGCCATTTTCCAACCCGTCACAGGCGGTTTGGTTGCCACCGCCCTGAGTGATCAGATACACATCTTTGCCCGAGGCTTTGATCGCGGCCGACGTGCCGACATCCATAACATCCCAGAACCCTGCGATGGCACAGAGGTCAGGATGTTGCTGGATCACGGTTTCGGCGATATTGCGCGCCTTGGTCGAATCCCAGTCCGCTGCCTGATTTGAGACCAGCTGGATTTCCGGGTGCTGTTCCAAGACATTGCTGATGCCGCGCATTTGATAGGCGCTGGCCGCTGCTGTCAGAACCCCTTGGGTGATCGCGATTTTGCCACTGCCGCCATTTGCGGGGGCACATTTTTCAACCAAACGGGCGCCGATGCGTTCGCCCATATCGATATAATCGGCCCCGATGAAGGCATCGGTCGAATAGCTGGACCGCATGTTCACCTGAATGACGTAGATGCCTGCGGCTTCGGCCTTTTTCAAAAGACGCGCATAAGATTGCACATCAGGATTGTGTACAACCAGCACATCGGGCTTTTCGCTGATCAACGAGGTGATCGCCTGCGCACCGGCGGCAGTGCTCCAGTTTGGATCGCGGATGTCAAATTCGATGCCCAGTGGCACCAGCGCCTCGCGCAGGCCAGCCGCCCAACCTTCGGTGAGGTCAAACCCCATTGCAACGGGCACATAGGCCACGGTTTTGCCCTCGAAGGCATCATAATAGGATGCGCGTGCAGGGTCATCTATGCCCTCGGCACCCGCCATAGTGGCCCCCATCGCCAGCCCTACCGCCAACGCTGTTGCTTTTAGTGAAAACATTGTAATTCCTCCCTTTTTTCGTTCTGGTTAAATATCCCCTTGCTGAGCTGTCTGCTCGTCGCGGGGGTTGAGAATGGTATCAAGAACAATGGCCAGCAAAAGGATCACACCTTTGATGACGTTCTGAACGGTGTATTGGATATTCATGATGGTCATGCCGTTGATCAGCACCCCGATCAGCAGGGTTCCGACGATCACATTGCGCACCCCGCCACGGCCGCCGGACAGCCCGATCCCCCCCAGCACGACCACCAGAATGACGTCATAGACAAAGGTCGAATTCGCGATGCGTGTGTTCATGCTGGCAACCGAGGCCGCCGTCGCACAGCCCGCGACAAATCCGATCAGGGCAGAAATCATGTATTGCAGCAAAATAACTGGGCGCGCCGGGATGCCGGTGATCCGTGCCGCAGAAATATTGTCACCAACCGCCCGCAGATAGCTGCCGCTTTTGGTGAACCGCAAAAACAGATGCGCGCAGAGACAAACAACGGCAAAGACAATGATCGGCGCTGGCAGGCCAAACAGGCTGCCAACCCCCAACCAACGCAGGGGTTCGGCGCCTTCGGGGAAATAGATAACATCCAGATCAAACAGAAAATACCGTCCGAAGCCGTAGATCGCGATTCCCATTGCCAGGGTGGCGAAAATTGCCGGAATTTCGACATAGGCCACCAAGATGCCATTGATCATCCCGACGATCATGCTAAAGGCCATGCCCGCCGCCAAAGCATACACCAGCGGGATGCCCGTTGCGATCAATTGCAAGGTCCAGGCAACAGAAATCGCCATCAAGGCGACCAGTGACAAATCAATGCCGCGCCCGATCACCACCAGCCCCATCGCGACCCCCAGAATTCCAAGGATCGACACGCTGCGGACCAGATTCACCAGATTATTGGTCGTCAGAAAACCGGGCACCAAAACCGCAAAGACAATGCACAGCATCAGTGCCAGACCGAACACGATATGTTCCTGACTTAACCGGCTAAAAATGCCCATTTCTATTCCCCCCTGTGCTGCGGTCGTGAAATGCCGCCTGCACTTGGGGAAAACCTATGGCGCTTTGAAAGCCTGCGCTTTTCTCGGAATGCGGAATTCTTTGCTCACAGCGCACAATCGGAACGCTTGCCCCAATGCGGCAATGTCAGATATAAGCAAGGCTCAAAACACTTGATCAGAGGCATGCCCGACCGGAGGAGCTTGGGGGTGACATGCCGAAGGACGAAAATCCGGGGAGGGATTTATGGACCTGGTGTTTTCTACAGATCAATATGCACCTGACAAGCGGTATAATGCTTGGCGGGACGCAATATGTGATTGCTACGTACATGTCGATGTAAAGGCCACAAAACCGGAAACCTATAAGGGTTTTATCCGCGAAGCGACCTTTGGAGATACAATTCTGACCGACATTCTGTTGTCCGAACAAAGCATCCGGCGCAATGCGCAGCATATTTCACGGCTGGATAAAGACTGTTATTACCTGCAGCTGCTGCACAGCGGAAAACTACAGGTTAACCAGCGGGGCGAAACCCATACATCCAATGCCGCACGCGGGGCGCTGTTTTGTGCGACCGAACAATATGAACTGGTCTGCGAGGGCGAAGTCCGGTCTTTTTATCTGGAAATACCCCATGACGCATTTGCCCAGCGGTTCCCCACGGAAAGCATCCCGGTGTCCGCAGGGTTTGACAGCACCAAGGGGCTGGGCCGGATCGCGACAGAATTTTGCACCATGCTCGCGTTGGAAGGATCGCACCTGGGGGCTGAGGCCCGTGACCAGCTTGGCAAACAGCTTTTGGATGTTTTGGCGGTCACGCTGTTGGCAACAGACGGGGATCTGCCCACAGAGGAAGGATCCATCCGGTTTGCGCGCTTGCGGTCGGTAAAACTTTGGATCGAAAAGCATATCCGCGACCCCGATCTCAATCTTGATACCATTGCTGCCGCCAACGGCATGTCCGTGCGGTATTTACACCAATTATTTCAAAGCGAAGACAAATCCGCTTCCGAATGGATGTGGGACCGGCGGCTGCAGCTGTGTTATCACGAGGTCGCCAAATCCGATGGCCGTCTGATCACCTCGATCGCCTTTGAAAACGGGTTCAACAATTCCGCACATTTCAGCACCGCATTTCGCCGCAAATACGGTGTCTCGCCACGTGATATTTCCAGGATGCCAAAACAGAGAAACTAGGCGGTCATGCATAGGCATTATCTTTTTCAAACGCAAAAGCGCCGGATGCGCGCTACATTTGCTTAAATCCCGTTGAAGCAGCGGGTGAAGGATCGTTGCGCATCAAATGTGCCGGTGACGGGACGGGCCTGGAACTCCCGAAGCTCTCATCGTGTAGATTTCCGCGCAGAAGTGAGCCGGATAGACGGATAATTTCCACTGAGATTTGAGCCATGTGACCCTTCCCCCAGCGCGATGCGCAACGGGGAGCAGCGGAGTGATACACATGGGAC
>JBLIAN010000006.1:0-225518 GCA_047634585.1 Sulfitobacter sp. | reverse complement strand
GTAGGCTTTGAAGTCACCAAAATACTTGGTGATCGCCGCTGTCAGCGTCGTCTTGCCGTGGTCAACGTGGCCGATTGTGCCAATGTTAACGTGCGGCTTGTTACGTTCAAACTTTTCCTTTGCCATGATCTAGCACCTTTATGTCATTGAAAGGTCCAACGGACCCGATCCTCGTATGGCGGGCGATGTATTGGGTCTGGACGCTAAAATCAAGCGGGACTTCGCAGGATCCTGCTCAAGCGCGATTATTCTGCTGCAACCTCTGCCGGATCGCTGCCCTTGAACCAGCCTTTTTCGTCATTTTGCTTGACCAGAAAGGTTTCGATGGCTTTGGCCGCGTTCTGTGACAGGTTCTTGAGCTGCTCTTCAGCGGATTTCGTATAGCCCGACCCGACAACCGGCCCCTGATCAAGGGATTCGAACACCGTGATTTGATGCGGTTTGGGGGTCAACTTCATGTTTTTGCCGTCATCCCAGACCGTCAGATTGATCACCAGAATCGATTTGGGCGCAAACAGGATCGGAATGCCCGGTTGGGCCAGAACATAGCCTTCGATGCTCATGCCAAAGTGATAGTTGCGCGTGCCCTGATAGCGGCCAAAGCGTTCGGCGGTGGCATCGGTCAGGGCCTTGGTCAGTTCCGCTTTGGTGACTTCACGGCTGAGCGGGCCCTTGACCGCCTTGGGGGCCACCGCAATGTTGTGCTGCAGTTTGAAATCGCCCAGCGGCACCGGGGCATCGCCCAGATCCGCCGCGCCATTGCAGGCCGCCAATGTTGCAAGGGTCAGTAAAACGGAAATCAGACGCATCATTACGAACAGCCCTTTCAAGGCAATGGGACGGGTTTTCGATACCCCAAGCCCCTGCAAGGTGCAATCATTTGCCACCTTGGACAATATCCGCATCCCGCCTATCTATGGGACAGGAACCGCCGGAGGACCAGATGACAGCTGCCCCAACCGCCCTGCCCGTGCGCGTGCCACTGGTAACCGAACCCAAAGGTATTTGGGCCAGCCTGCAAATGGCGCGGCACAATGTCCTGAGCATCATCCCCGCCATTGCCACCACACAGCCGATGGTGTCGGGCAAGACCGGCAAGCGCTGGCATATGGTGATGGACCCCGCTGCGATCCGGCAGATATTGCTGGACCGGCTTGAGGATTACCCGAAATCCGAAGTCACCAAGAACCTGTTGAAACCTGCCATCGGCGAATCGCTTTTTATCGCCGAGGGCGCGCATTGGCGCTGGCAACGCCGCGCCGCAGCGCCGGTATTTTCGCACCGCAACGTGATGAACCTGTCCCCGATCATGACTGCCGCCGCAGAACGCGCTGTCACACGGATTACCGATGCAGGTCCGCGTGCGGTGAACCTGCTCGATGAAATGGTCACCACCACTTTTGACGTGATTGGCGATGTGACCTTTTCCGGGGATGGCAGTTTTGACCGTGACAAGGTGCATGGCGCGATTGATGATTACATCGCCGAAGCCGGCAAGATCAGCCTGTTTGATATTCTCGGCCTGCCCGATTGGCTGCCCCGTCCCGGCAGATTGATGTCGGGCAAGGCGCTTAAGGATATGAAATCCATTGCCGATCAGGCGATTGAAGCCCGCGCAACCCGTGGCGCGGGGGAAATGCCGGATCTGCTGGATTTGTTGCTGGACGGTGTCGACCCGGAAACCAAACGCAAGATGTCCACCAGCGAATTGCGCGATAACCTGCTGACCTTTATTGTTGCGGGGCATGAAACCACGGCGCTGACTCTGGCCTGGTCGATGTATTTGATGGGGTTTGATCCAGACGCGCAAACCCGCGCCCGCGCCGAGGCCCGGGCAGTATTGCAAGGGCGAGCCTGCACCGGGGCCGATGTAGAAAAGCTGCCGTTTATCCGGATGATCATAGATGAGGCACTGCGCCTGTACCCCGCCGCGGGGATCATTTCGCGCAGCGCCCAGAAACCCGACACCCTTTGTGACCGGGAAATACGGGCCGGTGATACGGTGATGATCCCGATTTATGCGCTGGGGCGGCATCAGATGTTATGGGAGGATCCGGATGCCTTTCGTCCGGATCGGTTTGCCGACCGGAAAGCCATTGACCGCTATGCCTATCTGCCGTTTGGCGACGGGCCGCGCATCTGCATCGGCGCGTCTTTTGCGCTGCAAGAGGCGGTGATCATTCTGGCGACCCTGTTGTCACGGTTCAGGTTCACCCCCGTGGCAGGCAAAGATCCCGCCCCCGTGATGATCCTGACATTGCGCCCGGAAGGCGGAGTTTGGCTGACTGCAGAACCGGTGTGATCTGTTGAAAGGTGCCGTTTTTTTGAAGAAAACGGGTGGCGTTTTCAAAAAGTTCCGTTTCCCGTCGCGATGGCAATTTCAAAAACACCGGCACACTTGGCGCTGTCTGAAATAAAATATTTCAACACGTTAAGCGGCAATCCCCGTGTCAGTCTTCCAAGAAGTGCTTTATTCGCAGATGTTTTGAACCGATGACCATTCTGCATCGCTCATTGACGCAATATAATCGGCCTTTGGATCGACCGCCGCCTGTGCCGCGCTGATACGCTGGCTGAGGGCCGGGTGGCTGATGAAATGCGCGGCAATGCCGCTGCTGTCACCATGTTTGGCTTTCAGGCTTTCAAACATCTGCCCCAAGGCCCCCGGAGAAATCCCCGCCGCCGCCAGCGCGTGATGGGCGAAATCATCGGCTCCGTTTTCGGCAGCTTGCGAATATTGCGCCGAAATCAACCTTTCGGTCAGAAACAACACCGCCGTGCCGCCGGCAAAATCGCCGAACAGCAGCCCCAACACCCCGATGGACCCTGCCGAGCGCAGCGCATGGCGGGTCGGATCGCGGCTGACCACATGGCCGATCTCATGGGCCAGCACCGCCGCCACCTCGTCAGGCCCGTCTGCGGCATCAATCAGCCCGCGAAAGATCACCACAAATCCCCCCGGCAGGGCAAAGGCGTTGATCATGTCGTGATCCAGAACCGCCACTGTCACCGCCGGATCAAAGCCACCATCAGGGCCCAAACGGGTGACCAGATCAGTGAGGGCAGCCCCGCCTTCCGGCGTGTCACAGACCGCCAGCGGGTTCAGCCCGGTCTCATCCAACGCTTCGCGGATATGGCCAAAAGTCGCCGCGCCCAGCGCCCTTTCCCCCTCAGCCGGAATAAAACCGGCAAGGTTATCCGCCAAAAGCGGGATCAGCACGCCGATTTGCAACGCCACAGCAGCCACCGCCGCCAGCGCCCATTTGAACAAACGCCCCCGGCCCTTTGGCGGTGCAGTGCGGGTCGGATGCGGCAAGGCCCGCAGCAAAAACGGATTGGGCGTGACCAGCCGTGCCAGCGGATCGCCAATCCAGCGCAAAACATAATGCGTGCGCCCCGCGACATCGGGCTGATTGCGGATGTCCCCAGCGGGCCACAATGCCACACGCCCGTCTGCAAGGGTGATCTCCAACACCGTTTCCGCGTTGATCAGGGCCAGCGTAACCGGACAGGCCAACGGCACATCGCCATCAAAATAGACAGCATCCGTGGCATCCAGCACCTTGCGGTCAGAAGTGCCGTTCATATTGCCGCCCCCAGATCCAAGGCCTCGGCAAAACCTTCGGCCTCGGCAAAATCATCACGGGCGCGTTGGCTGACCTGTGCCAATCCGTCATGGCGGGTCAGGCGCGTGCTCAGCGCCATATGGCGCATCAACGGGAAGGTCACAAAGGTATTGTGCAGCACGCCCCAAAGCAGGAACGCCCCCAGATACAGCACCCCCATCAGCCCGAACGCAACCCAGCGCGGCCAATCTGACACCATCCCTGCCCCTTCGGGGTACAGCACCTCCAGGACAGCATCAAACCCCAGCATGGCCGCGCCGATAAAAATAAACAGAACAACGCCCAGAACCAGGGTCAGATAGGAGATGAAGATGCCCAGCACATAGATCATCGCCACGCGCGGCCCATTGAGGCCCGAGTGAAAGGTGATCCCGTCAGCGGTTTTGTGATTGGCCATGATTCGCTTGGCGGCCCAGCGATAATGGATGCCGCCATAAATCAGCCCGATCAGGCAAAAAGGCAACAAAAACAACCGCTGCACCGCCATAGTGCCCCCCGGCGGGGCGTCATCTTCAAAAAAGCTGCCGATGCCTTGGACAACCCTGTCCAGCGGATCACCATCGCCCCCGAACAGCGGTGCGATCCAGATCATCCAGACCAGCACAGCGATGCTTGCCGCCAGCGCCAGCAGAAACGGGATGGCAGCCCGATACAGCATCGCCCAACGCCCGCCTTGCACCAGCCGCGCCGATCCAAAAAACATACGGTCGGTGCGGTATTTTTCCAGATAGAACGTCATGCGCGGCCATAGCAGACCAAGGGTCATGATCGTCACGGCCCAGTGCAACAAAGCCCGCCAAGCATAACCCCATGCGCCTTTTTCCAGGCCAAAGCGCACCCCGCGCCAACGGGTGCGCCCCAAGACATAGCGCCGCGCACGATAGCTGGCGTAAAACCACAGTGGGATCACCCCTGCAAAACTGGCCAGATAGCCCATCCAAGAGGTGTTAAAGACCGAAAAGCTGACAAACATCAGCAAAAGATTCACAATGCCGATGTAAAAGGTCAGGATCACCACCGCGATGAAAAACCCCAGCAGTTTCTCAATGGGATCACCGACATATTCCAACGGATGCCCGCCGGGGCGGATCGCCGACCAATACCAGCGCCGCAAGCGGGTTTTCATCCAGAACCGGTAAATGCCCAGCGTCAGCACCGTAAAAATACCGGTTTTCAGCGCCAGCCAGAACACTGACCAACGCCCGCCAACAAATGCGATCTCCAGATCAGGGTCGGGCGCTTTGGCGGCAGGTGCCGCCAGATCGTCGGTGATATGCCTGCGCTGCCAAGGCCCCTGCAATACGGTGTTTTCAGGCATCAGGCACCGCCTGTTCAGGTGAACTTGTTATCGCGCGGAAAGCCACGCGGCGCCATACGCCCGGTGCTGGCGCGTTTGCCCAGCCATTCGGTCAGGTCCGTCTCGGTGCGGGTACGCCCTGCGGGGTCAAGCCAGCTGAGGCCCTGCGCGCTGTCAAAGGTGGTGGCATCGGACAATCCGCCATCTTTGTATTTTTGCAGACGCACGCCTTTGCCACGGCCCATTTCCGGCAGCTCATCCAGCCTGAACACCAGCACCTTGCGGTTTTCACCCACAGTGGCGACGCTGTCACCGCTGACCGTGTGACAAACCAATGCCGCTGCGGGGCTGCGCACGTTCAACACCTGTTTGCCGCTGCGGGTTTGGGCAATGACATCGCTTTCGGGCACCACAAATCCGTCACCTGCCGTAGAAGCCACCAACAGCTTGCGCTCTGGCCGGTGTATGAACAGCGACACGATCTGTACTTCGTTGGGCAGATCCACCATCAGACGCAGGGGTTCGCCCATGCCGCGCCCGCCCGGCAGATTGCTGGCCGACAGGGTATAGAACCGTCCGTTTGATCCGAACACCAACAGACGGTCGGTGGTTTCGGCATGGAACACAAACCGCGATGCATCCCCGTCTTTGAATTTCAATTCGCGGGTCAGGTCGATATGACCCGTCATCGCGCGAATCCAGCCCATTTCGGAACAAACCACGGTGATCGGTTCACGGTCGATCATCGCCTCGATGGGCACATCTTCGATCACGCCTGCCTCGGCAAATGTGGTGCGCCGCGCCCCCCCTGCGTAATCCTTGCCAAACTGCTTTTTGGTGGCGCGCAGCTGATCGGTGATGCTGTCCCATTGCAGGGTTTCGCTGTCCAGCAAATCCTCTAGGCCCGCGCGTTCTTCCATCAATGCGGATTGTTCGCGCAGCAGTTCCAGTTCTTCCAGACGGCGCAGCGACCGCAGGCGCATGTTCAGGATCGCATCAACCTGTAACTCGCTTAATTCACCCTCGCCCGGCGCGGGGGAAACATAGTCTTTTTCATCCATCGCCCGCACATGGGAAATGCCCCAATCCTCGCGCATCAGCGCCGGTTTGGGGTCATCGTCATAGCGGATAATATCAATCACCCGATCAAGGTTGAGAAAGGCGATGATAAACCCTTCCAGAACCTCAAGCCGGTGGTCGATCTTTTCCATCCGGTGCACCGAACGGCGTTGCAACACCTCGCGGCGGTGATCCAGAAACGCCCGAAGCACTTCTTTCATCGAACAGACCTTGGGAGTAACCCCGTCGATCAAGACGTTCATATTCAATGAAAACCGGACCTCAAGGTCGGACGACCGGAACAACATTCCCATCAACACGTCAGGATCGACGTTTTTGGAACGCGGTTCGATGATCATCCGCACATCTTCCGCGGATTCATCGCGGACATCGCCAAGGATCGGGATTTTCTTGGTCTGGATCAGTTCCGCGATCTTTTCGATCAGCTTGGATTTCTGCACCTGATAGGGGATTTCCGTGACAACAATCTGCCATTGCCCCCGGCCCATATCCTCGACTTCCCAGCGGCAGCGCAGGCGGAAGCCACCCTTGCCCGTGCGATAGGCGGTGGCGATGTTTTCGGGTGGCTCGACAATGATCCCGCCGGTGGGAAAGTCGGGGCCGGGCACATAATTCAGCAAAGTATCGTCGCGGGCATCCGGTGTCTTGATCAGATGGATACAGGCGTCGCAGAGTTCGGCAATGTTATGCGGCGGGATATTCGTCGCCATGCCCACAGCAATGCCGCTAGATCCATTGGCCAGCAAATTGGGGAATTGCGCAGGCAAGACCACAGGTTCGGTCAGCGTGCCGTCATAGTTTTCGCGGAAATCGACTGCGTTTTCAGTCAACCCGTCAAGCATCGCTTCGGCAACCGCCGTCATGCGCGCTTCGGTGTACCGGCTGGCGGCGGGATTATCCCCGTCAATATTGCCAAAGTTCCCCTGCCCGTCCACCAGCGGGTAGCGGACGTTGAAATCCTGTGCCAGCCGCGCCATCGCGTCATAAATCGCGGCATCGCCATGCGGGTGATAATTGCCCATCACATCGCCGGAAATCTTGGCCGATTTACGAAAGCCGCCGTTGGACGCCAGCCGCAGTTCACGCATCGCATAGAGAATCCGGCGGTGCACAGGTTTCAGCCCGTCACGGGCATCCGGCAAGGCACGGTGCATGATCGTACTGAGGGCATAGGTCAAATAACGGTCCCCCAATGCGCGGCGCAGGGGTTCGGACACGTTTTGTGGGTCCATGCTGGGGGGATCGGTCAGGTCAGACATAGATGTTGTGTAGCCAAGGGGCGCAGGGGCGGCAAGATGATGTTTACACACCATGCCCTATCAATCGCGCTATTTGCGACAGATTTACCACGCGCACAGGTTCTTGCGATTTCCCCTGCCCGTGATCGGTTAAATTTGATATTGAACCTTTGCAGGTGGTTGCGCGTTGATCCTGCAAGTGCTGCACTCAGGGTTCTACAAATGATACGGTTGATACTGGTTTCTTTCGGCTTTCTGGCTTGGGCGTTCTATGAAATGAGCGGCGGCGCGGCCTTTGATCCGATCAACACCCGCATGAGCCGGGTCGAGGCCCAGAACGATACCACCTATGCCAGCGATTCTGCCGGCTCTGCCCAGACCAGCCGCGCCTTTGCCGCCGCGGATCAGGACAGTGACCCGCTGCAAAGCGATACCGTCACGCGGGTTTCCCTGAACCTCACCACATTGCAAGAGGCATTGGATCAATCCGGTGATTCTGCAAATGTCCCCAGCATCGCCAAAACCCCGGAACCCCAGCAGGTGCCAGCCAATGCCGGCATCACGACATCATCGCTGGACACGCCTGCCATTATCCCCAGCCTGATCATCACAGACGATCCCGACAGCACGGTTGAAAATGCCGCACTGGATACCGATCCGGTTCTGGATATCCGCATCGTATCGGGCAACCGTGTGAATGTGCGGGGCGGGCCCAGCACAGGTTTCCCGGTGGTCAGCACGCTGGTGCAAGGCGATTCCGTTGAGGTGCTGGAAGACAACAGTGACGGCTGGGTGAAAATGCGCGCGCTGGTGACGGGCGAAGAAGGCTGGATGGCGGATTTCCTGCTGACCAACTACTGATCGCACCATTGCCAATCCTCACCGCACAGGTGAAACAGGGGCTCTAACCGAGGGGCTTTTCATGTCTGGCAAAACCATCCTGATCACGGGTTGTTCCAGCGGCATCGGCTATGCCGCCGCGCATATGCTGCGGGCGCGGGGCTGGCGGGTGTTTGCCGCCTGCCGCCAGCAAAAAGACTGCGACCGCCTGCGCGCGGCAGGATTTGATGCCCCTTTGATAGATTACGCAGACGAGGCAGGCACCCTTGCCGCGCTTGAAGATGTTTTACGTGAAACTGGCGGCACGTTGGACGCGCTGTTCAACAATGGGGCCTATGCCATACCCGGTGCGCTCGAAGACCTGCCCACCGACGCGCTGCGGGCAATTTTTGAGGCAAACCTGTTTGGCTGGCACAGCCTGACCCGCGCGGTGATCCCCGTGATGCGTGCCCAAGGGCATGGTCGGATTGTGCAATGCTCCTCGGTGCTTGGCCTTGTCGCGATGCCGTGGCGCGGGGCCTATACTGCCACGAAATTCGCGCTCGAAGGTTTGACCGACACCCTGCGCGTGGAAATGCGCGACACTGGTATTGAGGTGATCGGCATCGAACCCGGCCCGATCACCACGGCGTTTCGGGCCAATTCGATCTTGCAATTTGAACGCTGGATCAACTGGCAAAATGCAGCCCGCGCCGATCAATACCAATCCCAACTGCGGCCCCGTCTGTATGATTCGGTGAAAAAGGCCCGTTTTGAACTTGGCCCCGAGGCCGTGGTGGCCAAGCTGATCCATGCCGTTGAACATCCGCGCCCGCGTCCGCGCTATTACGTCACACTGCCAACCTATATCGCTGGTTTCATGCGCCGATTGCTGCCCACGCGGATGCTGGATCGGGCCTTGGGCGGCTGAAAAAGGTTGCGCTGTAACGTTGGACCGCTACATCAGATGTGAAACCGAAAGGAAACACCATGCCCTCTGATCCGTTTTTTATCATCGTCGTGATTGCCGTTCTGGCCGTTGTTGTGGTGCTGATGGTGGGGCTTGGCGGCTTTGCCGGTGGCGGTGCCTTTAACAAACGCAATGGCAACAAGATCATGCGCCTGCGCATTGCCGCACAGTTTGTCGCGGTGCTGCTGATCCTTGCCTATGTGTATTTCCGCGGGACCACGGGCTGATGGTTGTTCTGAACAAGATCTACACCCGCACCGGCGATGCCGGTGCCACCGCGCTTGGCAATGGGGACCGCGTTGCGAAACACAATGCCCGCGTCGAGGCCTATGGCACCTCTGATGAATTGAATTGTTTTGTGGGGCTGGCCCGTCTTGAGGCCAGCGGCGAAACCGATGATGCCCTGTCACGCATCCAGAACGATCTGTTTGATCTGGGCGCTGATCTGTGCCGCCCCGATATGGCCGCCGATAAAGACGCCGAATATCCGCCCCTGCGGATGACCGCCGATCAGGTGACCCGACTGGAAGCCGAAATTGACGTGATGAATACCGAACTGGACCCGCTGCGCAGTTTCATCCTGCCCGGTGGCACACATCTGGCGGCGCATCTGCATGTCTGCCGCACCGTGGCGCGGCGTGCAGAGCGCTTGGCGGTGCTGCTGTCAGAACAGGAAACCATCAATCCCGTGGCGGTCAAATACCTGAACCGCCTCAGCGACTGGTTCTTTGTTGCCGCTCGCATGGCAAACAACGGTGGCAAGGATGATGTGCTTTGGGTGCCGGGGGCGAACCGTTAGGAAAAGGCGTCACACTGATGGCGTGACCGGGAACCACAATTCAAACGCCACCGCCTTTGGCCCGTTGCGCGGATCGTCAGGGTAACATTCAAAAACCGCAGCTTCGCGCAGATCATACCCCGACGCAGGCAACCATTCCCTGAACATCCAATCCATCTGTTCGGGCAGTTGCGCCATCGGCCCAAACACCCGCCGCACCGCATATTGACCTGAATCCAGATGCATCACACGGGTGCCCTCTGGCAGAACTTCTGCAACCTCGGACACCTCCAGCGCGATGCCATACCAAAAACCGCCCTGTGCATCACGGGAAAACGACACGCCATAAATCGCTCCCGGGACCACATGGGGGATCTCATAACCCGCCGCAAAAAACGCCTGCCACTGCGCCGGCATCTGCTGTCGCGTGGCCATCGTAAAGGCTTTTGCCGCCCCCACCAAAAGCCGCGCAGGCCTTTCAGTCACGACCACAGGCTGTAGCTGGTTTTGCGTCATCTGCATTGCCCCTGTTCCACGGAATAAAACCAACATACCGACAGCCGAAACAATTTTGCAAAAATTTGCCGAGATAAGGCGCAAACATAAAAAACGCGGCGTTCTTAATGCCGCATTTGCCGATTTTGCCCTGTTTCCTATGTAATCCTTTCGCTAAACCAACCGAGAGGAAGTTCAAAGGCTTGCCAATTGGTGAGTCGCAACCAAGGAGAAAACGCTCATGAAGGTACTTGTGCCGGTCAAGCGCGTGATCGATTACAACGTGAAAGTGCGCGTCAAAGCGGACGGATCGGGTGTTGATCTAGCCAATGTGAAAATGTCGATGAACCCGTTTGACGAGATTTCCGTCGAACAGGCGATCCGCCTCAAAGAGGCCGGTCAGGCCGATGAAGTGGTTGTGGTATCGGTTGGTGTCAAACAGGCACAGGAAACCCTGCGCACGGCACTGGCGATGGGTGCAGACCGCGCCATTCTGGTGGTCGCCTCTGAGGATGTTCACAACGACATAGAGCCACTGGCCGTCGCCAAGATCCTCAAAGCGATTGTGGACGAAGAAAAGCCGGGTCTGGTTTTGACAGGCAAACAGGCGATCGACAACGACATGAACGCCACCGGTCAGATGCTTTCAGCGCTGCTGGGCTGGTCACAGGCTGCCTTTGCCTCTGAAATCGCGATTGATGGCGCTCACGCAGTGGTCACCCGCGAAGTGGACGGCGGCTTGCAAACCATCAAGGTCAGCATGCCAACGGTCGTCACCGTTGATTTGCGCTTGAACGAGCCACGCTATGCCTCGCTGCCCAACATCATGAAGGCCAAGAAAAAACCTTTGGATGAAAAGACAGCGGCCGATTATGGCGTTGATGTCTCCAACCGTCTGGAAATCGTAAAAACCGTAGAGCCCGAAGCACGCGCCGCGGGCATCAAGGTTGCCTCGGTTGACGAACTGGTCGCGAAACTCAAAGAAGTGGGGGCTGTATAATGGCTGTTCTTCTCCTTGCGGAAGTAACCGATGGCGAACTGGCGATGGATGCGACGGCAAAGGCCGTGACAGCCGCCAAAATGCTGGGCGACGTGACCATTCTTGCCGCGGGCGGCTCTGCTGCTGCGGCGGGTGAAGCGGCGGCCAAGATTGATGGCGTCACCAAGGTGCTGGTTGCCGAAGACGCAACCCTTGGTCACCGTCTGGCCGAAGCCACGGCTGCGCTGATCGTCTCGCTTGCGGGCGATTATGATCACATTGTTGCCCCGGCCACCACAGACGCCAAAAACGTGATGCCCCGTGTGGCGGCATTGCTGGATGTGCAGATCATTTCTGACGCTTCCGGCGTTGTGGACGCTGATACTTTCGAACGTCCGATCTATGCGGGCAATGCCATCCAGACCGTCAAATCCAAAGATGCAAAAAAGGTCATTACCTTCCGCACCTCTACGTTTGACGCTGCTGGTGAGGGCGGTTCTGCCCCTGTCGAAACCATCGGTGCCGCGGCAAACCCCGGCCTGTCCGAATGGGTCGAAGACAAGGTGGCCGCCTCTGACCGTCCTGAACTGACCTCCGCTGGTGTGGTTGTGTCCGGTGGTCGCGGTGTTGGCTCCGAAGACGACTTTGCCCTGATCGAAAAACTGGCGGATAAACTGGGGGCGGCTGTTGGTGCCTCCCGTGCCGCTGTTGACAGTGGCTATGCCCCAAACGACTGGCAGGTTGGTCAAACCGGCAAAGTTGTTGCACCTGATCTTTATGTTGCCGTCGGCATTTCCGGTGCGATCCAGCACCTTGCCGGCATGAAAGACAGCAAGATCATCGTGGCAATCAACAAAGACGAAGAAGCACCGATTTTCCAGGTTGCCGATTTTGGTCTGGTTGCCGATCTGTTCGAAGCCGTACCAGAATTGATCGAAAAGCTCTGATCACGACGGGCGCATTGCCGCCTTTCTGTTGTCTCTTCAAACGGCCCGCCCGCACAGGCGGGCCGTTTTTTATCAAGCCGGCTTTCTACAACAGTCGGCGCAGCGCATACACCAGCGCATCGGCGGCTTCGATATGGGCCTGATGGCCCAGCATTTCATCCGCTGCCATCGCCTCCATCTCGCCAAAGATCATACCGTCCGTCCCGGTTCTACGGGCCTGGATTGAGGAAACCACCTCAACCACCTCGGTGGCATGGCTCGAAATTTCATCCACCATATGCCGCGTGATAAACAGGGGATCAGCGCCAATCGACAGCGGCGGGCCGCGCCCCTCATCCACAGGCGGGTGTTCTGACAACCACAACAGGATCGTCTTGCCCCTGACCTGCCCCAGCATCAGACGCATCCGCGCCAGCCACGCCTGACGTAATTCCTGCAACACCGTGGCAAAGCGGTCTGGCGACACCTCAAGCAATCGGCCCAACATATGTTTGGTATAATGGAAATCGGCAAAATCGACCTCCCGAAAGATTGTGCCCAGCAGCGCAGAGGCCGACACAAACCGGTCATTGCGGCGCGGATGCACCGCGTAAAACCGATTGGTCATATTCTGCGCCCCAAGGATCTGGATCACCGCGACATCCGCCTGCGCCGCGGCACCGATCACAAAAGGATCGTTCACAAACACATCAATGCCCGCATTCGGCACGCCAAAATTAACCGAGGTCCGGCCCAGTTCCTCTTCCACCAACAGCGGAAAGGGTTTGGCCAGAAATTTTCCATAGGTCTCGGTGCCACCGATAAACGCGATATACGGCTGGCCCAGATCGCGCTTTGGCCCCCTGAACATCAGTTTCGAAGTGCCATACCGGCACGGAAGATAATCAAGGGCCCCCAGCCCTAATGCGTCAAAGGTCATCACACCCACCTTGTTTCATTCACCCAAGGCCAAGATGCCCCCCTTTTCCCTGCGATTCGCTTAACACGCCATTTTGCCACTCTTTTTCCATAAACCCCGCTCTTGCGGGTGCCCCCCCGACCACCCTATTGTGCGCCCAAGCAACAAAGGACATTCCATGGACATTCAATCAATCGGGATCGTTGGCGCAGGCCAGATGGGCAATGGTATCGCCCATGTCACCGCGCTGGCCGGATATGACGTGATGCTCACGGATGTCAGTGCCGACGCCCTGCAAAAGGCACTGGAAACCATTCAGGGCAATCTGTCACGGCAGGTCGGACGCGGAAAAATCTCTGAATCCGACAGCAACGCCGCGATGGCGCGGATCAGCACCACCCAAACCCTGATTGACCTCGGTCAAAGTGATCTGATCATCGAAGCCGCCACCGAACGCGAAACCGTCAAACAGGCCATTTTCGAAGACCTGCTGCCACATCTGAAGCCGACCACAATCCTGACCTCGAACACCTCGTCGATCTCGATCACCCGTCTGGCCAGCCGCACAGACCGGCCAGAACGCTTTATGGGCTTTCACTTCATGAACCCCGTTCCGGTGATGCAACTGGTAGAATTGATCCGTGGCATCGCCACCAACGAAGAAACCTTTAACGCCTGCAAGGTCGTGGTTGACAGATTGGGAAAAACCGCTGCCAGCGCCGAAGATTTTCCCGCCTTTATCGTGAACCGCATCCTGATGCCGATGATCAACGAGGCAGTGTATACCCTTTATGAAGGCGTCGGAAACGTGAAATCCATCGACAGTTCGATGAAACTGGGCGCGAACCACCCGATGGGGCCGCTGGAACTGGCGGATTTCATCGGGCTGGATACCTGCCTGGCGATCATGAATGTCCTGCATGACGGTCTGGCAGATACCAAATACCGCCCCTGCCCGCTGCTCACCAAATATGTCGAAGCCGGATGGCTGGGCCGCAAAACCGACCGCGGTTTTTACGATTATCGCGGCGAAACCCCCGTCCCGACCCGCTAGAATCTAAATTCTTTCTTTTTGGCCGTAAATATTCCGGGGAGTTTGAGGGGCTGGCCCCTCAATACCTGTAGGTCGGACAATCTGTCCGACCGCCCCTTCACTCTTGCAACGCCAAGGTATGCGCGCGCAGCCAGGCCATAAACCCGCGTGGATCGTCCGCACGCGCATCAATTTCTGCTTGCGGGATCGGTGCACCGACAATCGGGCCTTGCGGTTTGTCACAGCTGTGCACAATCTCATGCAGCAACAACCCCTGACGCAACATCGGGCTGATTTTATTCGCGATCTGATAGGCGCGGCTGTTCTGACCGGGAAATTTCATCGGCACAACCGCAGCGCCGGACCGGCGGATCATCTTGGCGGTAAAGACATTCCACTCTTCCTCGACCGCAGGTCCCCACCACGTTTGTGACGATGCCACAACACCAGAGGGAAACAGCGCCACAACCCCACCTGCCTTGAGATGCGCCATCGCCTTGGCCCGCATTTCAACGCCCTTGCGCTGCGCATCCGGGTCATGGGGAAACGGCACGGGGATCATGTAACTGCCCGCCACCTCGTCAATCGAGGTCAGCAAGGACCGCGTCAGGATACGGTAATCCGGGCGCACGCGGCCAATCAGATCGGCAAAAATCATCCCGTCCACCATGCCATGCGGGTGGTTGGCCACCACAATCACGGGGCCGGATTTCGGGATCAGATCCAACTGGCTTTGCGGGGTGGTCAAATCAATGCCCATCGTATCCAGCGCCGCCCGCCAGAACGGTTGCCCGGACGGGGTGCCGCGTTTCTCGAACTGCTTGATCATCCGCAAGATTTTCAACTTGCCGGTAAACAATTCGATCAGGCTGATGATCCGCGATTTGACCGGATCGTCAAAGGTCGAGGCATAGGACAGGCTGCTGCGGTCATATCTTACAAATGACACATTGGATGCCTCGGGCCTCTCGCCTTGCGCATCAGTTGGGGGTTGTTGATCTCTTGCCAAGAAAGGCCACCTTTGTTCGCTTAATCTGTGCGACGCTCAGAAGCCTTCGCCGAATTTATCCGCCACCAATGCCGTCAAAGCATCGGCCAGCGCATCAGCATCGGGTCCGGAGGTCTGGACGTCAATAGTGGTTCCTCTGGATGCTGCCAACATCAAAAGTCCCATGATGCTGTCGCCGGATGCGGTCATACCATCTTTGCTGACCTCGGCACGGGCGTCAAATGCCTCGACAACTTCGACCAGTTTGGCAGAGGCGCGGGCATGCAAACCTTTTTCGTTCACGATCTTGAGGGAAAATTCGGACATAATTCGGGGCTCTCTAACCTGCGCTCACGTTCTGGCTGTCGATATATTTCTTTCCGGCGTCCAATGCGGCGCGCACCGCATCGGGCACATCAAGATGCCGGGATTTTGCCAGTTTGATCAACATGGGCAGATTTGCGCCATACAGAATTCTACGGTTGTCGGGACGACAGGCCAACAGCGACAGGTTTGACGGCGATCCACCAAACAGGTCGGTGACAATCACCACACCATCGCCCTGATCAACCGCATCTGCGGCAGCGCAGATTTCGGTCTCTTTGGCAGCGCGGTCATGATCGGCATGGATCGAAATGGCAGATACGCCATTTTGCGAGCCCACGACATGTTCAATCGCCGCGAGATATTCCCGCGCCAATCCACCATGTGCAACGATCACTATTCCAATCACGGCTTTGTCTCTTTCCGGTCCAGCCCGTCCAACTCGCGGTGTCTTATTGACACCTGCCAGCCCTGCTGCGCAAGGCGCAAAGCATGATCTTCGGCCATCGTCACCGACCGATGCTGCCCGCCAGTACACCCAAAGGCGATTGAAATGTGCGATTTTCCCTCTTGCTGCGAAGCGGGCAGGATCAGGGCGCCCAATTCCATCACCTGATCGGCAAAGGCGGCAAAGCGCGGATCGGCCGACACATAGGCCGCGACTTTGGGATCGGTGCCATTCAGACTGCGCAGGCTATCATCCCAATAGGGATTGCGCAGGAAGCGGCAATCAAACACCATATCAACACTGCGCGGCAGCCCGCGTTTGTACGAAAACGACTGCACCGAAATGCTGAGATGATGTTTGCCTTCCGGGGCAAACCAATGTTCGACCTCGGCGCGCAATTCATGGATGTTCAGCCCGCTGGTATCAATCAGCACATCAGCCCGCTGGCGCAGCGGGCGCAGCAGCGATTGTTCGCGGTCAATGCCCTCGGCGGGGCTGGCGGCTGGGGCCAAAGGATGGCGCCGCCGCGTTTCCGAAAACCGCCGCAGCAGCACATCGGTGTCGCAATCCAGATACAAGACCTCGACTGCCAATGCCGGCCGCGCCGCCAATTGCCCGATCAGATCAAGCACCGCATCGGTCGAAAAATCACGGTTGCGCGCATCAATGCCCAAGGCCATCGGGCGGTCATATTCCGGCCCGTCCAACAAGGCAGGCATCAGACGCAGCGGCAGGTTGTCAATCGCCTCAAACCCCGCATCCTCAAGCACATTCAGCGCCGAAGACCGCCCCGCGCCTGACGGCCCCGTCACCAGCACCAATCGGCGCTGCGGTGCGTGTTCTGCCAGTGTCGTGGAATGCGTTTCGTCCATCATGCAAGCAGACCTATAGCGCCCTTCAGGGAAAACAAGACAGCAGCGGCAAAATGCGGCCCTTCGACCCTGTGCAAGCAGGGCATTGCCTGCCCCAGCACCTGCAAGACCTGCGGATCAGGCAAACGCTCCGTGCTGCTCTGGCCCATATCAACGGTCAGGCACAGGGTTGCGGTGGCGACGGGTTCGATCTTGAGGATGCCGACACCGCGGGCTTCGATCATGCCTTTGATGGCATCCGGGGCCGACACCGCAATACCGGTATCGGTGCGGGTTACAATACTGCGGTCATCCGAAACCAGCCGCGCGCCCAATGCGATCAATTGCAGGGCCAGCGCCGATTTTCCCGATCCCGCAGGCCCGACAATCAACACTGCACGGCCCTGGACGCTGACCGTGGTGGCATGCAGGATCTCGCTGGACGGGGTGAACATCCCGTAATCCCTTGCTGATCAGGTCGGCAAACCGACGACAAAACGTGCGCCCAAGGGTTCAGAGGTAATATCCGCCTCGGTGGGCCGGATATTTTCCGCCCAGATCACGCCGCCATGGGCTTCGACGATCTGTTTTGAAATCGCCAGACCCAGACCGGAGTTATTGCCAAAGTGTTCTTCGGGACGTTGCGAATAGAACCGCTTGAAGATTTTTGTCAGCGCCTGATCCGGGATCCCCGGACCGGTGTCTTCGACAACAACCAATACGCGGTTTTCGCGTTTACGCACCCAGACACGGATCGCATCACCATCTTCGCAAAAGGACACCGCATTGGTGATCAGGTTCACAAACACCTGCGCCAAACGCGCTTCCAATCCATGCACAAGGATCGGATTGGCCGGTAGATCGCTAATGAAATCAATACCTTTGGCTTTGGCGTCTTCACCCAGATACTGGCTTAGGTTGCCGACCATATGCAGCAAATCGAATTCTTCTTCTTCTTCCTTGACCAATTCTGAATCAAGCCGCGAAGCGTTGGAAATATCGCTGACCAAACGGTCCAGGCGGCGCACATCATGATCGATCACATCCAGCAGCTTTTCACGCTGGTCCTCGCGTTTGATCATCCGCAACGTGCCCACCGCAGAGCGCAAAGATGCCAGGGGGTTTTTAATCTCATGCGCCACATCGGCGGCAAATTGTTCGTTACCATCAATCCGGTTATATAGCGCCGAGACCATGCCGCGCAGCGCACCCGACAGCCGCCCGATTTCATCGGGCCGCGCCGTGAGATCAGGAATACGAATCCGGCCGGGATTCATTTTGCGGGCGTCCTTGTCACGGCCAAGCTCGGCGGCGGCCGCAAGATCGGCCAGCGGATTGGCAATCGTCGAGGCCAGAACAAGGCTGAGCCCGATCGACACCAGGGTGGCAATCACAAACATCTGCAACACACGTTCGCGTTCGCCGCGCACCAACGTGTCAATTTCACCTGCCGCCGAAGCAACCGCAACGACACCCACCGCATTGCCGCCCTGCAAAATCGGCGTCAGGACAGTAAACAATGTATTGCCACTGGCATCGCTGGTATTTTCGATCTGAGTGCCATTGGCGATGCTGCCCGCAATCAGCGGTTTGAACTGGTTTTCCAGTGGCAGTGCCGGCGGTTTTTCCGCCCCGCCGCTGAACAGGTTGGACACAGCGTTCCACACAAAGCTAAGGCCATCGGTCAGGTGGGTCCGGCTGTTTTCACCCGCCCCGCCAATGGCATTGCGCAGGGAAAGTTTACCTTCACTGCGCGCAATCATGCTTTCGTCGGGGCCAAACACAAACACATCCACGCCACTGCGCAGATCAAGGCCATTCAATGTTGCGGCGACGTCAATGTTTTGGCCTGCGGCCAGATCAACCGGCGCACCCGTGGGCAATTGCGCTTCGATCACATCCGCGATCAGTTCGGCCTCGGACACCAACGATGCGGCACGTTGTACCGCAAGGGAATCCCGCGAGGAATTAAGGTATAGAATACCGGCAACCAGAACATTCAGCGCGATCAGGTTAAAGGTGATGATCTTGCGCGTCAGCGGCGAGCCGCGCAGCGAAAAAAGACCACGCCGTTCGCGCCGCACCCGAAGTTCATCAGGGGCGGATTTGTCCGGAGCGACCCAATCATCGCCCAAGACAACATCGCCATCTCTCGAAGAAGGGCTAAGATCGCGCACAAATTTCCTTTCGGCCAAGGCCATCAGTTCGGTTTATTCTTCGTTATATCTGTAGCCGATGCCATAGAGTGTCTCAATCGCCGAGAATTCATCATCCGCTGTGCGCATCTTTTTCCGCAGGCGTTTGATGTGGCTGTCGATGGTGCGGTCGTCCACATAAACCTGATCGTCATAGGCAACGTCCATCAGTTGATCGCGGGATTTCACGAAACCGGGGCGTTGGGCCAGCGCTTGCAACAACAGAAATTCCGTGACGGTCAGCGAGACATCTTTGCCTTTCCAGCTGACAGCGTGGCGCAGCGGATCCATCCGCAATTCGCCACGTTCCATCACTTTGGTTTCTTCCGTGTCGCCCACTTCTTCTGTGGCAACAGCATCCTGACGGCGCAACAATGCGCGGATACGTTCCACCAACAGCCGCTGGCTAAAGGGTTTCTTGACGTAGTCATCGGCCCCCATGCGCAGGCCAAGCACCTCGTCGATTTCGTCATCTTTGGAGGTCAGAAAAATCACCGGCATCGCGGTTTTCTGGCGCAACCGCTGGAGCAAATCCATGCCATCCATGCGCGGCATCTTGATATCCAGAACGGCCATATCCGGTAGCCGTTTGTTGAAAGCGTCGAGCGCCGCTTGACCATCGTTGTAGGTTTCAACCTCAAAGCCCTCTGCTTCGAGTGTCATCGAAACAGACGTCAGGATATTCCTGTCGTCGTCTACCAATGCAATTTTTGACATTGCCTGTTTCCTTGTGCTGCTCAATTTTTCGTTTTTGTTTTGCCGCTATTGATCGTCATTTTTGTCCAGCGAATCAACGTCAAACTGCGAATCAGCCTGCAATCACACCGTAATTTCGCCATAATTTGGTTAGGAATGGCTAAATTGCCGCAGTTTAAAGCGCCGCACAGCGAAAATGTTTCCTATCGTCACAGCAGTTTTTAGGACCGGAGGCCAAAGTTTGCCATGATGGCGCTAACTGCGTCAAAGCCGCCTGTTCATATCTTTCGCGGTCGTGTTAAGACCCGATACATGGCCGAAAAGGCCTAGGGCCGGGTGGCCTGATCAAGCCAGACCGCGCCGGATCTCGAGCGCCTACAGGAGACTTCATATGACATTTGGACGGGTAAACCCGCAGTTCCGCCTTGAGGATCAACAGATCAACGGGCTGGGCAATGTCTATTATAACCTGATGGAACCCGCGCTTGTCGAGGCGGCGTTGACCCGCGGCGAAGGCACCCTTGGCAAAGGCGGGGCGTTCCTTGTCACCACCGGAAAATTCACCGGACGGTCCCCCAAAGACAAACATGTCGTCAAAACCGACAGTGTCGCTGACAGCATCTGGTGGGAAAACAACGCCGAAATGTCGCCCGAAGGTTTTGACGCGTTGTATCAAGACATGACCGCCCATATGCAGGGCGGCGATTATTTTGTGCAGGATCTGGTGGGGGGCGCAGACCCGCGCCACGCGATCAATGTGCGTATGGTTACCGAACTGGCCTGGCACGGGCTTTTCATCCGCACCATGCTGCGCCGCCCTGAACGCGACGCCCTGAATGATTTCATTGCTGATTTTACCGTCATCAACTGCCCCAGCTTTCTGGCCGACCCGAAAAAACACGATTGCCGCTCTGAAACCGTGATCGCGATGAACTTTGACCGCAAGATGATCCTGATTGGCGGCACCGAATATGCCGGCGAAAACAAGAAATCGGTTTTCTCGTTGTTGAATTACCTGCTGCCGGAAAAGGGCATCATGCCGATGCATTGCTCGGCCAACCACGCCACCGGCAATCCTGTGGACACCGCCGTGTTCTTTGGCCTGTCCGGCACCGGCAAAACCACGCTATCCGCCGATCCCGAGCGCACCCTGATCGGGGATGACGAACATGGTTGGTCCGACAATGGCACCTTCAACTTTGAAGGGGGCTGTTACGCCAAGACCATCAATCTGAGCGCCGAAGCCGAGCCGGAGATTTACGCCACCACCGAAAAATTCGGCACCGTCATCGAAAACATGGTCTTTGACCCCGAAACCAAAGAGCTGGATTTCAACGACGACAGCCTGACCGCAAACATGCGTTGCGCCTATCCGCTGCATTACATCTCTAATGCTTCTGAAAAGGCCGTCGGCGGCCACCCCAAGAACATCATCATGCTGACCTGTGATGCCTTTGGGGTTCTGCCCCCGATTGCGCAGCTGACACCCGCACAGGCGATGTATCATTTCCTGTCCGGCTTTACCTCCAAGGTGGCAGGCACCGAGCGCGGCGTGACCGAACCGGAACCGACCTTTTCAACCTGCTTTGGCGCGCCGTTCATGCCACGCCGCCCCGAAGTCTATGGCAATCTGCTGCGCGAAAAGATCGCCCAGCATGGCGCGACCTGTTGGTTGGTGAATACCGGTTGGACAGGCGGGGCCTATGGCACCGGATCGCGGATGCCGATCAAAGCCACCCGTGCGCTGCTGACCGCAGCACTTGAGGGCGGGCTGGCAGATGTGAAATACCGCAAGGACGCCAATTTCGGCTTTGAAGTGCCGGTATCGGTGAATGGTGTGGCAGATATCCTGCTGGATCCGCGCCGGACCTGGGATGATCCAGAATCCTATGACCGTCAGGCGGCCAAGCTGGTGAATATGTTCTCAGAGAACTTTGCCCAATATTTGCCGTTCATCGACGATGACGTCAAAGCCGCAGCAATCGGTTAAATTGTTTACCCCTTCATGAAAAGAGCCGCAGGAAACTGCGGCTCTTTTTGTATACCAAGGAAGAGGCGGATCAAGCGGCCTCCATCACCATGTCTTCGACCGGGATATCCAACAGATACCGCGCGTCTTCATTGCTGAGCCATGTCAGGAAGGCCTCAATCGGCACCTCACGGCCTGCAATCTGCCATTTCAAGGCGCCGGGTTCATTGTGCATATAGCCCATACGTTCGGCAAAACCTTTGAATGCCACGGTGCGCAGCATAAAACCGAACATGAAATCAGGGCTCCAGCGGCGGTTGACCTCCAGCAGGCCGGTGCGCGCCAGAACCGTCGAAAGACCAGAGCCACGATATTTGCCCTTTTCAGGGGCCATCCAGACTTCGCCGTGATACACAACCTCGCCCACAATGCGATGTGCCCCCGGTGTCGCACGAAAACGCGACCTCTCAAGGTTCACCCCCGGAATCGGCGGCGGAAAATCGCGGAACTGGCCGAGCAAATGGTTGGCCAGTGTTTTTCCGCCCAGCGGCACCTTCTTGGCAGCCTGCGTATGAATCAGGTCACCTTCTTTATTGCGGCCAATCAGCCAAAAAGCGTTTTTCTTGTTCAGTTCATGCATTTCGTAATTGAACGGCGCGCCCAGATTCTGGACTTTGCGTTCTTCAGCAATAATTTTGCTATATTTTTCAAAGTCACTCCCGATCGTGACCTCTACCCCATGTGATTGCAAGATGGCGCGGCTGGTCGCAATGAACGGTGCCGCATCCTGGGGAAACTGGATCGTCATACTCTATCTCCTTTGGCATATTGTTTCCCACATTAGTACAAACAGCAAAAAAACACCCGATAATTGAATCGGATGCCCAAAGAAGTTAAATTTTGGTAGAATTAAGGGATGCTTCCCTTTTCAAAAATCGCTTCTTTTAGGTCAAAAGCAATTGGTTCCACCGGGTCCAGCATCTCAAGCAGCGCAGGATCCATATGAGTGATCCGCACATCATCCACTGGCAAAATGAGCGACATAACAGCAGGTGATCCGTCAGGGAAAAAGCCGCTGAGAATCAGGCGTTGATAGGCGACAGGTGCCAGCGATTCGGAATTGAGGCGCGGCATGCGGGTAAAAACATGGTCCAAGCGGACAGTTTGCGTCGCCTCGACCTCGTGAAATGCCTCGTAAATCAGGTGCGAAAATTCCTCACCGGCGGGCATTTGGCTGATTGGGCGGCCAATACTGGAGCGTGCATAGTCCAGCCCGAACCAATTCACATAGACAGATTTCTGCCCGAATTCGACGCAAATCCATGCCCCTTCGGTCTGACGATAGATGATCAGATAGGGCCGCACATGGGCGAAATTTTCATGCTCGATCTCTCCGCCTGACATCGACCAGGCGCGAAATGTCTCGCGCAAAAGTACCGATTTGTCTTTCCAGATACGCCCGATCGGCTGCTGTTCCTGATAGAAATCCCATTCTCCGACATGCGCTTTTAGCAGCTGCAAATGCCCTGCAGAACTGGACTGTCCGCGCAGCCAAGTGGTGCCGCGGGCCAATATATCCTTGGCTCCGGGCAATGCGGCCTCGCCGGCTTGGGTCAATTGATAACGACGCTCATCCACAAGAAAAAGCGGCGTGCCCATCTCTTCTTCGAGGGTCGCAATATGGCGCCGTACGGTCTGCCGGGTTGAAGCCAAATCCCTGACCGCATGGGTCAAATTCAAAGTCGCCGCCAAGGTCACAAAAGACCGGATCATTTCAAATAATAACGCAGGCGGCGTGCCGGGATTTACGGGCTTGGAATCAGCTTTTGCATCAAAATGTTTATTCATATCCAAGATATGGTACAGAAATCACCCGTTAAGGCAACAAAAATCACCCGTCATGAGTACATTTTTCGCCTAAAAGTGGAAATATCTACGCAGTTGAACGCGACCCTAAAGTTGGCGATCAAGGGCCAGTTCAACCAGAGGTTTTTTATGTCCCATCCCGTCGATATCCACGTTGGTCGCAAACTAAAGCAGATTCGCACGCTGCGCCGTCTGTCCCAGACCGACGTTGCCAAGAAGCTGAATCTGTCATTCCAGCAGATCCAGAAATATGAGATCGGTTCCAACCGCGTTGCTGCCAGCCGCCTGTTTGAACTTGCCCAAATTCTGGACGTGCCGCCCTCGTATTTCTTTGAAGGCCTGCATGACAACAGCAATACCGCCCCTGCCAAAGACGCAGGTATGGAAATTGTGACCGCGCTGGCCGCGATCAAAGACGAAGCCGTCAAAACCCGCATCAAGACCTTCATCGAAGACGTCTCGGGTGTGACTGTCGCCAGACGCGGCTAGGGATCCAGCTACGCAGTGGCGGCACCAAATGATCCGTCAACTGCGCCCTAGAACAATGCGCGGCGTACCAGATTGGCCCCGGCAAACAGCAGCACAATAAGGGTACAGCGCCGAAAGATCTTTTGATCTATGCGGTCCGATACCTGCCCGCCCAGCCACATACCACACAGGGCAGGCGCCACCAGCGCCAGTGACAGAGGCAGCGTTTCCCAGCGCAGCACACCTGAGCCAATATGCGCCCCGAGCAGTGCCAGCGCGCCGCCGCCATAAATCACGCCCTGAATGCGCATCTGGTCCTGTTTGGGGGTATCCAGCGCCGTCAGATACATGACTGTCGGCGGCCCCCAAACACCGGACATGCCGCCAATCGCCCCTGCAACCAACCCGACACCGGCCTCAATCAGCGTTGAACGCTGGCCAAGCCGCAAAGTGATGCCAACCAACTGGATCACCACAAAGATCACCACAGGCCCCCCAATCATCAGCTGCAGCGCCGCCTCGGGCACCACACGCACCAATTGCGCCGACGCAACAAGCGCAAGCCCCCCGACAAACAGGAACACCCTGAAGGCCTTGATCGAGTGCCAAGCGGCGCTTGGCCCCTGGCGCAGCGCCTGAATGGTATTGGTCAGCACCGTCGGGATAATCAAACCCGCCAGCGCATATTCGGGGCCGATAAAGGTGGTTAAGCCTGAAATCATCACCAAAGGCATGGCGAATCCCACCACGCCTTTGACGAATCCACCGCAAGCGGCAATCAACAGCGCAAGCGCCAGCGTGGTCGGGGTCAAAAACGGGAAAAACGCATCCATGCCGCCTACATAGCAGGTCAATTTCTGGCTGCACGTTGAATTTCGCCACGTAATTTTAGAACAAAATGCCGCATTCAAACGTATCTTTGTTGTGCTGCACCTGCGAAAAGGCTATGCCGTGACCCAACCAAAGAGGATCACGGATATGGCGCATGATGGTCAGGGCATTACGATGAAAAATTCGATTATTCTGGACAACCTTCTGGAACTGACCGCCGCAGCGGTCAAACCCGTGGACGAAATTCTTGAAAAAGCAGTGACATCCGTGCGTGCGCTGGTCACTGCCGATGGCCGTGTTTCTGCCGAACTTATTGAACAACATCAAACAGCTGCGCATGGGTTGGCCTGGCTTGCCACCTATGCTCAGGCCCTGCGCCAAATGCAGAATTGGGCACAAAAGCTGCACGATGACGCCCGCTTTGGGGAAACCGAACACTTGATCCTCCAGATCGCCTTTGGGGAATACCTCTGGCAGATTTACGGCGGCATCCAGATGAATCAGGGCGAAATGCTGCGCCTGCAAGATATGGGCCTT
Source organism: Sulfitobacter sp. (assembly GCA_047634585.1). GTDB lineage: Bacteria > Pseudomonadota > Alphaproteobacteria > Rhodobacterales > Rhodobacteraceae > Sulfitobacter. Next base: position 200,185 of record JBLIAN010000006.1, on the reverse strand, counting down.
TCCCAAGACGACAGCCGCGCCCTGATGGACCCTGCGGTGATCGCCCTGACCCAAGGCGGCAACACCCAGAATGCGCGCAGCCGTCTGGTCGAATTGATGCAGGAACATTCGGCCGATATCACCGTTGGGGCCAGCGGGCTGGACGAAGAACTGGAAATGATCCGCGCACAATTCCGCCGCTATGCCGTGGAAAAGATCGAACCCTTTGCCCATGACTGGCACCTCAGGGATGAATTGATCCCGATGGAGGTGATCAATGAACTGGCCGAGATGGGGGTTTTTGGCCTGACCATCCCCGAAGAACACGGTGGTTTTGGCCTGTCCAAGGCCTCTATGTGCGTGGTGTCCGAAGAATTGTCGCGCGGCTATATCGGGGTTGGGTCGCTGGGCACCCGTTCCGAAATCGCCGCAGAATTGATCCTTGCGGGCGGCACCGATGCCCAAAAGGCCAAATGGCTGCCACGCATCGCCTCTGCCGAAACCCTGCCCACCGCCGTGTTCACCGAACCCAATACGGGCTCTGATCTGGGTTCCCTACGCACCCGCGCGGTGAAAAACGGCGATGATTACAACATCACCGGCAACAAGACATGGATCACCCATGCCGCCCGCACCCATGTGATGACCCTGCTGGCGCGCACCGATCCTGACACCAGCAATTACAAAGGCCTGTCGATGTTCCTTGCCGAAAAGACCCCCGGCACCGATGAAAACCCTTTCCCGACCGATGGCATGACCGGCGGCGAGATCGACGTGCTGGGGTATCGCGGCATGAAGGAATATGAACTGGGTTTTGACGGCTTTCATGTTAAAGGCGAAAACCTGCTGGGCGGCGAAGAGGGCAAAGGTTTTAAACAGCTGATGGAAACCTTTGAAAGCGCCCGCATCCAGACCGCCGCGCGGGCCATTGGCGTGGCGCAATCGGCGCTCGATATTTCCATGCAATACGCCCAGGACCGCAAGCAATTCGGCAAGGCATTGATCAATTTCCCACGGGTGTCTTCGAAACTCGCGATGATGGCGGTTGAATTGATGGTCGCACGACAGCTGACCTATTTCTCGGCCTTTGAAAAAGACGAGGGCCGGCGTTGTGACGTCGAGGCGGGCATGGCCAAACTGCTGGGCGCGCGTGTTGCTTGGGCGGCCGCTGACAATGGTTTGCAAATCCACGGCGGCAACGGTTTTGCGCTCGAATACAAAATCAGCCGCGTGTTGTGTGATGCCCGGATCCTAAATATCTTTGAAGGGGCCGCCGAAATTCAGGCCCAGGTCATCGCGCGCCGCTTGCTGGGATAATGAAACGGGGGCAGGCCCGTTCTGCCCCCAGCCTCAGCCGTAAAAACCCCAAACAGACAACATCGGCACCATTAGAAACACGATCCATTGCGGCAATTGTTTGAGATTGCCCAAGTGCCGCAGCCCGTACCAGATGAACAAAGCAGCAAAGCCAAACTGCACCGCACATATCATCCAAAGCAGCGCTGCGTTGGGCTGATAAGCCAACCAGCCCAGCCCGACAGCCATCACCGCCAGAACAACGGTGATCCCGTGCCAAAGCACGTCTGCCACGGCTTTGACCGGTTTACTGAGTTCTGAATGCCGGATCGGGCGCATGATCACCGGCCCCCCCGCAAAAACATGAAACCCCGTGGTTAGCCCCATAACCGCGGCGGTGCCTAAAAATATTGCGTTCATTTCGAATCTCCACTCCATACGCTTCCGTATGTTACGCATTTTCTTGCGCAAGACAATACGCTGACGTATGGAGCGCCCATGAGCATCACAAAACGCCTTTCCCCCGATGATTGGATCGCAGCAGGCTTTCGCGCCCTTGCCGAAATCGGCCCGCATGCCCTGCGCGCCGAACCTTTGGCGCGGTCGTTGAAAACCACAAAGGGGTCATTCTATTGGCATTTCGCTGATGTTCCGGCCTTTCATGCGGCCATGCTGACCCTCTGGGAAGACCGCGCTTATGCCGATATCGTTGCAGCGCTGGATGATTTGCCAGATCCGCGCCAGCGCCTGCGCGCCCTGGGCCATATTGCATCGCGCCCCCCGCCCGAAAACATGGGCGGCAAGAATTTGGAAACCGCGATCCGCGCATGGGGGCGGGCCGATCCGAATGTTGCAAAAGCCGTGGCGCGGGTGGATGACAGGCGCGAAACCTATCTGGCGGCGCAGCTGGCCCAACTTGGCCTGTCAAACCCCGCTTTTGCGCGGATCATCTATGCGGCCTATATCGGTGGCGATGACCTGAGCAGCCGTGATGGCAGCGATCCCGCCGCCGCCTTAACCACATTGATTGACCTGATCCTCGCCCTGGAGTGAACCATGCCCCCCACCACGCCAGCCGCCGCCCGCCTCAAAGCTTTTACTGTGGTTTTTCTGCTGCTGACCCTTGCCGGATGTCTGGCCGATGAAACCCTGCGGGCCTATGGCGCGGCCGACAAAATCTGGACACTGACCGAAGCCCGCAATTTCACCCCCGACACTGCCATCACCCTGACGTTCCCCGAAACCGGCCGCATCGCAGGCAACGCGCCCTGCAACAGCTACAGCGCAACATTGGACGTGCCCTATCCGTGGTTTGACGCAGGCCCGATTGCCGCCACCAGACGGGTCTGTCCCGCACTGCAGGTTGAAACGTCCTTTTTCACCGCGCTTGGCGCTGCCACCCTGTCCGAAGTTTTGGATAATACCCTGATCCTGTCGGATGAAGACGGGATGCTTATGGTGTTCCGTGCTGACGGCTAAAACCCTCGACATAGCGCGCCCGTGCTTCGGGCAAGGGCTTGCCGCCCAAATCCTGCGCCAGATGGTGTTTTAGAAAATACCCTGTGGTCTTGAACCCCTGCGCAACCTGCGCCGGATCGCCCTGCCCCGCGCCGCGCAGCACCTCTGGCAAAGGCAACAGGCGGTCGGCCCATTCCCCAGCACCTTTGGCGGAAACCGCGCGGCCAGTCTTGGGCGAGACATAGATCAACCCCTCGCTGGCCCCCGTCACCGCACAGCTGGACAGATCAAGCCCATACCCCATGTCCTCAAGCAGCGACAATTCCCAATGCAGGTAGGCCAGCGGCCAAATATCATCCTCCTCCAACAGGTCCAGCAATCCCTCGGTGCGCTGATACAGCGCCGCATGCGGCTCCCGCTCAGGCAGGCAAAACGACAGCAATGCCGTCACCGTGTTCAGCCCCGCCAAAGCCCGCCGATTGCCCATCACCACCGCCGCGCGGCTGCGCACCGGTTCAACAGTGTAACTGCCCATGTGATCCTCAAGCCGCGCCCGCCATGCCACATCAAGCTGCGCACCGGGTTGCAGAACCGGGGATATCTTGCGGCTGGTCCCGCCCCGCAACACCCCCAGATGCCGCCCCTGCAATGGCGTGAACATCTCGACAATAACAGAGGTTTCCCCGTGGCGGCGCGTGCTCAGTAATATCCCCTGATCACGCCATTCCATCAGGCAAGCCCGTCCTGATCCAACAGATGCCGCCCCTGACGATCCTCGACTTCGATCACCCAAAGATCGGGATCAAAACCGCGCTGGCGGGCAATGGCCTCATCAACATCAGCCTCGATCCCGCTGGACAGTTCCACCCAGCGCCGTTCGCCGCTCATCAGATCAAAAGACCGCTGGAACACCAGTGCCTGCCCGTCCAAAGTGGACAGTTTCACCAGAACCGCGCCGCCGGTATCATCGCCATGCGCCACCACAAAGGCGGGAATATCAAGAAACCGCAGCCGCGCCAAATAGGCATCGACCCAAAAGCGGGCGGTCAGACGGGGCACGATACCCGCCTCTTCATTTGGCCAAGTATACTCAATCCGCTGCTGTAATAAGCACAGGGCTCAGCGGCCAGAATCGCAAAAGGGTCAATTGTTCCCATCTTTGAAATCCAGCCCCATTTCGGAATAGCGTTCGGCCTCGTCCAGCCAGTTTGGCCGCACTTTGACCTGCAAGAACAGATGCACGCGGCGGCCCAGAAATTCTTCCAACTCGGCGCGCGCGGCCTTGCTCACCGATTTGATGGTCTCGCCTTTGTGGCCCAAAACGATCCCCTTGTGGCCATCGCGCACCACATAGATCAATTGATCCACCCGTGCCGATCCGTCGGGGCGCTCTTCCCAGTTTTCGGTTTCAACCGTCATTTGGTAGGGCAATTCCTGATGCAGCCGCAGGGTCAGTTTTTCGCGGGTCATTTCCGCCGCGATCATCCGCATCGGCAGATCGGCAATCTGGTCTTCGGGGTACAGCCACGGCCCTTCCGGCAACACGCCCGCCAGATACTGGCGCAAGACATCCACACCATGCCCGCGTTCAGCCGAGATCATAAAAGTCTCTTCAAAGGCAAACTTTGCGTTCAGTTTTTCACTCAATCCCAACAGAACCGGCGCTTCGACCTTGTCGATTTTGTTGATCGCCAACGCCACACGGCGGCCCTTGGCAATATCGGCCAACCCTTCAAGAATGCGCTCAACGCCTTCGCTGATGCCACGGTTGGCCTCGACCAGCAAAACCACCACATCCGCATCCGCAGCACCGCTCCAGGCCGCGGCAACCATTGCACGATCCAAGCGCCGGCGCGGTTCAAACAGGCCCGGCGTATCGACAAAAACGATCTGGGTCTCGCCGTCCATTGCCACGCCGCGAATGCGGGCGCGGGTGGTCTGGACCTTGTGGGTGACAATGCTGACCTTGGCCCCGACCATGCGGTTCAACAGGGTGGATTTACCCGCGTTGGGCTCTCCGATCAGGGCGACAAATCCGGCGCGGGTGGTCATTTGTTCTTCTCCAACTGTGCCAGCAAACCTGTGGCGGCGGCCTGTTCGGCGGCACGTTTTGATGCAGCGGTGGCACTGGCTTCTGCGCCGTTTTCCAACCGCGCCGCAATGGTAAACACCGGCGCGTGATCCGGCCCGCTGCGGCCGGTCTGTATATATTTCGGCGGGGCCAGCTTGCGCGCCTGCGCCCATTCCTGCAAGGCAGTCTTTGCATCTCGGGCGTCTTCTTCGACGGTTTCGATCCGTGCGCCCCACAACCGCAGTACCAAATCTTTGGCCGCATCAAAACCGCCATCAAGATAGACCGCCGCAATCACCGCTTCGATCGCATCGCCCAACAGTGCCTGTTTGCGCCGCCCGCCGGATATCATTTCCGACCGGCCCAGTTTCAACACGGTGCCAAGATCATATTCGCGGGCCACATCGGCGCAGGTTTCCTTGCGCACCAAAGCATTAAAGCGCGGGGCAAGCAGGCCTTCACTGGCATGCGCGTCCGATGCCAAAAGTGCCTCGGCCATCACCAGACCCAACACCCGATCCCCAAGGAATTCCAGCCGCTGGTTATCATCGCGATTGGCCGAAGACATCGAGGCATGGGTCACCGCGCGGTTCAACAATTCAGGCCGCGCAAAACGATGCCCGATCCGGCCTTCAAACGCCTTGAGTTCGCCCCCGAGCTTCATTTGATTCCTTTGAAGAACCGGTCACTGCGCCATGTCCAGAAAAACAGCATCGAGCGCCCCGCCGAGCTGAACACAATCCGGTCAGCCCGGCCAATCAGGTTTTCATAGGGCACAAACCCGACACCACCGGCCTGCTGGGCCAAACGGCTGTCGGCAGAATTGTCACGGTTGTCGCCCATAAAGAAATAATAGCCCTGCGGCACGGTATAAATGCCCGTGTGATCCGATTGCTGATCGGAAATGTTCAAGATCGGATGGCTGACCCCGTTTGGCAGGGTTTCGATCTGGCGTGTTTTCTTGCAAACGCCGCCTTGGCCCACGGGGCCGTTTTCACAGCGCGGACGCAACCCTTGCGGGCCCTGTGGCGCCATCACCTCGTCAAATTCACCTGCGTTTTCAACCTTGACCGCTTCGCCGTTGATGTTCAGCACGCCGTCTTTCATCTGGATCGTATCGCCGGGCAGACCGATCAGGCGTTTGATGTAATCGCGCCCCGATACCGGATGACGGAACACCACCACATCACCGCGCTGGGGATCACCGCCAAACAGGCGGGTGTTATCACCATCAAACGCACCACAGATGTCTTTGGCGTCTACTTCAATGCCAAAACGCGGCATCATCAAACTGGGACAGGAAGCATAGGAATAGCCATAGGCCATCTTGTTTACGAACAGAAAATCACCAATCAGCAATGTCTCTTTCATCGACCCGGAAGGAATCCAGAACGGTTGAAAAAACAATGTCCGAAAGACACCCGCAATCAGCAGGGCATAAACAATGGTTTTGATGGTTTCGACAAAGCCACCGCCTGTCTTTTCCTTATCGGCCATGCGGCGCAATCCTTTATCCGTGGGTTATGGGCTACATGCGTGGCGATGCCCCTACTGTCAAGGGAGCCAGCCCCCTATCGGCGGTCAGGCGTCACCCCGCCGCAGGCGCAATGGGGCAGGCCTCAATCACCACAAAGGCCTGCGCCCAAGGGTGATCATCCGTCAAGGTCACATGAATGATAGCCGTGTGGCCATCCGGGGTCATGCTGGCCAGCCGTTCCTTTGCCCAGCCTGTGACCTCCATCACCGGCTGACCGCTGCGCAGGTTGCTGACCGCCATGTCGCGCCAACTGATCCCCATGCGCAGCCCGGTGCCCAAAGCCTTGGAACAGGCTTCTTTTGCGGCCCAGCGTTTGGCATAGGTGCCCGCCACATCCTTGCGCCGCTCTGCCTTGCGCTGCTCGGTGTCGGTAAACACGCGGTTGCGAAACCGGTCCCCGAAACGATCAAGCGTCCCCTGAATGCGGTCAATGTTCGCCAGATCGGTGCCAATGCCAAGGATCACAACATGATCCCAGTGTTGTCATCTGCCAATGCAGACACCAAAAAGGTTTCGCACACAGTCACGGCTAAGCCTCGCTGCGGGCGTCATCCATCAGGCGGCGCATTTCGGCAATCGCGGGTTCAAGCCCCAGAAAGATCGCTTCACCAATCAGGAAGTGCCCGATGTTCAATTCGCGCACTTCGGGAAAGGCAGCAACGGGCGAAACGGTGTCATAGGTCAACCCGTGGCCTGCATGGACCTCAAGCCCCAAGGACGCTGCAAAACCGGACATTTCCTCAAGCTTTTTCAATTCACTCTGCGCATCGGGCCAGCGGCCTTCGGCATAGGCATCACAATAGGCCCCGGTGTGCAGTTCGATCACTTCGGCACCAATGCGGTTGGCCGCTTCGATCTGGCGTTGATCCGCTGCAATAAAGATCGACACACGGCAGCCAACCTCGCGCAGGGGCGCAATAAAATGCGCCAGCTTGTTTTCTTCACGGGCCACTTCCAGGCCGCCTTCGGTGGTGCGTTCCTCGCGTTTTTCCGGCACGATGCACACCGCATGCGGTTTGTGACGCAGGGCGATTTTCTGCATTTCGTCGGTGGCGGCCATTTCAAAATTCAGCGGCACTGACAGCACATCCATCAGCCCTTCGATATCCGCATCCGAAATATGGCGGCGGTCTTCGCGCAGGTGGGCGGTGATGCCATCGGCCCCCGCCTTTTCCGCGATCTTTGCCGCGCGCAAGGGATCAGGATAGGCCCCGCCCCGCGCATTGCGCACTGTCGCCACATGATCAATGTTCACCCCGAGACGAAGCTTGTCCTGCGTTGCCATTTCGGCCCCCTTGAATCAGTCATTGAAAAGGAACCTAGTCGGCTTTGCGCTTGGCGTCAGCCTTTTGGGCGGTTTTTTGTTTCAGGGTCTCGAATTTCGCCTTGAGCAGCCCCCGACGCCGCTTTTGATAGGCGCGCAGCAGCGGCACCATCAGGTAATAGCTTACGGTCGCACAGATGATCCCCGGCAGGATGCCCCCGATCATATAGGGATAAAACACCTCATCGGCAAAGACCAGAATACCCGACCAATCCGTTGGTTGATGGGTGAATATCGCATTGAAATTATGCCATAAATCCGTTGCCGCATCCGCAAACTTACCACCAAAGGACCGATGTTCGCCGCTGTGCATATGCGTACCGAGAATCCAGTGGCCGGTCTGCAAGGAGGCAATGCCAATCGGCACATAGGTCAGGGGATTGCCAAAAAACGTGCCCATCAAAGCGGCAAGGATATTACCCTTCATCGTGCGCGCAATCAGCGCCGCAATCACAAAATGCAATCCATACAGCGGCGTGAACGAGGTAAACACACCCGCCCAAATGCCCCGCGCGATCCGTTCGGGGCTGTCCGGCAGACGGCGCATCCGGTGTTTGACATAATGAAACGCACGCGCCCAACCGCCACGTGGCCATAGGAATTCGGCCACCGCACGCAGGGTCGGTTTTGGATCGCGGCGTTTGAAAATCAAATCTGGTTTCCCCTGTCGGTCATGCCTGTGGTCCCGTCACGGCAGTTTTGCCGCATGATGCGGTGGCGCCTCACCACGGTAGCGCGTGATTTCAGCGACTTCGCTTTCTGCTTCTAATGTCACCATCAAAGAATGCAGATGCGCAACATCGCGCAGCGCCACATAGATCAAAAGCCGGTAAAAATCAGGTTTTCGATCCAGAAACTCGAGATCCGAGATATTTGCCCCCGCCTCGCCGATCAAGGTGCAAATCCGCCCCAACACGCCCGCACCATTACCGATGGTCATATCAACCACCGCGTCATAGACTGCGGGATGGTTGCCTTCGTGCCAGCGTAGATCAATCCAGCGCTCGGGCTGGTCTTCGTAATCAGACAGGCGGTCACAATCGATTGTATGCACCGTCACGCCTTTGCCCCGAAAGGTGATCCCGATGATCCGCTCACCCGGCAAGGGATTGCAACAGGGCGCGCGGTCAAAGGATTGCCCCGGTTCAAGGCCGACAACCGCCCGTGCGCTATCCACCTGTTCGCCTTTTTTCAGACGCAGGTCGGCATAAACCGCCTGCACCACGTCACGGCCGGTGATTTCCGAACTGCCAAGCTGCGCCAGCAAATCCTGCATGCCGTCCAGACGCATATTTTTGGCCGCTGTGCGCAACACTTTGTCCGTGGCCTCTTTGCCCACATGCGCAAAAGCCGAACGCGCAAGTTCACGGCCCAGTTTCACAAACCGCGCACGATCTTCTTCGCGCAGGGAACGGCGGATCGCGGATTTTGCCTTGCCCGTGGTGGCGATATCCAGCCATGTCACCTGCGGCGTTTGGCCCTGTGCGCGAATGATTTCAATGGATTGGCCGTTTTTCACCCGCGTCCAAAGTGGCACGCGCATGCCGTCGATCTTGGCCCCGACACAGGCGTTGCCGATCCGCGTGTGAATCGCATAGGCGAAATCAATCGGCGTCGCGCCGCGCGGCAGCTTGACCACATCGCCTTTGGGCGTAAAGCAGAACACCTGATCGGCATACATTTCCAGTTTGACCGCTTCCAGAAAATCCTCGTGATCTTCTTCGGCGTCAAATTGTTCGGTCAGCTGTGCAATCCAGCGCGCAGGGTCCACCGCAAAGGGGTTCTTTGAGCGCACGCCATCTTTGTAAGACCAATGCGCCGCAACGCCGGTTTCGGCGACATCATGCATCTGACGGGTGCGGATTTGCACCTCGACACGTTTGCCATCCCGCCCCGACACTGTGGTGTGGATCGACCGATAGCCGTTGGTTTTGGGCTGGCTGATGTAATCCTTGAACCGCCCCGGCACGGCGCGCCAACGGCGGTGGATGGTGCCCAATGTCCGGTAACAATCTTCCTCGCTCGCAGTGATCACCCGGAATCCGTAAATATCCGACAAGCGGCTAAAGCTCAGTTCTTTTTCCTGCATCTTGCGCCAGATCGAATAGGGTTTTTTCGCGCGGCCAAACACATCTGCCGCGATGCCGGCCTCTTCCAATTCGTGACGCATGTCGCCGGTGATCCGCTGGATCACATCGCCGGTTTCACGTTGCAGGGTAATAAAACGCCGGATGATGCTGGCGCGGCCTTCGGGGTTCAGCACCCGGAACGCCAGATCTTCCAGTTCCTCGCGCATCCATTGCATCCCCATGCGCCCCGCAAGCGGCGCATAGATGTCCATGGTCTCGCGGGCCTTTTGGACCTGCTTTTCGGGGCGCATGGATTTGATCGTGCGCATATTGTGCAGGCGGTCTGCCAGCTTGACCAGAATCACCCGCAGATCCTTGGACATCGCCATGAACAATTTGCGGAAATTTTCCGCCTGTTTGGTCTGGGTCGAGTTCAGCTGCAGATTGGTCAGCTTGGTCACACCATCCACCAGTTCGGCAACTTCATTGCCAAACAGTTTTTCGACTTCGCTATAGGATGCGGGGGTGTCTTCGATGGTGTCGTGCAACAAAGCAGTGATGAGGGTTGCATCATCCAGCTGCTGTTCGGTCAGGATCGCGGCAACAGCCACCGGATGGGTGAAATAGGCCTCACCTGAATGACGAAACTGCCCCTCATGCATTTTGACCCCGTAATCATAGGCCGCACGAATCAATTTTTCATTTGTTTTGGGATTGTAGCCCTGCACAAGGGCCACAAGATCATCGGCAGTGATGTCGGCGGTGTCCATGCCTGCTGCCTTCTTGGCGCCCTCGGGCGCGGGGGCCTTAGCCCTGCCCCTGTGCCGCCATCAACTGACGCAACAACATTTCTTCGGACATGCTGTCTTCCTCGGGCTTGTCCTGCTCGGCACCCATCAAAAGCGCCATTGCGTCCTCTTCGGGCTCGTCAACCTCGATCTGGTTCTGGTTGCTTTCGATCAGACGCTCGCGCAGATCATCCGCAGACTGGGTTTCATCCGCGATCTCGCGCAGGGAAACGACTGGGTTTTTGTCGTTGTCACGGTCCACGGTCACAGCGGAACCGGCAGAAATTTCACGTGCACGATGCGCGGCAAGCATCACCAGCTCAAAGCGGTTCGGAACTTTGTCTACACAATCTTCTACGGTGACGCGGGCCATGGAATACTCCAGTATCTCTATCTGATCTCAGAAGGGCGGTATTTAGGCCCCTTTTATGTGATTTACAAGCCGCTATTGGCAGGGTTGGACCGCTATTTTGTCCGCTTCGGGAAGGGCATCCAGCATCTGTTGCACAGTGAGGCCGAGAATCGGATGAATCCAGTCCGGCACGATCTCGGCAAGGGGCACCAGAACAAAGGCGCGGTCCTGGACTCTGGGATGTGGCAGAATCAGCTGATCGGGGGTGCAGCCGATCTGCACTTCAAGCGGCATCTCGCGCCATTCAAGATGGGTTTGCGGATCAGGCAGCACCGCCGCCCCAAAAGCGATCATATCCATGTCCAAGGTCCGCTGGCCCCAGCGCTGCAGGCGCTCGCGGCCCATCTCGGCTTCGATCCTGTGTAACACCGAAAGGGTGTCTTGCGCGTTCCACGGCACTGCGATTTCTACCGCCGCGTTCACATAATCGGGACCGGCCCCTGCAGGAAATGCCGGAGTGTGATATAATCTACTGGTTTTTCGAATCACCGCTCCGTGTTTTTCAAGTGCCGTTAACCCTTCCAGAATAATCTGGGCTGGCGTCCCCGTTGGGGATGCAAGGTTACTTCCAAGTGCGATAAATACTACCTGGTCTAGAATAAGCTGATTTCCGCCTTTATCTTTGTGATCCCGGCCTTGCAGCATGATCAAAAATCCTTATTTAGACGCTCCTGCCAATCGGGCGAGAATACTCGGTCACGTACTGTTCTCTTAAGCTACCTGCACATTGGATCAACAGCACAGTGGCGGTATCGCCGAAAGGAAATTAAATGTTTTACAAGGACGAGCGCCTCGCGCTCTTCATTGACGGGTCCAACCTCTATGCAGCGGCCAAGTCGCTTGGCTTTGACATCGACTATAAACTCCTACGTTCGGAGTTTCTGCGCCGTGGCAAAATGTTGCGGGCATTTTATTACACCGCGCTGCTGGAAAATGACGAATATTCGCCGATCCGTCCCTTGGTTGACTGGCTGAACTACAACGGCTTCACGATGGTCACCAAGCCCGCCAAAGAATACACAGACAGCATGGGCCGCCGCCGTGTCAAAGGCAATATGGACATCGAATTGGCCGTGAATGCGATGGAACTGGCCCCCCATGTCGACCACATCGTGATCTTTTCAGGGGATGGTGATTTCCGTCCGCTGGTGGAAAGCCTGCAACGCCAAGGCGTGCGCGTTTCGGTTGTATCCACAATCCGCAGCCAGCCCCCTATGATCTCTGACGAGCTGCGCCGCCAGGCCGATAATTTCATTGAATTGGAAGACCTTAAAGACGTCATCGGCCGCCCTCCGCGCGATCCGCTGCCTGACGCAGACAGCTAAAACAATGAAAAAACACGCCAGCGGCAAGTGACTGCTACTGGCGTGTTGTCGTACTAAAATACCGGCGGGCATTTTCTCCGCATCTTCGTTGCGGCACCCTATTAAGACGATACATATTTACAACTATTGCGCGACCCCCCAATATCGGGGGGAGGGAGGCATTTATTTAATGCTCGTGGATCAGGCCAATCAATTAGAACAATATAGATGCGCGGATGCGCTGTGGCGGGGCGTGGTCGAAACCCTGACCAATGCCGGCCTTGATCAGGTGATCTATCTGACTGTCAGCTCGGATTTCAAAGACCCGGCTTTGCTCTGCACGATCCCCGGGCTCTATGACGATCTGCCTGCCGAACGTGATCCGTTTCTGCGCCATTCCTGTAACAGCTATGACACGATTCCCGCTGGTCTGGCCTATCTGGACAGCCATCCCTATGTGAACGACGCAGAAACCAAGGTCGTAGAACGGGCCGCCAAAGCAGGGCTGAACGCGGGCATCGGCATACCGGTGCGCCTGAAAAGCAGCGACCGGTTTGGCGGTTTCATCCTTGGCAACAAGATGAGCAAGGCAGAATTTGACGCCGAATTCATGCCCCGCTCCGAAGACCTGCGCCTGTTTTGCCACCTCATCCATCGCCGATTCGAGGAGTTGGCCACCGAATCAGCCCTGACATTGCCCTGCGCGTTTGACGTGCTTAGCCCCCGTGAGCTTGAAATTGTGCTGCTGCTCGCCCGCGGATCAAGCCGCCAACAGGCCGCTGCAACCTGTGGCATCTCTGTGCACACTGTTTCCGATTATGCCAAAACCGCCTATCGCAAGCTGGGTGTCAACAACCGCGCACAGGCCGCAGCGTTGCTGCATGCGGCCAATACCGCCACCCCCTGAAACACCCTGCCACGGCTGGACGATAGCGGCATGAACCCCTATCTCTTGCCCAACCGCAGGAGCCTCACATGACCAAACCGTCCCTCACGCTTTATCTTGCCGCACCGCGCGGGTTCTGTGCGGGCGTGGACCGCGCCATCAAGATCGTCGAGATGGCCTTGGAAAAATGGGGGGCGCCCGTTTTTGTGCGCCATGAAATCGTCCACAATAAATTTGTCGTCGATGGCCTGCGCGACAAGGGCGCGGTGTTTGTCGAAGGCCTTGATGAATGCCCCGATGACCGCCCGGTGATCTTTTCCGCCCATGGCGTGCCAAAATCCGTGCCCGATGCCGCGCAGGCCCGCAATATGGTCTATGTGGATGCCACCTGCCCGCTGGTCAGCAAAGTCCATATCGAAGCCCAGCGCCACGCCGATGCGGGGCTGCAAATGATCATGATCGGCCACAAGGGCCATCCCGAAACCATCGGCACCATGGGCCAATTGCCCGACGGCGAAGTCCTGCTGGTGGAAACCCCTGATGATGTGGCCAATGTGGTGGTGCGCGATGCCAATCAACTGGCCTTTGTTACCCAGACCACCCTCAGCGTCGATGACACCGCCGATATTGTCACGGCCTTGAAAACCCGTTTTCCGGCGATCGTCGGCCCCCACAAGGAAGACATCTGCTACGCCACCACCAACCGCCAAGAAGCGGTCAAGGCGATGGCACCCAAATGTGATGCGCTGCTGGTGGTCGGCGCGCCGAATTCATCCAATTCCCGCCGTTTGGTCGAAGTCGCATCCCGCGCCGGATGCGCCTATGCCCAATTGGTGCAACGGGCGGTCGATATTGACTGGCGCAGCCTTGAGGGCATCACCAGCATCGGCATCACCGCTGGCGCCTCTGCCCCCGAAGTGTTGATCACTGAAGTCATCGACGCGTTTGACGCCCGCTATGACGTGACCCGCGCACTGGTGGAAACCGCACAGGAAAACGTCGAATTCAAAGTGCCGCGGGTCTTGCGTCAACCCGCCTGATCACGGGTCTTTACCCGCTGGCATACCCTGCTAGGCTGAACGCGGATCAACCAGAGGGACGGCAATGATCACCTTGCAATTTCTGCTGACAGCACTGGTGGTTGTCATCGCCCCCGGCACCGGGGTAATTTACACATTGGCGCTTGGCTTGGGTCAGGGGCGGCGGGCGGCACTTTGGGCGGCTCTTGGCTGTACCTTCGGGATTTTGCCCCACCTTGCCGCCGCGACATTCGGGTTGGCAGCGGTTCTGCACACCTCGGCACTGTTGTTCACGGCGGTGAAATGGGCCGGTGTCGGCTATCTGCTGTTTCTGGCATGGCAAAGCCTGAAATCCGGTGGTTCCCTGTCCGTCACGGCCGAACAAAAACAAGACAGCCCTTGGCAGATCGCGCGGCGCGGCGCCTTGATCAACATCCTAAACCCCAAACTTTCGATCTTTTTCCTCGCGCTTTTGCCGCCGTTCCTGTCGGGCCTACCTGCCAGCGCCACGGCGGAAATGGCCCTTTTGGGTGCGGTGTTCATGGTCATGACCTTTGTGGTCTTTGTGCTATACGGTGTCTTTGCCGCTGCGGCACGCAGATGGTTTCTCGGCTCTGCTTCAGTGATGCGCTGGCTTAACCGGTCTTTCGCGGCAATCTTTGTGGCGCTTGCCGGACGTCTGGCGCTGGAACGCGCCTGACAGAGCGGATAGAAGCCGGATATGAATAGAATACCTGCCCCCGCCCTATTGCTCGGTCTTGCCGGATTATTGCCCTTCCTCTGGGGGGCGCTGCTGGTGGTCGGTTTTACCGGTGGCATGGACCGCTGGTTGCCACAGACGCTGTCGGGTGATGGCCGGTTGATCATGATCCGCTATGGCGGGATCATACTGCCGTTCATGTCCGGTGTGCTTTGGGGTTTCGCAACCAAAGCCGAAGGCCGCCAAGCCGCAGTCGCCTATGCCCTGTCGGTTCTGCCCGCCCTCTGGTGGTTTTTCATGCCCGGCACTGGCTATACTTCGGCTCTGATCAACCTTGCCTCCGGTTTTGGCGGGTTGCTGTTTCTGGATTACGCCTTTCAACGCTGGGCGCTGGCCCCACCGTGGTGGATGGCCCTGCGGCTGCAACTTTCCTCGGTTGTGCTGGCCTGTATCGCCCTGGGCCTCTGGGCATGAGCGATGATGAAACCCTCCGCGTCTATGCGCGAAAGGCACAGGAATACGCCAATCTGACCGCTGCCCAGGACGATCCGCTGCTAAAAACCTTCATCAATGCATTGCCCAAAGCGGCACAGGTTCTCGATCTTGGCTGTGGACCCGGTGATGCCGCCCGCCAGATGGCCGAGGCGGGCCTGAATGTCACCGCAACAGATGCGGTGCCCGAAATGGTGGCGCTTGCCAATGCCCATGACGGCGTGAACGCAAAATGCGCCCGTTTCGAAGACATCCGCGGCATCAATCTTTTTGATGGCATCTGGGCCAACTTCAGCCTGCTGCACGCCCCAAGGCAGGATATGCCCCGCCATCTTGCCGCACTCAAATCCGCCCTGAAACCAACGGGGCTGTTTCACATCGCACTCAAATCCGGCTCGGGCCATACACGCGATGCACTGGGCCGGCTCTATACCTATTACACAGAGGCAGAATTGACCGGGTTATTGAGCGATGCAGGGTTTCACGTAAAAGATCATACCACAGGACGCGATTTGGGGCTGGACGGCACCTATGCCAATTGGATAGCCCTGCGCGCATATGGCTAACCTATACGCATACACAGATGGCGCCTGCTCAGGAAACCCCGGCCCCGGTGGCTGGGGGGCGCTGATGCAGGCAAAAGACGGCAATACTGTCATCAAGGAACGCGAACTCAAGGGCGGTGAGGCTGCAACCACCAACAACCGCATGGAATTGCTAGCGGCGATCAACGCGCTCGAAGCATTGGACCGTCCGACCACGATCACGATTGTCACCGACAGCAATTACGTCAAAAACGGAATCACCGGCTGGATTTTCGGCTGGAAGAAAAACGGCTGGAAAAACGCCGCCAAGAAACCCGTGAAAAACGCCGAACTCTGGCAGCGTCTTGATGTCGCCAATGCCCGCCACAACGTGACTTGGGAATGGGTCAAAGGCCATGCAGGCCACCCCGAGAACGAACGCGCCGATGCGCTGGCACGGGCGGGCATGGCCCCGTTCAAACCATGAGCCTGCTCAGCCTGCTGGATTATGCCTCGGTGCTGGTCTTTGCCATCACCGGTGCCCTGGTCGCCAGCCGCGCCCAGCTTGATATTGTTGGCTTTGCCTTCATCGCGGGTCTGACGGCCTTGGGCGGCGGCACCATTCGCGATGTTCTCCTGGATCGCAATCCGATCTTCTGGATCGCCAATCCCACCTATCTCGGCGTGGCCGCCGGCACAGCCCTCGTGGTTTTTTTCACCGCCCACCTGCTGGAAAGCCGCTACCGCACCCTGATCTGGCTCGACAGTTTTGCCCTTGCCGTGGCTGTCGCGGCAGGCGTAGGTGTCGCCATCACCCAAGACCAACAGCCCGTGATTGTCATTCTGATGGGCATGATCACCGGCTGCATGGGCGGGCTGATGCGCGATGTGGTGGTGGGCCAGGTGCCGCTGGTCCTCAAACGAGGTGAACTCTATGCCACCGCTGCCTTTGCCGGTGCCGCCAGCTCTACAATCGGCCGGGCGCTGGATCTGGATGTGTCGCTGTGCCTGATCGCCTGCGCCTGCATCACTTGGATCTTGCGCGCCGGATCCCTGTTTCTGGGCTGGCACCTGCCGGTCTACAAAAGCACCCCGCCCAAGGTTTGATCCCTGCCTGATCTTTCTTTCTGGCCTTAAATATTCCCGCCGGAGGCATGGTCTTGCCACAGGCAAGGCCAATCGACATCAGCCCCCTGCCCCTTGGCAAAAGCAACACATCCCTACCCGAGCCTGGCACCGGCTTTGATCTGCGCCCCTTGCTGGAACTGCGGCACATCCTGCGCCGCCTTGCCCGCCCGTTGCACGCGGGTCAGTGCCACCGCACCGCTGCCACAGGCCACAACCAGATCATCCCTTAAAACGGTGCCGGCCGTGCCAGCACCCTGCCCCAGGCGTGTTCCCAAAACCTTGATCCGCACCCCGTCAAGGTCAAACCAAGCACCGGGAAACGGTGATAGCCCCCTGATCAATTGATCCACCTCATGCGCCGGTTTTGTCCAATCTATCCGCGCCTCGGCCTTGTCGATCTTGCGGGCATAGGTGACGCCCTGATCCGGCTGCGGCTGCGCCACCAAATGATCCAGCCGCGCCAGAGCATCGACAATCGCTGCGGCCCCCAACGCGCTCAGACGATCATGCAACTGCGCGGTGGTTTCCTCAACGCCAATCGTGACCGCATGGCGCAGCACCACCGGCCCGGTGTCCAGACCCGCTTCCATCTGCATGATACAGACACCGGTTTCATCATCCCCCGCCATGATGGCGCGGTGGATCGGTGCCGCCCCGCGCCAGCGCGGCAGCAGACTGGCATGGATGTTCAAACACCCCTTGCGCGGCGCATCCAGAATCGCTTGCGGCAGGATCAACCCATAGGCCACCACCACTGCCACATCCGCCTGCAACGCGGCGAAATCCGCCTGAGCCTCAGCGGTTTTCAGCGACACCGGATGGCGCACGGCCAGGCCCAGCGCCTCGGCACAGGCCTGAACCGGGCTGGGGCGGTCCTTTTTGCCGCGTCCCGCGGGGCGGGGCGGCTGGCAATAAACCGCTGCGATCTCGTGTCCGGCCGCCACCAAGGCCTGCAACACCGGCACCGAAAAATCCGGTGTTCCCATAAAGACAATGCGCATCAAATCATCCTCGCTGACGGCAGCCTGCCGCGCTATCCGTTCACCTTGCGGGCCTTGCGCAGCAACATGTCGCGTTTCACCTTGCTGAGCTTGTCGAAATACATCCGCCCTGCCAGATGATCGATCTGATGCTGCACGCTGGTCGCCTCAAGCCCGACAAAATCGCGCCGCGCGATCACCCCGTTTTCATCCAGAAACCGCACGGCAACGCCACGCGGGCGGCTGATCTTGGCCGACACACCGGGCAGATTGGGGCTGGCTTCTTCATGGACATGCATCACCGCCGAGGCATCAATGATTTCAGGATTGGCCAGTCTGATCCGGCGGTTCCGCCCCTCAGAGGCATCCACAACCGCGACCTGCACCATCACGCCGATCTGCGGCGCGGCCAGCCCGACACCGGGCATGGCGTCCATGGTTTCGATCATATCCTCCCAGAGGCTACGGATCTCGTCGGTAATCTCGGCCAGCGGCTCGGCCGCACGGCGCAGGCGGGCATCCGGCCAGGGGATGAATCGACGTTGGGTCATTGGGCAGAATACGCCGCGATCAGATCGGCGCGGGTCTGCGCCTCCAGATGATCAAAGGTCACAACACCATCAAGGTGGTCCAGCTCATGCTGCGCACAGACTGCGCCAAAGCCATCAAAGCTTTGGACAAAACGCCCGCCGTTCAAACCTGTCCAAACCATCTGCACCTGTATAGGGCGGCTGATCTCGGCCGTCACACCGGGGATGCTCAGACATCCTTCGCTGCCGATGGCGCGGTCTTCGCTGACCTCCTGCAGCATCGGGTTGATACAGACCAGCGGATCAGGCTTGCCGTCTTTCCACCCGACATCCATCACGAAAATCCGCAGCATCGCCCCGACCTGCGGCCCGGCAAGGCCACGCCCCGGTGCGGCATACATCGTGTCCAGCATATCTGCCGCCAGTGTTTCAATTTCCGGCGTAATCCCGGCCACGGGGGCGCAGATTTCGGCCAGTCGCGGATCGGGCCATTGGACAATCGGTAAAATGCTCATCCGCGCGCCAGCTCACGTTTCAGTTTGGTCATCTTGCGGGTGATCATCTGGCGGCGCAGCGGTTTGAGGTAATCAATGAACAACTTGCCCTCCAGATGGTCGATTTCATGCTGCACACAAGTCGCCCATAACCCGGCAAAGCCTTCGCGCTGCTCATGCCCGTCGCGATCCATCCAGCGCACCTCGACCTCGGCGGGGCGGGTCACATCGGCAAAATGTTCGGGGATCGACAAACAGCCTTCTTCATAGGTGTTCAGATCATCCGAGGCGGCAATCACTTCGGGGTTATACATCACCAAGGGCCGCGGGGTTTCGCCCTCTTCCTTGACGCAATCCAGCACGATCACCCGTTGCAACAGGCCGACCTGCGGCGCCGCCAGCCCAATGCCCGGCGCGTCATACATGGTCTCTAGCATATCATCGCCCAAACTGCGCAGCGCATCGGACATATCGTCAATGCGCGCGGCAGGTTTCTTGAGCCGTGGATCGGGGTGCAAAAGAATATTACGTTTCATGGTGCTGATGTAGGCGATGGGCAGGTTCACTGCAACAGGGCTTGCGGCCCCCGCGTTTCCGGTTAGCTTGGCCCAAAATCCACAGGAGATCCACATGAGCTTTGACGATATCATCGACCGCCGCGGCACCCATTGCGCCAAATGGGACAAGATGGAAGCCATCTATGGCGTTCCCAGCGACAGCGGCATTGCGATGTGGGTTGCCGATATGGATTTCCGCCCGCCCCAAGTGGTGCAGGAGGCGCTTCAGGCGCAGGTCGATCACGGGATTTTCGGATATTTTGGCGATGACAGCAATTATCTGGCCGCGATTCAGTGGTGGATGGAAAACCGTCATGGCTGGAAAATCGCCCCGGAATGGATTTTCACAACGCATGGTTTGGTGAACGGCACCGCCATGTGCGTCGATGCCTTTACCGCCCCCGGCGACGGGGTGGTCTTGTTCACCCCGGTCTATCACGCCTTTGCCAAGGTGATTAATGCCTCGGGGCGCCGGGTTGTCGAATGCGCGTTGATCCATAACGCCGGCCATTACGAAATGGATTTCGACACATGGGATGCCCAGATGACGGGCAGCGAAACCATGCTGGTATTGTGTTCACCCCACAACCCCGGTGGCCGGGTCTGGACCCGTGCAGAATTGCAAGGCGTGGCAGATTTTGCCAAACGGCATGATCTGGTCTTGGTCTCTGATGAAATCCACCATGATCTGGTGATGCCGGGATACAGCCACACCCCGATGGCCAAGATCGACGGCATTGCCGACCGT
This sequence comes from Sulfitobacter sp., assembly GCA_047634585.1. Taxonomy (GTDB): domain Bacteria; phylum Pseudomonadota; class Alphaproteobacteria; order Rhodobacterales; family Rhodobacteraceae; genus Sulfitobacter. Next base: position 179,889 of record JBLIAN010000006.1, on the reverse strand, counting down.
CTGGTGATGATGACTGCCACCACCAAGACATTTAACCTCGCGGGGGGGCATTCGGGCAATGTGATCATCGAAGATCCAGACCTGCGCGCCAAATTTGGCGCGCGCATGGCGGCGCTTGGGTCTTCGCCGAATTCTTTCGGGTTGATCATGGCCACTGCGGCCTATTCCCCCGAAGGCGCGGTTTGGGTCGATGATCTGATGGGCTATCTGGATGGCAACCGGCAATTGTTTGACGATGCGGTCAACGCCATCCCCGGATTGTCATCCATGAAACTGCAAGCAACCTATCTGGCCTGGGTCGATTTTGACGGCACCGGCATGAGCCACGAAGAATATGCCAAACGGGTCGAAAAAGACGCGCAGATCGCGGTCAACCACGGGCCGACATTCGGCAAGGGCGGCGACAGTTTCCTGCGGTTCAACCTCGCCACACCACGGGCGCGGGTGAAAGAAGCCTGTGATCGACTGGCCGAGGCGTTCAAAGACCTGCAATAGGCAAGCGTTCATGCATAAGGCAGGCCGGTCGCGGCCTGCCGCTGCCGCTTGAGGGTGATCACCGCCCGTCAGCAATCAGCCCCATCGGCGCATTCGGCGCACGTTCAAAATCCAGCGCGGCCGCATGGGCCACGGGCGTTGCACGCTTGAACTCATAGCGCATCTCGCCTGCATCTTCTTCGCTTGCCACAATCAGACATTGGAACAGGTGATTGGCCCCGTCAAAAAGATCCACCAGACCCCGCAGATGTGGCGCATCCTCGGCATCCACCGCAAAACCGGTTTTCCACATCCGCAGCACCGGATAATACACACCACCTACGTCAATCCGCAGGCGCGATGCCTTGCGCAGGCTCTCACGCCGCGCCGCATCCAGACCTTCCTGAACCTCTTTTGAAAAAAACACTTCCATGACATTCCCCCGTTCCCAGTCCTCAAAACTGACGTAAACCATCGCAAAATCAAGTTAAATTTCTGTGACAGGACCAAAGCTGTGCATTTGCGCAGGGGGGATGCGCGGCGGCTGTGCCTGTGCTGGGCGGCAAAACACACTAAATCTGGGTCAACACAGCAAAGGAGATCACGATGGGCCTATTGGTAGAGGGAAAATGGCAGGATAAATGGTATGATACCAAATCCAGCAACGGGGCTTTTGAACGCTCTGCGGCGCAGTTTCGCAACTGGGTAACAGCAGATGGCGCGGCGGGGCCCTCTGGTGAAGCTGGCTTCAAGGCCGAATCGGGGCGCTATCACCTCTTTGTCAGCTATGCCTGCCCCTGGGCGCACCGCGCCTTGATCTTTCGCCAGATCAAAGACCTTGGTGACCATATCGGCATTTCGGTTGTGCATCCCGACATGTTGCAAGACGGCTGGACTTTTGAAACCAGCGCCGATGGTACCACCGGTGATACCCTTTTTGGTGCCGATTTTGCCCGCGATATCTATACCCGCGCCGATCCGGAATTCAGCGGGCGGGTGACGGTACCCGTCCTGTGGGACAAAGCCCGGAACACCATTGTTTCCAATGAAAGTTCGGAAATCATCCGCATGTTCAACAGCGCTTTTGACGCGGTCACAGACAATAAGGATGACTATTGGCCAGCGGCAAAACGCGATGCCATCGCGGCGGTGAACGACCGGGTGTATGACACCCTGAACAATGGTGTCTACAAATCGGGCTTTGCCACCACACAATCGGCCTATGACGCGGCGGTATATCCCCTGTTCGAAACACTAGACTGGATCGAAGATATCTTGTCACGCCACCGTTATCTCACCGGCGATCAGATCACCGAGGCCGACTGGCGCCTGTTCACCACCTTGATCCGCTTTGATCTGGTCTATCACCAGCACTTCAAATGTAACCGCAAACGGATCGTGGATTACCCGAACCTCTGGGCCTATACCCGCGAATTATACCAATGGCCCAAGGTGGCGGCCACTGTGAATTTCGATCACATCGTGCGCCATTATCATTACAGCCATGACACCATCAATCCAAACCGGATCATCCCGATCAATCCACAGCTAGATTTCAACGCCCCGCACGGGCGCGGTTAACAGCCTTCGGCGCAGTAATGTTGGACCAGCGTCGCCAGATCCTCTGGCGGCGTTGCGGCGGGCAGAAACGCCCGCGCATTGGCAAAATGGGCGAAAATCGACCCGTCCGAAAAAAATGACCTGCTGGTGACAAAGACCACCCGCGCCTCGGGGTGCCGATAGCTGGCATAATCTGCCACATTCACAGCCGATCCGCCGCAGAGTTCCAGATCAAGTACGATCGTTTCAATGCTGTTCAGCGCCATAAAATCAATCGCATCATCAGGGGTTGCCACCACTTCTGCCTGCAATCCCAACCGGTGCAGATGACATTGCCACAGGCGGCCCAGTTCCAGCCGGCTTTGGACAATCAACACCTGCATATCTGCTCCTTGCACATGATCCCCGCGATCACCCCCATACTGGTCTGCCGAAATCCTTAACAAAAGGTTAACGATTTTCTGAAACCCTTAACTGTTACGAGAACTCTTGATCCCTTGGCGCATTTCCGCTTTGGCTGTCCCGACACAAGGCAGGGTTTGGCCGAAACCGATCAGGGGTGCGCTCAGGTGGACAAAGTAAAACGGGACCATGGCGGCGGTCTGGATGCCGCAGCAGCAAATTTCGGCGGCACCCGTGCCGATTGGATTGATCTGTCCACGGGCATCAACCCCGTGCCCTACCCCTTGCCTGTGATCCCGGCCGATGCCTGGGCTGCCCTGCCCGACGAAGCCGCGCTGCGGCGTTTGGAAAGAACGGCACGGCAGTTCTGGAACGTGCCCGAGGATGCAGGGCTGCTGGCGGTTGCGGGGGCCTCTGCCGCGATTGTGCATATCCCGCATCTTGCCCCTGCGGGCAGGGTGGCGATCCCCGCCCCGACCTATAACGAACATGCCGCCAGTTTTGCCCAAGCAGGCTGGCAGATCAGCGGGGATGATCCCCAAGCCAGCGCAAGCGTGCATGTGCATCCCAATAATCCCGATGGCCGCCTTTGGTGCAAAGGTGATCTGCACGGGGCATTGCGGGTCATCGACGAAAGTTTCTGTGACGTAACCCCGACAGATACCTTGATGGATCAGGCCCTAATACCCGGCACGCTGATCCTGAAAAGCTTTGGCAAATTCTGGGGGCTGGCCGGTGTGCGGCTGGGATTTGTCATCGGTGATCCGGTTTTGGTGGATCAATTACGTGCGATGCTTGGCCCTTGGGCAGTTGCAGGTCCGGCCCTGACAATCGGGGCGGCGGCCCTGTCTGATCCGGCATGGGCCGATGCCACCCGCACCCGCCTCACGGATGATGCCGCGCGGCTGGATGCGCTGATCTGTGGTCAGGGGGCCCTGCTGACAGGGGGCACCGATCTGTTTCGGCTTTACGAGGTTGAGGACGCCAGCGCATGGCAAATCCGCCTTGCCCGTCACCAGATCTGGAGCCGTGTCTTTCCCTATAATCGACGCTGGCTGCGCCTTGGTCTGCCCGCACCGGATCACTGGGCGCGGCTTGCGGCGGCCCTGGCATGAATACCGCATGGATGCTTATTGCCGCGATGTTGCTGGATGCGCTGCTGGGAGAGCCAAAATGGCTTTGGTCCCATGTGCCACATCCCGCCGTTCTGATGGGGCGCTTTGTCGGTTGGTGCGATAAAACCCTGAACATCGGCCATGCCCGCAAGGCCAAAGGCGTGTTCACCCTGATCGCGCTGGTCGCCATCGGCGGCGGGATCGGCTGTTTCCTGAGCCTGCTTGGGCCGATTGTCCAAGTGATACTTGCCGCGATGTTACTGGCACAGAGATCGCTGGTGGATCACGTGGCCAGGGTCGCGGATGGGCTGCGCATGTCGGTGAAGCAAGGGCAGCGCGATGTGGCGATGATTGTCAGCCGTGACACCAGCGCAATGGATCAACCCGCCGTGGCCCGTTCCGCGATTGAAAGCGGCGCTGAAAATCTGGGCGACGGGGTGATTGCCCCTGCTTTCTGGTTTCTGGTCGCGGGGCTGCCCGGTTTGATGATCTATAAATTTGTAAACACCGCCGACAGCATGATTGGCTATCGCAGCCCGCGTCATCAAGATTTCGGCTGGGCCTCGGCGCGGATGGATGATCTGCTTAATCTGGTGCCTGCCCGCCTGACCGCCCTGTTGATCGCTGCCCCCGCCGGGGTGCTGGCCCAATGGCGCGACATCCGCCGCGATGCAGGCCGACACCGGTCCCCCAATGCCGGGTGGCCGGAAGCCGCCATGGCCCGCGCCATTGATGTGGCGCTTGCCGGTCCGCGTGCCTATGATGGTGTCATGCAACCCTTTGCATGGGTGCATGACGCGGGCGCGCATCTGATCGGCCCCGTTGATATTGATGCTGCCATCACCCGCCTTTGGCAGGCATGGGGGGTGATGCTAGGGCTTGCCCTGATCCTTGGCCTGTTGACGAATTAAAGGACCATTATGCGCGCGCTTATGTTTGCCGCTGCCCTGTTTGCAGCCCCCCTTTCCGCCCTTGCCCAAACCCCCTGCGGCGGATCCTTTTCCGGCTTTGTGACCAATCTCAAGGCCGACGCGATTGCCCAGGGCATTGACCCCGCTGTCGCCAACGGATTTTTCGCAAGTGTGAAACAGGACGCTTCCGTGCTGCGCGCCGACCGCAAACAGGGGGTTTTCCAAATCCCCTTTGTGGATTTTTCGCGCCGGTTGATTTCCAATGACCGGATCAAGCGTGGCCGCGCCAATGCCAAGAAATACGATGCTGTGTTTGACCGGATCGAAGCGCAATATGGCGTGGATCGCGGTGTCTTGCTGGCGTTCTGGGCCTTTGAAACCGATTTCGGCGCCTTTCAGGGTGATTTCAATACCGCCAATGCCTTGGTGACATTAGCCCACGATTGCCGCAGGCCCGAATTGTTCCGCCCACAGGTTCTGGCCGCGGTGCAATTGTTTGCCTTGGGCGAATTTGACCCCAAAACCACCACAGGCGCATGGGCGGGTGAAATCGGCATGGTGCAAATGCTGCCCCGCGATATTCTGGAAAACGGGGTGGATGCCGATGGTGACGGCCTTGTCACCCTCAAGACTTCGGCCCCTGATGCCCTGATGTCGGGTGCCAAAATGCTGCACCATCTGGGCTGGCGCGCCGGCGAGCCCTGGCTGGATGAAGTATCCCTGCCCAAAGATTTCGACTGGTCCCAAACGGGCCTCGAAACCCTGAAAACCACCGCAGACTGGCAGGCCTTGGGGGTGACCCCGCGCAACGGCACACTGGCCAGTGGATTGACCGCATCCCTGCTTTTGCCACAGGGGCGCAACGGGCCTGCCTTTATCGCCTATCCGAATTTTCGGGTCTATTTTGACTGGAATCAAAGCTTTACCTATGTGATGACTGCCGCCTATTTTGCCACCCGCCTGCAAGGGGCCAAGGTGTTTGAGGCAGGCAACCCTGATACCGGCCTTGATGGGCAGCAGATGAAAACCCTGCAAACCAAGCTGCAAAAGCGCGGCCATCATGTGGGGGATGTTGATGGCATCCTTGGCGCAAACACCCGCGCTGCGGTGCGGGCCGAACAGACCCGCCTTGGCCTGCCTGTGGATGGCTGGCCGACACCCGCCCTGCTGTCGAAACTCTGAAAAGGAACGCTCATGGCTTTGAAAATTTCTGCCGCGCAAATGGTTGCGGCCGCCCGTGCCCGCATCGAGGAAATCAACAGCAAAGACGGCATTGCCCTGCTGCAAAATCCGACAGTGCAAATTGTCGATATCCGCGACCCCCGCGAACGCGACCGCACGGGATTCATCCCCGGCAGTTTCCACTGCCCGCGCGGGATGCTGGAATTCTGGGTTGATCCCGACAGCCCCTATTTCAAAGACATCTTTGCCCAAGACAAGAAATTTGTCTTTCACTGCGCCTCGGGCTGGCGATCCGCGATTTCGGTCGCGACCCTGCAAGACATGGGTTTTGACGCCGCGCATCTCTCCGAAGGTTTTGCTGGCTGGGAAAAAGCCGGCGGGCCGGTTGAAAGAAAAGCCCCGACGTAAGGCCAAGTGTTTCGCCACGCAATGCTCTGCGTCTTTACGCGACCAGCGTTTCTGCCTTTTTCAGATCAACAGACACCAATTGGCTGACCCCCTGTTCGGCCATTGTCACCCCGAACAACCGGTCCATGCGCGCCATCGTCACCGCATGGTGGGTGATGATCAGAAACCGCGTATCGGTCTGGCGGCACATTTCGTCCAACAGATCACAAAAACGGGTGACATTGGCATCATCCAATGGCGCGTCCACCTCATCCAGCACACAGATCGGTGCGGGGTTGGCCAAAAATACCGCAAAGATCAGCGCCATCGCTGTCAATGTCTGTTCGCCGCCTGACAACAGGCTCAGCGTGCTGAGCTTTTTTCCCGGAGGCTGGCACATGATCTCGAGACCTGCCTCAAGCGGATCATCGGATTCCACCATCACCAGATTGGCCTCGCCGCCGCCAAACAGGTGCTTGAACAACATCGAGAAATTCGAATTCACCTGTTCGAATGCGGTCAAAAGCCGCTCGCGGCCTTCACGGTTCAGGCTGGCAATGCCACTGCGCAGGGTTTTGATCGCCTCTTCCAGATCGGCCTTTTCGGCGGTCAGCGTGTCGTGTTCTTGCTGCACGTCCTTGGCGTCTTCTTCGGCCCGCAGGTTCACCGCCCCCAAGGCCTCGCGCTGCCGCTTCAGGCGGCTCACATCGGCCTCAAGCGTTGTCACGCTGGGCATCTGATCGGGGTTCACGTCAAGTGACGTCAAAAGCTGGTTCGGGGTCATCTGGCTTTCTTCGGCGATCCGTTCGGCAGCCCCGCCCACGGTTTCACGCGCCGCTTCGGCCACCGCTTCGCAACGGGCCCGTGTTTCGCGCGCCTCCGAAGCCAGACGTTCGGCCTCGCGTTCTTGTAATGTCGCCTCGCGCAGGGCAGTTTCAGCCCCGGCCAATACCCCGGATGCCTGTGTGCGGCGGGCCTCGGCGCTGGTGATCGCATTGGTGATTTCGTCGCGTTTCGCGGCGATCTCGGACGGCACTGCGCTGGCGTCTTTCAACTCGGCCTCGGAACTGGTTTTGCGTTCCATCAATTCGGCGCTGCGTCTTTCGGCAGTTTCCAAGCGGTGCCGCCAGCCGCTGACCTCTTTGGTCACTTCCTGAGACCGGCGCGTGCGGGCCTCGCCTTCGCGGCGCAATTCATCATGGCCTGACCGGCGCGACATCATGGTGATGCGCGCCGCCTCAACCGTCATGCGAATATCTTCGATGCCTGCGCGTGCTGCCCCCAGATCACCCAGATCCGCCAAGGCATGTTCGGCTTCACGCAGGCGACCACGGGCGGACATGGCCTCGTCCTCATGGCGTTTCACAGCCAGACCAAGGCTTTCCAAACGGCCCTGCGCCAGATTGCGGTCTGCTTCGGCGCGGCTTAGGGCGCGGCCTGCATCTGCGACCATCCGGTCGGCTTCGCGGCGGGCCTCACGGGCGCGTTTGTCGGCCTCGGATTGGTCGGCCAAACTGCGGGTCAGGCTTTCATGGGCCGCCCGTGCCCCTTCGGCCCGTTGGCTGGCCTGTTCAAGCGATTGCTTAAGCACCTCAAGGCGGTTCAACTGCTGCAACCGCAAGGCCGCCGCCGATGGCGCATCTTCGGCCCATGCGCGAAACCCGTCCCAGCGCCACAAATCACCCTCGGGCGACACCAGCCGTTGGCCGGGCAACAAAGCGGCCTGCAACGCCGGACCATCATCAGGGTCGACCAGACCAATCTGCCCCATGCGCCGCCCCAGAACATCAGGCACCGACACATGCTGGCTTAAGGGGGTGACACCCGCAGGCAAGGGCTGCGCGGCGTCATAGGTTGGCAGCACCGCCCAACCCGACGGACCATCCGCATCAACCTCGGGCGCACGCAGATCATCCGCCAAAGCCGCGCCCAAGGCTTTTTCAAAGCCATGTTCCACCTGCAAACGGTCTAGGATCTGCCCGCCCTCGGCGGTGTCGCGTTCAACCAATTTCGCCAAAGCACCGGTTTCGGCTCGCAGCGCGTTCATCTCGCCCTCGGCCTCAGAGCGTTCGGCGCGGGCGTCGGCTTCGCGCGATTGGGTCTCTGCGCGGTTTTCTTCGGCGCGGATCAAGGCTTCGTCGGCTGCTTTCGCCGCGGTCACTGCCGCCGCTTCGGCCTGCGTGGCCGCGTCAAAATCCTCGCCTGCCTTGGCCAAGGCCGCTTCGCTCTGGACAACTGCCTCCTGGGCCTTTTGGGCTTCGGCCTCCGATCGGCTCTGGATTTTGCGGTTGTCTGCCAACAGACGCTCCGCCGATCCGTGTCGTGCCGCCAGACGCGCCACATCTTCGGTCTGTTGGGCCAGATCACCCTCGCGGGCCTGCAAAACCGCGGCCGCGTCACGGGCGGCTTCGCCAGCCGCCTCAAGTGCCGCGCTATGGCCTTCGCTGGCTTTGGCCAATTCGCGCGCTTCCCAATCCAGCCGCTCGATGGTGTCACCCGCGTCTCGGTTCAACCCGCCTTCGCGGTCAATATCCCGCGCCAGTTGGGCAATCCTTTGGGTCAGCGTGTCAATTGTCGCCTGTGCGCGGGCATCCTGATCTTCCAAAGTGTCGCGCTGCACGGCCAGACGTTGCAGAATTGCGGCGGCAATTGCCTCTTCCTCGCGCAGGGATGGCAAGGCTTCTTCTGCGGCTTGGCGGGCTTTGGCGCTGTGTTGAACAATGCCCTGCGCCTGCGCAGCAGCAGTGACACGGTTGCGCAATTCCTCATCGGCGCGCGCACGGGTATCATCGGCCTCGCGCCAGCGCCGGAACAACAACATGCCTTCGGTGCGGCGCAGTTGATCCCCGATGTCACGATAGCGTGCCGCCTGACGCGCCTGACGCGCCAATTGCGCCAGCTGCGCGGCCAGCTGTTCCACCACATCATCGACCCGCGCCAGATTGGCCTCCGCCCCGTTCAGCTTTAGCTCGGCCTCGTGGCGGCGCTGATAAAGCCCCGAAATACCTGCAGCTTCTTCCAGAATACGGCGGCGATTTTGCGGTTTGGCATTGATCAACTCGGCAATCTGACCCTGCCGCACCAGCGCCGGGCTATGCGCCCCGGTCGAGGCATCAGCAAACAACATCTGCACATCACGCGCGCGCACATCCTTGCCCGCCGCCTTGTAGGCGCTGCCAACGTCGCGGGTGATCCGGCGCACGATCTCAAGCTGGTCGACGTCGTTAAACCCCGACGGGGCCAGACGTTCGGTATTGTCGATATGCAGGGAAACTTCGGCAAAATTCCGGGCAGGCCGCGTCGATGCTCCTGCAAAAATCACGTCTTCCATTCCGCCGCCACGCATTGCTTTGGGGCGGTTTTCCCCCATCACCCAGCGCAAGGCCTCAAGCAGATTGGATTTACCACAGCCATTCGGCCCCACAACACCGGTCAAACCATCCGCGATGATCAGGTCGGTGGGGTCTACAAAGCTTTTGAAGCCGGTTAATCTGAGTTTGGAAAAGCGCACCAGTGAGATCGCTCCGATGATTCCGTGGGTTCACCGAAAATGACGGTTCTCCCCCCCAAAATCAACCGAAACACACAATAGCCAGCACGATATAGGCGGTTATCCACAAGATATTGCGGTTATCCCCAGCACCACGCCGCCCCTGCACCATTCTGGCTATGTGCAATCAAGGATCCCTGTCGCCTGCGCCTGATCGCCGCGCACCTCTTTGACGCGGCAACCACTGACCTGCGCCATCGCAATGCCCGCCTTGCGCTGGATCGGGGCAAAACGCGGCGCATATTCCATGTTCACCCTAATCGCCTCGGCCAGTTTACCGCGCACCCGCACATCAAAGGTTGATCCCTCAACCGTGACACGGGTGGCGGGCAATCCGCGAAAATACGGGCCCGCTGTGTTGCAGGCAGACAGGATCAAAAACGACAGGATCAAAGTTAATTTCATCCCGAAGAATGCCCCGATAATGGTTAACAATTCCTTTCTGAAAATCCGGACATGGTTTTCAATTGCGGTTTACGCGGCTGGTCATATAATTTGACCAATCATAGGAAAATCTGCATGCCGTTTCGCCCCGTCGCCCCTGAAAAACTGTCCCACGCCGTTGTGCGCCAGATCGAAGAATTGATCCTGCGCGGCATTCTGCGCCCCGGCGAACGCCTGCCGTCAGAGCGTGAACTGGCCGAAAGGTTGCATGTGTCACGCCCGTCACTGCGTGATGCGATTGCGCAATTGCAGGCGGCTGGACTGCTGAGCGCCAAACCCGGTGCCGGGATTTATGTGGCCGATGTTCTGGGCAGCGCCTTTGCCCCTGCGTTGGTCGAACTTTTTGCCCGCCATGACGAGGCGGTGTTTGACTATCTGTCCTTTCGCCGAGATATGGAATCCCTAGCAGCGGAACGGGCGGCCAAACTGGGATCAGACACCGATCTGGCAGTGGTGCAGGCGGTGTTTGACAAGATGGAAGCCGCCCACACCAAGCGCAACGCCGAAGAAGAGGCCCAGCTGGACGCGCAGTTTCACATGGCGATCATCGAGGCCAGCCATAACGTGGTGATGCTCCATATGATGCGCTCGATGTATGACCTGCTGCGCGGCGGGGTGTTTTACAACCGGCAAGTGATGTTCAAACAACGCACCAGTCGTGCGGCCCTTCTGGATCAGCACCGCGCCATCAATGACGCCCTGCAAGACCGCGATCCCGGCGCGGCCCGCAGCGCTGTTGAAATGCATCTGAACTTTGTCGAAGCCTCTCTGTTTGATCAGCAAAAAGCCGAGCGCAACGAAGACATCGCCCGCCAACGCTTGCAGCATGAAACCGATTGATGCCCCGCGCCGCTATTGCGCCAGCAACCGCGTCAAGGCCTGCGCAAATACCTGGTTTTGCACCGCGACGCTATAGATCTCATTGGCACGCACATAGGTGCCGACAAAAACCCCGATGATCTGATACCCGGCAGCGGTTTTCACCAGCATCGGCGCGCCTGAATCGCCGCGCATCGCCGCGCAATGGTGCAGATAGACCAACGTTCCGATGCCTTTGGCAGCGGGGCCGCAATCCTCGGCTAGCGACAGAACATGTGGGCGCAGTGCCGGATAACCCGCCAGCAGATATGCCGCATCCGCCGCAATGTCAGCCGCCTTGACCAGTGGCAAATAGCCCTCTGGCCTCTCGATCGGATCACGCAACACCAACAAGGCCCAGTCCCGGCCGAAACCCGCTTTGAAATCGCGGCTTTGAGGGTCATGGGCGGGATCAACCACATAGCGCAGAATAGGTGCCACGCCCTGTGCCTTGCCTTGGGCATAGGCCGCCACAAAGGTCAGACTGTTAGCCGGAAACCATGATTTGCGGTGAAAATTATACAGGCAGTGCGAGGCGGTCAGCACAATGCGCGCAGACAGCAATGTGCCCGTGCAATGGCTGCGGGTATTCTGACCGGCGGCATTCACCCGCCCGATGGTGCGCCACGGCCATGCCTGCGAGGGCACAACCGGCCGCGCCCGGATCGCATCACAGCCTTTTCCAAGCGCCTGACCAAGACCACAGACCGCATCCAGTTTGGGTTGGAACAGCTCAATCTCCAGCACGCCTGCATCCGGTCGCCCAGAAACATCGGCCTTTGCGGCCATGCCAAACACCAGTGCCCCCACCAGAAACAAAACCAGCCTCACATATCGTAGAAACGTCACAATAGCGCCTTTCAAAACAGGCATCGGCCCGCAACCGCAGTGCGGTCTTGCCTGAATATTAATGTGGCAAAGGCAAAACGCAAAATTGCCGCCCCCGTCCTGAATAAAATACATATGCTGCACCGCTCCAAATACCTGATATCGGGGCTGTCACTTACCGCGTTGAAATCTTTGATTTCAGGCAAACTCAGGTGATTCAGGCTTTTTGGAAAGTACCATAAATGAAAAAGCCCCGGCAGAACCGGGGCTTTTCAAATGTGCAGGGCAAGCCAGCTTAATGCAGCTTTTCACCAACTTGGTTAATCGCGTCATCAATCAGCTTGTTGCCGTCAGCGGCAGTCATCTGTTTGGCGATCACATCCCGTGCGGCACCGATGGCGATGGTCACCGCCTGATCACGCACTTCTTTGATCGCAGATGCTTCGGCTGATGCAATCTGTTCTTGGGCTGCCGCCATGCGACGCTCAAGAGATTTCGCCAGATCGACCTGCGCCTGATCCGCAGCGGCCTTGGCAGCGGCTTTGGCGGCGCTCACGATACGGGCAGCCTGATCCTGAACTTCTTTCTGCTTGCGCTCGTAAGAGGCCAACAGGGTTTGGGCCTCTTCGCGCAGGGCGCGGGCTTCTTCCAGTTCGGATTTAATCGTGTTCGCACGGCTGTCCAGCATTCCGCCCAAAAGGCCGGGCACTTTGAAATAGAACAAAACCGCGATGAACAGGATGAACGCCAGCAGAACAACAAAATCAGTATTCTTAAGCGAAAAGAACACATCCCCTGCGGCAAAAGCAGGCGAGGCGGCCAAACCGGCAAGTACGGCTGTCAGGGTCAAACGCATGGCTTATCCTTTCATCCGTGCTGTGACGGCGGCGGTGACGGTTTTCGCGTCTGCCTTACCACCCATCGCTGCAACGATTTCTTTGGTGGTGTCTTTGGCCACAAGCTTGACGTTCTCCAGCGCCGAAGCGCGGATTTCACCAATGGCTTTGGCGGATTCCGCAGATTTGGCAGCAATTTCGGCATCAGCCTTGGAAATCGCAACATCAAGATCAGCCTGAATTTCGGCTTTGGCTTCGGCAACGATGTTCTGTGCTTCGGCGCGGGCGTCGATCAGGGCCTTGTCATAAGCCGCTTCTGCTTCAAGTGCTTTGGCTTTGAGATCCTCAGCCGCAGCGATATCATTGGTGATCGTGCCCTGACGTTCGGCCAAAATCGCGCCAATGCGCGGCAGGGCCACCCGTGACAGGATGAAATAGATCGCCAGAAGTGCCAGAACCAACCAGAAAATCTGGTTGCCCCATGTCACAAAATCAAGTTGCGGCATGCCCGCATTGGCCTCACTGGCCGAGTGCATGTCGACGCCGACCGCATCGGCAAGACCGTCACTATGTTTCGTCTCAGTTGCCATTTTGGCTTCTCCTTGGAAACTTGGCCGTTACAGCCGGGCAGATACAATGCTGCATCTGCCCGCTCGTAAGGATGTCGTTACCGAAGAGTTAAACAGCGAACATCAGCAGCAGAGCAACGAGGAACGAGAAGATCCCCAGCGCTTCTGCGAACGCGATGCCGATGAACAAGGTTGCTGTCTGGGATGCAGCAGCGGAGGGGTTGCGCAGAGCGCCGGCGAGGAAATTGCCTGCCACGTTACCAACACCGATGGCGGCTGCGCCGGAACCGATTGCTGCGAGACCTGCGCCGATATGTGCGAGTTGACCTTCCATGAGAATTCTCCTTACGATTGGAAGTTGAGTAGTGCTAGGCCGGACATCATTGCCCGCCCAATTCTTAGTGCGACGGATGCAGCGCGTCCTTGAGGTACACGCATGTCAAAATCGTGAAAACATAGGCCTGAATAAAGGACACAAGGACCTCCAGACCATACATGGCTGTGATTGCCACAACCGAAACCGGGCTGATGATGGTGATCGCGGCGAAACCTGCGAACACTTTGATCACCGCGTGGCCCGCCATGACGTTGCCAGCCAAACGAATGGAATGGCTTACAGGGCGCACAAAATAGGAAATCAGTTCGATAATTGCCAGAACCGGACGCAAGGCCAGAGGCGCCGAAGCAACCCAGAACAGACCCAGAAACGCGCTGCCGTTCTTGACAAAACCCAGAATGGTTACTGTCAGGAACACCGCCATCGCCAGCACCACAGTCACCGCAAAATGCGAGGTGGGCGAAAAGGAAGTTGGCAACAGACCAAGGAAGTTGGCGCAGACGATGAACATGAACAGGGTCATGATGTAAGGGAAGTATTTGACCCCCTCTTTGCCGCAGATGTCTTCGACCATCTTGTAAACAAAACCATAGGCCAATTCGGCAACCGACTGCATCCGCGAAGGCACGATGCCGCGCTTGGAACTGCCCAGAACCATCAAAGCAAAGGTTGCAACAACAGCCAAGGCCATCCAGACGGTTGCATTGGTCACCGTGTACCAAGCAACGCCGCCATCGCCAAAGAAGGGTTCAACCTTGAACTGGTCCATCGGGTGAAAGACCAGACCGCCTTCTTCTGCACCATGTGTCTCTGTCGCCATCTCAGGCTCCTTCGTTCTTGTCGCCCGCAGGGGGCGTGTCATTGCTGGCCTCTTCGGCCATTTTCTTTTCCTGGATTTCCTGTGCGGAGCGGAGCATCGTCTTTACCCCGGCCGCAAGGCCCAGCATCACAAACAGCACCATAAAGATAGGAAGGGTGCCAAACAGCCAGTCCAACCCGTATCCGATGCCAAAACCGATCCCGAGACCGGCCACCAGTTCGATCACCATCCGCCAGGCCAGATTGGCTTGGGAATAATGCTCATCCGCGCGGGGCTTGGGCGCAGTGCGCTTTTTTGCGGCGTCAATCTTGGCCTCAAGCTGCGAGAGTTGCTGCTGTTGGTCGGGATCTTTCACGCCGGTTACCCCTTGGGATGCTTGCCGCCTGTGCTACTGGCGGCGGCCCGCAGAGTCAACAAATGTTAAATGCAATATATCACGTTGATTTTATGGGGTTATTTTACCAAATGAAGAGGTCGGCAGCGGCCTACCTACGCTTTTGCGGGGTCAAAGGCGGTGTTCTGGTTATTCAACCATCTGGTTTAGGATGACGCCGGTCCGCTGCGCCAAGGTGCGCTTTGGGTGATCAACCAGTCGCGGAACATTCTGACGGGTTTGCGCCGCAACACCCCTTCGCCACGCACCAGATGATAGCCGCCTTCGCGAAAACCGATCTTGGAAAGCTGCACCAACCGCCCTGCATCCACCTCGCAGTGCACCACCTCTTGCGAGACCAGCAAAACCCCCTGTCCGGCAAGCGCCGCCTCGACCGCCAGCACCGAAGACATGCGCCATGCAAACTGCGGCACCTCTGCGGGGTCAACACCGCCCGCCAGTTTAAACCAAGTATCCCATGTGCCACTAGTGCGGTCCCCCAACAGAGGGTAGTTCAACAAATCGGCGGGGCGCTGCTGCCCGCCCTGAACCAGCTCCGGCGCGGCAAAGGGAAACAGCGGCGCATCGCTGATCAGTTCGGATCCCGGATAAACCCCGCCAGGATGCACAAAGCGGATCGCAAGATCGGCCTCATACCGCGCCACATCCGCCAGATGCCGCGACACTTCCAACCGGATGGCAATCTCGGGATGATCGCGTTTGAAATCCGTCAGCCGCGGCATCAGCCATTTACTGGCAAACAGCGGCTCGCTGTTGATCAAAACCGTGCCTTGCGGCCGCGCAGCGAGGTTTTCGGTAGCCTCGGCAATGGCATCCAACGCTGGCGAGATCTCTGCCAGATAGGCGGCACCATCCGGCGACAGCGCCAAACCGCGCGCCAGATCACGGAACAATTGCACATTCAATCGGTCCTCCAATCCACGCACATGGCGGCTGATGGCGGAATGGCTGACGCCCAATTCTTCGGCGGCGCGGGAAAAGCTTTGATGACGGCCTGCGGCTTCAAAGGCGCGCAGGGCATTCAGCGGTGGCAGGGTGCGGGACATGGATATATGTGACTTTTTGTGACATGTTGTGTCAAGTAATTGTCTTTGTGGATTTCTTGCCGAAGGGCCAAGGTTGAAAAAACCAATGAAATGGTCACATTATGATGAATGTTCCTGAAAAAGCGCTTTGGCGCGCTGAATCCGTATGTGTTAATAAATCACGCATCGCAATGCTGCTGGCCCGCTTGCGTCATCTCTGGCAGCGACGCAAACACCCGCATATCCGCGACATCACAGCGGCACAGGCCCGCGATATCGGCCTGCCACCACCGCAAGCCCATCGCTGGCCGTCCCAACACAACCACCCTCCGCAGGGCTGAGACGCTTTCCCTGGCGGCTGGGGCAGGATAGACAACAAGGATGAACAGTTCTCTCGATCAGGTATTTGCCGCCCTCGCAGACCCGACACGCCGCGCCATTCTGGCAATGCTGCTGGAAGACGATATGGCGGTGACGGATGTGGCAGAACCGTTTGACATGTCGCTGGCGGCGATTTCCAAACATCTGGTTGTGCTGTCCGCTGCGCGGCTGATCACGCAGGAAAAGCGCGGCAGGGTCAAATGGTGCAAACTGGAACCGGACGCGATGCGCGATGCCAGCACCTGGATGCAGGGTTTTGGCCAGTTCGAGCCGGTAAATCTGGATGATTTTGAACGGTTTCTGGCGCGGGAACTGCCCCGGAAGGAAGAGGCTGACGATCCTACAGGGCCCTCAGCATAAGATCAGGTTCAAAAGACAAATTGAACGATGGCCATGACGATCACGACAAGGCCGACAAGATAGATAATGCCACGCATGGGATGTCCTTTCGCTAAGAGTTACAGGAAAGCGCCAAAGCGCGACGATCAGGCGAATCCTGCAAGACGCAGGATGAAAAGGATGATCACAACCAATCCGACAAGATAAATGATGGAACGCATGACAGGGGCTCTTTCGTTGTTACACAGTCCCAACGCGGCACCGCCCTGTTTGGTTCCCATTCCGCTTTTCAGGCTTTGGCCAACACCGGCGCGTCATCGCGCAGCAGCAAAAACAGCGCCAGCACGGTCAGCGCCACGCCCCCCAGTGTCAATGAACTCGGCGTTCCATTGCCCAGCATGATTTCCCAGACAATGACCCAGCTTGGCGTGAGATAGGTATAGGCCATCACCTTGGCCGAGGGCAGGCGAAACGCTGCAAATTGCAACAGGATCGCGGTGACAGCCGTGGCAAAGATCACCACATAGGCCAGCGTCACCCAGACCAAGGGCGGCAGCGTGCCATACTCCACCGCAGCCAGTTCCGGCGCGGCATAGATCACCAACAGGATCGCCCCCGCCGCCAAGGCCCCAAAGGTAAAGCTGACAACATTTTCACCCCGGTTCAAGCGCCGCACCATCGGGGTATAGATCGCGTGGGACACACAGCCGACGAAATAGATCACCTCGCCGCGCCCGACATCAAAGGCCAAAAGCGCCGATATGTCAGAGCGGAAAATCACCCAAAGCGCCCCCACCGCCCCGATTGACAGGGCCAGCGCCATGCGTCCGGTCATGATCTGGCGCAACAGCAGCCAGGCAAACCCCGCCGACAACACCGGCACCAAGGTAAAGACCGACGCAGCGCTGACGGGTGGCGCGGTTTTCAATCCCTCGAACATCAGCACAAAATAAAAGGCAAACAAGCCGCCCAAGACGACATAACGCCAGGGCGCGTGAAAATCGCGGCGGCGCAACAGCCCGCGATGATAGGCTAGCCCTCCGACCAAGACCGACGCCAGACAAAACCGCATCGCGGTGATGGCTGCGGGATCAATGTCATTGGCAACCATTGACCCCAGTGAAAACGATCCCGCCACCAGCGCCGAAAAGGCGAGCATGGCAAGATGCCCCTGCGCACCCGGGCTCATTGACAGGTCTCGCGGACTTCGCCTTTGATGAATTTCAACAGCGCCTGTACCTTGAAGGTCCGGTGCAGATCCACATGGGTGACCAGCCACAGGGGCCCCGCCCATTCATCGCGCCTTGGCAGCACCTCAACCAGATCAGGATGATCCTGCGCATCGGTCAGCGGCATGAAGCCGATGCCTGCGCCCGCTTTCACGGCCGCAATCACCGCCTGCGGATCGGTACAGCGAAAAGTCACGGCACCTTGCGGCACCGCATTGCGCAGCCAGACATAACAAGGTGCGCGGCTTTCGCGGTCATCCGGGCCGATAAAGCGGTGTTTGGCATAATCCTCGGGGGTTTCGGGAATGCCATAGGCGTCAATATAAGCGGTGCTTGCATAGGCCCCCATGTGCATTTTGCCCAAGGCCTGCGCGACGTTATCGGGTTGTTGCGGGGCTGATCCGGCACGGATTGCCACATGGGCCTCGGCATATTCCAGACGAAACAGCCGGTCGCCGGTCAAATAGCGCACCACCACATCGGGGTGTTCCTGCTGGAACCGGACCAGCAGCGGCGTGATAAACCCGGCCAAGGCTGCCAGTGATGTCACCACCAGATCACCGGAAACATCCGATCCACGCCCTTTGATCCGCCCTGACAATTGGCTGAACTGATCATCCGCCGCCTGCGCCACGCGCAGCAAATCCTCGCCCGCTTCGGTTGCTGTATAGCCCCGTGCATGGCGCTGAAACAGCTTGGCCCCCAAACGCCCTTCAAGCGCATCAATATGTCGGATCACCGTGGCATGATGCACCCCCAACACATCCGCAGCCCCGCTGACGGTGCCCATGCGGGCCACCTGAAAGGCGGTTTTGATCTCTTCCCAGTTATCCATCGAAAATCCTGTGCGTCAGCGAACATTGCCTGCGCTATTCTGCCAGTTGCGTTCGCACATGCAAGAACCAATCTCTGATGCAGTTCTTTCGTGAAAGGAAAGCCCATGACCATCCTGCGCGTCGACAGTTCTGCGAACCTCGACACTTCTGTCACCCGCGACCTGACCAGCCGCATCATCGAAACCCTTGGTGACAGTGACGTGATCACCCGTGACCTCGCCGCGGCCCCTTTGGGGCATATCACCCAATCCTGGGCCACGGACCGCACCATCGCCAAAGCCGAACGCAGCGCGGCCCAAAATGAAACAATGGCCTTGACCACCACCTTGGTTGATGAATTGAACCGTGCCGATACGCTGGTGATCGGGGTGCCGGTTTACAACTTCAGCATTCCGTCTGCCCTGAAGGCATGGATTGATCTGATCGCCCTGCCGGGAGAAACCTTCCGCTATACCGAAGCGGGCCCCGAAGGCCTGCTGAAAGGCAAACGCGCGATTCTTGCCGTGGCTTCGGGCGGTGTGCCTGTTGGCTCGCCAATGGATTTCGCCAGCGGCTATATGCGCCATGTTCTGGGCTTTCTGGGCATCACCGATGTGACCATCATTGCGGCGGATGCTTTGGCGCAAGACGCCGAAGGCACTTTGGCGCGCGCCCACAGCGCCATTCAGGATCTGTCAATCGCCGCCTGATCCGGCCTTTGCTTTGGCTTGGCCAAAGCGGTACCACCCTACAGCGCAGCCTTCAGAGCTGCGCTGTTTCGGTTTCCCCCCTGCCCGCTTGACTCGGCGGGCGCTGCGGCGTAAATCAGCCGAAATTCCCGGAAGCATCGCCTTCCGGTCCCTGCCTATTGCGGGGATCGCCCTCCGTCAGCGCGTTGCGCCCACGGGGGCATTTGTGCATTCACGCGGGCGTCCCTAAATAGGGAATATCCCGCAACCGACCGATGAAAGGGCCTGCGCCCATGTTTGAAAATCTGAGCGAACGCCTCTCTGGTGTATTTGACCGCCTGACCAAACAGGGCGCTTTGTCCGAAGACGATGTGAAAACCGCCCTGCGCGAAGTGCGCGTTGCCCTGCTTGAGGCCGACGTTTCCCTGCCGGTCGCCCGTGATTTTGTCAAAGTTGTGCAAGAACGCGCCACCGGACAGGCTGTCACCAAATCCATCACCCCCGGTCAGCAGGTTGTCAAAATTGTCCATGACGCGCTGATTGACGTGCTCAAGGGCGAAGGCGAACCCGGCGCGTTGAAAGTAGACAACCCGCCTGCGCCGATACTGATGGTCGGCCTGCAGGGCGGCGGTAAAACCACCACCACCGCCAAACTGGCAAAACGGCTCAAGGAAAAAGACGGCAAACGCGTGCTGATGGCATCGCTTGACGTCAACCGCCCCGCCGCGATGGAGCAACTGGCCATCCTTGGGGTGCAAATCGGGGTTGATACCCTGCCGATCATCAAGGGCGAAGATCCCGTAGCGATTGCCAAACGCGCCAAAACACAGGCCGGCCTGGGCGGGTATGATGTTTACATGCTGGATACCGCTGGCCGCCTGTCGATCGACGAAGAACTGATGGCGCAGGTCAAGGCCGTGCGCGATGTGGCCAACCCGCGTGAAACACTGTTGGTGGTGGATGGCCTGACCGGTCAGGACGCGGTGCATACTGCAGAAAATTTTGACGAACGCATTGGCATCACCGGCGTCGTCCTGACGCGGATGGATGGGGACGGGCGCGGCGGTGCCGCCCTGTCCATGCGGGCGGTCACGGGCAAACCCATCAAATTTGTCGGCCTCGGCGAAAAGATGGAAGCGCTTGAAACCTTCGAACCCGAACGTATCGCGGGCCGTATCCTTGGCATGGGCGACATCGTTGCACTGGTCGAACGCGCCCAGGAAACCATCGAGGCCGAACAAGCCGAGCGCATGATGCGCCGCATGGCCAAAGGCCAGTTCAACATGAACGACCTCAAGATGCAGCTTGAACAGATGCTCAAGATGGGCGGCATGCAGGGCATGATGGGCATGATGCCCGGCATGGGCAAAATGGCCAAACAGGTCGAGGACGCGGGCCTTGATGACAAGGTTCTCAAACAGCAGATCGCGCTGATCCAGTCGATGACCAAAAAAGAACGCGCCAACCCGCAGCTCTTGCAGGCCAGCCGCAAGAAACGCATCGCCAAAGGTGCGGGCATGGAAGTGTCAGACCTCAACAAGCTGATGAAAATGCACCGCCAGATGTCCGACATGATGAAAAAAATGGGTAAAATGGGCAAAGGTGGCATGCTCAAACAGGCGATGAAGGGCATGATGGGCAAAGGCGGCATGGACCCGGCTGCAATGGCCCAGGGCATGGACCCAAAGGCCCTCGAAGCCGCAGCCAAACAGATGGGCGGCAAATTACCCGGTGGTCTGGGCGGACTGGGCGGCGGCATGGGCCTGCCCTCCGGCTTGTCAGGGTTTGGCAAAAAGAAATGAACCAATCCCGCGCAGATATTTCCCCTAATATGGCGACTTCGGTGCATCAACCCTGCCGCGCCATCCTTTTCCCCCTTCGTGACAGGCGGACCGCATGACCGATACAATTTCCCTTGCTGCAGAGGTGCTTAAAGGGCACCGCGCCTCCATCGACCGTCTGGATGCGATCCTTGTCTTTACTTTGGGCGAGCGGTTCAAACACACTCAGGCTGTGGGGAAACTCAAAGCCGAACACGACCTTCCCCCGTCCGATCCCAGCCGCGAAGCGGATCAGATCGCGCGGCTCGAAGATTTGGCGAAAGAGGCTGACCTCGATCCCGAATTCGCCAAGAAGTTTCTCAACTTCATCATCGCTGAAGTGATTCAGCACCACAAAAAGCACCAATCCTAGGTCGGACAAAACCGTCCGATCCAGATCAAACCTAAGGAATACACGACAATGGCAATGAAAATTCGTCTCGCCCGCGGTGGCTCTAAAAAGCGCCCCTTCTATCGTATCGTTGCAGCAGACAGCCGCATGCCACGCGATGGCCGTTTCATCGAGAAACTGGGCACCTACAACCCGCTGCTGCCGAAAGACAGCGAAGAGCGCGTGAAAATGGACATCGAGAAAATCAACGACTGGATCGCCAAAGGCGCACAGCCAACAGACCGTGTCGCGCGCATGCTCGAAGCGGCCGGCGTGACCAAGAAGGTTGAACGCAACAACCCCAAGAAAGGCACACCCGGCAAAAAAGCCCAAGACCGTGTCGAAGAAAAAGCTGCTAAAGCCGCTGCTGCTGCCGAAGCTGCTGCTGCGCCTGCAGAAGAAGCTGCCGCAGACGACGCCGCAGAATAAGCAAAGCCAGCACCGGCATGGAACAGTTTTCGGATGATTTCCGTGCCGGGCTGCACGATCTGATGCGGTGGCGCCGCGATGTGCGCCATTTTCGCACAGATCCGGTGGACGGGGCATTGGTGCAAACCTGCCTCGACACCTTTCATCTGGCCCCCTCCGTGGGCCTGTCAGAACCCTGGCGCATCCTACGCCTGACCTCTGACATCGCGCGCCATGCCGCGCTTGAGAATTTCAAAACCGCCAATGCCCATGCTCTTGCCGGATATGACGGGGACAGGGCCGCCCGCTATGCAACGCTGAAACTGTCGGGGATGCAGGATGCCCCTGAACAACTGGCGATCTTTTGTGATGACAGCACGCAAAAGGGCCACGGGTTGGGCGCCAATTCGATGCCCGAAATGCGCCGCTATTCTGTTGTCGCCGCTGTGACCCAGATGTGGCTGACCGCCCGCGCCTATGGATTGGGCATTGGCTGGGTCTCAGTGCTTGACCCCGATCAACTCTGCCGTGATCTTGACGTGGATACAGGGTGGACGCTGGTTGCCTATCTGTGTCTTGGCTGGCCGCAGGAAAACACCCTGATGCCGGAACTGGAAACCAAAGGTTGGGAAACCCGTGCGCCCCGCCTCAAGATCGAGACCCGTTGACGATGTTGAGACTGATTTTTTTATTGTTTGCCGCTGCTGTGGGCTTTGGCCTTGGTATCAAATACGACCGCCAGCAGATGACGACGGAATGCATCAATGGTGAAGGTGAATGGACCGGCACGATCTGTCTTAATTCGGAGCTGCGACAATGAACGATAGAATATGTGTTGGCACCATCGCGGGGGCCTATGGCGTCAAGGGCGAGCTGCGCATCAAAAGCTTTTGTGCGGTGCCCGATGACATCGAAACCTATAGCCCGCTGTGGTCCGAAGACGGCAAACGCCAGTTCGCACTGGCGATCCTGCGCCCGATCAAAAACGGCTTTGCCGTTCGCATCACCAATGTCACCACCAAGGAAGAGGCCGACGCCCTGCGCGGGGTGAACCTGTTTGCCGACCGTGACCAGATGCCAACCTTGCCCGATGATGAATTTTATCATGCCGACCTGATCGGTGTGGCCGTCTATGACACCGGCGGGGTGCTGCTGGGCAAGGTCAAGACCGTGCAAAACCACGGCGCGGACGACCTGCTGGAAGTGCAGCTTTCCGGCACCTCGGCAACGGTTTTTCTGCCCTTTACCAAGGCGGCGGTGCCTACAGTTGATCTGACAGCGGGGCGCATCATTGCCGATCCTCCGCTGGGGGTTCTGCCCGAGCCGGACAAGAAAGCCCTGCCCGAACCGGACAAGAACTGATGCCGCGCCGGATAATCCTGCATGCGGGATTTCACAAAACCGGCACCACCAGCGTTCAGGCCACCCTGCGCAAGAACCGCACGGCATTGAAAAAACACATCGCCCTGCGCCTGCGTTGGCATCTGCGGGATGTGCTGGCCGCGACGCGGGGCTATTCGACATGGCGTGATCCCTTAAGCATGATCAAGGTCCAGCACCGGTTCGAAGCGATGCTGGGCGAATTGCCCGGCATGCCACGCCGCAGCTTGATCATTTCGGCCGAGGAATTGTGCGGCCATCTGCCGGGGCGGGGCGATCTGGCGGATTACGCAACGGCGCCAATCCTGCTGTATGCATTCTGGGAAAGCATAAGGGCGCGGTTTCCAAAATCCGAAATTCTGATCTACCTGTCCACCCGCGCGCCAGAGCCCTGGCTGCACTCGGCTTGGGCCGAACATGTCAAAGCCTCCAACATGATCTTGGATCTCCCCGATTTCCAAAAGAAATTTCACGAAGCCGCGGACCTGACCGGCATGGTTGCCGAAATCGCCAGCTGCGTCCCTTGCGCGGTCCATCACAGCGCCTTGGAAGACTGCGCCGACCTGCCGCTTGGCCCCGCTGATCCGCTGCTGGACCTCTGCGATATTCCCGCGGACCTGCGCCGCGCCTTGGTCCCTGTGCATCCCGCCAATATCCGCCTTGACGGCGATACCCTGCAACAGATGTTGCAGATCAACCGGACTTATGACAGTGCCGAGGCCCGCAAAGCCGCCAAAGCGGCGCTGATCGAAAAGGGGCATCGCCCATGAAACCGCCGCGTTCCCATGGTCGCCAGTCGATCCGCCCGACCGCGCAACCGCGCGCATTGATGCAGGACACGCCCGCGTATGCCGATGTCTGGCAGGCACGGATTGTCACGCTGTTTCCCGACCTGTTTCCCGGTGTGCTGGGGGCCAGCCTGACCGGCAAAGCCCTGCAAGACGGGCTGTGGCAATTGCACACCCATGATCTGCGCCAGTTCGGCATCGGCAAACACCGCAATGTCGATGACACCCCGGCGGGCGGGGGGGCCGGGATGGTGATGCGGGCCGATGTTGTTGGCCCCGCCATCGAGGCCGCCCAGGCCCATGCACACGGGCGCTGGCCGATCCTGTATATGTCGCCGCGCGGCCGCCGTTTTGATCAGGCCATGGCGCGTGATCTGTCGTCCTGCGCAGGGGTGACCATGTTATGTGGCCGCTTTGAAGGCGTTGATGAGCGGGTGATCGAACATTATGGCATCACCGAAGTGTCCTTGGGCGATTTTGTGATGACCGGTGGTGAACTGGCCGCGCAGGCGATGATCGACGCCACGGTGCGCCTGTTGCCCGGTGTCCTGGGCAATGCCGACAGCACGGTTGAGGAAAGCCATTCTAACGGCATGTTGGAACATCCCCAATATACCCGCCCCGCAGTCTGGCAAGATCGGGAAATTCCCCCCGTCCTGATGTCAGGCAATCACGGTGAAATCGCCAAATGGCGCCACGCCCAATCGCTTGCCCTCACCAAAACACGCCGTCCTGATTTGGTCCGCGACGGGGAAAGCGGCTAACCCCCTGCCCCGCCGCCGGGGTCAGGCCGCGTGGCTGTGGGTCTTGAGGTAGCTGTAAATCGCATCTTTCAGCGCCAGACGTTCTTTGCGCATCTGGGCCATGTGATCATCGCTGGTCGGTTCAACATCGGTTTCGGCGCGATGCACCGCGCGGTTCAAGGTATGATATTTTTCCGACAGCTTTTCAAAATGACTGTCCGACTGGCGCAGGCTTGCCATTGCATCCGCGAGGTCTGGAAATTCTTCGGACAATTCATGAGGGGTATGTGACATAGGTGTTTTCCTTCTGTTGAGAGGATCGTCAGCTTGGCTGCTTTTATCGTGCGGGGCATGACCTGCCGCCGCCCTGTAAATGCGCCTTGGCATCTCATGACGTAAACAGTGGATCAGACCCTGCAACCCTGGGCCGCTGAACGATCATCCGTCATGCGCTGAAACCAGCCGAAAGAGCATATAGCCGGATTTTCGGGGTGATTTTCAATTCTGTCCTCCCCCGGTTATTTCGCCCAACGCGGCCTGTGATCCACCCTACCGGATCACCCGTCATGCCGGCCTTGACGTGGATCAAGCCTTGCGGCAAAGCTGGCGTACCAGGATCAAACCGGCGTTGATTTTCCGCCCTTGATCCCTGTGATTTTCCCGCCTATACCCCGCCCATCTGGAATCGCTTGGCGGCTCCGGTGCTTTGCGTTATGCGCAGGGCAGAAATGGAATGACGATGCTACCTCCGGCGGGCCGCTGCGGCGCAGTCCCGACACAGACCGAAGCTCTTGGATCGCACAAATAACGTCGTGGAACACCACGAGCATCATAGGAGTAAGGTCAGATGAACCTGATCGCAGAGATCGAGGCGGAACAAATCGCCGAACTGGGTAAAGAAATCCCAGATTTCCGTGCCGGCGACACCATTCGCGTAGGCTTTAAAGTTACCGAAGGCACACGCACCCGTGTTCAGAACTACGAAGGCGTCTGCATCGCCCGTAACAACGGCAAAGGTATTGCCGGTTCGTTCACCGTGCGCAAAATCAGCTTCGGCGAAGGTGTTGAGCGCGTATTCCCGCTGCACTCCACCAACATCGACAGCATCACCGTGGTCCGCCGTGGCCGTGTACGTCGCGCCAAATTGTACTACTTGCGTGAACGTCGTGGCAAATCCGCGCGTATCGTCGAGAATTCCAACTATAAGCCTAAAAAAGCGTAAGGGGCTGGACCAATGAAAGCCGATACACATCCCGAATACCACACAATCAACGTCAAAATGACCGACGGCACGATTGTGGAAATGAAATCAACCTGGGGCAAAGAAGGTGACCAATTGTCACTGGATATCGATCCCTCCGTGCACCCCGCATGGACAGGCGGCACCTCCCGTCTGATGGACACCGGTGGCCGCGTGTCCAAGTTCAAAAACAAATACGCTGGTCTCAGCCTGTAAGGCATCCGACCCGTTTGATAGAAAAAGGCGCGGCCATCTGGCTGCGCCTTTTTTGTTGGGCGGGGGTGTTACCCGCCCGCCATTTCGCTGTTGAGAAAATCATCGGGGCTGTCCACCTCGACCAGTTTCTTTCCGTCGATCCACCAGAACCGGTTGCCGACATTGCGCAGAAAGCTGCGGTCGTGACTGACCAACAGGCAGGATGCGCCATGGGCGATCAATTCCTGTTCCAGCGCCTCTTGGCCTTCGATATCCAGATGGTTGGTCGGTTCATCCAGAAGATAGAAATTCGGGTTTTTCAGCCGCAAAACCAGCATCGCCAACCGGGCTTTTTGCCCCCCCGATAAGGCGGCGATTCTCGTATCCTGCATCTGGATCGACACCCCGGCCCCGGCCAGCAATCCACGGGCACGTTGATCCCCCACATCAAATTGCCCCGCCACCGTGGTCATTGGCGTGGCCCTGTCATCAAGTTGGCTCAAATGTTGATCCGAAACAGCAGACACCACAGAAGGCGCTGATTTTACGTGGTTTTCCTCACCCGCAAGTGCATGCTGGATCAGCTTGACCAATTGGGTCTTGCCGGTACCATTGGCGCCCAACACCACCACGCGGTCGCCTTTGGCAATCCACTTTTGGCCGGTGCGATACAACAGCCGCCCATCTGGCGTGTTGATTTCCAGATCTTCCAACGTGATCAGTGCCTTGGCATGGGTGCCACTGTTGCCCAGCCGGATATCCCCGGCGCTGCGTTCGGAATGGGCGGGTTTGGCGGCGGCTTCCATTTTGGCGGCGCGTTCGTTCAATTGCTTGGTCTTGGTGATCAACAGATCAGACCCTGAATTGATCCCGATATTCTTGAGTTTGGCCGCCTGTTTGCGCAGTTGCTGGGCCTTGTTCAGATCATTGGCAAAGCGCCGTTCATCCGCTGCGTCGGCCTCTTCCAGCGCCAGACGCGCTTTGGAAAACGCCAGGTCAAACACCCGCGCGCGTTCTGTGCGCAAAAACAGCGTCCGGTTGGTGACCGCATCCAGAAACGCACGGTCATGCGAGGTGATCAGCACCGGCAATTCCCGTGGTAGGGCCGCGATCCAGTTTTGCAACAATCCGATGCGGTGCAGATCCAGATGGTTGGTCGGTTCGTCCAGCAACAACAGATCCGGTTCGGTGATCCACGCCGCCGCCAGCATCGCCGTGCGCTGCCAGCCGCCACTTAACGTGTTCAACACCTGATGCTGTACGCCATAGGGCACCGCCAGATCATCCAGCGCCACGTCGACACGCCAGCTTTCGTATTCCGCCTGTTCCGCAGGCAAGGCCCCCAGCACCATGTCATAAAGCGTCAGATCAAGCGCGGCCTCAGGGACGTTCTGTTCCACATGGCCGATGCGCAGCCCGCGCGCGCGGGTCACCTCACCGCTGGTCTGTTCAAACCTGCCCGCCAGACAGCCCATCAAGGTGGATTTGCCGCGCCCGTTGGCGGCAATTAAACCGATGCGGTCACCCTTGGAAATCGTCAGGTTCAGGTCCGTAAAAAGCGGATCGCCAAGGGTCACCCCCAAAGCATTTACATGTATCAATGTCATTGTTGTCTCGGATCATATCAAAACAGGCCGCGAAAACGGCAAAACAGACGGATCAATGGGCGGTGTTCCCTGATCAGCCCTGCAAACGGATTTACAGGGCGGCGCGGGGACCATGCTGAAGACGGCGGATGATACGCATGTTCAGCTGTTGCCCTCCCGTTGTTGATGATAACCGATGCCAAAACCTAGATAGGCAGGGCGGGAATGACAACCCCAACGGCAGGTTCTGTCATTGCGTCAGCACCACTTCCCAAATCGGGCAACACCACATATAGTGGCATCTAACAATATCCTGTGGACTCCGCAGGCATGAAGAGGGACAGCAGAATGGCGCACATCATTGTCGTCGGAAACGAAAAAGGCGGCGCGGGCAAATCCACCGTTTCGATGCATGTGGCAACAGCCCTTGCACGGATGGGGCATCGCATCAGCGGGCTTGATCTGGATCTGCGGCAACGCACCTTTGGCCGTTACATCGAAAACCGGCAGGCCTTCCTGAAAAGCGAAGACCTTGAACTGGCCAGCCCGGCATTGTGCGAATTGCCCGAAGTGGCGCAAGAAAACCTGCGCCCCGGTGAAAACATCTATGATCACCGCCTCAGCGCGGCTGTGGCGGCGATGGAAGCGGAAAACGATTTTATCCTGATCGACTGCCCCGGATCGCACACCCGCCTCAGCCAGGTTGCGCATTCGCTGGCCGATACGCTGATCACACCGTTGAACGACAGCTTTATTGATTTTGATCTGCTGGCCCATACCGATGCCAATGGCGAAAAAATTACTGGCCCGTCGGTCTATTCCGAAATGGTCTGGAACGCGCGGCAGTTGCGCGCACAGGCCGGATTGGCCGCGATTGACTGGATTGTGGTGCGCAACCGCATGGGCGCACAGCGCATGGTCAACAAGGAAAAGATGGAACGCGCCATCGGCAACCTGAGCAAACGCATCGGTTTTCGCGTCGCACCCGGCTTTAACGAACGGGTGATTTTCCGTGAATTGTTCCCCCGTGGCCTGACCTTGCTGGATCTCAAAGACATCGGGGTCAAGCAGTTGAACATCTCCAATATTGCCGCGCGTCAGGAATTGCGCGATCTGATCAAGGCGCTGAACCTGCCCGGTGTGACCGTCGATTTCTGATCTTCGGTCCGGTTATATCCGGCGCAGTTAAACCGGCGTGATCAATCAGGCCCGTCGGCGCATCAGCACCACCAGATTAGACAGGAACAACGCCCCGATCACAATTGCACCGCCGATCAGGGCATAGGGGCCGGGGTCTTCGTGCACCACAAGCCACGCCAATATTGGCGCCAGCACAGATTCCAGCAGCACCAATAGCCCGACTTCTGCCGAGGTGATATAGCGCGGCCCCAAGGCCAGCAGCACCGAAGATATCAGGATAAATCCGCCATGCGCCACCACCAGCGGCCATGCAGAGGCGGGCATTTCAAACGGGGCCGCCCAAGGCGCGATCAGCAGTGCCGCCAAGACATAGCCCATCGCCACCCCCGCCACCATCGAGGTGCCTTTGGCATGGCGTGCCGCAGTCAAGGCAGCGGCAAACATCGCCGACACCCCAAGCGCCAACAGATCCCCGCTTAGATGGGCATTGGCGGTTTCCCCTGATCCATAGGCGATCACCGCCAGACCGGGGGTCACAGCGGCAATGGTCAAAAACGTGCGTGTGCTGAACGGTTCGGACAGAAAAATCCGGCTGAACAGGGCGGCAAACACGGGCAGCGAGGCAATGATAAACACCACATTCGCCACCGAGGTCAGGCTGACCGCAAAGACAAAAAGCGCCCCCGCGCCACCAACCCCGATGATATAGGTCCAGCCGATGATCCCCGTGCCGAGCACCGCCCGAAACGGTGCAATGCCTTTGCGCGCAAACAACCATAGCCCCGTCAGCCCCCCTGCCAAAATCAACCGCCAAAAGGCGATGGTGACAGCATCCGCAGGGATCAGCCGCACAAACAGCGAATCCGGCACGACAAAAAGCACGCCGAACAGGGTGATTAACAAACCTTTTGCCTGATCATTCATGGCGTATCGGTGACGGTTTTACGGAGCTAAGTAAAGCGGCTCTGTTCGGCTTGCATCAACTTGATCAATGCCTTGCGCAGCACTTTACCTTCTTTCTTGCCCAGCGCCTTGAGCAGCCTGCCGTCATATTGCCGCGCAGTTTCGCGCAGGTCTTCATAGGCGCTGATGCCTTGCGGGGTCAGGGTCAGATGTTCCACCCTACGGTCGCTTTTGTCTTTGGCGCGGGTCAGAAAACGCCGGTCCGCCAGCCGCTGCACGGCGCGGCTGATCTTGGTTTTATGCATCTTGGCCCGCGCACCGATGTCACTGGCAGTCATCTTGCCGTATAATCCCAGATGAAACAGCACCCGCCATTCAGTGCGCAACATGCCATAGCGGTCTTTATAGACCTGTTGAAACGCCAACGAACTGACCTCGGCTGCCTGGTTCAACAGATAGGGCAAGAATTCTTCGAGCTCAAAATTGTCGTCCGACATGGCGCGCACCGCTTGTTAGTTACAAAAACAACTATTACACCCGCAACAACTTTGCAACAGGGGAACCCTATGAACCGCCAGACGACTCCCAGCGGGATGATCCGCGCCGCGTCACCCTCAAGCACCCATGATGGCTATATGCCCGGTTTTGGCAATGACTTCGAAACCGAAGCCCTGCCCGGTGCGCTGCCCCAGGGCATGAACAGCCCGCAGAAATGCAATTACGGCCTTTATGGCGAACAGCTGTCGGGCACCGCCTTCACCGCGCCCAGCCACCAGAACGAACGCACATGGTGTTATCGCATCCGCCCCTCGGTGAAACATTCGCACCGCTATGACCGCATCAATCTGCCCTATTGGAAATCCGCGCCCCATATCCCCGATGATGTAACATCGCTGGGCCAATACCGCTGGGATCCCGTGCCTCATACGGAAGAAAAGCTGACATGGCTGACCGGCATGCGCACCATGACTTCGGCGGGGGATGTGAACACCCAAGTCGGCATGGCCAGCCATATCTATCTGGTCACTCAAAGCATGGTGGACAGCTATTTCTATTCCGCAGACAGCGAATTGCTGGTGGTCCCCCAAGAAGGCCGGTTGCGGTTTTGCACCGAACTGGGCGTGATGGATCTGGACCCCAAGGAAATTGCGATCCTGCCGCGGGGCTTGCTGTACCGCGTCGAAGTGCTGGACGGGCCTGCCCGCGGCTTTGTCTGCGAAAACTACGGTCAGAAATTCGAACTGCCGGGGCGGGGGCCAATCGGGGCCAATTGTATGGCCAACCGCCGCGATTTCAAAACCCCTGTGGCGGCCTATGAAGACCGCGAAGTGCCCTCAACCGTCACCATAAAATGGTGCGGGCAGTTCCATGAAACCAAGATCGGCCATTCACCGCTGGATGTGGTGGCATGGCATGGCAATTACTGCCCCGTGAAATACGACCTGCGCAGCTATTGCCCGGTCGGATCAATCCTGTTTGATCACCCTGATCCGTCGATCTTTACCGTGCTCACCGCCCCCTCGGGCCAAGATGGCACTGCCAATATTGATTTTGTGCTGTTTCGCGAACGCTGGATGGTGGCCGAAGATACCTTTCGCCCGCCGTGGTATCACAAGAACGTCATGTCCGAACTGATGGGCAATATCTACGGTCAATATGATGCCAAACCCAAAGGGTTCATTCCCGGCGGCATGTCTTTGCACAATATGATGCTGCCGCATGGGCCGGATAAAAACGCCTTTGAGGGCGCGTCAAATGCCGACCTGAAGGCGGAAAAGCTGGATAATACCATGTCCTTCATGTTTGAAACCCGTTTTCCCCAGCATCTGACCGAATTTGCCGCCAAAGAAGCGCCGCTGCAGGATGATTACATCGACTGCTGGGACGACATCGAAAAGAAATTCGACGGCACCCCCGGCAAAAAATGACGGGTTGTGGTGAGGATGATCCCCACCCTACCCTGCACGCGACAGGCGGATCATCCCGCCACTCCGACCAAAGGAATACCTATGACCCTCGTCCGTTCTTGGGTGGACAGCGCCAACAGCGCCAACACCGATTTCCCGCTGAACAACCTGCCCTACGGGGTGTTTTCCACTGCTGATCTACCGCCGCGTTGTGGTGTTGCGATTGGCGACATGATCCTTGATATGGCCCGCGCCGAAGACGCAGGGCTGATCGCGCTGGATGATGATCCGCTGTTTGACGTGCCGTTCTGGAACGAAGTGATGGAAATGGGCCCCGACACATGGGCCGCCCTGCGCAGCCGCCTGACGGCGATCCTGTGCGCAGGATCACCGGACCAGGGCACCGCCCAAGATTGTCTGGTCGCGCAGAGCGAGGTTGAGCTGCATCTGCCGTTCCTTGTCTCTGAGTACACCGATTTTTATGCGGGCCGTCAGCACGCCGAGAACATGGGATCGATCCTGCGGGGCGGGCCGGAATTGCCGGCCAACTGGCTGCATATCCCGATCGGGTACAATGGCCGCGCCTCATCTGTTGTGGTTTCGGGCACCCCGATCCGCCGCCCGTTGGGCCAGATCAAAGCGCCGGATGCAGAGATGCCCCGCTTTGGCCCGACCAACCGCCTTGATATCGAACTGGAAATGGGCGCGGTTGTGGGGATGGCCAGCGAATTTGGCCAACCGATCACCACCCAACAGGCCGATGAGATGATCTTTGGCTATGTGCTGCTGAACGATTGGTCAGCGCGTGACATTCAGGGCTGGGAATATCAGCCGCTTGGCCCGTTTCAGGGCAAGGCCTTTGGCACCTCGATCTCGCCCTGGATTGTCACCAAAGACGCGCTTGAACCGTTCCGCACCGAGGGACCGGAACGCAGCAAGGAACTGCTGCCCTATCTGAAAGAAACCAAACCCGGACTTTATAACATTGATCTGGAAGTGTTGATGCAGCCCGAAGGCGCGGCAAAACCCAGCAGCATTGCCAAGACCAATTATGCCCGCATGTATTATTCCGCCGCACAACAGCTGACCCATCACGCGGTTGGCGGCTGTGGCATGAACCCCGGTGATTTGCTGGGCTCGGGCACCATTTCCGGCCCGACCCGCGCGGAATACGGATCCTTGATGGAACTCAGCTGGGCCGGGCGCGAACCCTTTACGCTGGACAGCGGTGAAACCCGTGGCTTTCTTGAGGACGGGGACACAATGACCCTGCGCGGCGCAGCACAGGGCGATGGCTTCCGCATCGGATTTGGGGATTGCACCGGGCAAATCCTGCCGGCGCTTGAAGATCCCTTTCGCGCGTGACCCTCACCCTTGATCATATCCAACTGGCAATCCCAACGGGCGGCGAAACCGCTGCCCGCGCCTTTTGGTGTGATCTGATCGGGCTGATGGAAATTCCCAAACCGGCCGCCTTGCAGGATCGGGGCGGGCTCTGGCTGGGCCTCAATGGCAATGAACTGCATCTCGGTGTGGAACCGGCATTCAGCCCTGCCAAAAAGGCCCACCCCGGATTTGTGACATCTGACATCACCCGGCTTGCGGATCGCTTGCGCAACGCCAAGCACCCGTTTGAATGGGACAGCAGCCTGAGCAACCGCCGCCGCTTTTTCACCACTGACCCATTTGGCAACCGTCTGGAATTCCTGCAGCCGATTCTTTGACATTCACTTGCCACTTAAACTCCCGCCGGAGGCACCCATCGTGACAACCGGCACAGCCAAAAAGGACCGACCCATGGCCAAAGCATTCGCATCCCAAGGCGATATGACCGAAAAGAAAATCACCTTTGACGAGATCGGCCGCGATCTCTGGGCCTTTACCGCCGAAGGCGATCCGAATTCGGGCGTGATCATCGGCGATGAATCCGTGATGATCATCGAAGCCCAAGCCACCCCGCGACTGGCCAACAAGGTGATCGAAAAGGTGCGCGAAATCACCGACAAACCGATCAGCCATGTGGTGCTGACCCATTATCACGCGGTACGGGTTCTGGGCGCATCCGCCTATGGCGCGGAACAGATCATCATGTCCGATGCTGCCCGTGGTATGGTTGTGGAACGCGGCCAAGAAGACTGGGACAGCGAATTCCAACGCTTTCCACGTCTGTTTGAAGGCCACGAAAGCATCCCCGGCCTGACCTATCCCACCACCACCTTCAGCGACAGCATGACCGTCTATCTGGGCAACCGCCGCGTTGATCTGATGCACCTTGGCCGCGCCCATACAGCGGGGGATATTGTCATTCAGGTGCAGGACGAAAACGTCATGTTCACCGGTGACATCGTTGAAGACCATTCCGCCTGTTATTGTGGGGACGGGCATTTTCATGAATGGGGCCAGACCCTTGATAATATCGCCGCCTTTGATGTGGATGCCATTGCCCCCGGTCGCGGCGGGGCTTTGATCGGCAAAGACGCCGTGGAACGCGCCATTGAAAGCACCCGTGATTTTGTCGACAGCACCTATGCGCCTGCGGCCCGTGTCGCGGCCCGTGGTGGCAGCCTGAAAGAAGCATGGGATGCGGTGCGCGCCGCCTGTGACCCCAAGTTCAAAGACTATGCGATCTACGAACATTGCCTGCCCTTCAACGTCGCCCGCGCCTATGACGAGGCCCGGGGCATCGAAACCCCGCGCATCTGGACCGCCCAGCGTGATCTGGACATGTGGGAAGCCTTGCAGGGATGAGTACCAAATGGTTGCATGTGAAATTGGCAACGGCAAAAGCGGCGATTGTTTTGATCCCCTCGTATTCGGTGGCTTTCTTC
Organism: Sulfitobacter sp.; assembly: GCA_047634585.1. Classification (GTDB taxonomy): domain Bacteria; phylum Pseudomonadota; class Alphaproteobacteria; order Rhodobacterales; family Rhodobacteraceae; genus Sulfitobacter. The sequence continues at coordinate 145,415 of JBLIAN010000006.1, read as the reverse complement.
ACTGATAAAATGGTGTGGGTCGTTCCCACACTTGCTGCAGCCAGCTTTTTTGCCGGAACCATCGATATTGCAAATGGCACCATTCGTCGAAGAGTCGATGAAGATCAAGACACTGAAACCGATGACGGCACTGATAGCCAAAGCCCAGAAATTACTGACAATTTAACTGATCCAAATTAGAGCCACCGCAAAAGGACCACGCCATGGCCTATGATTACGCCCCGTTTCCCTATGTCGCGCCTGCGGGCCTGACTGCGCCCGAACCCCGCCATCCGGTGGTGATTGTCGGGGCGGGGCCGATCGGGCTGGCCATGGCGGTGGATCTGGCGCTGCAGGGCATCAAATCTGTGGTGCTGGATGACAACAATGTTGTGTCCGTCGGATCACGGGCAATCTGTTGGTCCAAACGCAGCTTGGAAATCTTTGACCGCCTTGGGGTCGGTGAACGGATGCTGGACAAAGGCGTGACATGGAAAGTCGGCCGTCAGTTTCACGGCGCGGATGAAATCTATCATTTTGATCTGCTGCCCGAACCCGGTCACAAATACCCCGCCTTTATCAACCTGCAACAATATTACGTCGAACAATACCTTGCCGAACGCGCACAGGAATTTCCCGATCTGATTGATCTGCGGTTTCTCAACAAAGTCACCGATCACGTTGATCGCGGTGATCATGTTTCCCTGACAGTAGAAACACCCGATGGCCCCTATACGCTTGAGGCAGATTGGTACATCGCCTGTGACGGGGCGGGCAGTGCCACACGCCAGCGCATGAACCTTGCTTTTGACGGCCAAACCTTTGAGGAACATTTCCTGATCGTGGACGTGGAAATGGAAACTTCGCCTTTTGGCGATCATGACACACCTGAACGCTGGTTCTGGTTTGCGCCGCCGTTCCATGCCGGCCAATCGGCGCTGCTGCACAAACAACCTGACAACATTTACCGCATTGATCTGCAACTGGGGCCGGAAACCGACCCCAGAACCGAAGCCACCGAAGAAAAGGTGATCCCCCGGATCAAGGCGATTGTCGGGGATGCGCCGTTTCGGCTGGACTGGATGAGCGTCTATAAATTCCGCTGTGCCAAGCTGGACCGCTTTGTGCATAACCGTGTGCTGTTTGTCGGCGACAGCGCCCATGTGGTCAGCCCCTTTGGCGCGCGGGGCGGCAATGGCGGCATACAGGATCTGGACAATCTGGGCTGGAAACTGGCGGCGGTGCTGCGCGGTGATGCCCCCGCAACGCTGATCGAAACCTACAGCGAAGAACGCAGCCACGGGTCGGCGGAAAACATCCTGAATTCATCCCGCGCCACCAATTTCATGACCCCTAAATCCCCGATTGAGGCGCTGTTTCGCGACGAGGTGCTGAACCTTGCAGGCCACCATCCTTTTGCACGCAAACTGATCAATTCCGGCCGCCTTTCACTGCCCTGTTCCTTGCAAGGGATGCAGCTGCAAACCGAAGGCAGCGCCCCGATCGCCCCCGGTGAGGTGATGATGGATGCGCCCTTGGCCGGCCCCGATGGCACAACATGGCTGGTGTCACAAATTCAGGGGCGCTTTACCCTGCTGGGGTTCGGGGATACGGCCCTGCCCGCGATTGATGGCTTGGCGCGGATCGGGGTCAACAGCCACGGGGATTACCCCTGTTTTGGCGCGACCGACGGCCATGCGATCCGGCGCTATGGCAGCGATCACATATATCTGCTGCGCCCTGACGGACATATCTGCGCGGTGTTCACCAGCGCCGATCCGGCCCCGATCACAGCCGCCTTTCACAAAGCCATTGGAGAAACCCCATGATCCTGCAAGACAAACTGGGCGCCGATGCCGATGGCTTTTACAATGCATTGATGGATTTACACGACGGGCTGAGCGAGGGCCAAAGCCATGCATTGAATGCCCGGTTGGTGCTGATTTTAAGCAGTGAAATCGGCGATTTGCCTACCCTCAAAGCCCTGATGGCCACCGCGGCCCAAGGCCGCGCCAAGTAGTTACAAAGAGATTCGTTTTCGCCGATTCCGGGGGCGGTTCTACCCGAACAGGATCACGACACAGAAAAATATGCAGGCGTGAGCACCCTGTCGATCGGTCGATCCCCGATGCCGGAACCTGCCAGTGCCGCCGCCAGCCAACAGGCGCGGCAGGATCGGTTATAGGCAATAACGTCAACGGCTTGCCCGAAAACGACATTCAGACCACCGGAATTGGCGCTGGCGGAATGATCTGCCCCGGCACACCGAAATCCCCCCCGAGGTGCCCGTGTCGCTCAGGCCGCAGGGCGCAGTATTTACGCCCGCACAACCACAGCCTGTGATCCGCTCAAGCCCGCCGATGCGACACACAAGATCACGTGATGGGCTTGACGTCACGTCCCTGTGTGTTTGACTATCGCCATGCAACCGCAAAAGCGGATCAGAAAAACAGGATAACTGTATCATCTGGCACCCTCTTTGGGTGCCTCACAAGGCGGCGCTCTGACGCTGCCGACGACAACAGAGAGGAAGAAAATGAGTTTTTTGACACGCACCGGGACACCCCTGCCGCAGTCCATTCTGGATTCCGCAGAGGCCGCTAAAAAAGATCCCGTCAACCGCCGCGAATTTCTGGCCCTTGCCAGCGCCTTTGGTGCCACAGCGGCAACCGCCTATTCGATGATTGGCATGGCCGCACCCGCACATGCGGCGGCACATGCCGACATGAAAGAAGGCGGCACCGTCCGCATGCAGATGGAAGTCCGCGCCCTCAAAGACCCGCGCACCTATGACTGGTCGCAGATCGCGAACTTCTCGCGCGGGTGGCTTGAATATCTCGCCATCTGGGAAAACGACGGTACATTCACCCCCGCCCTGCTGGAAAGCTGGGAAATCAACGACAACGCCACCGAATACACATTGAACGTCCGCAAGGGCGTCAAGTGGAACAACGGTGACGATTTCACTGCCGAAGACGTTGCCCGCAACATCACGGGCTGGTGCGATAAATCCCTTGAGGGCAACTCGATGGCGGGCCGTTTCGCGACCCTGATCGACGAAGCCACAGGTCAGGCCATCGAAGGCGCAATTCAGGTTGTGGACAGCCACACCGTGAAACTGACACTGCCGGTTTCCGACATCACCCTGATTCCCGGCATGGCGGATTATCCTGCGGCGATCGTCCACAGCTCTTTTGACGCGGACAACATGGTTGATAATCCGGTCGGCACAGGCGCCTATCTGCCAGAAAGCCTCGAAGTGGGCGTCAAAGGTGTGCTGGTCAAGAACCCGGATCACACATGGTGGGGCACTGAAGTATACGGCGGCCCCTACATCGACCGTCTGGAATACATTGATTACGGCACCGACCCCTCTGCTTGGATCGCCGCTGCCGAAGCCGACGAAGTTGATGCATTCTATTCCATGGAAGGCGAATACATCGACATCATGGGCACATTGGACGGCTGGGTCGAAAACACCATCGCCACCGCCGCAACAATTGTTGTGCGTCCAAACCAGCTGGCCGAAGTTGACGGCATGAAACCCTATGCCGACAAACGCGTGCGTCAGGCCATCGGCATGGCCGTCGACAACGCTGTTTTGCTGGAACTGGGCTATGCGGATCGCGGGATCGTTGCGGAAAACCACCACGTTGGTCCGATGCACCCCGAATATGCCAAACTGCCCCCCCGCAAGATCGATCCCGCCGCCGCCAAGGCGCTGATGGACGAAGCAGGCATGGCCGATTACGAACACGAGCTGTTCTCGATTGACGATGCATGGCGCAAGGACACCACCGATGCCGTCGCCGCGCAGCTGCGTGACGCGGGCATCAAAGTGAAGCGGACAATCCTGCCCGGTTCGACGTTCTGGAATGACTGGACAAAATATCCGTTCAGCTCAACCAACTGGAACGCGCGCCCCTTGGGTGTTCAGATCTGGGCACTGGCCTATCGTTCCGGCGAAGCATGGAACGAATTCGGCTGGAGCAGCCCGGAATTTGACGCGCTGCTGTCCGAAGCCCTGTCCATCGCCGATGTTGATAAACGCCGTGCGATCATGGCCAAAGGCGAAGCCATGATCCAAAGCGAAGGCGTGACCATCCAGCCGTACTGGCGTTCCCTGTACAACCACACCAAGGAAGGTCTGGAAGGCGCAGGTCACCACATCGGCTTTGAATACCACCCCGCACGGATGGGCTGGACCGCGTAAACCACCACGCATCAGACACCAAAAGGGCCGCGCATGTCGCGGCCCTTTTTTGGTTGGGATGATCGTGAATGATCTGCGACTTCGCCCAAGGCGACAAATATCCCGGTTCAGGGTCCGGCTCCTAAATCAATGCCCGCCCCGCCGGAAACTGCACGGCATCCTGCAAAAGACCATCTGCCGCGTGCCGATCCACCCCGATTTCCAACAAAACCTGCGCCAGCGCCTCATGCATTGCGGTGATCACTGCGCCGTCACCCAGCGGGCTGCGCGCGACCTTGGCAAACCAGGCTTCCTCGCGGAACATGTCTTCGATCAGGGGATCAATCACCGCGCCACCACCACCGGGATAACGGAAATAGCCAACACCACCCAATTTGCCGATGCGCCCTTCGGCGACCATCCGTGGCAGGATCGGTGCGGCGCGATTGGGCTGGCGCGCCAATACCTTGTCCAGCCCCATCAAATCCTGCGCCGCGCAGGGGCCGATGCCATACCCCCATGCCTCTAATGCCTCGTCCAATTCCCAAGGGGTGGTGTGGCGAAACATCAATGCCTCACCCGCCTGCCAAAAGGCATCCTGTAGGGCAATGACCTGCCGGGCCGCTGTCATCCGGCGCTGTCGAGGAAACGGTATTTGGCAATCACTGCCAAAAGATCATTGGCCGAAGACCGCTCGGCGCGGTTGGTGGTGTTCACCTGCGCTTCGGCCTTTTGATATAGCGGGATGCGGCTTTCCAGCAGGGTCTTGAGATGGGCCATCGCCGCCGGATTGCCCTGCATCGGGCGCAGATCGCCCTGCCCGCGCACCCGCTGCATATGCTCTGCGGGGCTGGTCTTGATCCAGACGGTGTGAAACCGTTCCAGCAGCCGTGCATAGGTGTCTGGTTCGGCGACAATGCCCCCCGCCACAGCCAGGATCACCCGGTCATGGCGGGCCGATACTTTTTCCAGCGCCTCGGCCTCCATCTTGCGATAGCCATCCTCGCCGTAGAACGCCATCACCTCGGCCAGCGGCATATCTGCGCTGGCCTCGATGTCCTGATTAAGCTCGACAAAAGGGATGCCCAAGGCCGCGCCTGCCAATCGGCCCAATGTGGATTTTCCCGCACCCCGCAGCCCGATCAGGCAAATCCGCCCCGCCCGCATCAGTTTCGGGTTCTGCGGGGCCAACAGGCTGCGCACCTGATGTTGCACCTCTAATGGCGCTTGGCGGAAAAGGGCCGACACCCGTTCAACATCATGATCCAGCGGCGTGACCTCGGCCAGCAGGGTTTCAATCCGCAGATCAAGCGCGCTGGCCACCCGTTGCAACAACAGAACCGATATATTGCCCTCGCCCGCCTCGAGTTGCGCCAGATAGCGCGGCGATACCCCTGACATTTCCGACAACACCCGCCGCGACAGCCCGCGCAATTTGCGGGCTTCGGCCACGCGGGCCGCAAGACGGGCAATCAGGATCGCCCCTGCGTCAGCTGAAATATCTATGTCGGTCATAAATCCACTTTGTGAACAATACTGCATCTTTGCGTGGCGACCTTGGAAAAACAATGTCCATCTGGCCGGTTAGTGCATTATTCTGCGCGGATGCGCGGTGCGATGATGGCACGCAGATCGGCGGGTGCGGATTGGCTTTTGAACTGGTCTGCGATGATGAACACACAGGTGAACCGCCCGTCAAAACACAGCACCCCGTCCTGTCGCGCCTTGACCGCAAAGCTGATGGATTTATCGCCCAGCCGCGTTGGAAAGGTCTCGCACATCAAGGTGTGGCGCGGGGTCACGGGGCTGTGGAAATCCATCGCAAGGCTGACAAAAGGCGTGCCGACATTGCGGTCGATCTCCATCTGGAACCAGCCGTCGCCGTCCAGATGGGCCTCCCACCAGCCATTGATTGCATCCAGCGCGAAATACGGCAGCCGCGCAGTATAGGCGATGCGCGCAGGGTCACAATCACCCCAGGTGACATTGACGGGATGGATAAAAGGCGCGTCGGTCATCAATAGGTTTCCACATGATAGCGGCCTTCGTCGCGCATCACATCGCGCAGCGCAGTCCATTGTTCCCCGATGCTTTCCGCAATCGAGGTCATGGCACGTTCGACACCTTCTTCCATGCCGCGCAGTCCGCAGATGTAGATATGGGTATGGGCATCGCCCAGCAGACCGGCAACTTCGTCCTGTTCGGCGACAATGCGATCCTGCACATATTCCTTGTCCTGTCCGGGCAGGCGGCTGAACACCAGATGTTGCCGCAACAGATGTTCCGGCACTTTTTTCAACGGCCCGAAATACGGCAGGCTTTCGGGGGCGCGCGCGCCAAAGAACATGGTCATGCCCCCTGTGGCGCCACTGCGCTGGCGCTGCATCGTAAAGGCCCGCATCGGCGCAGATCCGGTGCCGGTACAGATCAACAACAGCCGCGCCTGCGGGTCATTGGGCAACAGGAAGGTCGCACCAAACGGGCCCGTGACCTCAACCTCGGCGCCTTGTTCCAGATCACAGAGGTAATTCGACGCCCGCCCGCCGTCTTCGCGCTTCACGGTCAAAGAAATGTTGTGATAGCCCGCCCGTTCACCGTCACGGGGGCTGGACACCGAATAAAGCCGGGGCAGATGCGCCTTGCCCTCGGCATCTGTGCCCGGTGGAATAATCCCCACCGATTGTCCCTCAAGCACCGGAAACGGCAGGGCACCCGGATCAAGGATAATATGGCGCACGTCATGGTCGGGATCATCGGTCAGACGGTAATTGCCCTGTACTTTCATCTTGGCGGGCCTGCCAAGCGTATACATGTTCACCGCTGGTTTGGCGGCGGTTTTGGGCGCTCGCGCCTTGCCCCCCGCACCTTTATGCGCCTCGGCCAGTAGCGCCGCGATCGGATCGGATTCCGCCGCTCCCGCGCCTGCGGGGGCGACTTCGATATCCTCCTGTTCGGGCAGTTCATCAAAGCCGAACTGGTCTTCCAGTGAATAGGGCGTTTCAACCACCCGCCATTCATCAATAGACCCTGTCGGGCAGACCGGAATGCAATCCATGCAAAAGTTGCAGACATCGGCGTTGACCACGACATTGTTGTCGTCATGTTCAATCGCGCCAATCGGGCAGGTCATCTCGCAGGTATAGCAGCGGATACAGATTTCAGGGTCGATCAGGTGTTGTTTGACGGGGCTGGTCATTGGCTCTCCCATTCACAGAAAAGGCGGGGGTGTCCCCCCACCCTATCATATTGCCACAGGGTGGGGATGATCCCCACCACAGGTTCAGGCCATGTGCAGTTTCACATATTCGAAATCGCCGGGCTTGTTATCAATTCCGACTTTTGGCGCTGCAATCCAAGAGGCATATTTGCCCGGCTCGAAACACGGCTTCATCAAGGATTGAATAAAATCGCCATCTGCCTTGGTGGGCAACCAGTCGCTTTGACGTTTCTGCCATTCCTCGGCGGAAATGATAGCGCCATCAGGATCAACCGCCACCGTGCTGAACACACCGATCTGGCGATGGAACCCTTCATGGGGCAGTTTCAGTTCAAATTCGATGCCGGATTTGGCGATCAATTTGTTCCAACGGCCCACACCCCCGGCGGCATCACGGACATAATCATCCCGCAGACGCATGTTGATCGCAGTCAATGCCGGCACGTCTTCGGTCAGGATTTTGCCGTCCTTGATCGACGTCACCGCATAGGTCGCGTCATTCAGCTTGTGATCATCATCAATACGCTGCTCCATGTAGCGCCCTTTGACGCCGGAGTTGAACGCATTGGCGGCATTGGTCGATACTTCCTGACCAAACAGATCCAGCGACAACGTGTAATGCAGGTTCAGCTTTTTCTGGATTGTCGGCAGGTCGATCACCCCCAGATCACGGATTTTATTGATGTCATAGGGATCGGTGATGCCATTGGCATTCATCGCCTCAAGGGTCGCCTGAATGGTCCGGCCCACCCCGGTTTCACCCACAAACATGTGATGCGCTTCTTCGGTCAGCATAAAGCGGCAGGTGCGCGACAGGGGGTCAAAACCGGATTGCGCAAGGCTTTCCAGCTGCATCTTGCCATCCCGATCGGTGAAATAAGTGAACATAAAGAACGACAGCCAATCCGGCGTTTCCTCGTTAAACGCACCCAGCATCCGTGGCGTGTCTTCGGAACCCGACGACCGCACCAGCAGATCATTGGCTTCTTCGCGGCCATCACGGCCAAAATATTTCTGCAGCAGATAGACCATCGCCCAGAGGTGACGGCCCTCTTCGACGTTGACCTGAAACAGGTTGCGCATGTCATAAAGCGACGGCGCGGTCAGGCCCAGAAAGCGTTGCTGTTCCACCGAACCCGGCTCTGTGTCGCCCTGAATGACGATCAGACGTTTCAGCATGTTGCGATATTCGCCGGGTACTTCTTGCCATGCCGGTTCGCCGTAGTGTTCGCCCATCGGAATTTTGCGGTCTTCGACAGCCGGGGCCAACAAAACGCCCCACCGGTATTCCGGCATTTTGACGTAATCGAATTTTGCCCAGCCTTTGGGGTCTACGCTGACGGCGGTGCGCAGATAGACCATGCTTTCCTGAAAGTTCTGCGGGATCAGATCATTCCACCAGTTGATATAACCGGGGTGCCATTTTTCCAGCGCCTTCAGCACCTTCTTGTCCTCGGACAGGCCCACATTATTCGGAATCTGGGTGTCGTAACTTACGTTGATCAGGTCGAGCATTTGCTTCCTCCTATTGGCGGTGGGGCATCCCCCATCTTGCGGATTATCTTGTCTCGGGGCAGCGCCCCGTTGTTTTATTTACACACGTTCCATGTTGTATTTGCCGCGCAGGCCAGTGCCATACCGCTGCAACGCGCCTTCTTCGCCGACCGCATTGGGGCGCTGGAAAATCCAGTTTTGCCATGCGGTCAAGCGGCCAAAGATACGGGTTTCCATTGTTTCAGGCCCGGCAAAGCGCAGGTTGGCTTCCATGCCCGTCATCGCATCAGGGCTAAAGCTGGCACGCTCTTCCATGAACAGGCGCACTTCGTCTTCCCAGTCGATATCGTCATAGGCATAGGTGATCAGCCCCAGCTCTTCGGCGGCGTCGGCTTCCAATGGCTCACCGATCGAAGATTTCAGCGTTTCAACCTGTTCGGGCGTGCCCAGAAAACGGGTCTGCAAACGGGTCAGATCATTGCCCATCGGATAGCTGCCAAAATTGCCTTCGGACAATGTGACCGCCGCCAGCGCCCGGTTATCGCCCTCGAATTCCTCAAGCATCATATAGCTGCGGTCCACCGACCACAGCAATTCTGCCAGCGGCCCTGCAAAACACGATCCATGCTCAACCACAGCCACCAGAGACCGCGATGTCATATCTACCCGTTTCAGCACCCGCTTCCAATACTGCAAGGTTTCATTGGCCAGCCAGTGATCGCGGTTGTTCAACAAAAGCGCCTCATGAGCGATGACATTTTCAGGATCACCCTGGGTCTGGAATGCCAGCAACCCCAGTTCTTTTTCGTTGTTGCGCAGATGCAGGATCGCATCATCCAGTTCCCGCGCACAGCGCAGGATCCAATTGTCGGCCCCCGCAGCAACAAAGGCTTGGACATCGGTCGGCGCATCTTCGTCCGGTCCTTTGATCGTGATGGTGGCGCGCCCTTGGGCACGGTCCAGGGCCACTTCGACGGTGGAATAGCTGATGCCGTCCTCGGCAAAGCTGCGGGCAATCGGGGTCAATTCGATCCCCTGTCCCACATCTGATTTGCCCGAATTCGCCGCCATTTCCGCCGCCCGTTCCGCAACCTTTTCATCAAAGCTGGAATTGGGGAATACTTCGTCCACCAGACGCCATTGCACCGCGCGTTTGCCTTTGACGCCTTCTTCGATGGAACAGAACACATCTGCCAGATCGCGGCGCACCTTGCGTTTGTCGGTCACACGGGTCAGCCCGCCTGTGCCGGGCAAAACCGCCAACAAGGGCACTTCGGGCAACGCCACAGAGGAGGTGCTGTCATCGGTCAACATGATGTGATTGCAGGCCAGCGCCAGTTCATAGCCGCCGCCCGCGCAGGCACCTTTGACCGCGCAGATGTAATTCTGCCCTGAATCGGCCAGCGCCGCCTCAAAGGTATTGCGGGTTTCATTGGTGAATTTGCAAAAGTTCACTTTGTGGCTGTGCGCCGCGCCGCCCAGCATACGGATATTCGCACCGGCACAGAACACCTTGTCCTTGGCCGATCGCATCACCACCACTTTGACCTCGGGATGTTCAAAACGCATCCGCTGCACCACATCGGCCAGTTCGATATCCACGCCCAGATCATAGCTGTTCAGCTTCAACTCATAGCCGTCAAACAGACCGCCCTTTTCGTCCACATCCATCGAAAGCCATGCCAAGGGGCCGTCATATTCAATCTTCCAATGCCGGTACTTTGACGGGTCTGTTTGAAAGTCGATCACCTTGGTCATCTGCGTGGTCCTTTCGAAGGCTACGTGGCATTTGATGTATTATATTTCAGTTTTCTTAGCGTGGCCTGGCTGATTTTGCACATGATCCGGAGGCATAATGCATTATAATGCCGATATTTGCATATTATCCCTGCGGGTCCGATCCACTGACTGTTGCAGCTGAGCACGGCGCAACCCCAGAATCGCCCGGTCCTTTGGGCAATTTTCCAGATGCGCTTGCACCATATCACACAAACGGCCCACAGCCTTTGGGCGCATCATGCGGATTTTCAGCCGCGCATTGGCAAGCTGGATCAAGGCCTGCACCATCTCGCGTTCCGGGGTTGCCTGCGGGGTCTGCATCCAGACGGCCTCCAGCACCTCGTGGCATTCCCAGAAAAACCCCGCCTCGAAATAGGACAGCCCTGCCCGCCACGCCAATGTGTCCTGCAATGCCAAAGCGGATGGGCAGCACTCAACACCGGCTTTGATCCCGTCAAACCAGTTTTCGGGATGGCGGGCAGTTTGCCCCGGCACATAGGCATGGGGCGGCATCGGGATATGATCACCGGCGTCAGGCAATCTCGACAGTCGCTTCTTCCAATCGCTGCAATCGCGCACAGAAACTCGTGATGGCGGCCAGCGTCGCCTCGGGTTTTTCTAGATGCGGCGCATGACCGCATTCATCCAGAATCAGGATCTCGACAGGGGAATAAATCCGGTCTTCGATTTCGCGGATCTGCGCCAATGTGCCATAGGCATCTGCGCGCCCCTGGATCGCCAGCACCGGGATCCGCCAGTGATCAATCGCATCCGCGACATTCCAGCCTTTGAACGCCGGATCGGTCCAGACATCATGCCAGCCTTTGAAGGCCACATCGACATCTGTGTGATACTTGGCCAAGCGCGCTTTCAAATCGCCCTCGGCATAGGCACGGCCCGCTGCGGCAATCGCCGACAATCCCTCGGGTTCGGTAAAGAAATGCGGTGCCATCAAAACCAGCCCCCGCACCCGCATGTCCGACACGGATCCCGCATAGATCGCGGCGATCGTCGCCCCGTCCGAATGGCCGATCAGAATACAGTTCTGAACACCCGCAGCATTCAACACCTCGCCCAGACTTTCGGTGGCTTCGCGGGTCTGGAAATCCAGCGGCCGCGGCAGATCAACCGGATCAGACCCGCCATATCCGGCGCGACTATAGGCCAACACGCCAAATCCGGTCGCCTTGGCCAATTGTTCAGGCACGGTTTTCCACTGCGCAACCGATCCCAGCCCTTCGTGCAACAACACCAGTGTCGGCGCCACCGCAGAGGGCGCAGGCCCCCAGCAGGCATATTCCAAGGATTTGCCACCCGCCGTCAGCCGCGCCCCTGCGCGCATTGTCCAGTCAAACGCCATTATGTTTCGTCCCTCAATTTGAACCGCTGGATTTTGCCCGTGGCGGTTTTAGGAAGATCCTCAACCACTTCGATCCAGCGCGGATACTTCCATTTGCCGATTTTGTTTTTCACATAGTCTTTCAGCTCGGCCAGAAAGGCATCAGAGCTTTCGCCGGACTGAAGCACGATAAACGCCTTGGGTTTTTCCAACCCGTCCGCATCCCGCGCCGCAACAACGGCAGCTTCCAAGACCTGCGGATGGCTGACCAATGCGCCTTCGACCTCAAAGGGTGACAGCCAGATGCCAGACACCTTGAACATGTCATCGGTACGTCCGCAATAAACCAGCCGCCCGTCGGCGCGGCGTTCGTATTTATCACCCGTGCGGGTCCAGACCCCTTCAAAGGTGCTGCGGGATTTGTCGCGTTGGTTCCAGTAACAATTCGCCGCGGACGCCCCGTTGACCAGCAATTCACCGACGCCCCCTGCACCGACCTCGGCACCCGTTTCATCGACCAGCCGCAAGTCATACCCCGGCACCGCAACACCAGAGGTGCCATAGACAATGTCACCCGCACGGTTGCTCAGGAAAATATGCAGCATCTCGGTGGAGCCAACCCCGTCAAGGATCCCCACACCCATGTGCTTTTCCCAGCGCGTTCCCACGTCCTCGGGCAGGGCTTCGCCCGCTGAAATACAGATGCGCAGCGGCGCCTTGGGCGCGCCATGTTGATCCATCTGCGCCACCATCGCCGCATAGAGCGTTGGCACCCCGCAAAAGATCGTCGGCTGATGCGCGGTGATCGTGTCCATCATACCTTGCGGTGTCGGCCGCCCGCCAAACAGAATCGTGGTCGCCCCGACCGACAAAGGAAAGGTCATCGCATTGCCCAGCCCATAGGCAAAAAAGAACTTGGCGGCGGACAAAACCACATCATCCTCGGCTATGCCCAGAACCTGTGCGCCATAGGTGTCTGCGGTTGCCTTGAGCGCGGAATGCACATGCGCCACGCCTTTTGGCTGTCCGGTGGACCCCGATGAATACAGCCAAAAGGCCACCTCATCGGCATGCGCTGGCAGGGTATCGGCAGCCGGGGCATCGCGGATGAAATCATCATAGGTGGTGGTCCCCTCGGGGGCCTGCCCGATCACCACCACATGACGCAGATAGGGATTGCCCGCCACCGCATCTGCCACCACCGGCCATAGCAATTCAGACACAAACAACACCGAGGCGCGGCTGTCGCGCAGGATCGCGTCATAGACCGGCGTGGCCAACAAGGTATTCAGCGGCACCGGGACCACGCCCGCCTTGAGAGCACCCCAGAAAATTTGCGGGAATTCGATCTGGTCCAGCACCAGCACAGCGGCGCGTTCTTCGGGACGCACCCCGGCGCGCCGGAGGGCGGCGGCCAGATGCGCGGCACCCTTTGCCAGTTGGGCATAGCTCAGGCTGCGGTCATTTCCCGCCTCGACATAGGCAGGTTTTTCGCCACGCCCCTCGGCAATATGGCGATCCACAAAATAGGACACGGCATTGTTGTCAATTGAAACCACAGAACTCCCCTCCCAGAAATTACGCAAGATTGTGCACCCAAGCCCGACATGCGCAACAGAAAGCCCGAATTAGTGCATTTTAGTGCGCAATCCCGATGCGGTGTTCTGTATGCGGGTCATACAGGCGCTCAACCAAAGCCGCGCGTCTTTGCAGGAACTTGGGAAAATTGATGTTGCCTTTCGCCGTGGCTTCACCTTCGGCCATCGAGGCGGGTTCGGACAGGACCAAAGCACAGATCACCTGCGAGGACCGTCCCGTTCCTGACGCGGCCAGCGCGGTCAATCGTTTGGACAATTCGGCCTGCAATGGCGGGCAGGAAAGCACCCCGTCTGCCTCTGACAGGGTCCAGCCTTGTGCGGCAATGGCGGCGCGGTTTGGCAGGATCAGCGCCCCGATATCGGCGCGCTGTTCACCCGTTATCACCACATCCTGCGCAAAGGGGGCCAAAGCGGCCAGTACCTCAAGGCGCAATTGTGTGGCCATCACCCAAGTGCCGGTCATCAACTTGAAATTCTCGGAAATCCGCCCGTCAAACATCAACCCGCGATTGACGTCATCAGGATCAACCAGACGCATGGCATCGCCGGTGATAAAATATCCCTCATCATCAAAGGCCTCGGCGGTTTTGGCAGGGTTATCAAAATATCCCCTGGTGACATTGTCACCCTTGACCCGCACGTCAAACCGCCCCTCGCCTTGCGGCACCAGCTTGATCGCACTGGCGGGCATCGGCACGCCCACCAGCCCCGCGCCTTTGGCGGGTTCATGGCTGATCAACACACCGGGGGCGGTTTCGGTCAGTCCCCATGAGGTGGTGATCAGGGGCAATTGCCCGCAGGTGTCCAGCGCCAGACGTTCCAGCGCCGACCAGACATCTTGTGGCAGGGACGCCCCCGCATAAAAGATCATATCAAGGTCGGCAAAATAGGTTTCGCGCAGGGCTTTGTCGGTCTCCAGCGCCCGCACCAACTGGGCAAACCCCACAGGCACATTGAAACTGATGGTTGCAGATATCTCGGCAAGGTTGCGGCAGGTGCGGTCAAACAATCCCGGTGCGGGCTTGCCATCATCCAGATACAGGCTGCCGCCATTGGCCAGCACAAGATTGAAATTATACGACCCGCCAAAGGTGTGATTCCACGGCAACCAATCCACCAGACGCGGCGGACGGGTGCCAAGGAAGGGCAGACAGGCACGGATTTGCGCCTGATTGGTGGTCATCATGCCCTGGGTGGTCAAGACACCTTTCGGGTCCGACGTGGACCCAGAGGTCAGCAGGATTTTCGCCAATGTATCCCCTGTGACCGCCGCAAATGCCCCTTGAACATCCGCCGCAACTGGGCGCATCAGATCGGCAAAAGCGGTGGCACCGCTGCCCGCCGGCACCGAAGACAGTTTTTCAACACCATCAAACACCTCCAGCGTCAATGCAGCGCCATATTGCGTAGCATCCAAAGCGTAAACCAATCCGGGGCGCACCATTTGCGCGGCATGGACCAGCCGCGGATGAGCTGCCGGGATCAGCGCATATTGTTCGGCCACAGGCACCACAGGCACCCCGACATATTGCGCCGCAAGGCTGAGCAACGCGTGATCAATGCTGTTGCCCGAGATGACCAGCACAGGACGGTCCGGCCCCAAGCCGCGCGTCAACAGATGGCTGGCAATGGCGCGCACTTGGGTCAACGCATCGCCATAGCGCAGCTCGCGCCACCCCTCGCCCGCAGGTTCCGCCAGAAACAGGGCCTGCGGCGTCTGCGCGGCCCAATGTTCCAGCCAATCACCGGTACAGCGCGCCACAGGCCCAAGTTCATAGCCAGAGCGCAGCAGGACCGTGCCATCGGCCCGGTCTTCACGCTGCACGTTATGGGGTTTCAACCCGAGATGCGCCGTCATTGCAATCCTCCCTCACCCCCCGCCCAAGGCGGATGGTTCTCATCAGACGAGGTGGCGCGGTCCTGCGCCCGTCAGGCGGGCAACAGGAACAAGGTAATTGCAGGGAAAGCCACCAGAATAATCACCCGCACGATGTCGGACCCGACAAAGTACATCACCGCCTTGTAGGTTTCGGTCATCGGGGTTTCGCGGTCCATCGAATTGATGATGAACAGGTTCATCCCCACGGGCGGCGTGATCAAACCCACCTCGACCACAATCAACACCAGAATACCGAACCAGATCGCCAGATGTTCGGGTGTCATGCCGAAATCCATCGCCGAAATCACCGGAAAGAAAATCGGCACAGTCAGCAGGATCATCGACAGGCTGTCCATCAGACAGCCAAACACCAGATAAAACCCAAGGATCACACAAAGCACAAACAGCGGGCTAAAGCCTTGGGTCACCACCCAATCGGCCATGAATTGCGGTACACCGGACAGGGCGAGAAACCCGTTATAAAACCCTGCGCCCAAGACGATAAAAAAGATCATCGCGGTGGTGCGCGCGGTGCCCATCAGGCTTTGACCCAGCACCTGCCAGTTCAGACTGCCCGACACCAAGGCCACCAATCCGGTGCCCATCGCGCCAATCGCAGAGCCTTCGGTGGGGGTAAACCATCCCAGATAGATGCCGCCAACCACCAGCAAAAAGATCATCAGCACCGGCCAGGTATCGGCCAGGGCGCGGAACCTGTCGGCCATCGGCACCGCAGGGCGCGTGCCTGCGGCTTTGGGGTTCAGCCGGACATAGATTGAAATGGTGATGATATAGCCAATCGCCGCCAGAATACCGGGGATAAAGGCCGCAAGAAACAGTTTCGCGATATTCTGTTCGGTCAGGATCGCATAGATCACCAAAATCACCGAGGGCGGGATCAGGATGCCCAATGTGCCCCCGGCCGCCAGCGTCGCCGTGGAAAAGCCACCGGAATAGCCATAGCGTTTCAGTTCCGGCAGCGCGACCTTTGACATGGTTGCCGCCGTGGCCAGTGACGATCCGCAGATCGCACCAAAGCCCGCACAGGCCCCGACCGCCGCCATGGCAACCCCGCCACGGCGATGCCCGAGAAAACTTTCTGCGGCTTTGAACAGCGCCTGAGACATGCCCGACAGCGTTGCAAATTGCCCCATCAGCAGGAACATCGGAATGATGCTGAGGGAATAGCTGGAAAAGGTGGTGTAGGTTTCTGATTTCAACTTGGCCAGCAGCGGCGTGGGATTGCCGCCCATCGCCATAAACCAGCCGCCAAAACCGCACAGCAGCATCGCCAAACCAATCGGCGCGCGCAAGAACACCATCACCAATAGGATCGGGAAGGACCAAAAGCCCAGTTCTAGGTTGGTCATCTCAATGTTCCCCATGCTCGGTCGGGAGGATATTATGGCCTTGCAAGGCTTCGCCAATGCGCAGCACCGCGCAATAGACCGCAACAATACTGGTCACGATACCCGCCGCGAAACTGGCGGCATAGGCCCACCAAACCGGAAATTGCAGGAACAGGGTGGTTTCACCGTTGCCGATATAGCGCTCCATGCCCTCATAGAGCCGCCAGATGATCAACAGCAAGGTCAAGGCCAGAACCACCTCCCAAAAGGCGGCGATCCAACGGTTTGCCCGCCCCGGAAGCGCCGAGGTGAACACATCCACGGTCGCATGCGACCCGTAAAGCTGGCAAATTGGTAAAAACGAAAAGATCGCAAAGGCGACACCGGCCTCTAGCAATTCATAGCCGCCGTTGATTTCGCCCACGCCCAGATCCAGCACCCATTGGGCGAAACCTGTCATTTTTTGCTGGAAGAAATCGCCGTGCATCAGCTTGTTCAACGAGCGCCCGATGATCGACATCGAGGTCAGGACAATCAGCGCAATCAGAACAAGACCGCCAGCCAATGCGGTAACACGTGCAAGGGACTGGATCAGCCTGTGCATTATTTTTCTCTCAATTCGGTAGAGAATCTGCGGCAGGAAACCCGCCGCAGATTACATGTCAGGAATAACAGCTTACTTGTTGTCGTAAGCGTCCATGAGCATCCGCGCCTCGTCGATCAAAGCCTGACCGTCGATGCCTTTGGAATTCATGTCAGCAACCCATTCGTCATAGATCGGCTGTGCCACGTCACGCCATGCTTGCAAATCGTCGCCAGAGACGGTGACGATGTTGTTGCCACGGTCCACAGCGATCTGGCGCGCAGGGCCGTCGCTGTCGGATTGTGTGCCACCGGCAAAGATCGAGAACTCCAGACCGGAATTGTCATCAATCACCTTTTTCAGATCATCCGGCAGGCTTTCGTAGCGGTCTTTGTTCATCGCCAGAACAAAGGTCAGCACATAAAGGGCATTGCCTTCGAATTCGGTGTGGTTTGACACCAGTTCCGACACTTTCAGCGCCGACGTCACTTCCCATGGGATGGTTGTGCCGTCGATCACACCTTTGGACAGGCCTTCGGAAACCGCTGGAACAGGCATGCCAACCGGCGTTGACCCCATTTTTTCCAAAAGCGCATTCACCAGACGTGACCCGCCGCGGATTTTCAAGCCTTCCATGTCAGCAGGGGTGCGGACCTCTTTGTTGACGTGGATCATGCCGGGGCCGTGAACCCATGTGCCCAGAATATGCACATCTTTGAATTCAGTGTCTTTCATATGCTCTTCGAACATCTGCCAATAGGCAGAAGACGCCGCGCGGGCATTGGTCATGATGAACGGCAGTTCGAACACTTCGGTGCTGGGATAGCGGCCAGGTGTATAGCCGACCACAGTCCAAACAATGTCGGCCACGCCGTCGATTGCCTGATCCATCAGCTCTGGGGGTTTGCCGCCCAGCTGCATGGATGGATAGCGTTCCACTTTGATACGCCCGCCGCTGTCTTTTTCAACATTGTCGGCCCAGACATCCAGCACCAGCTTTGGCACATTGGCCTGCGGTGGCAAGAATTGGTGCATACGAAGCGTGACTTCTTGCGCCATTGCGGTGGACGCCATCAGGGTCGCTGCAACAGCCGCCCCTGCCATACCCATGAGGGTTCTGCGTAGAATCATTTGGATCTCCCTTTTCGTTGTCAGCCGGCCCCCGTTTTATCGGGTGGTCCTACGTTATGAACAGCCCGCCAGCGCGGGCCTGTCTCTGTCTTTTATCAATACCCGCTGGCCGCAGTACTGCAAGCCAAGAGACATAAAATCCGGTGTTATCCCGTGAAATTCTCGGCATAGTCCGTAAAACATCCCCAAGACACAACCTAAAGACAAAGGCACTTTAGTGCAGCACATCCCAAGCCAGAGCTGCCAATCAGTCAACGGTTAAGATACTCTTGCGCATTATAGTGCCCATTGATCCGGCGGCATAGCGCGCTGAAGACGGGGGGTGGGGAAAGGGGAATGGATGGTGGCGTTACCTGGATTTGAACCAGGGACCTAACGATTATGAGTCGTTCGCTCTAACCAACTGAGCTATAACGCCATCGCGGCGGAAGTAAGACAGCGCCTGCGTGGCGTCAAGCCCAAAACCTGATTCAATTCACCCAAGCCCAAATCAATTTCGGATCGGATGCCACAGATCAATGTGCGGGGGCGCGCACCGCATCCAAAAGGCTGCGCCCGCCGTCGATCACCATGACCTCACCCGTCATAAAACCCGAGCTTTCGGCGGCCAGAAACTGCACCGCTTCGCAAAGCTCGGTGGGCGCGGCGATACGGCCCAAGGGGGTGTGATCCCGGATGTCGTCACGCCACTCACGGTTTTCCGCAACGGTGGCCCGCAGCGAGCTGCTCATCACCGACCCGAACGAGATCGCATTCACCCTGATCCGGTGCGCCGCCAGCACCACCGCCATCGAACGGGTCATCTGCTGGACCGCCGAGGCCGCAATGCCATAGCCCATCAATTCGGGCTGGATATGATTGGCGGCAATGGAGCTGAGATTGATAATTGATCCCACCTGCCCCTCGGGTTGATCGAGGGCCTGTTTGATCATGCGCTTGGACACAAATTGCGACAGCCGCAGCGCTGTCATCATGTTTTGTTCGATCAGCGTCGAAACGGAATCATCTTCGACGTCCAAAGCATCCGTGGGCAAGATCTGGCGCGATGCATTGACCAGAATATCAATCTGATCAAAGGCATCAATGGTGGCAGAGACCAGATTGGCAATGGTCAGACGCTGGCGCAGATCACCAGCGAAAATGCGGATATTCCCGTCTTCGGGCGCATCGCCCAATTCAGCAACCAACCCTTTTTCATCGGCATCGGCGCACATCACATTCGCGCCCTGATCGGCCAGATGACGGGCAATTGCCAGACCGATCCCGTTGGCGGATCCCGTTACAATCGCGGTTTTACCAGACACAGAAAAAGACATATTTGCCCCTTTGTTGGCGTTCAGCGGCGCGGTCTTGTCGGCCGCGCGGCGCGAAACAGCTTGAACCGCGCATCGCCGCCGATTTCCTCGACATGGGCAAAGCGCTTTTTCAGTTCGACTTCATAGGGCAAATGGCGGTTCGCGACCATCCATAGTTGCCCCTGCGGCGCCAGAATCCGCGCAGCGGCGGCGACAAAGGCCTGTCCGATCTGCGGTTCAGCGGCGCGGCCGGTGTGAAACGGCGGGTTCATCACCACGGTATCCATGCGGTGTGGCGGTTGCCATTTGGTGGCATCCTCCCAATAGAATTTCGCCCGCTCATCGGTGACATTATGGCGGGCGCATTCCAGCGCCAGATGCCCTGCCTCAACCAGATGTACGTTGGTGACTTCCGGGCGGGTCAGCACATGCGCCGACAAATATCCCCATCCGGCCCCCAGATCGGTGACTTCCTTGCCCAGCTTATCCGGCAGCGCCTCGACCAGCAGTGCCGAGGCCAGATCAACCCCGTCCGCAGAGAACACCCCCGGCGCAGTCCAGAAACCGCCGTCCGCCTGCGTCGGGCCAGCGGCCCAATCGGCAAAACAATCGGCGGCAGGCGCGTCGATCCAGAACATTTTACCATGGGCCTTGGAAATCGGGCCATGCACCGTGACCCTGCCGCGCATGTCGCGCAGGATCGAATCGATGCCATCGGTTTTCTGGCCATCCACCACGACAATGCCATCACTCAGCTCACAGGCCTGCGCAATCAAGGACCGCGCCTCCTGTTTGGCACGGGGCAAACAGATGATGGTCGCGGCAAAGTGTTCATCAGGCGCATGTGCCACCTGAAATCCACGTTCGGCCCAAGCATCGTGAAACGGTTTGAAATCATGAATGATCCGGCAACGGTCGGGCGGGAACCCGTCAAGATCGGCATCTATATGGGGCCGGAATACCCCGATCAGCCCGTCCTCGGGAAGGTCAAGCCCGCCCCCGCCAAGCGCCAGTTCCAAGCGTGCATCAATCACGTGTTATTCTTCTTTTTCCATGGTGCATTGCAGAGGGTGCTGGTGGCGGCGGGCAAAATCCATGACCTGCGCAACCTTTGTTTCAGCAATCTCGTGACTAAAGACCCCCACCACGGCCAGACCTTTCTTGTGAACGGTCAGCATGATCTCGAAAGCCTGGGCATGGTTCAGACCAAAGAACCGCTCAAGCACATGCACGACAAATTCCATTGGCGTGAAATCATCATTCAACAGCATCACCTTGTACAAAGGTGGCCGTTTTGTCTTGGGTTTGGTTTTGGTCAGCAGATCGGACTGGTCGTCATCGCCGGTCCGGTCTGCCATCATATGATCATCAAGGCGCATTGCTGCTCCTGAGCTGTTGCGAGAACATGGGTGAGTCGTGTTGGCGTGTATATAACCTGCCACAGGCATTAGAAAAGAGGCAGAACAAAATGACCATTCCGTTAACCACCATTGGCTTTGATGCGGATGACACGCTTTGGCACAATGAACGCTTCTTTGCGATGACCCAAGACCACTTTGCCGATCTGCTGTCGGATCACAGTGAAAAGGATCATTTGATGGCGCGTCTTCTGGCAGCAGAACGGCGCAACCTGCCGCATTACGGCTTCGGGATCAAAGGCTTTACCCTGTCGATGATCGAAACCGCGATTGACGTCACAGACGGGCGCGTCCCTGCCGGGGTCATTGGCGAAATCCTTGCGGCAGGGCGGGATATGCTGTCGCATCCGATAGAATTGCTGCCCCATGTCGAAACCACGCTGCGCGATCTTCGCGCGGATTTCAAACTTCTGCTGATCACCAAAGGGGATTTGCTGGACCAGTCACGCAAGCTGGCACAATCGGGTTTGCGGGATTATTTCGACGGCATTGAAATTGTCTCGCACAAGACCCGCGATACATATGCGGACATTTTTACACGCCTGGGCACGGGGGCCGATCAGGGGTTGATGGCGGGCAATTCCATGGCCTCGGACGTGGTGCCGATGATTGATGCCGGGGGATGGGGCGTTCTGGTGCCGCATGGGCTGACCTGGGCAATTGAGCACGCCAAAGCCCCTGAAACAGACCCGCGCTATGCAAAGATCGAAGACCTGGGCCAACTGCCCGCGCTGGTGCGTTCGCTGACCTGATTTTCGACGCCAGACTCAGCGCAAATCAGCACTTTTGAAACGGGGCAAATCCGCCCAGTTCTTGCCTTATTTCTGACACAATACCCTTTGTAGCGGAACCCCCTTTGACAACCCCCTACATGTTGACCCTGCGTTTGATTAAATTAAGGTTAAACCCTTGAATGAACGGGTTTATCGAAAATTCGACTTATGCTAGGGTCAAAGCATAATAAAATATGGCCAGTCGAAGAAATCGACGGCTAGAGGCAGACAAAGGCAGTTCATCATGAAGGCGCGGCGCGTTCAGCCGGCCCGTTTGGGGCTATTTATTTTCACGGCTTTCTGGCTGCTGGTGGTGCTTCCACTCAGCGCGATGGCGGCACCCTATGCCGCCTATGTCATTGACGCCCGCACCGGCAAGGTCTTGCATGCGCGCAATGCCGACACCCGGTTGCATCCCGCATCACTGACCAAAATGATGACGCTTTATGTGGCTTTCGAAGCGATCAAACGCGGCGAAATCACGCTGGACACCCAAGTCACCATTTCCAAAAAAGCCGCCGCAGAACCGCCCAGCAAATTGGGCCTGCGTCCCGGTCAAAAAATCGCATTGCGCTATCTGATCCGTGCCGCTGCGGTGAAATCGGCCAATGATGCCGCCACCGCCATTGGCGAGGCCATCGAAGGATCAGAAGCAAAATATGCACGGCGGATGAACCGCACCGCCAAGGCGCTTGGCATGACGCGCACGACGTTCAAGAACATGAACGGGCTGACCGAGGCAGGCCACCTGTCCACCGCCCATGACATGACCCTGATGGGGCGTCATCTGCTGTATGATTTTCCACAATATTACAATCTGTTCTCGCGCATTACCGCAGATGCGGGCGTGCGTACCGTTTCCCACACCAACCGCCGCTTTCTAAGCAGTTACAAAGGCGCTGACGGGATCAAAACCGGATATACCCGTGCCTCCGGGTTTAACCTGACCGCATCAGCGGTGCATGGGAACGAACGGATCATTGTCACGGTGTTTGGCGGCGCCTCCACTTCGGCACGCAACGCAAAGGTTGCCGAACTGATGGATCTGGGCTTTCGCCGTGCCCCGTCAAACGCGCCTCTGCGCAAACCCGCAAAACCCGTCTATGCGGATGTAGAGACAGAACCGTCTGTTGTGCCCGGCTCGACGCCCGGTGGCGCAGGCAAGACCATTCGCTTGGTTGTTGCCGTCTCGAAATCGAAACGCCCGAAATTGCGCCCCGGACATACTGCGCCGCCGGTGGTGATCGCCGCGGCCGACCCGCTCGAAACCATCACCCCGCCTGAAATCCCGGCCACACTTGTCACTGCGCAGGCCATTGCCGCAGAGGTCGCGGCCGCAGAGATTGCGGGTGCAGAAACCGCCCCCCAAGCGGCCGGGCAAGCCCCCTCCGACATCACATTGGCCTCGGCGATGACGTCGATCCGGCCCGCGGCACGCCCTGTGGCACTGGCGGCGGTGGGTGCCGCAGCAACACCAGAACCCGCCGCAAAGCAGGAAATCGTCACCCGCATGTCCACCTCTGGCGGGCGGCACTGGGGCGTCAATGTGGGCCGTTATCCCAGCCGCTATGCCGCCGAAAAAATCCTGATCAAAACCGCTTTGGCCGAAATGGCGACGCTGGATGGTAGCCTGCGCAAGGTTGTGCATCGCCCACAGGGGTTTGATGCCAATTTCCTGGGCATGACCCGCGAAAGTGCCGATCTGGCCTGCCGCCGCCTGGCCGCCCGCAATATCAGCTGCTTTATGATCGGGCCCAGCTGATCCACCCGGCGTTATTTTGTGGCGCGGGCCTCGCGGCGCAACCATGTGACAAAGGCCTTTAACACAGGGCGCATGACCCCTGCCCGGGTCACCACATGATAGCCCGCATCATCATCGGGTTCGCGGTGCAATTCACACAGACGCCCCGCTGCAATATCACGCGCCACAAATTCACGCACCGTGACGATAACCCCCTGACCATCCCGCGCCCCGTCCAGCAACAGGTTTCCCGGCACCTGCACCATGCCATGGGTGCGCGCCCCTGACAGGCCGTTGCGGTCCAGCCATCGGGTGCTTTCTGAGGTGCCGAATTCCTCAAGCCACGGCAGGCTGGCCAGACTGCTGATGTCGGGCACCGGCCCCGCACCCAGCAGCGCAGGCGCGGCGACCACCACCATCGGCGAGCGCAGCAGCATTTCGGCCTGCAATCCCGGCCACGGCCCCAGCCCATAGCGGATCGCCACGTCGATCCCGTCAGAAGACAGCGCCACAACTTCGGGCGTCGGATCAATCATCAGATCGACCTCGGGGTGCAGCGCCCGAAAAGACGGCATGCGCGGCATCAGCCATGAGGCGGCAAAGGTCGGAGTGACCGAGATATGCAGCGGTTTGTCGTTTTGTGCGCCGGTGATTTCCTGCGCGGCTTCGATCATCGCGGCAAAGCCTGCATGCAGCGCCTTGGCCAGCGTTTCCCCCGCATCCGTCAGGCGCAATCCGCGCCCCGACCGATCCAGCAACACCACATCCAGATGGGTTTCCAGCGCCCGCAATTGTTGGCTGATCGCGGCATGGCTGACACCCAAGGCCGCACCCGCCGCAACCACATTGCCGGTCTGGGCAAAGGCGGCAAAGGCCCGCAAGGCCGCTAACGGCGGCAGAAAGCGCCAGTTCATATGATACCTCAGCTTACATGTTCAGAATATGGATGACTCGCGTATTTTCGCTATATCATCATAAATACCTGCAGAACGTCAAACATGATAGGAAAGTACATGTTAAACATCTATGCAGCAGCCTTCCTGACCGCGACCCGCAATGACACCGTGGCATTGCGCGACTACCCTACCGCCGCTAAGGCTGGACAGCGCCGTTGGTTCCAGCGCCGCAAAACCATCCATGTCGACCCCAACACATTGTGAGCCAAAGATGACCGATAAAACCGCATTGATCCTTGTGGACATCCAGAACGATTATTTCACCGGCGGCCTTTGGCCTGTCGATGACATGCAGCGCGTCGCAGACACTGCCCGCGACATTCTGAACGAGGCACGCGCACAGGGCCAGATGATTGCCCATATCCGCCATGAGGCCGCCAGCGATGCCGCGCCGTTCTTTCGCCCCGGCACTGCGGGCGCGGAGATCCATCCCGGCGTTGCGCCGCTCGATGGTGAACTGGTGATCCTCAAACACCGCCCCAACAGCTTTCAGGGAACCGATCTGCAGGCGCATTTGCAGGCCGCAGGGATCACCCATGTGACGATCATCGGGGCGATGACCCAGATGTGCATTGACGCCACCGCCCGCGCGGCGCGTGATTTCGGATACGAGGTTACGCTGGTGGCAGATGCCTGCGGTGCCAAGGCCCAAAGCTTTGGCGCGGTATCGCTGAGTGCTGAACAGGTGCAGGCGGCGTTCCTTGGGCCCTTGGCGATGTCTTACGGCAAGGTGATCTAGCATGGCCGCCTCAGGCACCTTTGGCCCGCCAATCACCACAATCACCACAATCAACCGCCGCGCGCGGGAAGTGTTGATCCTGAAATGGGGGGCCTCGATCATTCAGATCATGGGCTATAGTGCCACGGCCTTTGGGCTGACGCCGCTGAACCTCTATCTGTTCCTGATCGGTCTGGTCGGGTGGTTTGCTGTCGGGGTGTTCTGGCGTGACAGGGCGATCATGCTGATCCATCTGGTTGCCTTGGCCGCGATGTTGGTAGGCGTGTTCAGCCGTTAATCCGCCAGCCGTTGATACAGATGCCATGTCGTATGCCCCAGCACCGGCATGGCAATGAACAGCCCCAGAAACATCGGCAGCATTGCCAGCAATGTCACCGCGCCGATGAACAGCCCCCAAAGCACAAACAGCCCGAAACTGTCGCGCACCGCCGCCATAGAACGCAGCATCGCGGTGATGAAATCCACATCGCGATCCAGCAACATCGGCATGCCCAGCACCGTAAGCGCAAACACCAACAGTGCAAATGCCGCGCCGATCATTGTGCCAAAGCCCAACATTGCCACACCGTCAGCGCGTAGGAAAACTTCGGCAGAGGTAGACACATTGGTCATCGGGGACAGCCCGAGGAACAGCGCAAAAATCATGTGCCCCAGAAAAAACCAGAACAGAAAGATCACCACAATAATCGCTGCCAACCACGGCAATTGCCCTGATCTGTTGTTCCAGACCACCCCGATCACATCAGGCAAGCGGGGTATCTGCCCCGCCGCTTTACGCCTGCTGGTTTCATAAAAGCCCAAAGCCGCCAAAGCCCCGACCAGAGGAAACCCCAAGACCGCAAGGATCAGCCAGAATGTCTGTCCGGTTGCATAGGTGATCATCGCCATGATCCACCCCGCCCCGACAAAGACACTGGCAAACACCAGATCAATGATCGGATTGCTCAGAAAATCCCGCAGCCCAAGCGCAAGGCTGGCACGAAAATCATCCGCTGTCGGTTTGCGCAGGCGCGGCGCGCCCAAAGGTCTGTCTTCCATACCTCATAGTATCACCGAAAATCCCACATAAGAAATTGATCTGGGTCAGGTTGTCGCCTGTAACAGGGTGCGGGTGTAATCGGTTTGCGGATTGTCATAAAGATCATCCGCAGTGCCATATTCCACCACATCGCCGCGTTTCATCACCAGCACCTTGTGCGACATGGCACGCACCACCTTGAGGTCATGGCTGATAAACAGATAGGCCAGCCCGTATTTAACCTGCAAATTCCGTAGCAATTCAACAATCTGCACCTGCACCGTCATATCCAGCGCCGAGGTCGGTTCATCCAGCACCAGCAACCGCGGGCGCAACACCATCGCACGGGCAATCGCAATCCGCTGGCGTTGGCCACCTGAAAATTCATGCGGGTAACGGTCCATTGTCGCAGGGTCGAGCCCGACTTCGATCATCACCTCATGCACCAGTTCACGGCGGTCGCGGCTGGGGTCAACCTTGTGAATCGACAGGCCCTCGGCGATGATCTGGAAACAGGTCATGCGCGGACTCAGCGATCCGAACGGATCCTGAAACACGATCTGCATGTCTTTGCGCAGGCGCCGCAATTCGCGGGTCGACCATTGGCGCACGTCCTGCCCCATGAAAGTGATCCCGCCTTCAGAGCCAATCAACCGCATGATCGCCAGTGCCAGCGTGGTCTTGCCCGAACCGGATTCCCCCACGATGCCCAGAGTTTCCCCCGCCCGCACCGACAGTGTGGCGTCATTCACCGCCTTCACATGGCCTGTCGTGCGCCGCAAAAGCCCCTCTTGGATCGGGAACCAGACCTTGAGATGTTCGGTGCTGACAATCACCTCTGCATTCTGATCGGCGGGTGCGGGCTGCCCTGTCGGTTCGGCGCTCAGCAGTTTGATGGTATAGGGGTGCTGCGGGTGGTCGAAAATCTGTTTTGTCGGGCCCTGTTCGACAATTTCGCCCTGCTGCATCACGCAGACACGATCAGCGATGCGGCGCACGATGCCAAGGTCATGGGTGATGAACAACAACCCCATGCCTTCGCTGTCCTTGAGGTCTTTCAACAGATCAAGAATCTGCGCCTGAATGGTCACATCCAACGCGGTGGTCGGTTCATCCGCGATCAACACATCGGGTTTGTTTGCCAAGGCCATAGCGATCATCACCCGCTGGCGCTGGCCACCGGACAATTGGTGCGGATAGGCCCCCAGACGGCTTTGGGCATCATTGATGCCAACCTTATCCAGCAATTCCAGAATCCGCGCCCGCGCCGCATCCCCAGCGAGCCCCTGATGCAGGGCCAGCGATTCCGCCAACTGCCGTTCAATGGAATGCAGCGGGTTAAGCGAGGTCATCGGTTCCTGGAAAATGAACGAGATGTCATTGCCGCGCACCTTGCGCAGCAATCTGTCATCGGCACCGATCATCTGTTGTCCGTCATAGGTGACAGAGCCGGAGACTTCGGCGCTGTCGCCCAGCAAGGCCACCGTGGACAGGGCCGATACCGATTTGCCCGATCCGCTTTCCCCGACCAGCGCCACGGTTTCCCCGCGTTCCAGATGAAAGGACACGCCTTTGACAGCATGGCTCAGTTGCCCGTCCTGTCGGAAAGAGACGTGCAGGTCTTTGACATCAAGCAGGGCGGTCACGAAAATGTCTTTCTGGGGTCAAATGCATCGCGGATGCCTTCAAAAATGAAGACCAGCAGCGACAACATGATGGCAAAGGTGAAAAAGGCGGTGAAGGCCAGCCAGGGCGCTTGCAGGTTCTGTTTGGCCTGCAGGGTCAATTCGCCCAACGACGGGGCCGAAGACGGCAGGCCAAAGCCGAGAAAATCAAGGATCGCCAAGGTGCTTATGGTGCCGGTGATGATGAACGGCAGCATCGTCAGCATCGCCACCATCGCATTGGGCAGCATATGGCGGAACATGATTGTCACATTGCCCACCCCCAAGGCCCGCGCCGCACGAACATATTCAAGGTTGCGCGCGCGCAGGAATTCGGCCCGCACCACCCCAACCAGCGAGGTCCATGAAAACAACACCAACAAAAACACCAACAGCCAGAAACTGCGCCCCAGAATCGCGAACATAATGATGATCACATAGAGCGACGGCGTAGACGACCAGATTTCGATAACCCGCTGAAAGATCAGATCAATCCAGCCGCCAAAGAACCCCTGCACCGCCCCTGCGACCACCCCGATCAGCGAGGCCAGCCCCGTCACGATCAAGGTAAACAGGATCGACAGACGGAACCCGTGGATAACCCGCGCCATCACATCGCGTTTGGTGCCATCGGTGCCCAGCCAGTTCTGCGCATTCGGCGGCAAAGGCGCGGCACCGGGGCGGTCCACAGCGGTGTTGAAGGAATAGGGAATCACCGGCCAGATCGACCAGCCCTGCTTGTAATCGGGAATATCCGCGCCAAAACTGCCCGCATCAATTGCCGCCAGAATACCGTCAGGATCATCAAAACAATCCTCGACGCCCCCCGATGCAATCAGGCATTTCACCTCGGGATCGCGATAGATCGCTTCGGTCTGGAAATCACCGCCAAATGCCGTTTCAGGATAGAAATGAAAGATCGGCATGTAAAAATCGCCGCGATAATTCACCAGAATCGGTTTGTCATTGGCAACAAATTCCGCAAACAGCGAAATTCCGAACAGGATCACAAAAATCCACAGCGACCAGAACGCGCGTTTGTTGCGTTTGAAATTACGCCAGCGGCGCTGGTTCAGGGCGGACAGGGCCATCAGCCTTCCCTCCGCTCGAAATCAATACGCGGGTCCACCAGCACATACATCAGGTCTGACAGGATGCCGACCACCAGACCGATCAGCCCGAAGATAAACAGCGTGCCAAAGACAATCGGATAATCCCGCGCCACGGCGGCCTCGAACCCCAAACGCCCCAGCCCATCAAGGCTAAAGATGGTTTCGATGATCAATGAGCCGCCAAAAAACACGCCGATGAACACCGCCGGGAAGCCGGCAATCACAATCAACATCGCATTGCGGAACACATGCCCGTAAAGCACGGCCCGCTCTGACAGCCCTTTGGCGCGGGCGGTCATCACATAGTGTTTCTTGATCTCGTCGAGAAAGCTGTTTTTGGTCAGCAAGGTCAGGGTGGCAAAGGCGCTGATCGTCGAGGCCAGCACCGGCAGGGCGATGTGCCAGAAATAATCCCCCACCTTGCCCAGCGGGCCAAGTTGATCAAAATTATCCGACGTCAGACCGCGCAACGGGAAGATCTGCCAGTACGACCCACCCGCAAACAGCACCAGCAACAGGATCGCAAACAAGAATCCGGGGATCGCATAGGCGGCAATGATCGCACCGGATGTCCATGTGTCAAAGCTGCTGCCGTCCTTGACCGCCTTGCGGATGCCGAGCGGGATCGACACCAGATAGGCAATCAATGTGGACCACAGGCCCAATGTGATCGACACCGGCAGCTTTTCCTTGATCAGATCAATCACACTGATCGACCGGAAATAGCTTTCGCCAAAATCAAAGCGCATGTAATTCCACAGCATGTTCACAAAGCGTTCGACAGGCGGTTTGTCGAATCCGAATTCCTTTTCCAACTCGGCAATGAATTCAGGCGGCAATCCACGCGCGCCAACATAGGTGCTGTCGGACGCATTATCGAGCGGATCAGACCCCGCATCATTATTGGTGCCCGCAAAACCGCCAAACACGTCACCGCCGCCCTGCGCACGGGCAATCGCCTGTTCAACAGGGCCACCCGGCACAAATTGCACCAGTGCAAAATTGATGAGCATGATCCCCAACAGGGTCGGAATGATCAGCAACATCCGTCGAAAAATATAGGCGCCCATGACTGTGGTTTACCTTAACGCGCCATCGGCCCGCAGCGCGGCGGCTTTTTCGGGGTTGAACCACCAGAAATCCAGATAGCCCAGCGCATAGGGCGGCTGCACATCCGGGTGTTCGTACTGGTTGTAGTAAGCCACCCAATAGCTGTCGTTATACCAAACGGGGATCATGATGAATTCATGGCGCAGGGCACGATCCAGCGCGGTCAATGCGGCGGTTTCTTCTTCGCGGGTCTGGGCCTCTAGGGATTTATTGATCAGGGCATCCACCAAAGGACTGGCCAGTCCGGCAGGGTTGAACAGCGAATATTCCGCAGCATCAGACCCGTAATATTGCAACAATCCGGTGCCGGTTCCAAGGAAAGACGCATAGCTTTCAAAGATCAGGTCATAGTCGCGGTCACGTTCACGGGCGGTATATTGCGAACTGTCGACCTTTTCCAAACGCGCATCAATGCCAAAGGCCTGCAGGTTCGAGACAAAGTTTTCAATCACCGCTGTCGAGGTCGGCGAACTGGCGGAATTGAACAGGAAGTTCAGCGTCAGCGGCTGGCCTTGGGCATTCACCCGCTTGCCGTTCTCAACCCCCCATCCGGCCTCTTCCAGCAGCTTTGCCGCCCGCCGCGCATTGTTGCGGTCCAACAGGCGTTCGGGTTTGGAGCGATGCGGCAGGCGCACGTCCTGGGTCAGCATCTCGGCTGGCACCAGATCACCCAGTTCGCTCAGCACATCCAGTTCGGCCCCCTGGGGTTTTCCTGTGGCCATCAGGGGTGTGTCCTGCGTGAAAGACGCCCGTTGCTTGAACAGCCCGTATTGCAGGGATTCATTGGTCCATTCAAAATTGAACGCCAGCGCCACCGCTTCGCGCACCCTGCTGTCCTTCAGCACCTCACTGCCCAGATTAAAGATGATGCCGCTGGGCGAAGCCGGAGATCCATCGGGCAGTTCTTCGGTCACCACATCGCCGCTGGTGACTTTGGGGAAATCATACCCCGTTGCCCATTTCTTGGAATCGCCCTCACGGCGGAACGTGTATTCCCCCGCTTTGAAGGCCTCGAATGCGGCGGTGTCATCGCTGAAAATCTCAAGGCGGATGGTGTCGAAATTATTGCGGCCCTGATTGATCGGCAAATCCTTGCCCCAATACTCGGGGTTGCGTTCCAGCACGATACGGCGGCTGAGATCGGCGTCTTTGATCACATAGGCCCCGGACCCCGGCGGCAAATCCAGCCAAGAATCCTTGAGCCCCTTACCGGTTTTTTCGAACCATGCTTTGGGCCATGCGGGCACGCCACCGACCTGTTCAATCAGGCTGCGGCGCGAAATACCGTCTGCAAAGTAGAATTTGATGGTGTAATCGTCGATCACTTCGACCTTGGGAATGCGTTTGCGCACCGCATCCGCATAGGATTTCAACCCTTCGTTCAGCAACAGGTTATGCGAAAACGCGATGTCATGGGCGGTGACCGGCGTGCCATCGGAAAACCGCGCCTCGGGGCGCATGCGGAACAAGACCCAGGATTTGTCTTCGGGATATTCGACGCTTTCACACAGCAGGCAATAGGCCTCGCCATAGACATCGGAAGGCAGACCTTCCTGACTTGGTGCATCGCCCAGCAGGCTTTCAAAGCCAAAAATCGAAAACAGATGGGCGCGGCCCTTGCCCGAATAGGGGTTCATCGAATCAAGCGTGCCGACAAAAGCCATCGAAATCTCGCCGCCCTTGGGCGCCTCGGGATTCACATAATCAAAATGTTGATAATCCGCCGGATATTTCAGATCACCGTAAAACGAATAGCCGTGGCTGACCGTGGTTGGCGCCTCTTCGGCCCGCAGCGCCGCGGCACAGATCAACCCGACACCAAAGGCCAGCAGCGCGGTCACATTGATCCATTGCGATACTGGCAACGTCTTTGAACTCGCGCGGGTTTCTGGTCGGGTCATCGGGCACATCCTTTTGATCACAATACGGTCCTACCGCTTGATCTAAGCTAACGGGCAGATATGCCAAGATACAAGTTGCGAATATGTTATCTTGGAGGTGACCCAAAGATCAGGTGCCAAACAGCGCGCATAAAAAAGGCCGCCTCAAGGGCGGCCTTTGATCCCAAAGCGGGAAAGATCAGTTTGCAACGCTTTTCAAATAAGCGATCACATCGGCACGGTCGCCGATTTTCTTGAGACCCGCAAAACCCATTGTTGTCCCCGGTGCATAGCCTTTGGGGCTGGTCAGGAAATGGTTCAGGTGCTCAGGGGTCCAATTGCCTTCCAGGCCGCTCAATGCGCCGGAATAGCTGAAATCACCGATTGAGGCGATGTCGCGGTCCACCACGCCATACAGGCTTGGGCCTACGGCATTCACGCCCTGTTCAACTTTGTGACAAGCAGAGCATTTCTTGAAAATCTTTGCGCCCTTGTCGACATCGGCCTCCGCCATCATCGCGGCAAAATCGACTTCTTCTGCGGGTGACGCATCGGCGCTGGCAACTTCGATCACATAGGATTGCTCACCATGGCCATCCGCGTGATAAATTTCTTCAGCCGCCCATTTGCCCAGAAGCAGGATCAGCCATGCGCCAAACAGGCCGCCGGCAATTTTGGTCAGTGTCATTGTATCGAACATGGCATAGGTCCAGTGTTTTGGTATCAGACGTCGTTTTGCGCGTATCTATTGCTTTCCCTTGTCGCAAGCAAGGTGTAGTTACCGCGACCATTCGCCCTTCCCTTGATATTTTACCCCGGATTTTTGTGATGAATGCCAAAACCACCCCCCGCATCGCCTTTCAGGGGGCCTTGGGGGCCTATAGCCACGAAGCCTGTATTCAGGCCCGGCCCGACATGATTCCCGTGCCCTGCACCACCTTCGAAGAAGTGATCCGCGCGGTAAAAGACGGCAATGCCGATCTGGCGATGCTGCCGGTTGAAAACACCACCTATGGCCGCGTGGCTGATATTCACCGTCTGCTGCCCCAAAGCGGGCTGCATATCATCGGAGAAGCCTTTGTGCGGGTGCGAATCGCCCTGATGGCGCGTCCGGGGGTCAAGCTGGACGATATCAAACATGTGCGCGCCCATCTGGTGTTGCTGCCACAGGCGCGGTCTTTCCTTGATGCGCGTGGGATCACCTCGGAAGCCGCCGCTGACAGTGCGGGCGCTGCGGCGGATCTGGCCGCATCCGAGTGTATGACCGAAGGGGTGCTGGCCAGCGAAGTCGCGGCAGAGATTCACGGACTCAACGTGCTGGCCCGCGATATTGAGGATATGGATCACAACACCACGCGGTTTTTGTTGATGTCCCCTGAAATCGACGAAGCCCGCCGCGCCGACAAGATGCTGACCACCTTTATCTTTGAAGTACGCAATATTCCTGCCGCGCTGTATAAAGGCATGGGCGGCTTTGCGACCAATGGCGTCAACATGACCAAGCTGGAAAGCTATATGGTGGGCGGGTCTTTCACCGCCACGCAGTTTTATGCCGATATTGAAGGCCATCCCGAAGACCCGCCCGTGCGCCGCGCCTTGGAAGAACTGGCCTATTTCACCAATATGCTTGAGATTCTGGGCGTCTATCCGGCACATCCGGATCGGGGATGAACGGGGCTCATCCCGGCTGATCCGGGCTGATCCGGGCTGATCGTGTCCGGCTCAGATTTCCAGAAGCAATGGTCAATGGTCAATGGGCCGACACTTCGGGGTCATCGACCACCTCAAACCGGATATCGGGCTGTTGTTGTTCAATATAGGGCAAAAGCGCGCTGTGCATCTTGCCAGCCCAGCCGTTCAAGCACATGATTTTCATGGGATTGCCATTGTGGGGCCGGGCAAGGACAGCATCGCCTCAGGCCTGCCTGCGATAGCGGTCTTCGATGGATTTCGCATAATCCGCCACCCGCAATTTGTATTTTCTGTTCAGCGATGCCTTGGCCAGTTTCAGCGATTGCACCAGCAACCGCGCACTCAGGTTCTGCGGGGTGATTTCCAGCTCGACTTTGATCTGGGTATGGGTTGGCGTCAATGCCACGGCGTCGATGCGCATTGCGCCGTCCAATCCGTTTGAACGGCTGTCTATCACCATTTCGGAGGGCCGTTCGAAGCCAACCAATTCAACCCGCACATCGCGCCGCTTGCCGCGCAGTTCAAAAACCGCCTGCCAAATCATGCCAACGCCCACAGCATCCAATTCATCGACGCGCCGCACATCCGCACCCCGCCGCATCGCGGCGCGTTCAAAGTTTTCAAAGTCACACAACATTTCGAACACCCCCTCAACGGGTGCCTGAATGTCTGCTTTGGTCGAAAACTTCATCTGCCTGCCTTACTTCCTCGTCGGCTTTTCATGATCAAACACGTCCCACAATACCTGAGGCATGGTGTATTCATTAACACTTTGAAATCCTTGGCCTCAGGCAGCGATAAGTGAGTCAGGTTAATTCAAAATCACATAAAAAGTAGTTAACATTGTCGCGTCAATCCAGCGTATCCGCAAGCCAGTTTTCCAAAAGGAAATGTGCAATTGCGCCTTTACGGGCCGGTAGAATTTTAGGGTGATGGCCCGCAAAAGCTGTCATCATCTCTTCGCGGGTGACCCAGATCGCGTCTTCGATTTCGACCGGATCAATGGTGATTTCGGTGCTCAATGCTGTGCCTTGGCAGCCAAACATCAACGATGCCGGAAACGGCCACGGCTGGCTTGCCAGATAGCTGACAGCGCCCACATCGACGCCCGCCTCTTCAAACACTTCGCGCCGCACCGCAGCTTCAAGTGTTTCACCCGGTTCGACAAAGCCAGCCAACAGTGAATACATGCCCTGAGGCCACCCCGGCGAGCGGCCCATCAACACCGAATTTCCATGCGTGATCAGCATGATCACCACCGGATCGGTGCGTGGAAAATGCGCGGATTTACAGGCTGGGCAGCTCCGCTGCCAGCCGCCATTGGTGATCTCCGAAGCATGACCGCAGACCGCACAAAACCCGTGAATGTCGTGCCAGCCGATGATCGCCCTGCCGGTCGCAGCCAATTCGGCATCGCGCGGCGACAGCCATGTCATCACCCGGCGCAGTTCAAAAAATCCGGTACTGTCAGGCAAGGCAGGGTGGCGCTGTTCGCTTTGATCCAGAAACGCCCCCAGCGTGCTTTCATCCAGCCCGTCAGGCACCCAAGGCGACAGATCAAAAGCAAACCGGGGTGCGCCGTCTTCGCGGCCCAACAGGATCGGATCAGCCTCGGCTTCGATCAGCACCGGATGATCCATCGGCAGGCGCACCACCTGCGACGGCCGGTCCGGCGAGATCAATACCTTACCACGCCAAAACAGGATCGCCCGCGCTTGCGGATCATGACGGGCCTCGCCCAATGCCTTGGGATCGTTACGCATTTCCCCCGCCCGATCCAAAGATGATCCGCCAAACGTGACGGTTTCGGCATTTTTCATGATCTGCTCCTGTGGTTCGGGGGGGGCCGATATTACAGCCACCTGCACTGTCAGGTCTGCACCAAGGGCCAACCAAGGGCAATGCATCACAATCACTTGACCTCACGGGAATGAATGTGCCAAAGACAACCTT
Organism: Sulfitobacter sp.; assembly: GCA_047634585.1. GTDB lineage: Bacteria > Pseudomonadota > Alphaproteobacteria > Rhodobacterales > Rhodobacteraceae > Sulfitobacter. The sequence continues at coordinate 109,524 of JBLIAN010000006.1, read as the reverse complement.
TAGTAGACTATATCCACCAAATTTCGCCAAGGATCATCATGCTCACCGTCCTGCCCCCGCTCATGCGTGCCGCCCGCCCCCGTGCCGACCAGCGGGGATCAACCCTGTGTTTGCGGGTGTTGGCGACCACGGACCTGCACATGGAATTGACCGGATATGACTACCATCGCGATGCAGAAACCGGCCATCATGGCCTTGCCGGACTGGCCAGCCTGATCAATGATGCCCGCGCAGAGGCCGACACCAAAGGCATGGCGACAGTATTGTTGGATAACGGTGATCTGGTGCAGGGCGGCGCAATGGGGGCATGGCTGGCCCAGCGCCCCGTGACGCGGGATCATCCGGTGGTCAACGCAATGAACACCCTGCGCTATAATGCCATCGGAATTGGCAATCATGATCTGGATTTCGGCACCGCCTATCTGCACAATCTGGCGGGTGTTCTGGATATGCCTTTGATCGGCAGCAACCTGTCGTGGCCCCGGACCAGCGCGATCCGCCAAACCGCGCTGATCAGCTGTGATTTTCCTGTTTCGCCTCCGCCACACCAGCGCCAGATACGCATTGGCGTTGTGTCCGCCTTGCCGCCTGAAACCCGCGCATGGTCCGGTGACAAGGTGGAAAAAGATGTGATCTTTCACGATATGCGTCAAAGCATCATTGCAGCCGCCAGCGCCCTGCGTGGGCAAGGGGCCGATGTGGTGATTCTCTTGGCGCATATGGGGGCAAAAGACCTGCAAGCGGGGTCTGCGCCTCTGGCCGATATCAGCGGCATTGATGCGGTGATCATGGGCCATACCCATGAGTGTTTTCCACCCGATCAACCCTGCCAGAGCCGGCCCGAACATCACAGCATGATTGGCCCCCTGCCCGCGATCATGCCCGGTCATCATGGATCACACCTTGGGGTGCTGGATCTGACATTGGATCAGACACCCGATGGCACCTGGCAGGTGATCACCCATCAGGGCGCATTGCGCAGCAATGACCGCCCGCCCGATCCTGCGCTCCAGCGTTCAGTTGCAAACACCCATGCGGCGCTACAAAAACATCTGGCGCGCCCGATTGCCCGTCTTGACCAGCCGATCCATAACTACTTTTCTCTCGCCGCCCCAACACCGACCTGCGCCTTGATCGCCCATAGTAAAATCCGCGCCATCAAAGCCGCCTTGCACGGCAGGCCAGAGGCCAAGCTGCCGATCCTGGCCACCGCCGCCGCGGATACCGCTGGCGGCAAAGCCGGCGCCGCGCAGTATCTGGATATGCCCGCTGGGCTGTTGCTGCGGCGCCATGTGAACGGGCTTTGCCCGTATTCGGATCAGATTCTGGCTTTGCGCAGCAATGGCAGGGAAATCCGGCGCTGGCTGGAACATGCCGCCAGTGTCTTCCACCAGCTTCAGGCTGATCCCTCGGATCAACCGTTGTTGCGGGCCGATCGGCCTGCCTATGATTTCATCACTATTTTTGGCATCCGCTATCAGATTGATCCGTCCCGCCCTGACGGGGAACGGATTTCAGCATTGTGTTACGATTCAAATCCCCTGCCTGCTGATCAGGAGGTCATTCTGGTGACCACCGAATTTCGCGCCGGTGGCGGTGGCGGCTATCCCAAAATCAATCAAAACCGCCTGATTCCATGCAGCCCCGTGGATCAGCAAAGCGCCGTGGTGGATTTATTGAACACGCCGCCCAACGGCCAGTGGATCACCGATCACCCCTGGCAATTTGTCCCTGACATCCACAGGCAGGCCATGCTCAAGACCAACCCGAAAGCAGCCGACCACCTTGATGAACTGGCCCATCTTGATCCCCGTCCCTGTGGCATCACGGCTGACGGCTTTCTGAAATTGCGCCTGACGCTGTGATGCTTGCGCTTGGCGCTTTGGCATCCTATATGGGCGGTGAGAGGTTGGTGCGGGCAGGCGCCTCGCCAACCCGGTCAGATCCGGAAGGAAGCAGCCGTAACGGGTCCCGCTTGGGTCGTTATCAATCTCTCACCTTGCCACTGCACACCAGCGGCGCAGATCCCCGTTTACGCCAGCAGATGATCCCAAACCGCCCGATTGGCGCGGGCAAAAGCCCCGATGTGGCCGATTTTTTTCAGGCCCAGATCGGCAGGTGAAATCACCGTCACCGCGCTTGCATCCTTGCCGTAATCCTTGGCAAGCCGCGCCACGCAATGTGCCGGAATGAGATCATCATCGGCAAAGGCGACAAATTTTACCTCGGTATCCTGTGCCTCCCACTTTAAGACAGGCAATGTCTTGCCCGCTTCATCTGCAAAAGTGGACCTGGAGGTACACCAGCGCCGCCACTGCCAATAGGCAGGTGCAGGGATATCAGCCCCCAATCCCATCAAACGCCCCGGCAGATAGCCAAATAGACCCGTCAACAGCGGCCCAAGCCCGAACCAGAACATCAACGCCTGTGCTCGATAAGGCCAGGGATGATCCTTGTGATGCACGTTGCCTGATGCCACACAGATCACCCTGTCGATGTCGGAGGTGTTGTCTTGCAGCGGCAATGTCATCCCGCCCAAAGAATGCCCGATCACCCAAAGCGGCAGGTCAGGATAGGAACGGCGCATACGTTTGCGCGCCGCCTCTTGGTCACGCAGCCCCCAATCGGCCATGCTGGCACGGGATTTGCGTATTGGCCCACTCACCGAACGGCCCATGTCGCGGTAATCGTAGGTGAACACCACCAGATCATATTCCTGCGCGGCATATTCAGCAAAAGCGCGGTAGTATTTCTGCGCCACCCCTGTTGCACCATTCAACACCAGCGCCCCGCGCGGTGTCCCCGAAGGCGCATATAACTGGCCCACCAGTTCCGCCCCGTCCGAGGTTTTGAACACTTCTGCCTTTATCGGCCGATAAGATGTGCCATCTGCCATGCCCGTTCTCCTGATCACCTATGAGGCTAGACCAATCAGTCTAGTCACGTCGCATCTGGACCAATCGGTCTAGACATGTCAAGCTGCCATCATGAAAACCAAAGCTCTCTCCACCAAAGACCGCCTGATCCGCTCTGCCGCGACATTGTTTCGGGTGCGCGGCTATCACGGGGTCGGGCTGAATGATCTATTGGCCCATGCAAACGCGCCGAAAGGGTCGCTTTATCACCACTTTCCCGATGGCAAACCCGATCTGGCCCGCGCCGCTGCGATCTGGGCCTCGGATCAGATGTTGCGTCTGATTGCTGTCAGTTTCGAGGATGCCGACAGCTTTGAGGCAGGGCTGGCAACCCTCTGTCACAAACTGGCAAAATTGTTTGATCTGGCCGGAAAATGGGATGGCTGCCCGATTTCAGCGATTCTGTTTGAAGGTCCGGAAAACGACGCATTCCGCGCCGAGGCAGAGCGGCTTTTTAACGGCTGGATTGCCGAAGGCGCTGAAGCCGCCGAACGGTTTGGGGCCAACCCGGAAGAAGCACGCCTGAAATCGGAACGCATGTTTGTGCTGATACAGGGCGGCTGGACCCTTGCCCGCGCGCGGCGCTCCTCGGATGTTCTGCGCCAATTACCCGCGCTGCTGGGTTAAAGATTTTTCGCTGTGAACGTATCACATTGATTGATTTTTCCGCTGTCAAAGCCCCGCGTAAACCAATCCGCCCGCTGTTTAGAGGTGCCGTGGGTAAAAGTATGCGGTTGCGGCACCCGCCCTGCCTGTCGTTGCAAATGATCATCGCCAATCTTGCGCGCCGCATTTAACGCCTCTTGCAGATCGCCTTTTTCCATCAAACCTTGGACATTGGCGGCCCATATCCCCGAAAAACAATCTGCCATCAGTTCCAGCCGCACGGTCAGGGCATTGGCCTGTGTTTTGCTGGATTTCTGGCGCAGCGCATTGACCTGCGGCAATATCCCCAATTCATTTTGCACATGATGCGCAACCTCATGAGCAATCACATAGGCCGCTGCAAAATCCCCGCCGGCCCCCATGCGCTGGTTCAGCAAGGTGAAAAAACTCGTGTCGAGATAGGCCTTTTTGTCCGCCGGACAATAAAACGGCCCCGTGGCCCCAGAGGCCCCGCCACAGGGGCTTTGGGTGACACCGGAAAACACCACCAGTTTGGGCGGCACATAGCGCTGCCCCACCTGATCGGCAAAAACCTTGGTCCAGACATCTTCGGTGGTGGCCAGCACCTGCGCTGAAAACTGGGTCGTCTGGGTGTCCGAGGCACTGACAGCTGTGCTTTGCTGTGTTTGCCCTGTACCGCCGCCTTGCAACAGGGGGCTGACATCAATGCCGGTGAAATACCCGATGGCCAGAACCGCCAGCACCCCGACCAGCCCAAGACCGCCCGCACGTCGGCCCCCGGCACGCTGTCTGCGCGTGGGCCTGCCGCCCCGCACCTCTACATTTTTGCTCCGCCGAATGCCCCGTAAACGCATCTGTCTATCCTTATTCGCGATCTTGCCAGTGTCGTTTGCTCTGTCGAACCAGACAAGAGGCCATTGTCCGCCAAGATCAAAAACCGCACTGGTCACAGCCAACATGCCCAGACACCGGTGCGATCCACAATCACGCCCGATCCCCGTGACAATGGTGGACGCCGCGCTGCTGAGCGCCTAGTTTAACACCCTGACCGAATCCGCCGCAGGAACATCATGACCGCACCTTCCGCCTACCGCGTGCTGGCCCGAAAATACCGGCCTGAAACCTTTGTCGATCTGGTGGGACAGGATGCCATGGTGCGCACCCTGAAAAATGCCTTTGCGGCAGACCGCATCGCGCAGGCCTTTATCATGACCGGTATCCGCGGCACCGGCAAAACCACAACGGCACGGATCATCGCCAAAGGCATGAACTGCATCGGTGCAGAGGGCACCGGCGGGCCAACCACCGAACCCTGCGGGGTCTGCGAGCATTGCACCGCGATCATGGAAGGCCGCCATGTTGACGTGATGGAAATGGATGCGGCGTCAAACACCGGTGTCGGTAACATCCGCGAAATCATCGACAGCGTACATTACCGCGCCGCCTCGGCCCGCTACAAAGTCTATATCATCGACGAAGTTCACATGCTGTCCACAGGCGCGTTCAACGCCCTGCTGAAAACGCTCGAAGAACCGCCCGAACACGTCAAATTCATCTTTGCCACCACCGAAATCCGCAAAGTGCCTGTAACGGTGCTGTCGCGCTGCCAACGCTTTGATCTGCGCCGCATCGAACCCGAAGTCATGATTGCCCTGCTGCGCAAAATCGCGGCGGGCGAATCTGCTGAAATCGCCGATGATGCCCTGGCGTTGATCACCCGTGCCGCCGAAGGTTCGGCGCGCGATGCCACCTCGCTGCTGGATCAGGCGATCAGCCACGGGGCGGGTGAAACCACGGCTGTGCAGGTCCGCGCCATGCTGGGCTTGGCAGATCGCGGGCGGGTGCTTGATCTGTTTGACATGATCCTGCGCGGCAATGCAGCGGCGGCACTGAGCGAACTCAGCGGCCAATATGCCGACGGGGCCGATCCGATGGCAGTGCTGCGTGATCTGGCCGAAATCACCCATTGGATTTCCGTGGTCAAAATCACCCCCGAAGCCGCCGAAGACCCGACAGTCTCGCCGGAAGAACGCAATCGTGGCATTCAAATGGCCGAAGCCTTGCCGATGCGGGTGCTGACACGCCTGTGGCAAATGCTGCTCAAGGCCCTGGACGAAGTTGCCAGCGCGCCCAATGCGATGATGGCGGCTGAAATGGCGATCATCCGGCTGACCCATGTGGCCGACCTGCCCAGCCCCGAAGAACTGGTGCGGAAACTGCAAAACAGCACCCCGCCCCCCGCGCCGCCCTCGGGCGGGGGTGGCGGTGGCGGGGTTGCGACCAGCGGCAGCAACACCTCGATGGCCAGTACCCCGCCTTCAGGTGGCGCTTCAGGTGGCACATCCGGCGGCGCAGCGACCGCACTGGCCACCGATGTGGATGCGGCATTGGCGCGGTTTCCGACCTTTCACCATGTCGTTGAACTGATCCGCGTCAACCGCGATGTGAAACTGCTGGTGGAACTCGAAACCACCCTGCGCCTTGCGGCCTATCAACCGGGACGCATCGAATTTGTCCCGACAGACAAAGCCCCCCGCGATCTGGCACAACGGCTGGGCGCAAAGCTGCAACAATGGACCGGCAACCGCTGGGCGGTGATCATCGTCAACCAAGGCGGTGGTGAAACCATTGCCGAAGTCCGCGATGCCAAAGACAATGCCCTACGCAGCGAGGCCGAAAACCACCCCTTGATGCAGGCCGTGCTGGCGCAATTCCCCAAAGCAAGGATCACCGCGATCCGCACCCCCGAACAAATCGCCGCCGCCGCAGTGCAGGATGCCCTGCCCGAAGTCGAAGATGAATGGGATCCCTTCGAAGACGGTTGATTGAGGACGGTTGATTCCGGCTCTTGCGGGGCCACATATACCTTCGACACACACCAAAGGAGACAGCAATGCTCAAAGGATTAGGCGCACTTGGCGATATGGCCGGGATGATGAAAAAAGCCCAGGAGATGCAAGGCAAAATGGCCCAGATGCAGGACGAGATGCACAACATCATGGTCACCGGCGAAAGCGGCGCGGGTCTGGTCAAGGCGGTGTGCTCTGCCAAAGGCGAATTGAAATCCCTCGACATCGACCCGTCAATTTTCAACGGTGATGACAAGGAAGTCGTCGAAGACCTGATCCTTGCGGCAATTAAAGACGCCCAAGCCAAAGCCTCGGAGCGTGCCCAATCGGAAATGGCCAAACTGACCGAAGGCATGGGCCTGCCCGCCGATATGAAACTGCCGTTCTGATCCGGCGTTCTTTGTCTTCATCTGGCAAAATAAACTCAATCCCACAGGCGCAGCAGGCATAATCCCTTGAGTTCAACCCGCGACATCGACAGGCTGATCGATCTGATGGCCAAACTGCCGGGGCTCGGGCCGCGCTCGGCGCGGCGTGCGGTGCTGCATCTGATCCGCAAACGCGCGCTGCTGCTGACCCCGCTGGCCGATATGATGCAGACCGTGGCGGCAACGGCACGGGAATGTCTGAATTGCGGCAATGTCGGCACCGCAGATGTCTGTGACATCTGCGCATCGGAAAAACGCGCCAATGGCGAACTCTGCGTGGTCGAAGACGTGGCCGATCTCTGGGCGATGGAACGCTCTGGCGTGTTCAAAGGCCGCTATCATGTGCTGGGTGGAACATTGTCGGCGCTGGATGCCATCGGCCCCCAGGAACTGCGCATTCCGCGCCTGATTGACCGCGTCGCCACCGAAGCCATATCCGAGGTGATTCTGGCGCTGAATGCCACCATTGATGGCCAGACCACCGCGCATTATATCGCCGATCAACTGGAAGGGCAGGTGACACTGACCTCATTGGCCCAAGGGGTGCCGATTGGCGGCGAGCTGGATTATCTGGATGACGGCACCATCAGCACCGCGATGCGGGCCCGAAAACCGCTATAACCAGATTTTGTTGAAAAATCTGTGCCGGAATTTTCAACAAATTCCGACTCGCTCAGAACCGGAGGCGGAAAAACGAAGGCCGCCTGCCCCTCCCAAAGCAGACGGCCCATTCCGCGCGATGTGTATTGTCAGAGGACAATCACATCCAGCGGCGGAAAGCCATTGAACCCGACCGAACTGTAAGAGCTGGTATAGGCCCCACAGTTGCGGATCATCACCTTGTCACCGCATTTCAGCGCCAAAGGCAGGTTGATAGGGCGAATTTCATACAGAATATCTGCGCTATCGCAAGAGGGGCCTGCCAGAATGCAAGGTCCACTCTCGCCGCCGTCGTGCTGTGTCACAAACTGATAGCGGATCGCTTCGCCTTCGGTTTCGGCCAATCCAGAAAACCGGCCAATGTCCAGATAGACCCAACGGTGCAGGTCATCGGCCGATTTACGCGATACCAGCATCACCTCTGCAGCAATGTGCCCTGCTTCGGCAACCAGACCGCGACCGGGCTCTGCCATCACCTGCGCCACCGCGCCAAACCGCGCCGCAACCGCCCGCATCACAGAGGCCGCATAGATCCGCGGCGCTTCGATGCTTTGGCCGTAAAACGCAGGGAAACCACCGCCAAGGTTCAACAATTGCAGGTCATGACCGGCCGCACGGGCCGCATGCCAAAGGGGTGCAATCTGATCCAGAACCGGGTTCCAGTATTCGGCTTTGCGGGTTTGTGACCCGACATGGAAAGACAGGCCAAACGCCACCAGACCCACAGATTTGGCATGATCCAACAGCGCAGGCAAAGACGATGCCGCACAGCCGAATTTGCGGCTCAAAGGCCAATCCGCCATAGAATTTTCGACGATCAAACGGATATAGACCCGGGCACCGGGTGCATGAGCGGCAATTTTATCCAGCTCGGCTTCGGAATCGGCGGCAAACAGGCGCACACCGGCGGAATGCGCGAATGCGATGTCAGAGGCGCGTTTGATGGTATTGCCAAAAGAAATATTGGCAGGTTTCGCGCCTTGGGACAGGCACAATTCGATTTCTGCACGTGACGCCGCATCAAAGCCCGAGCCCTTTTTGACCAACAGACGGATGATTTCCGGCGCAGGGTTTGCCTTGACCGCATAATGGATATGGGCCTGTCCCAGACCCGCATGCAGCGCGTCATATTGTGATGCGACGCGGTCCCGGCTGATCACCAATGTGGGACGGTCAAAATCATTTACGGCAATAAAAGCCGCGGCAGGATCGGCGAATACAGGGGTTGCGGCGCGCAGGGCACCGGGGAGGGTAGCGTTCATGGTCATCTCCAAAGAGCAGGTGGGGGAATAACCCCAGAAGTCGTTTCAAGAGACGTTACCGTCGCTACATAAACGCGGGTCAGTCAGAGAACTGACCGGCCAGAGGCGCGTGCGTTGGCGTCTGTATTGCGCCATTTACGCGCATTTCGGATTCGTACAAGATGAAAAATGCAGCACCCTGCATTTTTTAGTGCCACGCCCTGCCCCTGTCCCAAAAGACACAGTTCAGCCGTCTTCCCAATCGCTGCCAATCGCATCGCGGTTGCGCTGTTTTTCCGTGCGGATCATCTGCATCACCTCGCATTTTTCTTCTGCATCCGACGGCTCTGGCAGTCTGTCCTCCAGGGCCTCGCCGGTCAGCGTCAGCACAAACCACATCGGAAAATGATCTGATCCGATTTTGCGCAACCGCGCCATTTCAACCAATCGAAACCGCGCATCATGGAACAGATGATCCAACGGCCAACGCATCCACGGCATTGTCGCACTGAAAGTGTTAAAAAAACCCCGCCCCACCCGTGGATCCAACAACCCCGACAGCCGCTGAAACCGCCGCGTGGTGGTCGACCATGCCACATCATTCAAATCACCCGTGACAATTGCGGGCAAATCATCTTTGGCCGCTTCTATGCCAATCAGGGCAATCTCGCTGTCGCGGCCCTTGGTGTCATGGGTGATCACCGGTGGTTCGGGATGCACCACATATAACCGGACGTTTTGCCCGTCTGGCATCTGTACCTGAGTGCGGATCGACGGCACCCCCTCGGTGATCAATTCGCGCACCTCTGTCCGGGACAATGGCAAGCGCGACATCAGGCACATCCCATAACTGTTGTCCCTTGGCACCTCGACGCACTGCGGATAAAGCGGCCCAAGCCCGTCTTTCAATGCTGAAATCCACGCGAAATCCACCTCGATCGCCATAAAGACATCCGGCACCCGCTCCTGCACCAGCGCAATCACTTCGTGATACGCACGGTTGGATTGTTTGACATTGGCCGCAAGCAGGCTGATCCGGCGTTCTGTTTCACCGGCCTTGGCCGACGTGGCGCTGATGGATTGTGGCGGCCAAAGTGGCGTAAACTTTACCACATAGGCCAATTGCACAAGTGCCACCAAAACCATCATCAGCGCGCCGGCCCACCCCGCCCAATCGGGCTGCGTCAGCGGCAACAGAACAGCCAGACCCAAGGCGATGACAAAAAACTGCGCACGCGGGAAGGCAAGGCCACGGATGATTCCCATCGGAACTTTACTGAGCGGCAAAAGACTGGCCAGAATCAAAAGCCCCGCCAAACCCCACAGGATAGATACCAGAACCATCACTCATCCCCTACCTGATGGCGATTTCCCGCCCCGGAGTACTTTACAAAAAAGGGTGCAAGACATCCGCCTTGCACCCTTTTCATTTAACACATCCGCGCCCCAAAAAGTTCCACGCCAAAGCCCGGATCACTTTTTCGCGTCATCCTCGTCTTCGTCATCATCACCACCTTCAGGCAGCGAGAAGAAGCTGTCAGCATCAGAATAATCGCCTTTGGCGCCATCATCATCATCATCATCATCCGCCACATCGCCGGACAGGGTGAATGTTTCCAACCCTTCGATGGCCGTTGGCATTTTTGGTTCGGTATCCATGCCAAGGCTCTGTTCGGTGCTGACCAGCTTGCGACGTTCGTCATCATTCATCACTTCGCCATCCGCAGCTTTCTTGGCAGCGGCTTTTTGCACAGCGGCGTCCAGCTCGGATTGTTTACACAGGCCCAGCGCCACCGGATCAATCGGCTGAATGTTGGAAATGTTCCAATGGGTGCGCTCGCGAATCGCCTGAATCGTCGGCTTGGTTGTCCCAACCAGCTTGCTGACCTGTGCATCACTCAATTCTGGATGGAATTTGACCAACCACAGGATCGAGGCCGGACGGTCCTGGCGTTTGCTCAGCGGTGTATAGCGCGGCCCGCGCCGTTTCTCTTCGCCCTGCGCCGCCGCATTGAACTTGAGCGTCAAACGGTGCAGCGCGCTTTCCTGAGCGCTATCAATCTCTTCTTGTGTCAATTGGTTGTTGGCGACGGGATCAAAGCCCTTGACGCCCTGCGCCACATCCCCGTCGGCAATGCCCTGCACTTCCAGCTCGTGCATCCCTACAAAATCAGCAATCTGTTTGAAGCTGATCGTGGTGTTGTCCACCAGCCAAACGGCGGTGGCCTTGGCCATAATCGGTTTTGCCATTGTGATCTCTCCTTAAAACGCAACTTTCCCGTCGCCTGAAAAGGCTGTCTCGGCGGGCCGAAACGGTTTCCATTGTCGGGGAACTTTACCGCCTTATACTCAGGCATCGCTCATAAGGAAAGACCCAATGCACAGGCTGCTCAGCGCCCTATTTGTAACCTTGATCTCCCTCGCACCTGCAGCCCATGCCAAGGGTGAACAGGCCGGCGATTTTGAGTATTTCGTCCTCGCACTCAGCTGGTCCCCCAATTGGTGCGCCCGCGAAGGTGATGCGCGCAATTCCCCGCAATGCCGTGAGAATTCCGGACATGGCTGGATATTGCACGGGCTCTGGCCGCAATTTCACCGGGGTTTTCCGTCGTACTGCCAAAGCATCGCCAAACCACCCAACCGCAACATGACCGCCGCGATGGCCGATATCATGGGCACCAGTGGCCTGGCATGGCATCAATGGCAAAAGCACGGCAGTTGCACAGGGCTTTCTGCTGCTGAATATTACGCGCTGTCGCGCAAGGCCTATGCGCGCGTGATCCGCCCCGGCGTTTTCAGAAGATTGACAAAATCTGTCAAACTGCCCGCCTCCGTTGTCGAAGCGGCGTTTCTAAAAGCCAACCCGGATATGGAACCGGATGGCGTCACCATCACCTGTAAAGACCGCCATATCCAAGAGGTGAGGATTTGCCTTTCACGGACATTAACCCCGGTCCCCTGCGGCAGCGATGTGGTACGCGACTGCAAGATGAACAGAGCCGTTTTTACCCCGCTGCGCTAAATGGCACTGTCACACCTGTGGCAAAATGCGGGACGCTCCGCGGGGAATATTTAAGAGCCAAAAAGAGCATAAGATTTTGTTAACCGAAATGTGGTTTTCTAGTCGCAGGGTACAGGCGGGAGCGCCGATGGCCCTGCCGGAAAGAGAGCCTTGCTTTCTTCTTTGAGAGAAAGGGAAAAACACCCTTTCTCTCTTTTACTTTCTTTTTGGCCCTAAATATTCCCGCCGGAGGCATGATTTGCGCCTGCGCAAATCCATAAATACTGTCGCGCGCCAGCGCGGCTTTCGGCTTAACCGCCAACCTCAAGCACGATCTTGCCGATATGACCGCTGGTTTCCATCCGCGCATGGGCATCTGCCGCCGCCTCAAGCGGATAGGAACTGTCCATCACCGGTGCCACCTGTCCAGAGGCCAGCAGCGGCCAGACATGTTTGCGCAATGCATCAGCAATCCGCGCCTTGGCCAGATCGCTTTGTGGGCGCAGGGTTGATCCGGTCATGGTCAAACGGCGGGTCATCAGCGTGGCAAAATTCAATTCCACCTTCGGCCCTTGCAAAAACGCGATCTGCACCAGACGCCCGTCGTCGGCCAAAGCTTGCAGGTTGCGAGGGATATACGCCCCACCGACCATATCAAGGATCAGATCCGCACCGCCTTCGGCTTTCATCACATCAACAAAATCGGTATCGCGATAATTGATCACCGCTTCGGCCCCCAGCGCCGCACAAGCCGCGCATTTGCTGTCGGTACCTGCGGTGGCAAACACCCGCGCCCCAAACGCGTGGGCCAGCTGGATTGCTGTTGTGCCGATCCCGGACGATCCGCCATGCACCAAAAACCGCTCGCCCGCCGTGAGCCCACCGCGCATGAACACATTGGACCAGACGGTGAAAAAGGTTTCAGGCAGGCAGGCCGCCTGTTTCATTCCCATGCCCTTTGGCACCGGCAGGCAATGCGCGGCAGGGGTCGCCACATAATCGGCATAGCCGCCGCCGGGCAACAAGGCGCAAACCTGATCCCCGACTTTCAACTGACTGACGCCAGCCCCCAGCGCCACAACTTCGCCCGAAGCCTCAAGCCCTGGCAGGTCGCTTGCCGTGGGGGGCGGTGCATACATGCCCGCGCGCTGCAGGGCATCGGGCCGGTTCACCCCCGCAAAGGCGACTTTCAACACCACCTGCCCATAGGCGGGCACCGGCAGGGGGCGTTCGCAGGGTTGCAACACCTCCGGTCCGCCCGGTTGGGAAATTTCTATGGCGCGCATGGTCTGGGTCATCGGCTTTCCTTTTGGTCTTTACTTGGCCCCACCATAGAACGGCACCGCGCGCGGCGCACCCAGATTGTGAGCCTTGGCAATGCGCCGCTGTTCTTGCTAGGACAGGCCCAACGGTAGGGGGGAACAGATGGCACAGCAGGCGCAGGGCTTTCATTGGCACCCCGAGGCGCAGCTTTATGCGGGGCATGCTGCACTTGCACCACAACCACGCACGGCCCCCCAAGGGTTCATTGCGATCCCCGCCCAACCAACAGATCATGCCTTGCAAATGCTGGGACAGGCGATGGCCAGCGGCGACAGCTTTTGTGTGCATGGCGGGGAGCGGCCCACAGGCATGGCAGCGCAGCACCCCGATTTTATCACCCTTACAGGCGGGTCTTCCGGGCAGCCCAAGGCGATCCTGCGTAGTCAGAAATCTTGGGTTGCCAGTTTTAACATCAATGCGGCGCTGTTTGAATACCACCGCTCTGACAGCATCGCGGTGCTGGGCGCGCTCAGCCATTCTCTGGCGTTATATGGCATATTGGAGGCCCTGCATCTGGGGTTGAACGCCCATGCGCTTGATGCGCTTTCCCCGACACGGCAGCGTCAACATCTGCAGGCCGCAAAGGTCAGCGTCTTATATGCCACGCCGACACAATTGCGTCTGCTGGGCGCTGGCGCAAAACAGCAAACCCTGCCCGATCTGCGGCTGGTGCTTTGTGGAGGGGGCGCGCTGGACGCCAATGCGCGCGCGATGGTGCAGGCGCTGTGCCCGCAGGCCAGAATCCATGTGTTCTATGGCGCCGCCGAAACCAGTTTTATCACGCTTTCCGGCCCTGACACCCCAGAAACCTCGGTCGGGAAACCCTATCCAGAGGTGCAATTGCGCATCCTTGATCCCACGGGCCAGGCGACAAAGGGCATTGGCGAGGTCTGGGTAAAAAGCCCTTATCTGTTTAAGCACTATATGCGGGGCACCAGTGCCGACACCCAATGGCGGGACGGGTTTCTCAGCGTTGGTGAAATGGGCCAGTTGGACGCCACAGGTACCCTGACATTGACGGGGCGAAAATCCCGCATGATCAGCATCGCAGATCAGAATGTTTACCCCGAACAGATTGAGGCCTTCATCACCGGGCTGGCCGATAATCTGCCCTGTGCGGTGCTTGCCCGTCCTGATCCCCTGCGCGGGCATCATCTGGTTGCGGTGGTTCAAGCCCCCGCAGACCCTGATCTGGGTGATCAGATATTACGCCGATGCCGTGCGGCCTTTGGCGCGCTCTGCGCCCCGAAAAAGCTGTTGTTCCACCCTTCCCTGCCCTTGCTTGGCGGGGGCAAAGTGGATTTGATACAGCTTGCCGCTTGGGCAGAGGATCAAAGATGAGCGCCTATATCGCCGCCGCCTGCCGCAGCCCGATTGCGCCGCGCGGCGGGGCCTTGGCCGCGCTGTCGCTTCAGGAACTGGCCGCGCCGGTGCTTGTGCGCGCGCTGCAACTTGCGGGGCTCTGCGCGCAGGACGTGGATGAGGTGATCCTGAGCAATGCCTTGGGCGCGGGGGGCAATCCGGCACGGATTGTGGCACTGGCGGCTGGTTTGCCGGAACATGTTGCGGGCCTGAGCATCGACCGGCAATGCGCGGGCGGGCTGGATGCAGTGTTGCTGGCGCGGATGATGATTGCCAGTGGCGGCGCGGATGTGGTGATCGCCGGCGGCGCAGAAAGCTATTCCCGCCGCCCGATCCGGCACCGCAGTTTTGCCGACGGGCGCCCGCCCGAACCCTATGATCAGGCCCCCTTCACCCCTTGGCCCGAGCGTGATCCAGACATGGCGCAGGCTGCTGATACTTTGGCCAAGGCACAGGGGATCAGCCGCGCCGAACAGGATGACTGGGCAATCGCCAGCCATGCCAAGGCATTGGCGCATCCGCCAACCGAGGCAGAAATCATCCCCTTGGCGGGGCTGACAAATGATGCTTTCGCCCGTCGCCTGAGCCCCGCCCTGTGCCGCAGGGCACAGCAGGTGACGGGCAATATCACCGCGGCCAATGCAGCAGTGGCGGCGGATGGCGCAGCATTCTGTGTGGTGGTATCTGAAAAGATCGCGGCCCGCCTGTCCTCCCCGATGATCGAAATTCTGGGCGGGGCGACTTTGGGTGGCGCGCCGGAGTGCCCCGGCTTGGCCCCGGTGCCCGCCATTGCACGGGCCTTGGCGGATACGGGGCGGACCGGGGCAGATTTACGCGCGGCCGAGGTAATGGAAGCCTATGCGGTGCAGGCCATTGCCTGTCAGCGCGGCGCGGGTCTTGATCCGGAAATCGTCAACCTTGGCGGCGGTGCCTTGGCACGCGGGCATCCGATTGGCGCATCAGGGGCGGTCAACGCCGTGCGCCTGTATCACGAATTGGCAAAATCCGGCGGTACCGGCCTTGCTGCGATTGCCGCAGCAGGGGGCATTGGCACCTCCGTTATATTAGGCGCGTGACAGGATGCTGGCCGGGCGGGCCTTGGCCAGTCCGGCAGTGATGAACCCGGCCAGAACGGCCTTGATCAGGTCACCGGGAATAAACACCAGCACCAGACCCGCGGCTTCCAGCAGATCTTTTTCGAGCTTCATCATCATGCCGACAATGCCAAAGCCATAAAGCACAACCACGCCGCCCAGAACCGAGGCCACCCCCGCCGCCCAGCCAACCGGCAGGGTGCGGAACTGGCGCATCGCCAGACCTGTCACAAAGGCCGCGAATGGAAAGCCGACGATGAACCCAACGCTGGGCGCGGCAAAAACCCCAAGACCGCCACGCCCCCCTGCCAGCAACGGCAGACCAAGCGCCACCAGTGCCACAAACAACAGCGCCGCCAGACCGCCGCGCTTCGCCCCCAAGACCGTCCCGCACAGCATCACACCCATGCTTTGGGCGGTGATCGGCACGCCAAAACCAAGGGTCAGTTTTGGCACAAGGGCAAGCGCCGCAATCAGCGCGGCAAACAGGGCGATGAGGGTCAGTGAACGTTCCATGAGCTATCCTATATACGGCACCTGCGGCACCTTTTCGCGCAAAGCGGTAGGGTGAGCGCCCCCAGAGGTCAACCAATTTCCCCTATAAACCGCCCCTTGCACGCAGGGCTTGTGCCAGATGTTCGGCATCATCAATTGCGAGGACCGCAAAGGGTGTGATGATCCGCCAACCGACACGCCGGGACGCGCGCGCGCGCCATGCCAGTGCCAGCATCCGGCCTTTATCGGCCAATACCGGCGTGAACCGCACCACCAGCGCAATCGCCAGCTCGATCCCCTCGGTGCGCAACCCGACCCAGCGCAGCGGTGTGCAGATACAGCGTACCACAAGGATCATGTCACTGATCCTGGTGGTCATGGTCACCAGATTGGCCAGCGCCACCGCCGTGACCATACGCAGGACAATGCCCAGCCCTTGAGAAAAATCAGCGCTTATCAGGTGCCACAGCAGGATCAGCCCGACGAACGGCCACAACACCCAAAGCCGCCGCATGCCACTGCGTAAAAACACCGGCCCCGGCAGCGCATAAAGCACCAGCGTGGCCGCGAGAAACACCGCCAGCCATAGCGGCGACTGCACCGCAAACAGCAGCATCGTCACCGCGCAGAGCAGCCCCAGCTTGATCCCCGCAGGCCAGCGATGCGCCGCCGTTTCAACCGGTGAGGTCAGAGAGATCATCCCCCCCTCCGATCAGCGTCATCTGTGCCCTAAATTCAGGCAAGACCTGTGCGGGCGCACCTTCGCTCACCACACGGCCCCGATCCAGCCACAGCACATGATCATACCCCGACAACACCTGCGGATCATGGGTGATATGCACCAATGTCACCTCCAACCGGTCC
Source organism: Sulfitobacter sp. (assembly GCA_047634585.1). Taxonomy (GTDB): domain Bacteria; phylum Pseudomonadota; class Alphaproteobacteria; order Rhodobacterales; family Rhodobacteraceae; genus Sulfitobacter. The sequence continues at coordinate 92,665 of JBLIAN010000006.1, read as the reverse complement.
AGTACCCGCTGCAATTGCAGGGTTGTGGGAATATCCAGACCTGCAAAAGGTTCATCCAGTATGATCACCTTTGGGCGCATCGCCAACACCGACATCAGGCAGACCAATTGCCGCTGGCCTTGGGACAATTGATGAATTGCCGCCTTGGCCCAGTGGCTTTTGCCGAATTGATCCAGAATCGCAGCGACCTCTGCCTGCACCTGTGATTTAGGATGCCCCAATTGCGCCAGACCAAAGGCGACTTCTTCCTCGACTGTCGGGAAAATGATCTGGTGATCGGGGTTCTGGAACAAAATTCCGATGACCCGCAGCGCCGCTTTACGGTCTTTGGCAACATCGACACCCGCAATCTGTACCTGCCCCTGATCCGCGTCGATCAACCCTGCCATGATCCGCGCAAGGGATGTTTTGCCCGATCCGTTGCGCCCGACCACGCCAATACGGCGCGCATTACTGCGCAGGCTCACCGCTGACAGCACCGGTTTGCCCTCGGGGGAGAAGGCGACATGCTGCAAGGATATAAGAGGCATGGGATGGGTCATTTTCATCAACCGGATCAAGATCGCGCCTGACTAGCAGGTCATCCGCCAAAGTAAAACACAGGCCTGCGCCGGATGGATCACTCGCGCGGGGCAGCCCATGAACCGGGCAGATTGCCTTTGGCGAATCTGGTTGGTGCCTTGATCCGCCCCAACAGCCAGTTCGGCCCTGCCAATACCTTGCCCAATGTCGGGCTTTGACGCACCTGCGCTTTGACTTTTTCGATCTGCATCACATTGTCGATGCGCCGGTCCAGAAACGCCCAGGTGGCGCTATGATCCGCACTGCTGTCGCCCAGCCAATACAATACCGTGGCGGAATACACCCCGCTTAAGGTCATGCGCTTGGTGTACCAGTTCACGTCATCGGACGTATCCCCCAGCGCGTTCCAGATCGCATCACAGGTGCCCCAGATCAGCTTGGCCCCCTCAGGTGCGTGATGCGGCAATGCAAAAAGCGTCGTGCCCCGGCGCACGACCTCTTTGTCCTCGACCCCCTCAAGACGCAGCTGCAATGCCCGCGCAATCCGATCCCGGAACCGCAGATTATTCAGGTCTTCGCCCTGTAATTTTGCCAGCATCAGCGCATCCCCGCGGTGATGATAGGCCACCGCAAGATCGAGACCCGCACGCGGACAGACCGCGCGCGCCACAGTGGCATCAATGCCGGTGTCCTGCAGGGCGGCGGCGAATGTCGCGTCGGACCAGCCGTCAAACGGCACATGATCCAGCGCGGCATCCAGCAAACGGGTCTTGGTCTCTGGCTGCGGATCGGTCATTGCGGGTTCCTTTTCATGTGATCAAACAGACTCGACAAACATCATGATGCTTGATATAGGCCGATTTCCTGCAAATCATTGCAACTTTATCCTAGAAAGGTGGTGAAAACCACATGCAGGTTAGTGTTCGTGACAACAATGTCGATCAGGCCCTTCGGGCTCTGAAGAAAAAACTCCAGCGCGAAGGTGTGTTTCGTGAAATGAAGCTCAAGCAACATTTCGAGAAACCTTCCGAGAAAAAAGCGCGCGAGAAAGCGGAAGCGATCCGTCGTTCCCGTAAATTGGCACGCAAAAAAGCGCAGCGCGAAGGTATGATGTAAATCATCCCGAGCCTAGGCTACGAATTAGAACCCCCGTGACCTTTGGTTGCGGGGGTTTTTCTTTGGGTGCCGTTCAGGGGATCGGCAGCGCCGTGGTCTTGCAAACCGTGCGCAGGGCGAAACTGGATTGCATCTGCGCCACGCCGGGCAGTCGGGCCAGATGTTGACGGTGGATGCGGGCGAAATCTTCGGTATTTTCAGCCACCACCTTGAGCAAATAATCCGCAGAGCCCGCCATCAAATGACATTCCAGCACATCGGGAATACGCGCCACAGAACGTTCAAAAGCATCCAGCACCTCATCCGCTTGCCCCCGCAAGGTGATTTCAACAAACACCGTTGTCGGCACCCCCAGTTTACGCGCGTCCAGCAGGGCAACGTAATCCTTGATATACCCGTCTTTTTCCATGCGCTGCACGCGACGGTGGCAGGCAGAGGGCGACAGGTTCACATCCTCGGACAATTCTGCATTTGACATCCTGCCATTGCGCTGAAGCGCCCTCAGGATACGTCGATCAATCTCGTCAAGGCTCATATGCGCAAAACTTTCGCGTTAGACTGGCATTTGACACAATACTATCCCATCAGATGATGCTCTTGCCACTGTAATTCGTGCCAATGTGCAGCTGAAATCGCCTAAATTTCAGGCAGTTTACATTGGAGGATGAAAATGAAAATCGGCTGCCCCACAGAAATCAAGCCACAGGAATTTCGTGTTGGCTTGACCCCCAGCGCCGCACTTGAAGCGGTAAATCATGGCCATGACGTGATCGTACAATCGGGTGCCGGCATCGGTGCAGGATTTGATGACGCGGCCTATGAGGCCGCTGGCGCAAAAATCATCGCAACCGCCGAAGAAATCTTTGCGGCGGCCGATATGATCGTAAAGGTCAAAGAACCCCAAGCCGGCGAGCGCAAGATGCTGCGCAAGGATCAACTGCTGTTCACCTATCTGCATCTTGCCCCCGACCCCGAACAAACCAAAGATTTGCTGGCCTCCGGCGCGACCTGTATCGCCTATGAAACCGTCACCGACCGCAGCGGCGGATTGCCCTTGCTGGCCCCGATGTCCGAAGTCGCGGGGCGTCTGGCACCGCAGGTCGGCGCATGGACCTTGCAAAAGGCCAATGGCGGGCGTGGTGTGTTGATGGGCGGCGTGCCTGGCGTTGGCCCGGCCCGAGTGATGGTGATTGGTGGCGGTGTTGTTGGCACCCATGCCGCACGGATTGCCGCAGGTATGGGCGCGGATGTGACCGTGCTGGATCGATCCTTGCCCCGCTTGCGCTATCTGGATGATGTCTATGGTGGTGTGTTCAAAACATCCTATGCCTCGGCCCAGAACACCATCGAACTGGCCCGCGAGGCCGATATGATCATCGGGGCGGTGCTGATTCCCGGTGCGGCGGCGCCCAAACTGATCAGCCGCGCACAATTGTCCGAACTCAAACCCGGCGCCGCGTTGGTGGATGTCGCGATTGACCAGGGCGGCTGTTTTGAAACCTCCAAGGCAACCACCCATCAGGATCCGGTCTATGAGGTGGATGGCATCATGCACTACTGCGTGGCGAACATGCCCGGCGCTGTGGCGCGCACGTCGACCATTGCGCTTGGCAATGCCACGATGCCCTTCATGCTGAACCTTGCCAACAAAGGCTGGCGTCAGGCCTGCGCCGAAGATCCGCACCTCAAGGCGGGGCTGAACGTGCATGCCGGTCAAGTGACCTATGCCGCTGTGGGCGACGCGTTGGGGATGCCACATATCACTGCAGATCAGGCGATTGCAGGTTAACACAACAGGCCCGTTGCGCCCTTGAATAAGGGCGCAACGGGTTGCTTTCGCTATTTCCTCAGCTTGGGCGTACCAAGAAATAAGTGTAGTTTTTTGTAGCTTGGTCAAAGTCACGCGCGGCGGCGGCACATAGATTGTTGCCATGTTTGCGCTTGAAGCTCTCAGAACTGGCAATCTGGGCGTTCTTAATGGCCTGGCGCTGTGTTAACGCGGCAAAAGACCCTTTGCCCTGCTCATTGCGGCGTTCATTCAATTCCAGATCAATACGGGGGTTTCTCTGCAACCCGCTGCAGTCGTTGCTGACCAGAACGGCAACCGCAAGCGTGCCGTAAAACGCAGGCAGATCGGCAGCAAGCAGGCTGGCATATCTTGGATCGGCCCGATCCAAATTCGGCGTTGGCGTGCTTGATGTCGAACAAGCGGACAATGCCAACAATAGCGCACAAAGGGTCGCGGTCATTTTTACAGACGTCATGAGAAAGTGTCTCCGGTGCTTCAATTAAAACGAGAGACTGCCCTCTATCCACACGCATGACATAAGTAAACCTGCCGCCACAAAAAGGCCCGCCAATCGGCAGGCCTTTGCACATCATCTGGCGATCGGATTACTTGGCTTTTGCCAGTGAATCGCGGATTTCCAACAGAACATCCAGTTCGGACGGGCCGGTCGGCACGTCGGGGGCCACTTCTTCTGGTTTCTCTGCGGCGGCTTTGACGCGGTTCACCGATTTCACCAACAAAAACACCACATAAGCGATGATCAGGAAATTGATCACAGCCATAATGAAGGCCCCATAAGCAAAGACCGACGCGCCCGCCTCACGGGCAGCATCAAGCGAGGTGCCAGAGGCGACCTGACCCGCCAGCACAAAATAATTATTGGTGAAATCGACACCACCGGTAAAAATGCCAATGATCGGATTGATGATATCGCTGACCAGTGATTTTACAATTGCGGTAAATGCCGCGCCGATGATGATACCAACAGCCATGTCCATGACATTGCCTTTGGCGATGAAGTCTTTGAATTCTTGTAGCATTTTCCGTCCCTCAGAATGTTACACCGTTCTTGTTCGCACCGGATGGTTCAGCGATGCACATAGGTTAACACAAGATTGCACAGGCCAGACGCTGTATTTACGGGAAAAAAACCTTAGGTATTTGCCATAGAGAAAATGGAGCATTTTATGACTGATCTTTCCGGCTTTCCCATCACCCGCAAATGGCCTGCAAAAAACCCCGATGTGGTACAGCTTTATTCCTTTCCAACACCCAATGGCGTGAAGGCCTCTATCGCGCTTGAGGAAATGGCGATCCCCTATGAGGCGCATCTGGTGACGCTGGCGGATGCCGATGTCAAAAGCCCCGAGTTCTTGTCGTTAAACCCCAACAACAAAATTCCCGCGATTGTTGACCCCAACGGGCCGGATGGTGCGCCGGTCGGCGTGTTTGAATCCGGTGCAATTCTGATATATCTGGCCGAAAAATCCGGCATGTTGCTGGGCAAGTCCGCCAGTGAACGTACGCAGATCATCCAATGGGTGATGTTCCAGATGGGTGGCCTTGGCCCGATGCTGGGGCAGCTGGGATTCTTTTACAAATTTGCCGGGTCCGAATGGGAAGACAAACGCCCGATGGAGCGCTACCTGAACGAGGGCAAGCGTTTGTTGAACGTGCTGAACCTTGAACTGGCGGGCAAGGAATGGATCGCAGGATCAGAATATTCCATCGCAGATATCGCCATCGCACCCTGGCTGCGGGCGCTTGATTTCTATGGTGCGCGCGCGGCAATCGGCTGGGACAAGCAGACAAATCTGGTGGATTATCTTGCCCGTTTTGAGGCCCGCCCTGCCGTGCAAAAAGGGCTGGTCACACCGCCACGCCCCTAAAACGCAAACGACCGATGGGTGTGATCCGCATCGGTCGTAGCCATTTCGATCAATAACCGCTGGTTTAACCCGGCAAACCACCCGTCAGCACATAGCGCAGAATCTGCACCACCTGCGCGGGCTCTGAGGCCACGGCAAGGGCGGCAGCATCGACTTCTTTCAACGCATGGGCGTGATCCGCGCCATGCAGAATGATCAATGATTTTCCTAAAGCCGCCGCATAGCCCGCATCAAAGGCTGCGTTCCATTGTTTGTACTGATCGCCAAAGCGCACCACCACAACATCCGCATCCTCAATGCCCTTGCGGGTGCGGATCGCGTTCATCTGCGCGCCTTTACGGTCATGCCAGAATTTATCCGCCTCCGCGCCAAGGATCGCCACACCGCAATCATCACTGGCCGCGTGATCGGTGACAGGGCTGTTGAACGACAGCTCCAGCCCCGCGGAGCCCTCAATGATCTGTTCACGCCAATCCGTGTGAATCTCGCCTGACAGGTAGATTTTCAACATCGTTTTATCCTTTTTGATCCACAAGGGTTAGCCGCGCAGCACCCCACCTGTGGCTTTGGTCACCTTTTCGATCACCTTGGCACCAACGGCCTCGATATCTGCGTCTTTCAGGGTTTTGTCGCTGGGCTGCAAACGCACAGTGATGGCAAGGGATTTCTTGCCCTCCCCCAGCGATCCACCGATGAATTCGTCAAACACCCGCACATCCGCGATCAGCGCCTTATCGGCCCCCATTGCAGCATTGACCAAGGTCAACGCTTCGATATCGGCATCCACCACAAAGGCAAAATCACGTTCAACCGCCTGTAGATCGCTGATCTTGAGGGCGGCGCGGGTTGCACCGGATTTGTTACGCGGCATCGGCACTTCGCCAGGCCATAGCGTAAAGGCCATAGCCGGTCCTTTGACATCCATCGCGGCCAGCACCTTGGGGTGTAATTCGCCGTAGATACCCAAGACCTTTTTTGGCCCCAGACAGATCATCCCGTGACGGCCCGGATGCCACCATCCCGCGGCACCGCGCATGATTTGCACCTTGGCGGGGGCGCCCATCGCCGCCAAAACCGCCTCGGTATCGGCTTTCACGTCAAACACATCCACAGGGCGAGACGCCCCATGCACGTCTTTGGGTCCGGTGCGCCCGACCAGCAGCCCGCTGACCAGCATATGCTGTTGCCCCGGTTCACCGCCGTGAAACGCCGGACCAACCTCAAACAATGCCATATCGGCAAACCCACGGGCCTGATTACGCGCAGCGGCCTGCAACAATCCGGGCAGCAACGCAGGGCGCATGTGGCTCATGTCCGATGAAATCGGGTTTTCCAGACGGGTGTCATCGGTGCCGCCGCCAAACAGCGCGGCAGAGGCCTGATCAATAAAGCTGTAGCTGACACATTCGTTGTAGCCCAGCGCGGCACAGGTCCGGCGTGCAACCCCTTCGCGGCGCTGGATCGGGGACAGGACCGGGCGCGGCACACCCGCGGTCAGGCGCGGCAAGGGACGGCCTTCCAGCTTGGTCAGGGACGCCATACGCGCCACCTCTTCGACCAGATCGGCCTCGCCCTGCACATCCGGGCGCCAGCTGGGCACATGGGCCATATTGCCCTCAAGCCGGAAACCCAGCGCGGTCAATGTCTGGCGTTGATCGCTTTCGGGGATGCTCATGCCGACCAGCGATTGCACGCGCTGCGCGTCCAATTTATAGGCCCGCGAGGTATCAGGGATCTTGCCGGCAACAACCACTTCGGAGGCTTCGCCGCCCGCATGATCAAGGATCATCTGCGTGGCGTGTTCGATGCCATAGGGCGTCCAGTCTGGGTCAATGCCGCGTTCAAAACGATACCGCGCATCCGAATTGATCTTGAGCGCACGCCCGGTATAGGCAGTACGGACCGGATCGAAATAGGCCGCTTCAAGGAAGACATTCACCGTGTCTTCGGAACAACCGCTGGCCGCGCCGCCCATCACCCCACCGATGCTTTGCACCGCGTCAGCATCGGAAATCAGCGTCATCCCCTCAAGGAAAGTATATTCCTTGTCATCCAGCGCCATCAGGGTTTCGCCCCCCCGGGCACGGTGAATGCGCAGGCTATTGCCCGTGACCTTGTCCGCATCAAACACATGCAGCGGGCGGTTGCGATCAAAGGTGAAATAATTGGTCACATCCACCAGAAAGGAAATCGGCCGCAGGCCAATAGCGCGCAGCTTGTCTTGCAACCACGCGGGGCTTGGCCCGTTTTTCACCCCCCGGATCACCCGGCCATAAAACACCGGACATTGATCGAGGGTGTCTGCGTCAATGCTGACAGTGATCGGGCAGGGAAATTGCCCCTCAACTGCGGGGACATCGCGGTTTTTCAAACTGCCCAGTCCACGCGCCGCCAGATCACGGGCAATGCCGCGCACACCCAGCGCATCGGGGCGGTTCGGGGTGATGGCAATTTCGATCACCGGATCAACTTTGGCAGGATCATGTTCGGCCAGCCAATCAACAAACCGGTCCCCGACCGCCCCAGAGGGCAATTCGATAATACCGTCATGTTCTTCGCTCAGCTCAAGCTCGCGTTCCGAGGCCATCATGCCAAAGCTTTCGATGCCGCGAATTTTGCCAACACCGATTGTCGTGTCGATCCCCGGCACATAGACGCCGGGTTTGGCGATCACCACGGTGATGCCTTCACGGGCATTGGGCGCGCCACAGATGATCTGTTGAATGCCTTCGTCGGTGTCCACCTGACAGACGCGCAGGCGATCCGCATCGGGATGTTTTTCGGCCGACTTGACAAAACCTAGCGTGAAATCCGCCAGCCGCGCGCCGCGATCCTCGACGCCTTCGACCTCAAGACCCAGATCGGTCAGGGCATAGGTGATTTCATCCACCGATGCGGTGGTATCAAGGTGTTCTTTCAGCCAGGACAGGGTGAATTTCATCGGTCGTTTCCTCGTGCAAGCGCTGGGACTTCGGTATCGCCATTTAAACCAAGTTTCAACGAAACAAGTGACTACACTCAACGCAACCAAATATGAGCCTTGCAAAAATCCTAAAACTCCCTTATAAGGATTTAAGCATAGCACTCAAGGAGGCTGCCGTGGACTATTGCGATGTTAAAATTGACCTGGAAGTCTACAAGATGATAGAGGCTGGTCGCCTCAATTTCTCAGAAAGCCACAATGATATACTTAGAAGAAAATATGATCTAACCAAGGAAAAACAGTCGTCCGCTCAGGAGAGCGCCGCCAACCCGCCTCCTAGATATACTGGAAAGTTCGCCTTCGCATACAAGGGGAATGCTTACGCAGAAGCATCCCTTAAGTCCGCTTATAAGAGAATTCTACTCCTAATTAGCGCTGATACCGCAAATTTCTTGCAAGAGCTTTCGAAAGTGGAGACCCCCGGAAGGAGAATAGTTTCGCAAGACCCTAAGGCCCTCTACAAGACTTCGCCCCATCTAGCTGAGGATTTTGCCGAGAAGTTAGACGAATTATACTGGTACGATTCAAACCTCAGCAACCAGCAGGCAAAAAGTAGGCTCTCGACAGCATGCAAGATTGCGAAAATTGACTTGGGGTCAACGCTCAAACTTCATTTCTAGCGAACCCTACTCACCTGCTCAACCCGCCATGCAGGTTCGGCTGATCCAGACTGGCAAACCCGTAATGGCGCAGCCAGCGCAGATCGCTGTCAAAAAACGCCCGCAGATCGGGGATGCCGTATTTCAGCATCGCAATCCGATCAATCCCCATGCCAAAGGCAAAGCCCTGCCAGATATCCGGATCAATGCCACCCGCTTGCAGTACCTTGGGATGCACCATGCCCGAGCCCAGCACCTCTAGCCAGCCGTCGCCTTCGCCGATCCGCAGCTGCCCGTCGACCCAGGAACACTGGATATCAACCTCGGCAGAGGGTTCGGTAAAGGGGAAATGCGAGGCGCGGAACCGGGTTTTGATGCCGTCGATTTCGAAAAACGCCGCAAAGAATTCTTCCAGCACCCATTTCAGGTTTGCCATCGAGATATCCTTGTCGATCGCCAGTCCTTCAACCTGATGGAACATCGGCGTATGGGTCTGGTCATAATCGGCGCGATATACACCACCCGGGCAGATGATGCGCAGCGGCGCGCCTTCGGCTTCCATCGTGCGGATCTGCACAGGGCTGGTATGGGTGCGCAAGACATGCGGCGGGCGGTCATCGCCTTGTGCACGGCTCATGTAAAAGGTGTCCATCTCGGCGCGGGCGGGGTGATGACCGGGAATGTTGAGCGCGTCGAAATTATACCAATCGGTATCAATGCGCGGCCCTTCGGCCACCGAAAATCCCATTTCCGCAAAGAGCGCGGTCAACTCTTCAGTCACCTGTGACACCGGATGGATGCTGCCCTGTCGCTGGGCGCGGGTTGGCAATGTCACGTCCAGCCATTCACGGCGCAGGCGCTCATCAAGTGCGGCATCACCCAGCGCGGCTTTTTTAGCACCAAGGGCGCTGTTGATCTCGTCTTTGAGGGCGTTCAGCGCCGGACCGGCCACTTGCCGTTCCTCGGGTGTCATCTTGCCCAGCTCGCGCATTTTCAGCGCCACCTCGCCCTTTTTGCCAACTGCGGTCAGCCGGATATCCTCAAGCGCCGCTTCATCGGCAGCATCGGCAATCTGGCTGAGGTATTTTTGCTTGAGATCGTCCATCGTTCGCCCGTCCTTAAAAGTCCGCTGACGTGCTAGCAGATACAGGGCTGATTACAAGGGAGCCCGGTGCAGGATCAGCCCTGCGGCCACAGCGCGCGCCCCCCAAACAGCAAAAAGCCGCCCCAAATCAGGAGCGGCTTTTCAAATTTCGATCTTGGCGTGGCGCGGTTTATGCGGCCAGCGCGTCTTGGGCTGTCTTGACGATCGCACCAAATGCTTCGGGCTCGTGAACGGCCAGATCGGCCAGAACTTTACGGTCCACTTCGATACCGGCGAGGTTCAGACCATTGATAAAGCGGCTGTATGTCAGTGCTTCGTCATGGCTGCGCACGGCAGCGTTGATCCGCTGGATCCACAATGCGCGGAAGTTGCGCTTGCGATTCTTGCGGTCACGGGTTGCATATTGGTTGGCTTTGTCGACCGCCTGTGTGGCGACCTTAAAGACATTGGAACGACGACCATAATAACCTTTGGCGGCTTTAATGATCTTCTTGTGACGGGCGTGGGTTACCGTACCACCTTTTACTCGGGACATCTCAGCTCTCCTCTATCAGCGGTCGTAGGGCATAAAGCCCTTGATGATCTTGGCATCTGGCGCTGACAATGCTGTCGTGCCGCGTGCGTTACGGATGAATTTGTTGCTCCGCTTGATCATGCCGTGCTGTTTACCAGCCTGGCCGCCGATGACCTTGCCGGTCGCCGAGATCTTGAAGCGCTTTTTGGCGCTCGATTTCGTCTTCATCTTGGGCATTTCCGTCTCCTATTTTGGGTCGGTGATCGCGCGACTCGGCATGCCACTTTGGCCGGACGCACGGGATGAGAGGCGCCGTATAGGCGGGAATGGGCACATTGGCAAGAGCCCAAAGCAGCGCCCCGGCACCTATCGGGCCCGGTTAGACCAGATAGCGCCTGAAAACCCTGTTGAACACATCCGGCACGTCATTCAGCGAATAGCCACCCGGCTGGGATTGCAGCGCATAGAGGATCAACCCGCCGCCAATCAGAATGGTCAGGGCCGAGGCACGCGGTGCCCGTCGATCCGACATCGCCGACAGAATCGACGGGATCGAAAAACCTGCGATCACGATGCCCAGAACCAGTGCAAGATCAGGCTCCATCTCCGTCTCCCTCTACACTTTTAGGAAAACTACTCCGGATCGGATGAATAAATCAATCTTTCGTCACAGGGGGCCACCCGCAGGATATTGGTGCTGCCCGGCACATTGAACGGCACACCGGCGGTGACAACGATATGATCTTCCGGACCGGCAAAGCCCTCGCTGAGCGCCGCTTTCGCCGCTGAAACTACCGCCAGTTTAAAGCGGTCCAGCTCGCCGGTGATCACACAATTGGTGCCCCAGCTGAGCGCCAGCCGCCGTGCGGTGCCCACCAGTGGCGTCAGTGCAATGATCGGCACCCTTGGGCGTTCGCGCGCGGTCAACAGCGCGGTTGTGCCAGATTGGGTGAAACAACAGATCGCCTTGATATCCGTGGTTTCGGCAATTTCGCGGGCGGCGGATACGATCCCGTCCGCCACGGTCATCCGGTCAGCGGTGCGCGAGGCCTCGATGATCTGGGTATACGTCGGGTCTTGCTCCACCTCGGTGGCGACATTGTCCATGGTGCGCACGGCCTCGACCGGAAAATCACCAGCCGCGGATTCGGCGCTCAGCATCACCGCATCGGCACCTTCATAGATCGCGGTGGCCACGTCGCTGACTTCGGCACGGGTTGGCATCGGGCTTTCGATCATGCTTTCCAGCATCTGCGTCGCGACAATCACCGGTTTCGCAGCGGCGCGGCATTTGCGCACCAGACGCTTCTGGATCGGCGGCACATTCTGTACCGGCAGTTCCACCCCCAGATCGCCCCGCGCCACCATGATGCCATCGCTGACCGCCAGAATGTCATCAAAGCGTTCAACGGCCGACGGTTTTTCAATTTTGGACAGGATCGCGGCACGGCCCGCCGCAAGAACCCGCGCTTCTTGCACGTCTTCCGGGCGTTGAACAAAACTCAGCGCCAGCCAATCCACCCCCAATTCACAGACAAATTCCAGATCAGCGCGGTCTTTGTCGGACAGCGCCGCGAGGGGCAGCACCACATCCGGCACATTCACGCCCTTGCGGTTGGAAATCACCCCGCCAATCACCACTTCGCAATTGGCGTAATCAGCACCGCAGTCAACAACCTTGAGCCGGATTTTACCATCGTTCACCAACAGCGATGCCCCCGGTTCTAGCGCGGCGAAAATTTCGGGATGCGGCAGGCAGACCCGTGCGGCGTCACCTTCAGCCGGATCCAGATCAAGCCGGAACCGCGCGCCGACATCCAATTGTTCGCTGTCCCCCGCAAACACCCCGACCCGCAGCTTTGGCCCCTGCAGATCGGCCAGAATACCGATGGTGCTGCCGGTGGTTTCCTCAACCTTGCGGATGATCGCGTGTTTTTGACGGATTTCCTCATGGCTGCCGTGGCTCATGTTCAACCGGAACACATCCGCACCCGCCTTGTGCAGCGTTTCGATCATGTCATAGGTGTCTGAAGCTGGTCCCAGCGTCGCCACGATCTTTACATTGCGCAGGCGTCTCATATGGTGCGTCCTCGTTCGGTTGGGGGGCTTTGCGGCCCTGATCTGAAGGTTCCGTTAGCGGTAACAATCACTCTATACGGCGCTTATAGAATGCCGTCATGCAAGTCAAAGGTTTCACAATTATGACCTATCAGCCATTTCAGATCGAGGGCAAGGACAGACCCGGCCGTTGGTTGATTACCTGTGATCATGCCGCCAATACCGTGCCGCCGCAAATTGCGGGGGGCGATCTGGGCCTTGATCCGGCGGATATGGCCCGCCACATCGCTTATGATCCGGGCACCGCAGCGGTCAGCAGCGCCCTCGGCAAACATCTGAATTGTCCGGTGGTCATGTCGAATTTTTCACGCCTGGTGATTGACCCAAACAGGGGCGAAAACGATCCGACATTGCTGATGAAACTTTATGACGGCACCATCATCCCGGCCAACCGCCATGCTGATGCCGCAGAGCGCGAAAGGCGGCTGAACCTCTGCTATCGCCCCTATCACAACGCGCTGACCGGTCTTGCTGCACGGCCCGATACCGTCATTCTGTCGATGCACAGCTTTACCCCGCAGCTGCGCAACCGCCCGCCGCGGCCCTGGCAGATCGGTGTACTCTATGCCGGTGACACACGCCTCGCGCATCCGCTGTTGCACCGTCTGCAACAGGAACCGGACCTGACAGTTGGCGACAATGAACCCTATACCGGCCATCTGCCCGGAGATGCGGTGGACCGCCATGCCCTGCAACACGGCAGGCCGAATGTGCTGATCGAACTGCGCAATGATCTGATTGCGGATGCCGCAGGACAACATCACTGGGCTGATCGCCTTGCCCCGATCCTTGAATCCGTGCTCTTTGAAACCCAGCTTTAGACGTGAAGGACCCTGTTATGCCCACACAACAAGAGATCGAATTACAAGCCGCAGCATTTCGCCGTTTGCAGCACCACCTGATGCAAGACCGCAATGACGTTCAGAACATCGACATGATGAACCTCGCCGGATTTTGCCGCAATTGCCTGTCACGCTGGTATCAAGAAGCCGCCAATGAACGCGGCATCGACATGACCAAAGACCAAGCCCGCGAAGTGTTCTACGGGATGCCCATGGCCGACTGGAAAGCCATGTACCAGACCGATGCATCGCCCGAAAAACAAGCGGATTTCAAAACCGCTTTTGCCGAAAATACAGGTTTTGCCAAAAATACAGGCGAAAAGTGATACTTGCGGGGCGGGCGGCCTACACGCCCTCCCCCCTTTCAAAACCCATAGAGCAACAGCCACTCGGCCCGCAGCGCCGGGCGTTTCTGGCCGCTGATGTCAACCTCTGCCGCGATCCGCACCATCAAATCGCCGCGCCCGCGCGGCTTTGTATCCAGCAGGCTAAACCGCCCGCGCAGCACAGAGCCCACCGGCACCGGCGCAAGAAAGCGCACCTTGTCAAATCCATAGTTCACACAGGCCCGCTGGCCTGTGATCTGGGGCAGCGCGGCAAAAGCCATGCCCGACATCAGCGATAACGTCAGCATCCCATGGGCGATGGTGCCGCCAAACGGGGTTTCCGCCGCCCGCAGAGGATCAACATGTAAAAACTGGTGGTCCCCGCTGACCGCTGCAAACGCATCAATGCGTGCCTGATCCACCGTGACCCAATCAGAACAGGCCAAGACCTGTCCGGCAGAATTGATCAGCCTGTCACGTTCAATGATATTTGCCATTTGGCTTCACCTCGGGTCAGATACTGCAAACCTACCTCTGTTTCCCCCCCAACCGAAAGCACCCAGATGAACACTCCGATTTTCGCGCTGATCCTTGTGGCCGTGGCGGGCTGTGCAATTGCCCTGCAAACCCCGATCAATGCCGCGCTTGGCCGTACCATCGGCAGCGGGCTGGCCGCCGCAACCATTTCATTTGGCGTGGGGTTTCTGGTGCTGCTGGCGGTTCTGACAACAAGCGGCGAGATTGCCACCCTGCCGCGCCTGACCCATGCCCCGGTGATCCTGTTGCTGGGCGGGGTGTTGGGCGCATTTTATGTGTTCTCTGTGCTTTGGGCGATCCCGACACTGGGCGCCCTCACCACGATCACCGCCTTGATGCTGGGCCAGTTAAGCGCCGCTTTGCTGATGGATGCGGCGGGGCTGTTCGGCCTTGCGGTGCAGGCAATCACCCCGACCCGGATCGCAGCAGCAGCCTTGGTCGGGGCAGGGGTGATCCTGTCGCGGTTCTAGACCGCCTTTTTGCGCATCTCGTCCAGATAGATTTCGCGCAAACGCGGTGCCACACGCCCCGGCGTGCCATCGCCCAGCGCCACGCCGTCAATCTCGACCACGGGCATCACAAAGGCACTGGCCGAGGTGGTAAAGGCCTCATCCGCCTGTTGCGCCTCATCAATGGTAAAGTTGCGTTCTTCCACATCCATCTGCGCCTCGCGGGCAAACCGCAGCACCGCCGCGCGGGTGATCCCGTGCAAAATATCGTTGGACAGGGCGCGGGTGATGATCTTGTTGCCTTTGACGATATAGGCATTGTTGGAGGTGCCTTCGGTCACATAACCGTCCTCGACCATCCAGGCATCATCACAGCCGGCTTTCTTGGCCATCATCTTGCCCATTGACGGATACAGCAATTGCACCGTCTTGATGTCACGACGTCCCCAGCGGATGTCTTCGATCGACATGATCTTGGCACCCTTTTTCGCGGCAGGATTATCCGCCAATCCGGGCTTGTTCTGGGTGAACAGCACAATTGTCGGTTCGGTTGTTTCAGGGTCTGGAAACGCAAAATCGCGGTCGCCGTCAGACCCGCGGGTGATCTGCAAATAGATCAGCCCCTCTTGGATGTCATTGGCGCGGACCAATGTGCGGTGAACTTCCAGCAGGTCTTCCTTGCTGATCGGGTTGCGCATTTCCAGCTCGTTCAAAGACCGGCTCAGACGCAGCGCATGACCGTCAAAGTCAATCAATTTGCCGTCCAGCACCGAGGTCACCTCATACACACCGTCCGCCATCAAAAACCCCCGATCAAAAATCGAGATCCTGGCGTCGGCCTCTGGCAGGTATTCGCCGTTAACGTAAACTGTCCGCATGTCTATCCCCAAAGTCCGGCCAAGGGTGGATGCACCCCGGCCTTGTCAAAAATCAAAGGTTCCTCGCGGTCTTCGGCCAAGAGAAGCGGCCCGTCAAGGTCTACGATCCGGGCCCCCTGCGCGACCAAGGTGGCAGGTGCCATCGCCAAGGACGATCCAACCATACAACCCACCATCACCTCATAGCCTTCGGCAAGAGCAGCCTCACGCAGCGCCAGCGCTTCGGTCAAACCGCCGGTCTTGTCCAGCTTGATGTTCACCACATCATATTTGCCCTTCAATTTGGGCAGGCTGGCACAATCATGGGCGCTTTCATCGGCGCAAACCGGCACCGGGCGATCAATCCCGATCAAGGCGTCGTCTTCGCCCGCGGGCAAAGGCTGTTCCACCAATGCCACCCCAAGGCGCAGCAAATGCGGTGCAAGATCGGCATAGATGTCGGCGGACCAGCCTTCATTGGCATCCACAATGATCGTGGATTTAGGCGCACCCGCGCGCACTGCCTCAAGCCGCGCCATGTCATCGGGCGTGCCCAGCTTGATCTTGAGCAAGGGCCGATGCGCATGTTTGCGGGCCTGTGCCTGCATGTCTGCGGGGCTGGCCAGGGACAACGTATAAGCGGTGATTTCCGGCCCCGGCGCGGGCAACCCCGCCAGTTCCCAAACCCGTTTGCCCGATTGTTTGGCCTGTAAGTCCCACAGGGCACAATCCACCGCATTGCGCGCCGCCCCTGCGGGCAACAGATCATACAACGCCGCGCGGCTGATGTTATCGGGCAGGCCTTCGATCTCGGCGGTGACACTTTCCAGTGTTTCGTCATAGCGGGCATAGGGCACACATTCGCCCCAGCCCGTCACGCCACCCTCGGTCAACCGCACCGTCAGCACCCTGGCCTCGGTCCGCGACCCGCGCGAGATCGTAAAGACCTCAGCCAGTTTAAAAACGTCCGGCGTTACTTCAATGCGCATCCCTGCTCCTTCATTTGGCCAAATAAACTCAATCCCACAGCAAGGATCAAAACAGGTTTAGACGGCTTGCAGCGCCGCGGCCAGACGCGCGGCACCCTGGCGGAACGGATCAACCGCCGGCAGGCCCATCTCGGCTTCGACTTTGGCCAGATAGGCAATCGCCTGTTCTTCGGACATATGCTGGGTGTTCACCGAAATCCCGACAACCTTGCACGCAGGATTCGCCACCTGCGCCAAGGTCAGCGCCATGTCCGACACCGCCTGCATGCTGGGCAATGCATAGCCGGGCAAGCCGCGCATATGCGCGCGGGTGGGTTCATGGCAAATGATCAGGGCATCGGGCTGGCCGCCATGGATCAGCGCCAGCGTCACACCGGAATAGCTGACGTGAAACAGGCTGCCTTGGCCTTCGATGATATCCCAATGGTCATCATCATTGTCGGGCGTCAGATATTCCACCGCACCGGCCATGAAATCGGCAATCACAGCATCCAGCGGCACACCGGAACCGGTGATCAGAATGCCGGTCTGGCCGGTGGCGCGGAAGGTGCTTTTGACCCCCGCCTCGCGCAGGGAATCATCCAGCGCCAATGCGGTATACATTTTGCCCACCGAACAATCGGTGCCCACCGCCAACACCCGTTTGCCACTGCGCTTGACGCCATTGGCAATCGGATATTGCACGTTTGGCACCCGCACATCATGCAATGTGCCACCGTTGACCTGCGAGGCCGCCACCAGATCGCCTTCTTCGCGCAGCAGATTGTGCAGCCCCGACGCCAGATCAAACCCCATGCCCAGCGCCTCGATCAGCACTTCTTTCCACGCCTGCGAAATCACCCCGCCACGGTTGGCAACACCGATCACCAGCGTTTTGGCACCGGCGGCCCTGGCTTCGGCCAAACTCAGGTCTTGCAGCCCGACATCGGCTTTGCAGCCTTTCATACGGAACTGGCCAACCGCATTTTCAGGACGCCAGTCCTTGATGCCTTGGGCGACTTTTGCAGCAAGCTGGTCCGGCGCATCGCCGAGAAAAAGCAGATAGGGAGTTTCAATCATGGCGGCATCCTTTGAAAGTGTTCAAGCGCATTTTGAGATATGATTGCCGCAAGTCCTTTGCGATTACATCGCCCAATGGACAAATTGCGCCGAATTTCTGCGCCAGACGAAAAGACTGCGCAATATTTTTGCACAACAATCCACAGAATGCTGCAGGTGCGAAATCACCCTTGCAGCCTTCGGCGCAATTTAATAACAGCTAAGCCCAGAAAACGCGCAACAATATTATCGCAAGGAATCGTCCATGTCTTTCCGCCTGCAACCCGCTGCCCCTGCCCGTCCCAACCGCTGTCAGCTTTTTGGCCCCGGATCGCGCCCGGCCATTTTTGAAAAAATGGCCGGTTCAGCAGCGGATGTGATCAATCTTGATCTTGAAGACAGCGTTGCGCCTTCGGACAAAGACAGCGCCCGCGCCAATGTGATCAAGGCCATCTCCGATCTGGACTGGGGCACAAAAACCCTGTCGGTGCGGATCAACGGTTTGGACACGCCCTATTGGTATCGGGATGTTGTGGATCTGCTGGAACAGGCGGGCGAGCGGCTGGATCAGATCATGATTCCCAAGGTCGGCTGTGGCGCGGATGTCTATGCGGTGGATGCGCTGGTTACGGCGGTTGAAACCGCCAAAGGCCGCGACAAAAAGATTTCCTTCGAGGTCATCATCGAATCTGCGGCAGGCATCGCCCATGTCGAGGAAATCGCCGCCAGTTCGCCGCGCCTGCAGGCCATGAGCCTTGGGGCGGCGGATTTTGCCGCCTCGATGGGAATGCAGACCACCGGCATCGGCGGCACACAGGAAAACTATTACATGCAGCGTGGCGGTGAAAAACACTGGTCCGATCCGTGGCATTGGGCACAGGCCGCGATTGTCGCCGCCTGCCGCACCCACGGGGTGCTGCCTGTGGATGGGCCTTTTGGTGATTTTTCCGATGACGAAGGATTCCGCGCCCAGGCGCGACGCTCTGCGACGCTTGGTATGGTTGGGAAATGGGCAATCCACCCCAAACAGATTGCCATCGCCAACGAGGTTTTCACCCCCTCGCAAGAAGCCCTGGCCGAGGCCCGCGAGATTCTGGCGGCGATGGAAGCGGCCAAAGCCAAAGGCGAAGGCGCGACCGTTTACAAAGGCCGTCTGGTGGATATTGCCAGCATCAAACAGGCCGAGGTGATTGTGCGTCAATCCGAGATGATTGCCGGTTAGATTGGGGCAACGCTGGGGGTTTCACACCCCCAGACCCAATACAACGCTGGGGGTTTCACACCCCCAGACCCCCGTGGAATATTTAGGGCCAAAAAGAAAGATCAGGCGCGGTCGTCTTTGGGGGAGCCCATAACAACATAGGAGGTGATGCTGTTGACCTGCGGCAAGGATCCCAATTTATCCGAGTGGAACCTTTTGTAAGACCGCAGATCGGCGCATTCGACCCGCAGCAGATATTCGATGGTGCCGGTGATGTTATGACATTCACGCACCTCATCGGCACCGGAAATGGCACGTTCAAAGGACTCTTGGCTGGTTTTGGAATGGTCCTTGAGACCCACACCGACATAGGCCACAAACCCCGCCCCCAAGGCCGCACGGTCCAGCACCGCGCGATAGCCGGTGATCACCCCGCGCTGTTCCAGATCCTGCACGCGGCGCAGGCAGGCCGAAGGCGACAGCCCGACACGATCCGCCAGTTCGATATTGCTGATCCGGCCAGTGCGGGACAATTCGCGCAATATTTGTTCGGATATGTGATCCAGCGCCGTCATATGTTGCAAACTTTCTTTTTATCAAACACAACTCACAATTAACCGGCGTCAAAACCGTGTCAAACATTGCGTCATGACTGTTGATATAATCCCTGCCCTTGCCCTGTTTGCCTTTGTCAGCTCTGCGACACCTGGGCCGAACAACCTGATGCTGATGGCCTCTGGCGCCAATTACGGTTTTTGGCGGACCATCCCGCATATGCTGGGAATTTCCGTCGGGTTCATGGTGTTGATGTTGATGGCAGGCATGGGACTGGCACAGATTTTTGAAATATATCCCGTGAGTTACACGGTGCTGAAGGTCGGCGCGGTGATCTATATGCTGTATCTGGCGTGGAAAATCGCCACCGCAGCCCCCGTGGAAAAACGCGATGCGGCAGGCCGTCCGATGACGTTTTTGCAGGCCGCGGCCTTTCAATGGGTCAATCCCAAAGCATGGGCGATGGCGTTGACGGCGATCACGGTGCATGTGGCGGGTCAGGGCCTATGGATGTTGCTGGTTGCGGCGCTGTGTTTTGCAACGGTGAACCTGCCCTCGGTGACGATCTGGACACTGCTGGGCCAGCAGATGACCCGTATCCTGACCAATCCGGCGCGGTTGCGGGCGTTTAACTGGAGCATGGCGGCGCTGTTGCTGGCCTCGCTTTATCCGGTGCTGGGGGCGGGATCATAGGGTTGGCGCGCGTCCTTTCGTTGCAATACCTGTAATTGACCGCCATATACAGGCAAACAGCCGGAGCACCCCATGACACATTATCTGGATTTCGAAAAACCGCTGGCCGAGATTGAAGGCAAGGCGGAAGAGCTGCGCGCATTGGCGCGGGCGAATGAAGAAATGGATATCACCGAAGAAGCCAAAGCACTGGACAGCAAAGCCGCTGCCCTGCTGGACGATCTGTATGGCAACCTGACCCCGTGGCGCAAATGTCAGGTGGCGCGCCACCCCGAGCGGCCTCATTGCAAAGACTATATTGAGGCGCTGTTCACCGAATATACGCCTTTGGCCGGGGACCGGAATTTTGCCGATGATCTGGCGGTGATGGGCGGCTTGGCGCGGTTCAACGACCAGCCGGTGATGGTGATTGGCCATGAAAAGGGCAATGACACCAAATCCCGCATCGAACGCAATTTCGGCATGGCGCGGCCCGAAGGCTATCGCAAGGCGGTGCGGCTGTTGGAACTGGCGGGCAAATTCGGGCTTCCGGTGATCACGCTTGTGGACACGCCGGGTGCCTATCCCGGCAAAGGCGCCGAAGAGCGCGGCCAATCCGAAGCGATTGCGCGTTCTACTGAAAAATGTCTGCAGATTGCTGTGCCTTTGGTCAGTGTGATCATCGGGGAAGGTGGATCAGGGGGCGCGGTGGCCTTTGCCACGGCAAACCGTGTCGCGATGCTGGAACATTCGGTCTATTCGGTGATCACCCCCGAGGGCTGTGCGTCAATCCTGTGGAAAGACAGCGAAAAGATGCGCGAAGCCGCCGAAGCCATGCGTCTGACAGCCGATGATCTGATGAAACTGGGCGTCACCGACCGGATCATCCGCGAACCCAAAGGCGGGGCGCATCGCGATGCCAAAAAGACCATCGAATCCGTACGCGGTGCGATCTCTGAGATGCTGAAAGAGCTGGGCGGCAAAGATGGCAAGGCCCTGATTGCCGACCGGCGGCGCAAATACCTTGATATTGGCGGTAAGGGGTTGGCGGCCTAGGGCCAGCCTCCTAGCTTCCCGCCTGAGCGATCTTTTTGCGAAACCGCACGGCTTTGCCCTCAAGCGGATCAAAACCGGCAGCAAGATAAAGCCGTTGCGCGGCGGCATTTTCGGGATAGGTGCCGACGGTGACATAGGCACATCCCATCGCGGTTGCGGCCGCGGTCGCATGGGCAATCAATCGCCCGCCAATACCTGTGCCGCGCAGATGCGCAGCGACATAAAGGTGATGTATGTCCATGCCCCGCATCCCGTATTGCACCTGCGCCAGAGGGCAGAGCGCCACATAGCCCTGTACCCGCCCTTCGGTTTGCGCCACCAAAAGCGTCACCCAGGGATTGGGCCCCAAAACATCGCGCTCAAGCGCCGACAGGGCGAGTGTGGCGCTGTCTTGATGGTGCACCGCCAATGCCGCAATCAAGGTGATGACCTCGGGCAAATCAGCCGCCCTGACAGGCCGGATTGTCACTTCCATTGTCTATCGCTCCTTTGACCTGCCGGCGCTCTCGGCATGTGGTCCTTTTGCGTCGTTAGCTGGCCAGCATCCGCAGGCCCTGTGTCACATCCGAGCGCACCGCAAGGCGCAAACCGGGTTCGTCACCCGCCTTGAGGGCGGCGATGATCAGGCGGTGGAATTGCGGCGGTTCGGTGCGGCGCAAGCGCCCGTATAGCGCCCGCATCGTCGGCCCCATCTGCAACCAGACGGTTTCGGCCATCGCCAGCATCGCGGGGGCCTGTGCGCGCAGGTATAGCGTGCGGTGGAATTCCAGATTGGTGCGGATGTAATTCACCGCGTCCCGGTGCGCCACCGCTTCGGAGATCGCATTGTTGATGGTCTGCATCCGTTCGATCAGTGCCATATGGGCGCGTGGCAGGGCGCGGCTGGCCAGTTCGACTTCGATCAGGGCCCGCAGTGCCGCCAGTTCTTCAATGCGTTCATTGCTCAGTTCCGGTGTGCTGATCCGCCCCGAGGTGGACATGGTCAGCGCCCCTTCGGCAGCAAGGCGGCGCACGGCCTCACGGGCGGGGGTCATTGACACCCCGTATTCCTTGCCAATGCCGCGCAGCGTCAAGGGATGGCCGGGCGGCAGATCGCCATGCATGATCCGGCTGCGCAATCCGCGATAAACGCGGTCATGGGCCAGCGTGGTGGCTTCGGAAGGGCGGGCGGTCAGGGTCATTTGTTTTTGTGATCACACTGGCGCCAGCCCGTCAAGTACACGCAAGCCCCCGAACCGCCCGACAGGATTAAAATATCGCGATCAGCGGCAATCCGCAGCGACGTTCAGGATATATTCCTCGGCACCCATCAACCTGCTGGCCGCGCGGTTATAACCCGCGTCAAAGCCCACCCAGCGGCATTGCAGTGATCCGCCAAGCGCCTTTTGCGCGAATGCCACGCGCTTTTCCTCTGACAAACCCCGTGATTTGCCGCAAAAACCCTTACGAATCGCGATCACCGTGCAGATCCGCAAATCACCGTCCGGCCCTTTATAGGCTGCCCCCCCGAAAGAACTTTTGGTGTCGGAGACGCCCATGCCGAATTTGGCGGCGGTCCGTTCCCAATCCGCTTCGGTGACGCCATTGTTGTCGGCGGGGCGGGTCGAACTGAAGCTAAAGACCAGCGGCGTTAATCCCTTTGGCACTTGTTTTTCAAAACCGGTGAACCTGGCCCATTTCACCTCATACGCGCCAACACGTGCCTGACCGGAATACCGCTGGCCAGCCCCCGTTGAACAGGCCTGCAACGCCATCACAGGCAGGATCATCAAAATCAGGAAATATGCGCGCATCAGAAGGGCCTTTTAGCATGCAAACACAGCCACAAGCGGTGTCTTGGCTGAAATTTCACGCCTGCCTAACAGCACCTCTGGATCAATTCAACCATCCCGTGCAGCCAGAATCAAAACCGATAGCGATGCAGATCACTGCCATGTTGGCGCAACCATTTGCGCGGTGCTTTGTAATCGCCATAAATCTGTTCAACCCCGGCCCAGAAAGCCGCTGAATGGTTCATCTGGGCCAGATGCGCGACCTCATGCGCGGCCACGTAATCCAGCACCTCGGGCGGGGCCATGATCAGGCGCCATGAAAACATCAGCGCCCCGTCACTGGTGCAACTGCCCCAGCGCGACCGGGTATCGCGCAGGGTGATCCGGGTGTAGGATTTGCCCAGCAGTGCCGCATAATCATCACAGGCCCCCGCCAGCCGGTCCCGTGCCACTTGTTTCAGATAGGCCCCCAGACGCACCGCCACCCGGTCCGGTGCGCCGGGCACGGCGATGCTGTCCTCTCCGATCACCACGCCACGCCCCTGCCCCGCGATGACATCCAGCAATTGGCCGCCGATGGGCAGGCTGGCCCCCAGACCCACGGCAACATCTGCGCCACGGGCCTCCAGATGTTTGCGAATCCATGTTTCCTTGGCGCGGGCAAATGCCATCGCTTCTGCCTCGGCCAGCTTGGCGGGCATGGTCAATGTGACCCGCCCATCCAGTTGCGAAATGCGTAAAGATATCCGCCGCGCCCGTGGTGAACGGCGCATAAGCAGCGGAATCGGCGGGTTTCCGGGCAAGATCGGGTCGCGCATCAAATCGGGTCCAAATGGCAACAGGGGGCTAAAGCCTTTGACAGTGCCACCCTCATATGGCACTTGGCCGGAATCATCTATACGCAACCGAATTTTCAAAGAGGGGTGTTCCATGCCCAAAGAAGAATGGGGAACCAAGCGCCTGTGCCCCACAACGGGCAAGCGCTTCTATGACCTCAACAAGAACCCGATTGTCAGCCCCTACACGGGTGAGGCGCTGACAATCGACGCCTCCAAGTCCCGTATGATCGCGGCAGACGCCGAAGATGCCGTGACTGCCAAAGCCAAAGAAGCCGCTGTTGACGAGGATGAAATCCTTGATGATGACGACGTCGATGTGGATCTGGGTGACGATATTCTGGACGATGACGACGATGATGACGACACAGTTCCGCTGGACGATATTGCGGATGTTGCATCAGACGACGACGATTCCTAAAAATCCTGAAAACGAGGGCGGGAAGATGGATTTTCCGCTTGATCCCGCCCTCGCTTGCCCCTAGTACCCCCTCATCCACTAAGGTCACTGACCTGAATGGGGCATTAGCTCAGCTGGGAGAGCGCCTGCATGGCATGCAGGAGGTCAGCGGTTCGATCCCGCTATGCTCCACCAAACCCTTTATTTTCCAGCACTTAGATAGATTCCGTTATGCTGGCACGCATATGTCGTGCCCAAGGATGCATCGCGTTGCGTCCTTCAAACAATTTCGACACAGCAATTTCTTTCCGCCGTTCCCTGCGCAAGGGCATGGATCATTAAAACCTGCTTTCCATTGGCGTTCCTCACGAACACCGTGCCCATTCTTTGTGGGGAATTGCGATGGTGGTTAGCCTCGTGTAACCAAGCATTGTAGCGCAGAATTACTGTCGGCTTGTTAAAAACGAATTTTGAAAGGCGGATTGTTTTGGGTGTTTTTCTGATAACCATTATCATATTGGGCGCTCTATTATTCGTGATCTATACAACGCAAGGGGGTGATTCAAAGCCCCAACCACGCAAAGATCCCCCTCCGCATAGAACGGTCGCAAAACCTTCCCCTTTCGACGCAAAGACTGCAAAACCACTGCAAACCGCCCAAGTTTTGCAAGGGTCGGTTTATGTGACTGACGGAGATAGCATTGTCATCAGCAAAACTCAGGTGCGGCTTTTCGGTGTTGATGCACCGGAGATGAACCATCCCTATGGGAAGAAAGCCAAATGGGCATTGGTCTCTTTGTGCAAAGGCCAAACAGTGCGCGCAGAGGTTACTGATATAGACGCATATGGGCGCACGGTAGCGAAATGTTACTTACCTGATGGCCGTGACTTATCTGCTGAAATGGTGAAACGGGGCTTGGCTTTAGACTGGCCCAAGTTTTCAGGCGGAAAGTATCTGCCCCTAGAGACACCCGACGCACGGACAAAGCTTTGGTTGGCTGATGCACGCCAAAAAGGCCGCATGCGCGTCTGGGAGAAATTCGATAACAGTAAATATAGGAATGGCGGGGCCAAAAAAGACGAATCATAATTTCTCCCGAGTGCGCCTAAGAATGCAAAGGGATGATCGCCCTGCCGCCCCCGGCGTGGCGAATCCGGTCTGCGCTGCACGCCCGCGCCCCCTAGACCTCCCTTACAGAGCCGCTACATAGGGTACGTCCAGCCCGAAAGCCCCGCATGACGCCCTGTATCCTCAAAACCTATGCCGATCTTGCCGCCTTGCCAGTGGACAGCATCATTGATGTGCGCTCTCCTGCGGAATTTGCCGAGGACCATCTGCCGGGGGCGATCAACCTGCCGGTGCTGGACAATGCCCAACGCGCCAGCGTCGGCACCACCTATACCCAGGACAGCCCGTTCAACGCCCGCAAAATCGGTGGCGCCCTGGTGGCCCAGAACACCGCCACCCATCTGCAAGGGCCACTGGCAGACAAGACAGGCGATTGGCAGCCGCTGGTCTATTGCTGGCGCGGGGGCCAGCGCTCCGGTGCCTTTGCCACGATCCTGGGTCAGGTCGGCTGGCGGGTGCATCTGCTGCAAGGCGGCTATCGCAGCTATCGCCGGCTGGTGGTTGACATTCTGTACCACCGCCCGCTGCCGCATCACCTGATCCTGATCGACGGGGGCACCGGCACCGCCAAAACCCGCCTGCTGTACCACCTTGCCAAATCAGGCGCACAGGTGCTTGATCTCGAGGCACTGGCCCGCCATCGCGGATCTATCTTTGGCGCGATACAGGGCGGTCAGCCGTCCCAGAAAATGTTTGAATCCCTGCTTGCCGCCGCATTGGCAGGGTTTGATCCGGCCAAACCCGTCTGGATCGAAGCAGAAAGCAGCAAAATCGGCACGCGAATCATCCCGCCTGCCCTGTGGACCTTGATGTGTGCCGCCCCCCGCATCGAAATCAACGCGCCATTGGCGGCACGCGCTGCATTTCTATGCCACGCATATGATGATCTGACGGCAGATACTGCAGCATTGCTTGGGCATATTGATCAATTGCGCGGCTATCATCCCGCCGACCTCATTGCAGATTGGCAAAATCTGGCCACAACGCAGGACTGGCCAACATTGGCCGCAGCTTTGATGGAGGCGCATTATGACCCGCGCTATGCAAAATCATCGGCCCGATCCGCCGCGCCACAGCGCCGCTATGATTTGCCTGATCTCGATGGGCCAACGCTCAGCGCAACAGCGGCCCGCCTGAGAGCAGATTTCACCTAAGCACAATGCCGCCAACATCTTTGCCAAGCCGCCCGATGATCGCCGCCGACAGCCCTTGGCCCTGTAAGTTTTGCAAGGCGACCCTGGCCGCCGCTTCTGGCAATGCCGCCAACAACCCGCCTGCCGTCTGCGGATCATGTAAAAGCGGGTCATCCTTCCCGGACACAGGCGCATCCCTGAGGTTTGCCGCCATCAAAGACGATGCAACCCCCGCATCCGACAATCCCCGCGCCCCCGCATAAAGCGGGATTTTATCCTGCCACAACTCGGCCCCGAGCCCCGACGCACGGCAAATCGCCTGCACATGCCCCGCCAGCCCGAAACCCGTCACATCGGTCATCGCATGGGCCTGCGCCAATATCTTTGCGGCCCGATCCTGGGGTTCCTGCATCACCGCCAAAGCCGCAGCCACATCGCGTCCTGCAGCATCGCCCTGCATATCTGCGGCCATGATTACCCCTGATCCGATCGGGCGGGTCAACAGCAACACATCCCCGTGCTGCGCCCCGCCCACCGTGATCGGCATCGTCTCTCGTATGCCTGTCACCGTGAACCCGATGGTCAATTCTGCGCCCATCGTGGTATGCCCGCCCACCAGTTGCGCCCCGGCACCCATCATCACATCGCGGGCGGCTTGGGTAATCTCGCGCAGACTGCGCGCCTGTAAATCCGGGGTCATCTGCGGCAAGATCACACTCGCCAATGCGACCTGCGGTTTGGCCCCCATCGCCCAGATGTCACCCAAAGCATGCACTGCCGAGATCCGCGTCATCTGCACCGGATCTGCAACAATGGCGCGCAGATGATCGGTGCTGATCACCTGAAACCCGCCGCCCGCCTGACGCAGAATTGCCGCATCATCCCCCGCGCCCGCAATCACATCACCTTGGGCCGGCGCAATCAGGCCCAAAGCATCTTGTAACACACCGCCCCCCACCTTGGCCCCGCACCCACCACAAAGCGGCTTACCCGCCAGCGCCTCGCTCACCCCTGCCGCCAGTGGTCCCTCAGGTACACTCATCTGCATCACCGGCAGATCGGTAAATTTCTGCATGAATCTGCGGTCAATCCGGTCCTTCCAGCGCCACAACACCCCCCCTGACAGGCTTTGTCCGAATTTTTCGGCCATTGCGGATTTCTCACCCAGCGAAATCAACTTGAGATAATGCCTCTGCGGGTGAAAGCTGCGGCGTTTTCCAACCCCCAGCGCCGCCCGCAGATTGCCCAACAGGATCGGCGCGGCGCGCACCGCAAACACCCCGGCCTTGGGGCGCGGTGCAGCGGCCATATGGGCGCAATCCCCCACCGCAAACAGCCGCGCATCACCCATCACCCCAAGATCAGGCCCAATTTTGATAAAACCGTCCTGCACCGGCAAATCCGATGCCGCGATCCACGGATGCGCAAAGGCCCCCGCCGCCCCGACACAAAGCGCCGCCGGCACAGTGTCACTCTGCGCCAGCACCACCTGATCGGCCTCGATCCGTTCAACCCGCGTATTTACGCGCAAATCAATGTCATAGCGTGCCAAGGCCGCCATTACCTTTTGCCGCGCCCCTTGCCCAAGACCCGAAACCTGAGGCCCGGCCTCGATCAAGGTGATCTGCGGCACCAGACCGGCCTGTCGCAAGGCATGGGCCATCGCCAGTGCCAGCTCACAGCCCGCAACACCGCCGCCAATCACCGCGACCTGCGGCGCGATCCTTCCCGCAACCGCACGCCCCAGAAAATCCCGCCAACGCGCGGCATAGACATCCAGCGGCTTGGCACCAACTGCATGGCCTTCAAACCCCGGCAGATGCATCCGCGCCGTGATCCCCAGATCAAAAGACGCCACATCATAGCCCACAGGGGGCCGCCCCCGCACCATCACCTGCCGGGCCGCGCGATCAATGCCGCCCGCCTTGCCAAGGATCAGCCGCGCCCCCGCATGACGGCACAGACGTACCAAATCAATCTCAAGGTCCTCGCGCCGGTAATGTCCGGCAATATGACCGGGCAACATCCCGGTATAAGGCGCGGTCGGGCCGGGGTTGATCACCGTCACCCGCACCCCCGCCAAGGGTTTCATCCCCCAGGCCCGCAACACCAAGGCATGGGCATGGCCGCCGCCGATCAACAGCAAATCCCGCGTCAAAGGCACTGTATTCAACAGCCTGGCCCCTTTTCTTTCTGGCCCTAAATATTTCAGGGAGTTTGAGGGACAGCGTCCCTCATCAGCACAATAAAATCACCTGCAGCCCAAATGGGCTGCACCTTTTGATACTTTCCCCGGCTCAGCAGCCGCAAACCCGCCAGCGCCTGCCAAATCTGCTGGGCTATTCGCCTGTGCTGATCCGGCCTTGCAAAATAGCGAAATTATGATCAATCAGCCTTTGCAACATGCCACTGAACACTGCAACCTCGTCTTTGCTCAAAGGCGCCAGCACCTCTTCGTTGCTGCGCAGCACCTCGGCCATCATCCCATGATAGACCTCGGCACCCTGCACCGTCAGTTCCAGCACATGCGCCCGCCGGTCCGCGGAATCTTCCAGCATTGTGATCAACCCTTTGCCCGCCAATGATTTCACCAAGCGGCTGGTCTGGCTTTTGTCCATCAGCAGGAATTCGGCAATATCCGCCGCCCGCGCAGGCGCCCGCGCCACAACCAGGGCCAGAACCCGCCATTCATTCAGGCTCAGGTCAAACAGCGCATTTGACCACAAATGCCCCTCACGTTCCCCGATCAACACCAAGCGACGCAATCTGAAAGTGATTATATCCTCAATAGATAAAACCTCTGGGTGTTTTTCCGCTGCCCGGGGCGCGGCCTCGCCCGCCGCAAAGGAATCACCCATCCCGACCCCAAAATCATCCGTCATAAAATTCCTCTCGCAGAAAGGCTCTGCATTCAAATTGCGCTAAAATACCAAAAATATCTCTAAAAAATCCAGAAAATAAGGACGAAGTCAACTATAATGCGACATAAACACCATGTACATTCACGCTGCAAACCCTTACCGACAGCCCAACCCATTTTGCCGAGGCGTCCCGCCTCTGGCCGCCCGTGCGCGGGCTATGCTTTCTAAACAGGATAATCCTTTGATTCAGACCATCGCCGATGCGCTTGCCCAACAGGGCTATGA
Source organism: Sulfitobacter sp. (assembly GCA_047634585.1). Classification (GTDB taxonomy): domain Bacteria; phylum Pseudomonadota; class Alphaproteobacteria; order Rhodobacterales; family Rhodobacteraceae; genus Sulfitobacter. The sequence continues at coordinate 63,092 of JBLIAN010000006.1, read as the reverse complement.
AACTTTAACCGCTGTCCAAGAGGCCGTGACCGATCCTGCCTTGACGCAGGCCGATCTGCTGGTCTCTGCCCAGACCGGATCAGGCAAGACCGTGGCCTTTGGTCTCGCGATTGCGCCGACGCTTCTGGAAGACGCCGAATTTTTCGGCCCTGCCGCTGCGCCGCTGGCCCTGGTCATTGCGCCCACCCGTGAACTGGCCATGCAGGTCAGCCGCGAACTCAGCTGGCTGTATGGCAAGGCAGGCGCCATTGTCACCACCTGTGTGGGCGGCATGGACCAGCGCACCGAACGCCGTTCACTCGATCGCGGCACACATATTGTGGTCGCGACACCCGGCCGCCTGTGTGACCACATCAAGCGCGGCAATATTGATCTGGGCGATCTGCGCGCCGTGGTGCTGGATGAAGCGGACGAAATGCTGGACCTCGGATTCCGCGACGAGCTGGAATTCATCCTGTCCGAAGCCCCCGAAGACCGCCGTACCCTGTTGTTCTCTGCAACCGTGCCTGCGGCGATTGCGAAACTGGCAAAATCCTATCAGCGCGACGCCCAGCGGATCAGCACTGTCGGCGAAGCCAAGCAACACGCAGACATTGAATATCGTGCGCTGAACGTCCACCCGCGCGACACCGAAAACGCGATCATCAACGTGCTGCGCTTTTACGAAGCCAAAAACGCGATTGTATTCTGCAACACCCGCGCGGCCGTGGCCCGCCTGACCACCAAATTTACCAACCGCGGATTTTCGGTTGTGGCGCTGTCCGGTGAATTGTCACAATCCGAGCGCACCAATGCGCTACAGGCCCTGCGCGATGGCCGCGCCCGTGTCTGTGTGGCAACAGATGTGGCGGCACGCGGCATCGACCTGCCCAATCTGGAACTGGTGATCCATGCCGATCTGCCGTCAAATTCGGACACGCTTTTGCACCGTTCCGGGCGGACAGGACGCGCCGGACGCAAAGGTGTTTCCGCGCTGATCGTCCCGCCAAAAATGAAAAGCAAAGCCAACCGTTTGCTTGGTGGTGCCAAACTCAAGGTTGAATGGGCCGCAGCGCCCACCGCCAGCGAAGTAAATGCCGCTGACGAGGACCGCCTGCTCAACGATTCTGCATGGTCCGCACCAATCCCCGAGGATGCAGCAGGCTTTGTGAGCAATCTGGTTGAACAATTCAGCCCGGAACAATTGGCCACCGCATTTGTAAACCTCTACCGCGCCCGCGCTTCGGCCCCAGAAGATCTGATGGATCCCGGTGCCCGTGGCGATGAAAAACCACGCGGCTCCTTTGGCCCGTCGGTCTGGTTCTCGGTCTCTGCGGGCCGCAATGACGGTGCCGAACCGCGCACCTTGTTGCCGATGCTGTGCCGTCTGGGTGATCTGACCAAAGACGACATCGGCGCAATCCGCATCCAGCCCAGCCACAGCTTTGTCGAAATCCTTGCGTCTTCTGCACCGAAATTCGTCAATGCGCTTGGTCCTGACATGAAAGCCGAAGGCGGCGCTGTGGTCACCCAATTGGACAGCGCCCCTGATCTGGCACGCGGGCCAAAACCGTCTGGCGACCGCCGCGGACCCAGATTTGAAGGCCGCCCCGAGGGCAAGCCGCATCGCAAATCATCCTTTGATTCCGATGCCCCGTCAGAGCCGCGCAAACCGCGCAAACCATATCGCGAAGAAGCGATTGCCGAAACCCGACCAGAGCGCGGCGAACGGCCCGAGCGCCGCGAAAAGCCGAAATTCGACAAACCCCGCGCACCCAAAGGTGAACGTCCGCCAAAGTCGCATAAAACCGAGCGCAGCCCGATGAAAGCCGGCGCCAAGCCCCGCCCAAAATCCAGCGGCGAAGCGGCAGAGGCCCCAAGAGCCAAAGCCGTATGGAAAAAGGAAAAGCCCGCAGGGGATGCGCCCCGCAAACCCAAGGGCGGCAAGCCAGCGTTCAAAGCCAGCGGCGATGCCGCACCAGAAGGCAAATCCTACAAACGGGCCTCTGATCCGTCCAAGCGGTTCTCGCCGCCAAATCGGGTTGGCAAGCAGGGCGGCAAACCCGCAGGCAAGCCGCACCGTGGCAAGCCGGCCAAATAAAACGCTTTTGCAAAAACCTGAAACCGCTATTTCGGGAATTGCTTTGCTGACCAGAAACAAAAGCGCCGGGGATTTCCCCGGCGTTTTTTGATGTTTCACCCCGAACTGATCCAGCGAAATCAGCCTTTGCCTTTCCACGGCACCAGGATGCGTTCTGCCCAGCGCATCAACATGTCGATGCCAAACCCGATGACCCCGATCAGGATGATCCCCATGATCACGATATCGGTGTTCTGGAATTTGGATGCAGTCATGATCATCATGCCTGCCCCCTGTTCCGCCGCCACCAGTTCGGCGGCAACCACCGTGCCCCAACAGACCCCCATCGCCACCCGCGCCCCGGTGAAAATCTCGGGCAGGGAATTGGGGATGATCACATAGCGCATGATCTGCCATTTGCTGGCCCCCAGCGAATAAGCGGCATGAACCTTGGAAATCTTGACCCCCGACACCCCCGAGCGCGCCGCGATCGCCATGATCCAAAGCGCCGCCAGAAACAGCAGGATGATCTTGCCTGCTTCCCCGATGCCCGCCCAGATGATCACCAAGGGGATCAGTGCCAAAGGCGGCACCGGACGCATGAATTCCACAATCGGATCAAACCAGCCCCGGAACCAATCGCTTAGCCCCATCGCATAACCCAGCGGAATGCCGACAATCGCGCCCAACATGAATCCCAACACAACCCGGAACAGCGAAAACCCCAAGTGTTGCAGAAGCGTAAAGTTGCGGAAACCCTCGTCTGCAACCTTTAGCGAACGTGCCCAGACTGCCTCGGGCGAGGGCAGATACAACGGTTCCATCTGCCAGCCTTTGGTCGGCTCAAAGTTCGGCGTGCCCTTGTCTGACAAGGTCACCGATCCGCCCTCCACCTGCACGGTTTCACCGGGAGCAATTTTCTTGCCGTTGATGGCAATCACTTTGGCCCCGTCCTTTTTGGTAAATTCATCGTTTTTATCGACACGGATCAGCCCCGTGCGCCATTGGGCAATCGCGGCTGAATCATTCTTGGCAAAGCCCTCGCCAGCCTCAACCACCGGCGCGTCGGTTTCCACCTCGCGGGGATGCACCACAACAGTGACCGTAGCATCATCGGGCGGCTGGCCCGCAACCTGCGCGGTATAGGTAAATCGGGTTGTACCCTCAAACGGCCCCGGCGCATGCAGGAAAGACGGCAACAGCGTTGATCCGGTGAAAATCCCCCACATCACAAAGATCGTCAGGATCGAAATGATCCCCGCCGCACGGTTGGGGCGCACTGCGCTTTCATCGCCAAAGGTCACGGTCTTGAGAGAGGTATAATCCTTGGCCCGTGCGCCCTGCACAATCTTGGTGACAATAACAAACGCCGCGACGAATATCGCGATATAAATCAGCAGAGGGATCATGCCGCATCCTCCGAAGTACCCATAATTTCTTCTTCCATGTCCCAGATCATATTGAGGATTTCCTCGCGTCTGGGGCCAAATTCAGGGTGTTTCTTGACCTCGCGCAGGTCTGCGTTCACCCCCAATTCGGCAAATGGCAGCCGGTATTCCTTGTGAATCCGCCCCGGACGCGGGGCCATCACAATCAGACGCTCGCCCAGCAACAAGGCCTCTTCGACAGAATGGGTGATCAGGATGATGGTCTTGCCTGTCTCTTTCCACAGTTTCAAAACAAGGCTTTGCATCTTTTCGCGGGTCAGCGCATCCAAGGCCCCCAGCGGTTCGTCCATCAAGATCACATCGGGATCATTGGCCAGACAGCGGGCCAGTGCCACGCGCTGCTGCATCCCGCCGGACAATTCGTAAACCGCCTTTTCTTTGAAATCCTGCAGGCCAACCACATCCAGCAGGTGATTGACGATCTCGGTTTTGTTGTTCTTTGGCATGCCTTTCATGGACGGGCCAAAGCCGACATTCTCGCGCACGCTCATCCATTCAAACAGCGCACCTTGCTGAAACACCATACCGCGTTCGGCATCCGGGCCGGTGATCACATGGCCATTCAGGGTCATCTTGCCCGATGTCGGCGCCAGAAACCCCGCAACAATGTTCAACAGCGTGGTCTTGCCACAGCCGGACGGGCCCAGCACGCTTAACAATTCGCCCGCTTTCAAATCCAGCGACACATCCTGCAAGGCTTGCACCGATCCGCCGTCGGGCAGATCAAATCGCATGGAGAGTTTTTCAATGGAAAGTCCGGTCATACATTCGCGTCCCATCCCCGTCAGGGATCAAAGGGCAGGGTGTTCCCCACCTCTGTTTCATTGGGAAAAGGGCGGCGCGGCCAAACCGGCCACACCGCCCGATCAAGCTTACATGCCTTTGGCGGCCTCAAGCGGGCCAGTGTTCACTGTCGCCTCATAGCTGCCAAGCGCTGAATCGATGGAGCCTGCTTGTACAAACACATCCGCTACACCCTTCATAAAGGAGGCCGCATTGCCACCCAGCCATGCGTCTGAAAGCTGTTCGTCGATCGACGGGAATTCAAACGTGGAAATGGAGGCTTTGGTGGCCTCGACGTCCATGCCCGATTCCTGCGCAATCGCCGCAAGCATTTCATCGCTGTGATTGGCTTTCCAATCGGCATTTGCGGCGGCGGTCACAGCTGCAAATTTCGCAACAGTATCGCCGTTTTCAGCAATATAGGACGATGGTGCAGAGGTAACGTCAAACACCAGAATGCCCAGATCCTGCTTTTCAGCACCGGTCAAAAGCACGTTGCCGTATTCTTTCATCCGCGCAAGGCCACCGCCCCAGCCACAGGCAAAATCAACGGCACCTTGGCTCAGGGCTGCGGCGCCTTCCGGGGGGGCCATATCCACAACCTGCAAGGTCGAAACATCCACACCAAAGTGGTCCATCTGACGCAAGAAACCGTAATGAGCAGCAGTGCCCAACGGTACAGCCACTTTCTTGCCCGCCAGTTCATCGGCGCTATCCTTGTCGATTTCCAACTCGGAGCGCACCACGCAATTGTCGTTTTCTGAATAGGAAACCGCGACATCAATGATCTGCAAATCCTGACCGCCCGAAGTGGCAACAACGAAAGGCGGCACCCCTTGGGAAACGGAAATCTGCACATCCCCCGAAGCCATTGCCGCAGACATTGCGGTGCCCGTTTCAAAAGAAACCCAATTTACCTTCATCCCCAGCGCTTCGTCATAGGCACCGGATGCTTTGGCCGCGAGGAATGGCATTGGCCATTCAAGGAAATATCCAACGGTGATTTCGCCGTGGCCATCTGCCAGCGCAGCCTGACCTGTCATCGCCATCACGACGCCCGCGATAATTCCGTTAGTTGTTGTCTTGATCATAACATTCTCCCTGTTGATCATTTGCCGACCTGTCCAAGCCGGTCTGTTGGTGGGTGCGTCGGCATTTTTTGCCGATCTTTTCATCTTGGTCTGGATGTCGAGTGATCCAGCTACGATCTGCTGTGCGGCAACGCTCATTCTACACCAGCATGGCGCGTATCGGTTATTTGGGCAACCTTATCGGCCCTTAAGGGTTCTACGGCACGCCGCTTTGACGTGGTGAACAGAAATGGCGCAGTCCCGGATTTCTGCAATGGTAAGCAAAGGTGGCGGAAGAACCCCGCGTTGATAAACGTCCACATGTTGACCCTCCATGAGTCCAGTTCATTGGCAGTTGAGCAAACAAGGCGCATGTCCGGCACAAATGACCCAAAAGCTGCGCCCGCCCCACGGGTTTGACAGATCATCGTCAAGCCGCGCGCCGAATGTCTTGGTGCGGGGCAAAGCCCTGTAAAATCTGGCCAACTGGGGTCTCACCGTCTTTTTAGGGGGCAATTGCCAGACATATCGCCCCCCCCGACCTGCGGCACCTTGATCTGGTAAAGCCAAAAAATTGCGCCCAACGACCCCTGCATGTTATTTTACCAGTGCAGCGCGATATGCCCAAGAAACAGACAAAGACGATACCCTTGGCATTGGACAGATTGAAAAACTGGCGCTATCTATGCTCAATAACTGGCCCTACTCGATTCCGCATTCAAACAGCATTGATGGAACAACAAGGGCCAAATACGCCCTGAATTCACCCCGGCAAACCGCGCTAAGAAAGGTCTGACACCATGGACGGCAACTTCAACGAAAATGACATCTCCCGCATTGTCGAGGCAGACCGCGCCCATATCTGGCATCACCTGAGCCAGCATAAAATCTATGAAACAACCGATCCGCGCATCATTGTCGAAGGCAAAGGCATGCGCGTCTGGGATCAAAAAGGCAAAGAACACCTTGATGCTGTGTCCGGGGGCGTCTGGACCGTCAATGTCGGCTATGGCCGCGAACGCATCGCCAATGCCGTGCGCGACCAATTGATCAAACTGAACTATTTTGCAGGTTCTGCCGGATCAATCCCCGGCTCCAACTTCGCTGAAATGCTGATTGATAAAATGCCCGGCATGAGCCGCGTTTATTATTGCAACTCGGGCTCTGAGGCGAACGAGAAGGGCTTTAAGATGGTGCGCCAGATCGCGCACAAACGCTATGGCGGCAAAAAGCACAAGATCCTGTACCGTGACCGCGATTACCACGGCACGACAATTGGGTGTCTGTCCGCAGGCGGACAAGAGGAACGTAACGCACAATACGGCCCCTTCGCCGATGGTTTTGTGCGGGTGCCGCATTGCCTTGAATACCGCGCCTTTGAACAAGACGGCGCGCCACAGGAAAATTATGGCCTCTGGGCGGCCGACCAGATCGAAAAAGTGATCCTTGCCGAAGGGCCGGACACTGTTGGCGCGCTTTGCCTTGAACCTGTCACCGCAGGCGGCGGCGTCATCACACCGCCCGAAGGCTATTGGGACCGCGTGCAGGACATTTGCAAAAAATACGATATCCTGCTGCACATTGACGAAGTGGTCTGTGGCGTGGGCCGGACCGGCACATGGTTCGGCTATCAGCATTACGGCATCAAACCGGATATGGTGACCATGGCCAAAGGTGTGGCCTCTGGCTATGCGGCGATTGCCTGTCTGGTGACCACCGAAGAAGTGTTCAACATGTTCAAAGACGATGCTGCCGATCCGCTGAACTATTTCCGCGACATTTCCACCTTTGGCGGCTGCACCGCAGGCCCGACCGCTGGCATTGAAAACATGGCGATCATCGAAGATGAAAACCTGCTGCAAAACACCACTGACATGGGCCATTACATGCTGGACCAGTTGAACGCCTTGGCCGACAAACATGCGGTCATCGGTCAGGTCCGCGGCAAGGGTCTGTTTCTTGGGGCCGAGCTGGTTACCGACCGTGACAGCCGCGCACCGGTTGAGGAAAAGCGCATTCAGGCGGTTGTGGGTGATTGCATGCAGCAAGGGGTCATCATTGGTGCGACCAACCGATCGGTACCGGGCAAGAACAACACTTTGTGTTTCTCGCCGGCGCTGATCGCCACCAAGGATGACATCAACCAGATCGTCAGTGCCGTTGATGGCGCATTGGGCCGCGTTTTCGCGTAATCCGATCCAGGTATTTCAATAAACCGCTGGTCCTGTGACTGGCGGTTTTTTGATGGCCGGATAAATTTTCAAAACCGATGGAACCAATCCCGCCTCTGCACGTTCTTTCCCCGTAACCTTATGGGAGAGTAACGATGAAAAAGTTTTTAATAGCCATCCCGATGATTGCCGCTTTGGCCGCCTGTGAAGGTGGCTATGGCAATCAGGGCGCATTGACAGGTGCCGCACTGGGTGCCGCGGCAGGGGCCGCTGTCTCTGGTGATGACGACAAGGTTGTTGGTGCAATCATCGGTGGGGCCGCTGGCGCTGCTGCTGGTAATTACATCGGCAAAACCCAAACCGGCAAATGTGTTTACCAAAACTCTGCCGGTCAGCGCTATACAGCCGCCTGTCCCTAAATCGGCCTGTCCCTAAATCGGCCCCCTTGCCGATGGATCACAAAAGCCCCGGCCTTGGCCGGGGCTTTTGCTTTTGAGCGCCACCGCCGTGCTCGGCAAAAGCCTGATTTCCAGTCGAAGCCACACCAATTGACTGAAAAATGATACCACAAGTCTCAATTAGCACGACATTTTCATTGATCCGCCACGCATTTTACGCCACTAGGGATACAATTTCGCCCCCGTTTAATACCAAATCTGAACCACGGTAATACCAGTTCACGGAGGTCTTCATGGCGCTGCCCGTCGAGACATTCTTTCTGCACCCGGACTCCCACGGCACCCTGCAACAGCAGATCCAACAGATGATCGCGCAGGGCATTTTGTCAGGCCGCTTTCAACAAGGCGAAAAATTGCCCTCGACCCGCAAACTGGCCCTGCATCTGGGGGTCAGCCGGATCACCGTGACCATTGCCTATACCGAATTGCTGGCCAATGATTACCTGATCTCCAAGGGCCGTTCGGGGTATTTTGTCTCGCAAAATGCGCCCTCCCCGCCCAGCTTTGCGCCGTCACCGGAAAATCAGGATGCCGTGGATTGGAACCGCGCCATCGGGCAGCGGTTTTGTGGCGGTGTTGCGGGGGCAAAGCCGCAAAATTGGGCCAATTGCCGTTTTCCGTTTATCTATGGTCAGGTTGATCCAACGTTGTTTGATCATACAAATTGGCGGCTTTGCGCCTTGCAGGCCTTGGGCCAGCGGGATTTTTCGGCGCTGACAGCAGATTATTACGATCAGGACGATCCGCAACTGATCGAATTTATCGCCCGCCACACCCTGCCACGCCGTGGTATTTCGGCCCGTCCCGAACAGATTCTGATCACGCTGGGCGCACAAAATGCGCTTTGGCTGACCACGCAGGTGTTGTTGACGCAGCGCCGCCGCGCCGCATTGGAAGACCCCTGTTATCCATCGCTACGGGATATTCTGTCACAATCGCGCTGCCATGTGACACCGGTGAGGGTGGATCAGGACGGATTGCCCCCCGATGCGATCCCGCCCGATACCGATGTGATTTTCAGCACCCCCAGCCACCAATGCCCGACCAATGCCACCATGCCGATGGACCGCCGCCGCGCCTTGCTGGAACGGGCGCGGGAATTGGACGCGCTGATTGTCGAAGACGATTACGAATTTGAAATGTCCTTCCTCAAACCGCCTTCTCCGGCGCTGAAATCGCTCGATACCGATGGGCGGGTGATCTATGTCGGCAGTTTTTCCAAATCTCTGTTTCCGGGGTTGCGGCTGGGCTATCTGGTGGGATCAGAGCCGTTTATCCGCGAGGCCCGCGCCCTGCGCGCCAGCGTGCTGCGCCATCCCCCCGGCCACATCCAGCGTACGGCCGCCTATTTCCTGTCGCTGGGCCATTATGATGCGTTGATCCGGCGGATGGGCAGTGCCATGCACGACCGCCGTCGCGTCATGGAAGACGCGCTGGCGGCACAGGATTTACAGATTTCGGGCCGTGGCGCCTATGGCGGATCGTCGTTCTGGATGCGCGCCCCTGATCACATCAACACCGAAGATCTGGCCCGAAGATTGCTGGCCAAAGGCGTGTTGATCGAACCCGGACGCAGCTTTTTCGCAGGCGATCACCAGCCCTCGAATTATTACCGCCTTGCCTATTCCTCAATCCCGACTGCCCGCATCGAGGAAGGCGTGAAATTGATCGGGCAGGAAATGCGACACTTTCGCGAGCTGGCGTTATCCCAGCCTCACGTCTGGACCTAACCCCGCTGCGCCGCAAACTTTACCCTAAGCCCAAGCCAATGACGGGATTCGTCCCGCGCTTCCAACCCCGAGGATGAACCGCCATGAAAATGACCACCGAAGAAGCATTTGTAAAAGTCCTGCAGATGCACGGCATCGACCATGCTTTTGGCATTATCGGATCGGCGATGATGCCAATTTCCGATCTGTTCCCCGCCGCCGGAATCAAATTTTTCGACTGCGCCCATGAATGTAACGCAGGCATGATGGCAGATGGCTACACCCGCGCCACCGGCAAAATGTCGATGATGGTTGCCCAGAACGGCCCCGGCATCACCAATTTCGTGACACCTGTAAAAACCGCCTATTGGAACCACACGCCGCTGTTGCTGGTCACCCCGCAGGCCGCGAATAAAACCATCGGACAGGGCGGCTTTCAGGAAGTCGAACAGATGGCGCTGTTTCAGGATATGGTCGCCTATCAAGAAGAAGTCCGCGATCCGTCGCGCATCGCTGAAACCCTGAACCGTGTGATCATTCAGGCCAAACGCGCCAGCGCCCCTGCCCAGATCAACGTGCCCCGCGATTTCTGGACACAGGTGATTGATATTGATCTGCCCGCCATTGTCGAATTTGAACGCCCTTCCGGTGGCGAACAGGCGCTTGCGGATGCGGCCAAGCTGCTGTCTGGCGCGAAATTCCCCGTGATCCTGAACGGCGCAGGTGTGGTGATCGGCGGCGCAATCGAAGCCTCCAAAGCCTTGGCTGAACGTCTGGATGCGCCGGTCTGCTGTGGCTATCAGCACAATGATGCCTTCCCCGGCGCGCACCCTTTGTCGGTGGGGCCACTGGGCTACAACGGGTCCAAGGCGGCGATGGAACTGATTTCCAAGGCAGACGTGGTGCTGGCGCTTGGCACACGGTTGAACCCGTTTTCCACCTTGCCGGGCTATGGCATTGATTACTGGCCGACGCAGGCCAAAATCATTCAGGTGGACATCAACCCTGACCGCATCGGGCTGACCAAGACAGTCAGTGTCGGGATTGTCGGCGATGCCAAAAAAGTCGCCAACAGCATCCTTGCCATGCTTGATGATCACGCCGGGGATGAGGGCCGCAGCGACCGCAAAAACCTGATTGCCACCACCAAATCGGCATGGGCACAGGAACTGACTTCGATGGATCACGAAGACGATGATCCGGGCACCACATGGAATGAACGCGCCCGCGACCGCGAGCCTGCCAAAATGTCACCGCGCATGGCATGGCGCGCCATTCAATCCGCCCTGCCAAAAGATGCGATCATTTCCTCGGACATCGGCAACAATTGCGCCATCGGCAATGCCTATCCCACCTTTGAAGAAGGCCGCAAATACCTTGCGCCCGGTTTGTTCGGGCCCTGCGGCTATGGCTTTCCTGCGATTGCAGGCGCCAAGGTTGGCCGTCCCGATGTGCCGGTTGTGGGTTTTGCCGGCGACGGGGCCTTTGGGATTTCCATGAACGAAATGGTATCGGTCAGCCGAGATGACTGGCCTGCCATCACCATGGTGATTTTTCGCAACTATCAATGGGGCGCGGAAAAACGCAATACAACCCTGTGGTTCGAGGACAACTTTGTCGGCACCGAACTGGCGCAGGACGTTGATTATTCCGCCATCGCGCGGGCCTGCGGTGTCAACGGCGTACAGGTCACAGGCATGGAAGACCTGACAGACGCCCTGGACAGCGCGATCAAGGCCCAGATGAACGAGGGCAAAACCACCTTTATCGAAGTGCTGCTCAATCAGGAATTGGGCGAACCCTTCCGCCGTGATGCCATGAAAAAACCGGTCTCTGTTGCGGGAATCAGCAAAGACGACATGCGCCCGCAGGCAAGCGCATAATCCCCGATGCCCAGGCGGCACCATCATACCACGATGGGCAGACGATGAAGGTGCTGCAGGGTCTACATGATCGCGCCGCACGTCGGCCTGCCCATATTGCGCTCAGCGAAGGCCACGACCCACGGGTTGTGGCCGGTGCAATTGCTGCGGTGCGGGCAGGCATTGCGCGTGTCACGCTGATTGGCCCAGAGGCCGCGGTCTGCGCGCAACTGGCACAGGCAGGCGCGGTCGACATCCCGAACATCACGCTCCAGGATCCCGAAACATCCCCCCTGACCGCCGAATTTGCCCAGACCTATTTCAAGCTGCGCCAGCACAAGGGCGTGAGTATCGACGTGGCCAGTCTTCAGGCCCACGACCCGCTGGTTTTTGCCGCGATGATGGTGCGCAACGGCCATGCCGATGGCACCCTCGGCGGCGCGGTTGCCACCACATCCCAAACCATGCGCGCCGCCTTGCAAATCATCGGCAAGGCCAAGGATGCGCCGCTGGTCTCCAGCTTTTTCCTGATGGTGCTGCCGGAAAACCACCCCTCGGGCCAAACCGCGATGATCTTTGGCGATTGCGGGCTGGTGATTGATCCGGATGCCCATGAACTGGCCGCAATTGCAGTGGCCTCGGCCACGTCCTGCACCCGCCTGTTGGGGGAACCTGCCAAAGTTGCGCTGCTGTCGTTTTCGACACTGGGAAGTGCCCGCCATGCATCCGTCACCAAAGTCACCGATGCGCTGGCCCTGCTGCACAATCATCACCCTGATCTGCAGGTCGATGGGGAATTGCAATTTGATGCGGCCTTTGTGCCGGATGTCGCCGCCGCCAAGGCGCCCGGTTCCTCTGTTGCCGGACAGGCCAATGTGATGATCTTTCCCAATCTCGACGCCGGCAACATCGGCTATAAGATCGCCCAGCGGATCGGCGGTGCCGAGGCCATCGGTCCGGTGCTGCAGGGCTTGGCAAAACCTGCAAATGATCTATCCCGTGGCTGTACCGCGCAGGATGTGACCCATATGATCGCCGTGACCACCCTTCAGGCGGCGCAATGAGACCACAACAGGAAACCCAATGACGCATAAACAGCCCGTGCTTGATCTGTCGCCCAAAGTGTCCGACGAAATCAGAAAAACCACCTGTTACATGTGCGCCTGCCGCTGTGGCATCAATGTCCACCTCAAGGATGGCAAAGTCGCCTATATCGAGGGCAACCGCGACCATCCGGTGAACAAAGGCGTGCTGTGCGCCAAAGGCTCGGCGGGCATCATGCAACACAACGCCCCCTCGCGCCTGCGCAGCCCGCTCAAACGGGTTGGCCCACGCGGATCCGGCGAATTTCAGGAAATCAGCTGGGATGAAGCCTATCAGATCGCCGCTGACTGGCTTGAACCGATCCGCAAGGACAACCCCGAAAAGCTGGCGTTTTTTACCGGCCGCGATCAATCACAATCCTTCACCAGCTTTTGGGCACAGGCCTTTGGCACCCCGAATTATGCGGCGCACGGCGGATTTTGTTCCGTCAATATGGCCGCTGCAGGCATTTACACAATGGGCGGCGCGTTCTGGGAATTCGGCCAGCCCGACTGGGATCATACCAAATTGTTCATGCTGTTCGGGGTCGCCGAAGACCATGATTCAAACCCGATCAAAATGGGTCTGGGCAAAATCAAGAAACGCGGCGCACGGGTGATTGGCGTCAATCCGATCCGCACGGGCTATAACGCCATTGCCGATGATTGGGTGGGCATCACGCCGGGCACTGACGGGTTGTTTATCCTGTCGATGATCCATTGCCTGATGAAAGCCGGCAAGATCGACCTGACCTATCTGGCGCAATACACCGATGCACCGGTGCTGGTGAATGGCGATGAAAAATCCCCTGACTTCGGGCTGTTCCTACGCGACGAAAACGGCAAGGAGCTGGTCATTGACCGTGTCAGCGGCAAACTGGCCCCGTTTGATCAACCGGGAGTCAAACCCGATCTTTCCGCCACCCACCGCGCCAAAGGGGTGACCCACCGCCCGGTGTTTCATCAGATGGCCGAACAATATCTGACCGATGAATACACGCCCGAAGCGGTTGCCGAACGGGTTGGCATTTCCGCCAGCCGGATCCGCGCCATTGCCGCCGAACTGGCCCGCGTTGCCTTTGACGAGGCGTTCGAGCTGGATCATGAATGGACAGATTTCCGCGGCGAGACCCATAAAACCATGACAGGCCGCCCCGTGTCGTTTCATGCGATGCGCGGGATTTCAGCCCATGCCAACGGCTTTCAAACCTGCCGCGCCCTGCATGTGCTGCAAATCATCCTCGGCACCGTCGAAGTGCCCGGCGGGTTCCGGTTCAAGCCGCCCTACCCCAAACCCGCCAAGGCCCATCCCAAACCCCATATCGGCATGACCCCCGGTGCGCCGCTCAACGGCCCGCATCTTGGCTTTGTGCATGGCCCCGAAGACCTCGCGCTGAAACCCGACGGCACAGCGGCACGCATCGACAAGGCCTTCACTTGGGACAATCCGATGTCCAGCCACGGCCTGATGCATATGGTGATCTCAAACGCCCATGCCGGCGATCCCTACAAAATCGACACGTTGTTTATGTATATGGCCAATATGTCGTGGAATTCGTCGATGAACACCGGCGGCGTTATGGAAATGCTGACCGACAAAGATGAAAACGGCGATTACGTAATCCCGCATATCATCTATTCCGATGCCTATTCCTCTGAAATGGTCGCCTATTCCGATCTGATCCTGCCCGATACCACCTATCTGGAACGCCATGATTGCATTTCGCTGCTGGACCGTCCGATCTGCGAGGCCGACGCCGCCGCCGATGCGATCCGCTGGCCCGTTGTCGAACCGGACCGCAACGTCAAAGGCTTCCAATCGGCGCTCTGTGATCTCGGCGCGAAACTGGGCCTGCCCGGATTCATCAACGACGATGGCAGCCAGAAATACGCCGATTACGCCGATTACATCACCAACCACGAACGCCGCCCCGGCATTGGCCCCTTGGCAGGCTGGCGCATGGGCGAAAACGGCCTGCAATCGGGGCGCGGCGGCGTCAACGAAAGCCAGATCAAGAACTACATCGAAAACGGCGGTTTCTTTGTTGAACACATCCCCGAGGGGGCAAATTATTACAAACCCTGGAACCGCGCCTATCAGAATTGGGCGGTCAAAATGGGCCTCTATGATGCGCCACAACCCTATCTGTTCAACCTCTATGTGGAACCGATGCGCAGGTTCCAACGCGCCGCCGAAGGCCACGGAGACCTCCAGCCCCCCGATCACCTGCGCGCGCGGATCAAACACACGATGTCACCGCTGCCGATCTGGTATGACAGCGACCAACAGGGCAACGAAGGCTATCCGGTCCACGCCCTGACCCAACGCCCGATGGCGATGTATCATTCCTGGGGGTCGCAAAATGCTTGGCTGCGGCAATTGCACGGCCATAACCCGCTCTATCTGCCGAGCAAACTGATGCGCCAACATGATCTGACGGACGGCGATTGGGCGCGGGTGTCTTCCCCGCACGGGGAAATCACCGTGCCCGTGATGGAAATGGCGGCGCTGAACGAAAACACCATCTGGACATGGAACGCCATCGGCAAACGCAAAGGCGCCTGGGCGCTGGGCAAAGACGCCCCCGAAGCCACCAAAGGTTTCCTGCTCAACCACCTGATCCATGAATTGCTACCCGCCAAAGGCGACGGCATGCGTTGGGCCAATTCCGATCCGATCACCGGACAGGCGGCATGGTTTGACCTCAAGGTGCGCATCGAAAAAACCGAAAGCCCCAAACAATCGCGCCCCGAATATCCGCCGCTTGCCTCGCCTGTTCCAAAAGCACCAAAAAATCTGGCATGGAAGGTTGGCAAATGATCCGCTTTCTTTTTGGCCGTAAATATTTCGGGGGTTCGGGGGCTGGCCCCCGTGCCGACATCCGCAAGGAGATCCGCCCATGACATCCCTGCCACAACAGACCGAAAAGAAACTCGGCCTTGTCATTGATCTGGACACCTGCGTCGGCTGCCATGCCTGCGTGATTTCCTGCAAAGGCTGGAACACCGAAAATGACGGCGCCCCCCTATCGGATCAGGATGCTTACGGGGCCAACCCGTCCGGCACTTTCCTGAACCGCGTGCACAGTTACGAAATCCAGCCCGAAACCGGCCCTGCCCAATTGATCCATTTCCCGAAATCCTGCCTGCATTGCCAAGACGCACCCTGCGTCACCGTATGCCCCACCGGGGCCAGCTATAAACGGGTGGAAGACGGCATCGTGCTGGTCAACGAAAGTGATTGCATCGGCTGTGGTCTCTGTGCCTGGGCCTGCCCCTATGGGGCCCGCGAAATGGACCAACAAGCAAAGGTGATGAAAAAATGCACCCTCTGCGTGGACCGGATTTATAATGAAAACCTGCCCGAAGTAGACCGTGTGCCTTCTTGCGTGCGCACCTGCCCTGCCGGTGCGCGGCATTTTGGCGATCTCGGCGATCCCGACTCAGAGGTCAGCCTTCTGGTGGCCGAACGTGGCGGTGTGGATCTGATGCCCGAACAGGGCACCAAACCGGTCAACAAATACCTGCCGCCCCGCCCCAAGGATGCGCTGCCTGAATTCGATGTGCTGGCCCCCTTCCTTGAACCCGTGGCACAAGAGGCCACAGGTTTTCTTGGCTGGCTTGATAAAACGCTGGAGAAATTCTGATGCATCCGGCACCATCTGTTATCTTTTTCTCTACCTTTTCGGGCCTCGGCTTTGGCCTGTTGTTTTGTCTCGGCCTTGGCATTCCCGCGGTCACCGGCGTTTCAGCCTTTGCGTTTTTCACCATTGCCTATCTGCTGGCGGTGGGCGGATTGATTGCCTCGACCTTTCACCTTGGCCACCCCGAACGCGCCCTCAAGGCCTTTACCCAATGGCGCACAAGCTGGCTCAGCCGTGAAGGCTGGTGCGCGGTCATCGCCTTGATCCTGATGGCGATCTATGGCGCGGGGCTGGTGTTTCTGGAGGCCCGCTGGGCGCTGATCGGCATTCTGGGCGCGGGGTTTTCAATGGCGACGGTGTTCACCACTTCGATGATCTACACCCAGCTTAAAACCGTACCGCGCTGGCATATGCCGCTGACCCCACTGAATTTTCTTTCACTCAGCCTCGCTGGTGGCGCGCTTTTGGCCGGGCAGGTCACATGGGCGATTGGCCTGTTGATTGTGTCGGGCCTGATCCAGCTTGCCACTTGGGGGATCGGGGACAAAGCCTTTGCCAGTTCCGGCACCGATCTGGCCAGCGCCACGCAATTGGGCCATATCGGCAGCCCCCGCGCCTTTGAACCGCCCCATACCGGCACCAATTACCTGCTGCGCGAATTTGTGCATGTGGTGGGGCGCAAACACGGGCAAAAGCTGCGGGTGATCGCGCTTGGCCTGATGGCGGTCTTGCCGGTGGTTCTGCTGCTGCTGCCCTTCCATCACCTGTTGGCAATTGTCGCGGTGCTCTCCCATGTCGCAGGTGTCCTGATCGCGCGCTGGCTGTTCTTTGCACAGGCAGAACATGTTGTTGGCCTGTATTACGGGCAACGTTAGGACGCGCTGACCCCCAGCGCGATCACTTGCAGGGCCCAGGGTGCCACAGATGGAAATGGCCCAGACCCTGGAGGCGTCAGGCGGGATCACTCCCGCCCGACATTTCAGGCAAGCGCAAGACGTTTTTCCACCACCCGCGCCATCACCGATGCACCGATCGGCAGGATCGAGGGATCGAGCACATATTCGGGATTGTGCAAGGGCGCGGTGCCAGCATGGCCCACCGTACAATAGGCACCGGGGATCACCCGCAGCATATCGGCAAAATCTTCTGATCCGGTGACAGGCGGGCGGTTCGGCTCAAGGTTCTCTGGCCCGACGATATCGGCTGCGGCTTGCATATAGACATCCGACAGTTCGTCATCATTGATCAACACATCAAACACCGACCGCAGATCAAGCGTCACCTCAACCCCGTGGGAAACCGCATAGCCATCACAGATCATCTGCATCCGTTCTGCAGCGCGCTCATATATCTCGTCTTTGAAATAGCGGATGGTCCCTGCCAGCGTCGCGGTTTCGGGCACCACATTATAAGCGGATCCCGCATGAATCTGGGTGATCGACAACACACAAACATCCTGCGCGGGGATGTTGCGGCTGACGATGGTCTGGATTTCCCCGGCCAAAGAAGACGCCACCATCAGCGCATCACGGGATTGATCAGGGCTGGCGGCATGGCTGCCTTTCCCCTTGATATGAATATCGAAAAACGCCGCACCCGCCATAGCCTGCCCTTTGCAGATGCCCACTTTGCCCGGTGCGCCGTTTGGCACATTATGCATGCCGAAAATCTCGTCACAGGGGAATTTTTCAAACAACCCGTCTGCCAGCATCTGTTTGGCCCCGCCCAGCCCTTCTTCGGCGGGCTGGAACACGATCACGGCGGTGCCGTCAAAATCACGGGTCGCTGCCAGATGTTTGGCCGCGCCCAGCAACATGGTGGTGTGGCTGTCATGGCCGCAGGCATGCATCACCCCCGGATTTTTGGAGGCATAGGGCAGGCCGGTTGCCTCTTGGATCGGCAGTGCATCCATATCGGCACGCAGCCCGACACGACGGTTGCCCTGGCCTTTGCCACGGATAATCCCGACAACACCGGTTTTGCCCAGCCCTTCATGCACCTCGTCCACACCATAGCTGCGCAGCTTTTGCGCAACAATGCCGCTGGTGCGGACCTCGGTAAATCCGATTTCGGGATGGGCATGCAGATCGCGAAAGATCTCCTCAAGCTCGGGGGTGCTTTCGGCGATGATGGGCAGAATGTTCATGGGGTGCTCCGGTTGGTTTTGGCGCATGGTGGGACGAAGCCCACCATACTTCAAGCCGGAACAGCAGGATGGGCGCGATCCCACCCGCCAATTGTTTAGTTGATTAAACCTGCAAAGCGCATGCCGTGATCAACCAGCGCCTTGGTTTCATCCGACAGGGCGGTCAGCGGCAAACGCACCTCATCAGAACACAGGTCCAGCCTCGACATGGCGTATTTCACGCCGACCAGACCCGGTTCGCTAAAGATTGCCTTGTGCAGCGGCATCAGACGGTCTTGCAACGTCAGGGCTGTGGCATAATCGCCAGCCAGACAGGCGGCCTGCATTTGCGACAACAGCGCAGGTGCGACATTGGCGGTCACCGAAATACAGCCTGTGCCGCCCTGGGCATTGAACCCATGCGCCGTGGCATCTTCGCCGGACAATTGGATGAAATCCACGCCGCAGGTCAGGCGCTGGTCACAGACCCGCGCCAGATCGCCAGTGGCGTCCTTGACCCCGACAATGCGCGGCAGTTTCGCCAATTCGCCCATGGTTTCGGGGCTCATGTCCACCACCGACCGGCCCGGAATATTGTAAATGATGATCGGCAGATTGCAGCAATCATGCACAGCGGTGAAATGCGCAATCAGCCCGCGCTGGGTGGGTTTGTTGTAATAGGGTGTCACCACCAGCACCGCATCGGCACCCACGGTTTCGGCGTGGCGGGCCAGACGGATGCTTTCAGTGGTGTTGTTGGATCCGGCCCCCGCAATCACCGGCACCCGGCCAGCGGCGGCTTTGACCACTTCTTCGACCACGATCTCGTGTTCGCGGTGGGTCAATGTCGGGGATTCGCCGGTTGTCCCCACGGGGACCAAACCGGTGCTGCCTTCACCGATTTGCCATTCCACAAGTTTCTTGAGGGTTTCAAGATCCAGCTCGCCGTTGCGAAACGGCGTGACGAGGGCAGGCATAGAACCTGTAAACATGTGCACGCTCCTTTGTTGTGCTGGCCGGCGGAAAACCGGACTCTCGAAACCTTGAGCAGCGCATTCGTTTGAAAACCCCACACCAAAGTATATGTTTCAAGGCTCTAGCCTCTGACCCATGGGAAATGCAAGCAATGACACGCATTCTAACGGCCTTCCTGCTTGTTTTCGCACTGGCGAATCCTGCATCCGCTGAACGCCCGCGCCCCTTGGGATGGGCGATGCAGGCGCTGCGGGCCGGAAATTGGGACAGCGCTGCGCGCATTGCCGCCCGTGATGGGCAGGTTGCCGCCGATGTGATCACCTGGCAGCATCTGCGCGCCGGACGCGGCAGTTACAATGAACTCACGGAGTTTCTGGAACGGCGCCCCGACTGGCCCGGCGAACGCTATCTGCGCCGCCAATCCGAAGAGATGGTGATCGCGCAGGACCAGGCCAAAATCCTGCTGTTTTTTGCCGGACATCCGCCGCAAACCCCCTTGGGCGTTCTGGCCTATGCCGCGGCATTGGCCGCGGCGGGCCAAAAAGGCGAAGCGCAGGCAAATCTGGTGCTGGCATGGCGCACGATGGACATGGACAGCAATGCGCAAATTCTGTTTCTGGCCGATCACGCCAAACTGCTGAAACCGCATCACGCGGCACGGCTTGAGGCGATGCTCTGGCAGCGCGATCATGATGCGGCGCAACGGATGTTTGATCTGGTCAGCGCCGATCAGGTGGCGCTGGCAGAAACCCGCATCGCCCTGCAACGGGTGTTGACGGACGTGAACCCCTTGATTGATGCCCTGCCCGCCGATCTGAAAGACGATCCCGGCCTCCAGCATGACCGGTTTGAATGGCGCATCCGCAAGGGGTATGAAGACTCGGCCAAAGACCTGTTGCTTGCCCAATCACGCAGCGCCGAAACCCTTGGTTTGCCGGCGCAATGGTCCAACCGCCGCCGCGCCCTGGCCCGTTCTGAAATGCGTGAAGGTGATCCAAAACGCGCCTATCAACTGGCCGCGCAGCATCACTTGCAAGAAGGTTCTGATTTTGCCGATCTGGAATGGCTGGCGGGCTATATTGCCCTGCGGTTTTTGAACGATCCCGACCGCGCCTATACACATTTTCTAAGCCATGACAGTGCTGTGCAATCACCGATTTCACAGGGCCGCGCCGGATATTGGCAAGGCCGCGCATTAGAAGCGATGGGGCGCAGCGACGCGGCCAATGCGGCCTATGCCGAGGGGGCCAAATTCCAGACCGCGTTTTACGGGCTTTTGGCCGCTGAACGGGCCGGTATTGCCTTTGATCAATCGCTTTCCGGCCCCGCCCCCGCAACCGATTGGCATGATGCGGCTTTCATCAAGGATTCCCTGTTCGAAGCAGGAATGTTGTTGCAGGCCTCGGGTGAAATCACCCTGGCCGAAGTGTTCTGGACCCATCTTGCGGATCAATTGGACGCGGCCGATCTTGCGCTTTTGGGACAAGCGGCCATTGATATCGACCAGCCGCATCTGGCGGTGATGATCGGCAAACGGGCGGCGCGGCGCGGGCTGACCATCGCGGCCCCCTATTATCCGCTGCATCCGCTGTTGGAACTGGACCTGCCGATGGCCCCTGAAATGAGCCTCGCCATTGCCCGGCGCGAAAGCGAATTTGACGCCCAGGTACAAAGCCATGCAGGCGCGCGCGGCTTGATGCAATTGATGCCCGCCACCGCCCGCGATGTCGCCGAAGATCTGGGGATTGCGGCCTTGCACACCACCAACCGCCTGACCGCAGACCCCGATCACAACGCCCGATTGGGGGCGACCTATCTGTCGCAGATGGCCGGGCGCTTTGACGGCAATGTCGCGATGGTTGCCGCCGCCTATAACGCGGGGCCAAGCCGCCCGGACCGCTGGATGGAAACCTATGGTGATCCACGCAGCGGCAAGATCGACATCGTCGACTGGATCGAAATGATCCCGTTCCGCGAAACCCAGAATTACGTCATGCGGGTGACAGAAAGCCTGCCCGTCTATCGCGCACGGCTGGGCAAGGATCCCCTGCCGATCCCGTTTTCAAAAGAACTAGTGGGCCAAACGCTTTTGCCGTTCGCGCCAAAAGGTAAATAGCCCCGCCGCAACGATCAACCCCGCACCGATGGCGACATTGCTGCGCACGGTTTCGCCAAAGATGCTGATGCCAATGATCGCGGCAAACACCAGTTGCAGATAGGCAAAGGGCTGTACCGCGCTGGCCTCTGCGACTTCGTAACAGCGGATCAAAAGCCAATGCCCGGTGACCCCGGTGACGCATAGACATCCCATGAAGAACCAGTCGCTTGCCTGCATCGGCTCCCAATACCATACGCCCACGCATGTCATGGCAATGGATCCGACAACCCCGGTCCAGAAAAAGCTGGTTGCGGTGCTGTCTTGGCGCGCCACATAGCGGGTCAACAGCCCGTAAACCGCGAACATCCCTGCGGCCAACAGCGGAATCGCGGCCGCCGGATCAAACACCGTCATACCCGGTTGCAGGATGATCAACACCCCGACAAAACCCACGCCAATCGCCGCCCAGCGCCGCCAGCCCACCTGTTCGCCCAGCACCGGACCAGACAGCGCCGCCACCAGCAGCGGATAACAGGTAAAGACAGCATGGCTTTCTACCAGCCCCAGAATGGTAAAACCCGCCACCATCACACAGATTTCAGCGGCCAACAGTGCCCCGCGAATACATTGCAACAGCGGTTGGCGGGTGCGTACCGCGCGGCGCAACCCACCGGGCTTGCGCCGCGCAATCGCGATCACAAAGGCGGCAAAGAACCAATAGCGGATCATCACCACCATCAGCACGTTATATTGCCCTGCCAGATGCTGTGACAGACCGTCCTGCACCGCAAATACAAGCGTGGTGGCAACCATCAGGGCAATGCCCAACGGGATATTGTTGGATTGGCTCACTGTGGCATCCTTGCGCGTGTCATATGTCTTTTGCGGCCATAGCCTGATATGCGGTCCACGGCAAAGCCCGCCTCGGCCAGCCCCCGGCGCACAAAGCCCGCAGCGGTATAGGTGGCGGCAGTGCCATACGATGCCGTATGCTGCGCCACATCCGCCATCAATTCCGGCGCCCACAATTCGGGGTTCTTGGCGGGGGAGAACCCGTCGAGGAACCATGCATCCGCCTTGGTTGTCCAGCTTGGCAGGGTGGCACGGGCATCCCCGGTAATGATCTCGGCCCGCAGCCCCGGCAGTTCCAACACACCACCGCGGCCCTGCCAGGCCGCACACAACAGATCGCGTTTGCCGCCAAATTCGGGGAACGCTGCATGGGCACGGGCCATATCGGCCGGGCGCATCGGAAAGGCCTCAAAGCTGGTAAAGGCCAAGCAGCCCCCCACGCCGGATTTTTCAAAGGCATCCCATGCCACCAGCAGGTTCAATCCGGTGCCAAAGCCAAGTTCGGCAATCTGAAAGCCATCACAAAACCGCGCAGGCAGGTCATTTCCCGCCAGAAACACATGTTCGGTTTCCGCCACGCCGTTCTCAAGACTGAAGAAAGGATCATCAAACCGGGTCGATACCGGCACCTCGCCGTCCCGCCAAATGATCTGATCTGTCTGGTTCTGCACGGCGGCACCTAGTAAAGGAGGATCGTTGCGCTGACATGCGCAAAATTAGCGGGGCTTTGCAATGGTCGATATCACAGTGCGCGGGGCAGGCATTTTCGGGCTGTCGGTGGCTTGGGCCTGTGTGCAACGGGGCGCAAAGCTGCGGGTGGTTGATCCCAATGGTCCCGCCACAGGCAGCAGCGGCGGCGTGGTCGGCGCATTGGCCCCGCATGTGCCGGAAAACTGGAACCCCAAGAAAGCCTTTCAGCTGGACAGCCTTTTGATGGCAGCAAATTTTTGGCAAGAGGTCGAAACCGCTGGCGGCGGCCGGGCAGGGTATCTCCGGTCAGGGCGGCTGCAACCGATACAGGACGCCGCTGCGCTGGCCTTGGCAAGACAACGTTGTGACACCGCCGCAACGCTGTGGCAGGGGCAGGCAACATGGGAGGTGATCCGCGCCGATGGCACCGATTGGGCACCGGTCACACCATCGGGCTGGTTGATCAATGATACATTGTCCGCCCTGATCCATCCCCGACAGGCCTGTGCCGCCTTGGTCAGCGCCCTGCAGGCCAATGGCGTCGAGATCACCACCCAAGCGCCGGATCAGGGGCGTATCCTCTGGGCGACTGGGGCGGCGGGCCTGATCGAAATGACCGCCAACCACCACCGTAGCATCGGTGCAGGGGTCAAAGGACAGGCCGCGCTGCTGGATTATGATGCCCGCGCCCTGCCACAATTGTTTGCAGGCGGGGTGCATGTGATCCCCCATTCTGACGGCAGTGTTGCCATCGGATCAACCACGGAACGCGATTTTGAATCCCCCGATCAGACCGACAGCCAGCTGGACGCGGTGATTGCCGCCGCCCGCGCCGCCGTGCCGGTGCTAAAAGACGCCCCCGTGATCGCCCGCTGGGCGGGGGTGCGCCCCAGGGCGCGCAGCCGTGCGCCGATGCTGGGCGCATGGCCCGACAGGCCCGATCATTTCATCGCCAATGGCGGGTTCAAAATCGGCTTTGGCATGGCCCCCAAAGTGGCGCAGGTCATGGCCGATCTGCTGCTGGAAGACCACGACACCATTCCTGAAGGCTTTCGTGTCACCGATAATTTCTAGGCTTTCGCCTGCATACATTGCCGCCCGTCCGGCCCGCGCACCCAAAGATCACGGCCTTTGCGGCAGAACTGCGCGGTCTCGAAATGCATCAGCGGCGCGGTGGCGCGGAATTCAAATGTGTCGAGCGGGCCAAGCTCGGCTTGGGCCATCAGCATCAGCTTTTGTGCCAAGAGCGGCCCATGCACCACCAGCCCGTCATAGCCTTCGACCTGCCGGGCATACTCCAGGTCATAATGGATGCGATGGCCATTAAAGGTCAGCGCCGAATACCGGAACAGCAAGGTCGAGGAAAACCCGGCCTCGATACAGCTTTCCTCATCGACACGCGCCATCGGCGGCACCGGTTTGGGCGCATCTGCGGCGGGGTCTTCACGATACACCAAATCCTGCCATTCCGTCAGGCACAGGGCGCCGTTTTGGTGGATGTCATGGCGCAGGGTGACAAACCCGAGCGGGCCTGTGCGGCCTTCCTTGCGGGTCCGGGACTCACAGGTCGAGGTTTTGACGGCCTCAGACCCCGCCTTGAGCCCTGCGGGGTGAAACTGCAAACGCCCCCCCGCCCACATGCGGCGCGGCAATCCCAGATCGGGGATCAAGCCGCCAACCTTGGGATGCCCGTCCCGCCCCAAGGCGGCGGGCGGTTGCGGTTCCCAGAAATACAACTGGTGGAAAAACGGTGGCAACGGATCGCCGGCGCCGAGGGTTGCGCGCTGCCCCAAGGCCACCTGCAGGGCAGCGGCGCGGGCGGGATCCATCACATCGCTTTGACTTGTCTGATCGGGGTGTTCACTATTCATGGCATGGGTTTAACGAAGGAACAAACATGTCGCAATCTCAAGCCCCCTGCACCGTGCTGCACCTTGATCATCTGGTGCTGACCGTGGCCGATATTGCCCGGACCCTCACGTTTTATCAAACTGTGCTGGGCATGCAGGGCACGGAATTTACAACCGCCACCGGCGAGGTCCGCTGGGCGCTGAAATTCGGCCAATCCAAGATCAACCTGCACCAAAAGGGGCAGGAATTTGACCCCAAAGCCGCCCGTCCCACCGCAGGCAGTGCCGATCTGTGCTTTCTGACCGAAACGGCGCTGGCAGACTGGTGTAACCATCTGAATGGTCTCGGAATTGCGATTGAGGAAGGCCCCCTGCCGCGCAGCGGGGCAACCGGGCCACTGACCTCAATCTATGTCCGCGACCCCGATCAGAACCTGATCGAAATTGCCGTGCCGCGCGCTTAGATCAACCCGCGCAGGCTTTGCATCAGGGTGGTTAATTCTCTGGTGTATATTTCGCTGGTCAACTGGCCGTTTTCATCAAAAGCATTGGATGAATCCGCCAGATGTATTTCCGGCCCTTGCAGGATCATCGGGCGGAACGGCACCATAAAACCGCGCAAGACCATCTGCGCCCGCACCCCGCCCGCGCGCCCTGCCGCTGCTGACATCACGGCCACGGGTTTGTGGTGCCACGGGTTTCCTTTGGTGCGGCTGATCCAGTCCAAGGCATTTTTCAACACGCCCGAAGGACCGGAATTATATTCAGGGGTGGAAATGATCACCGCATCCGCCGCCGCAATCTGATCCGCCACCTGTTGCACCTGCACCGGCACACCGTCGCGGTTTTCATCATCCGCATCATACAGAGGGAACCGGATACCGGCCAAGCTGAACCTGGCATCGCCAAACAGCCGCACCGCTTCATGCAGCAATTTGGTGTTGGTTGCGCCGTCACGCAAAGACCCGGACAGGCCAAGCAGTTTAGGGTGGGACATCAGGGCAGCTCCTTGAACAAATTTCTGTTCTATAGACTGGCGCTATCCCCCGAAAATGCAAGAAGCCCCCGCGAGATGCAGGGGCTTTGTGCGTTTTTGCAAAGGTCGCTGGATCAGGCGTTGGGCAGGATCACGATCTCGACACGGCGGTTCTGCGCCTTGCCTTGCGGGGTCAGGTTGCTGGCCACAGGTTGGCTTTCGCCGCGCCCGATCGCCTGCACGCGGTTGCTCGATACACCATTGGAATACAGCACATTGGCCACAGAATAGGCCCGGCCTTCGGACAATTGCTGGTTATAGGCGGCATCGCCGTCGCTGTCGGTATGGCCGATGATCTGCAATGTGGAATCAGGATAGCGCTGCACGCTTTGTGCCACTTTGCGCAGATCGCCCAGCAAGGCGGGCTGTACTGTGGTGCTGTCTACGGCAAACAGAATGTCCTGTGGCAGGGTCACGATCAGACGGTCACCGGTATTGGTGATCACCACGTCCGACCCCATTTGCTGGCGCAACTCGGCCTCTTGACGGTCCAGCGCATAGCCGACACCGGCCCCCAATGCGCCCCCAATCAGCGCGCCTTTCAACGCACCATCACCCCGGTTGCCATCACCTTTGGACAGGGCACCCAACAGCGCACCGGCACCGGCACCAATCAGCGCGCCGTTTTTGGTTTTCTGGTTCGGATCACCCGGTTGGGCCATCATGCTGCCTGTGTCGGTACAGGCCGCAAGCGCCAGTGAAGCGGCCAGAACGCTGGCCAACGTGAGTTTGGAAGAAATCATACTACTGCCTTCATGTTGCTGGCCCCGTTCGGGCAGGGCGCATTGATATGAGGCAATATATACCTGTCGCAGGCGGAAAAAAGTCAGGGGGAAAAATAATTCGGCGCAATCCCGCGCATGGCCTCACGCCTCGGCGCGGGCGGCCTCAAAGGCCAGCATGGCGCGTTTGACCGGAAGACCCCAGTGATAGCCGCCCAACGCACCGGATTTGCGCAGGGCACGGTGGCACGGGATCAGCCAAGACACCGGATTGCGCCCCACCGCCGTGCCCACCGCGCGCACCGCACGCGGGCTGCCGATACGCTGCGCAATATCGGAATAGGTGGTGACCTGTCCTGACGGAACCGACAGCAATGCCTCCCAGACCTTGATCTGGAACGGCGCGCCGATCAGATACAGCGGTGCCTTGTCCAGCGCCCCGTCCTGCGCCCCGTCCTGCGCGCCAAAGGCGGTCAGAACCCAAGGGCGTAACATCATCGGGTCTTCGACAAATGTTGCTTGTGGCCAGCGCGACAGCAAATCCTGCATTGCCGCGTCTTCGCCGATCTCGGCGGCCAAGGCCAATCCACAGATGCCCTTTTCGGTGCCCATCACCAAGGCAAGGCCAAAGGGGCTGTCGAACCACCCCCAATAGATGGTCAGATCCGCGCCTTTGCGGGCAAATTCACCCGGGCTCATTGATTCCCAACGCAGGAACAAATCATGCAGACGGCCCGTGCCGGACAGGCCAACCTCATGGGCGGCCTGCAAGGTGGTGGCGTGATTGCGCAACATGTGCTTGGCCTGCCCCAACATCAGATATTGCTGATAGCGTTTTGGCGACACCCCGACCCAACGCGAGAATATCCGCTGGAAATGCGCAGGCGACATGCCCATCTTTTGCGCGAGTTGATCCAGTTGCATTGAATCTTCGGCACTGTCGATCAGATCAATGGCGCGGCGCATCACCTGATAATGGTATCCATCATCGGAATCGGCTGTGGGAATGGCGGTTATCTGTGTCATGGCGTCAATCTAGGCAGCGCGCCCTACACAAGCGACCCGAAACTTGCGCCTTCGCCCTTCGCAGCGCCCCAAGGCTTGCCCCGCGCCCGCTTTTTGCCCATACCATCCTGCATGGCAAAACAGCTTGATTATCATACGATCCGCGAGATTTTTACACGCTTTCAAGAGGCCGATCCCGAACCAAAGGGCGAACTTGATCATGTGAATGTCTATACGCTTGTTGTGGCGGTGGCCCTGTCCGCGCAAGCCACAGATGTGGGCGTCAACAAGGCCACCAATGCGCTGTTCAAGATCGTTGATACCCCGCAAAAGATGCTTGATCTGGGGCTGGAAGGCCTGATCGAACATATCAAGACCATCGGGTTGTTCCGCCAAAAAGCCAAAAACGTCATGAAACTCAGCCAGATTCTGGTCGATGAATATCATGGCGAAGTCCCCAACAGCCGCGCCGCATTGCAATCCCTGCCCGGCGTGGGGCGCAAGACCGCCAATGTGGTGTTGAACATGTGGTGGCGCCAGCCCGCACAGGCGGTCGATACCCATATTTTCCGCGTTGGAAACCGCACTGGCATTGCACCGGGCAAAACGGTAGACGCCGTCGAGCGCGCGGTTGAAGACAACATTCCGGCAGATTTTCAACTGCACGCCCATCACTGGCTCATCCTGCATGGCCGCTATCATTGCAAAGCGCGCAAACCAATGTGCCGCACCTGTATCATCCGCGATCTCTGCCCTTTTGAGGATAAAACTGTATGAAAACCTATGAACTTGTCGGTATCGGGAATGCCGTTGTGGATGTGATCACCCAGACCGACGACAGCTTTCTGGGCCATATGGGCATCGAAAAAGGCATCATGCAGCTGATCGAACAGGACCGCGCAGAGGTGCTTTATGCCGCGATGAACGCACGGGTCCAGACCCCCGGAGGGGCCGTGGCCAATACCATTGCAGGCGCGGGCGCGCTGGGAATGCAGACCGCGTTTATCGGGCGGGTGCGCGATGATGCGCTGGGGCATTTTTATGCGGATGCGATGACGGATCACGGCATTGATTTTGTGAACCCGCCGGTTGCCGATGGCGCAACGCCGACTTCGCGCTGCATGATCTTTGTGACACCGGACGGCGAGCGTTCACTGAATACCTATCTGGGGATTTCCACGGGTCTGACATCGGATGACGTGCCGCAGGCCGTGTCTGGCAATGCCAAGCTGATGTTCCTTGAGGGTTATCTGTTTGACCATGATGCCGGTAAAACCGCCTTCCGCGAGGCGGCCCGCGCCACCAAGGCAGGCGGCGGCAAGGCCGGTATCGCGATTTCCGATCCGTTTTGTGTGGAACGCCACCGCGCCGATTTCCTGTCCCTGATCAAACATGATCTGGATTATGTGATCGGCAACGAGGCCGAGATGCGGTCGCTGTTTGACACCGATGACACCGAACTGGCGCTGTCCAAAACCGCCGACATGTGCCCGATCGTGGTCTGCACCCGCTCTGGCGACGGGGTCAGCCTGATCCGTGATGGCGAACGGGTGGATGTGCCTGTGCATGCCATCACCCCCGTGGATGCCACGGGGGCGGGCGATCAATTTGCTGCCGGATTCCTGTTTGGCCTGTCGCAGGGCTGTGCATTGGATGTCTGCGGACGCATGGGCAATCTGTGCGCAGGCGAAGTGATCAGCCACATTGGCCCGCGCCCGCAAAAAGACATGCTTGCGGCCTTTCGTGCCGAAGGATTGATTGACACATGATCACCGATGGGCTGCACGATCTGCCAGCGCGCAAAATCGCGACAATTGTAACCCATCTCGAGATGCAGCACCCCGCCCCGATGCGGGATGTTCCAGCGCCCGAGAATGTTGACTTTACGCCGTTTCAACCCGATGCCGACCGTTATCGGGATCTGTTCACCCGGGTGGGCGGCACCGATTGGCTTTGGTACGGGCGCCTGCAAATGGGGTTGGCGGATCTGTCCAGAATTCTGAATGATCCCAAGGTCGGGTTTTACACCCTGCGCCTGAACGGTCAGGACGAAGCCCTGCTGGAACTGGATTTCCGTCAGGAAGGTCAATGCGAACTGGCCTATTTCGGCCTGACCTCAAAATTGATCGGCAGCGGCGCGGGGCGGTTCTTGATGAACAAGGCGATTGCGCTGGCATGGCAACAGCCGATCACCCGCTTTCACGTGCATACCTGTACGCTGGACAGCCCGCAGGCCTTGTCGTTTTACATCCGCAGCGGCTTTACCCCCTATCGCCAGCAGGTCGAGATTGAGGATGATCCACGCCTCAAGGGTATTTTGCCCGAAGAGGCCGCGCCGCATGTGCCGGTTTTTCGCTAGGCTAGCACAGGCACAAACAACGCCCAAGAAAGCCCAGCCAACGCAGCCTCACAGATGCGGCGCGAATTCGCGGACCACGGCCTCATAGACCGCGCGTTTGAACGGTACGATCTGCGGCACCAGTTCCGCCACAGGCAGCCAGCGCCATTTCGAAAATTCGGGATGTTCAGTGGCGATGTTCACCTGATCGTCCTGGCCGTTGAACCGCAGCAGGAACCATTTCTGTTCCTGCCCGCGATACCGGCCTTTCCAGATTTGCGGCACAATATGATGCGGCAGATCATAGGGCACCCAGGTGGCGGATTCGGCAATCACCGTGACCAGATCACGCGACACGCCGGTTTCTTCTTCCAATTCGCGCAGTGCCGCCTGTTGTGGGGCCTCGCCTTTTTCGACGCCACCTTGGGGCATTTGCCAGGCGTCCTGATCGCGGTCTTTGCGCTGTCCGACAAACACCGCGCCGTCGGCATTGATCAACATCACCCCCACACAGGGGCGATAGGGCAGTCTTGCTATTTCTTCAGGGGTCATGGCAGGGGTTTCTCCATCTTTGCGCGCTTCAGCATCTCACCGTGACGCACCACGTTTTCCTGCCCGATAGCATGAAAACCAAACGCCAGAAAGGCGGGCTGTGCCGTCAGGCTGGCATGGGTCCAAAGCCGCGTACATCCCAGGCCAGCGGCATGGCGTTCAAGGGCCGCATAAAGCGCCCGAAACACCCCGCGCCCCTGCGCGTCGGGCCGCACAAAAGCCAGATCAACATATCCACCTTCCGCCAGGGTAATAAACCCGCAGATATCCGTGCCCGCCTCGGCCAGCCAGACCTGCTGTGCCGTCAATCGTCGCGCCCAACCCGCCCCGTGATTGGGCGCAGGCAACCATGCCTGGCGCTGTGCCTCAGTATAGGCGCTGGCACCGGTGCGGATCGCGTCGAACATCACCTTGCCCAGCGTATCGGCCTCTGCCACCTCTGCCCGACGGATGCGGAAACCTGTCATTTTGCCTTGCCTCCGTTGCCTGGCTGACGTCCAATTCATCCAGGTGACGCCGCGTTGTCCGTGACATAGCGCAGGACATCAGGTGTTGTCACATGCATCCAGCGTCCTGCCAGAGAGGCCCGAACATGTCTGATTATCCCCATATGCTTGCCCCGCTTGATCTGGGCTTTACCACCTTGAAAAACCGCGTGTTGATGGGCTCCATGCACACCGGGCTTGAGGAAACCAAAGACTGGAACCGGGTCGCCGAGTTCTATGCCGCGCGTGCGCGCGGCGCGGTTGGCCTGATGGTCACCGGCGGCATTGGCCCCAATCCCGAAGGGTCGGTGGCCCATGGCGCCGCGATGATGGTCAGCCAGCAGGACGTAGACAATCACAGCATCATCACCCAGCGCGTACATGACGCAGGCGGCAAGATCGCCATGCAAATCCTGCATGCAGGCCGCTATGCGTTTTCCCCCGATTGCGTGGCCCCGTCAGGGATCAAATCGCCGATCTCGATGTTTGCGCCCAAAGAACTGGATGCAGAGGGTATTGAAAAACAGATTTCCGATATTGTCGCCTGTGCCGCCCGTGCCAGACAAGCGGGCTATGACGGAGTCGAAATTATGGGGTCCGAGGGCTATTTCCTCAATCAGTTCCTGGTCACCCACACCAACAAACGCACCGATGAATGGGGCGGATCCTATGAAAACCGGATGCGCCTGCCGATTGAGGTGGTGCGCCGCACCCGCGAGGCGGTCGGCAAGGATTTCATCATCATCTACCGCCTGTCGATGATTGATCTGGTGCCAAACGGATCGACCTATGACGAGGTCGTGCAATTGGCCCAAGAGATCGAAAAAGCCGGCGCCAGCATCATCAACACCGGTATCGGCTGGCATGAGGCGCGGATTCCCACCATTGCCACGTCAGTGCCGCGGGCGGCCTTTGCCTGGGTCACCAAGAAACTGATGGGCAAAATCGGCATTCCACTGATCACCTCGAACCGGATCAATACCCCTGAGGTCGCAGAAGCGGTCTTGGCGGATGGCTGTGCCGATATGGTGTCGATGGCGCGGCCGATGCTGGCCGATCCTGATTTTGTTGCCAAGGCAATGGCGGGCAAATCCGCCCGGATCGCGCCCTGTATTGCCTGCAATCAGGCCTGTCTGGATCACACCTTCGGCGGCAAAATATCCAGCTGTCTGGTCAATCCACGGGCCTGTTACGAAACCGAATTGAAGATCGAAAAGACCCCAAATCCCAAGCGCATCGCGGTTGTCGGGGCGGGCCCTGCGGGATTGTCTGCGGCGATCACCGGTGCCGAACGCGGGCATCAGGTGACGCTATATGACCGTGCCGCTGAAATTGGCGGGCAGTTGAACCTTGCCAAACAGGTGGCCGGCAAAGAGGAATTCTGGGGCTTTGTCGATTGGTATCGCACCATGGTGGCCGATCTGGGCATCACTGTGCATCTGAACACCGACGTATCGGCAAATGATCTGGACGGGTTTGACGAGGTGATCATCGCCACAGGTGTGGTGCCGCGTGATCCTCAAATCCCCGGCCAGAACGGCAACAATGTTGTCAGCTATATCGACGTGTTGAACGGCAGCGCCCAAGTGGGCCAGCGCGTCGCGGTGATTGGCGCGGGCGGCATCGGCTTTGATGTCAGCGAACATCTGGTCCAGAGCGGCGAAAGCACCACCTTGAACCTGCCCGAATGGCTGCGTGAATGGGGTGTGGCCGATCCGGCGGACCACCGCAGCGGGCTGGCCCCCGAAGGGCCACAGCCCCATGCCGCCGCGCGCCAGATCACCATGTTACAACGCAAAGCCAGCAAGCTGGGCAAAGGGCTGGGCAAGACAACGGGCTGGATTCACCGCGCCGCACTGGCCATGAAAGAAGTCAAGATGATCGGCGGTGTGAATTATGAAAAGATCGACGCACAGGGTCTGCATGTCAGCTTTGGCGAGACCCGCGAAAACCCGACCCTGGTTGAGGCCGACACGATTGTTCTATGTGCAGGTCAATTGTCCGACCGCAGCCTTGCCGATGCCCTGCAAGCCAAAGGCAAGCCCTGTCATGTGATTGGCGGTGCGGATGTCGCCGCAGAACTGGACGCCAAACGCGCCATTGACCAAGGCACACGTCTGGCCGCCACGCTTTGAGAGGCCGGGTGGCGGGCCGGATTGGTGAACACGTCCGAACATAGGAAAGAGCGTTTCCCGAACACCCCGTTGGGCCGGGAAACGCCGCATCCGTTATCAACACGGTTGTCCGCTGCTGGTGAGTACCGCAATCAGGGCTGCCATCATGTCGGATTTACTGTGCTTGAGCGGGTCCATAACACTGTCGGAAAGCCCAAACATCAACACCAGTCCAAGTGTCGCAGAATGAACCGCCAATGCCTCTTGTCGGGCGCTGGCCTGCCCGCGGCCAAGCCTCTGTGCCAGAGCGCCATACAATCTGTCGGTTACCGGATGAACTTTGCCCAACAATGCTGTGTTATGGGAGGCGCGATCCATCGGCCGAATGGTTTGCGGTAACAGGTACATCAGGCGAAACCGCTCCAGATCCGAGAAATGAAACTCTGCAATTGCCGTCACGAATGCGGCAATCGCGCGATTCCGGCTTGGCATCTCG
Source organism: Sulfitobacter sp. (assembly GCA_047634585.1). Taxonomy (GTDB): domain Bacteria; phylum Pseudomonadota; class Alphaproteobacteria; order Rhodobacterales; family Rhodobacteraceae; genus Sulfitobacter. The sequence continues at coordinate 29,468 of JBLIAN010000006.1, read as the reverse complement.
CAGAGTGCTTTTTCCGCGGCTTCGGCTTCGGCTTCCAATGCGGGCAGGAACATTGCCGCCAGTAGATCCTGTTTGGTCGGATACCAATAAAGCACCGCCTGTTTGGTCCGCCCCAACTGCCGTGCGATGGCATCAAATGATACGGCTGACAGACCTTCGGTGATCAGAAGGGCGCCGGCGATTTCCAGTATCTTGTCTTTTGTCTTCACGCGGTGCATGGGTCATCCTTGACATACCTACCATTGGTAAGTTACCAAAGTTACCAATGGTAGGTAAAGGTGTTTTCCTGCCAAAACCGCATTTCAAAGGGGCAAAACATGATGATCGTATCAATGGAGAATCCGGTTTTCGTCACCTATGTGATCGCGTCGGCACTCTTGGTGCTCAAGATCATGGGCCAAGGCTGGATAACAGTGTACCGCATGATGAAAGTCGGCGGCGGCTACGTAAACCCCGAAGACATGCAAGCCGGGGCAATCAACAAAAACCCCGATCCTTCACAGCTTGATGTCAATGAATATGTGGACCGTGCGCGCCGGATGCATCGGAATGATCTGGAAAATATTCCGGCGTTCTGGGCTGCCGGATTGTTGTTTGTCGCCGTCAATCCCGCCCTGTGGCTTGCGCAGGTGCTGATGTTCGGATTTGTCGCTGCGCGCATTGCGCACTTCTGGGCCTATGCCACCGAACGCCCCCATGAACAGCGCGCGACGTTCTATACTGTCGGGTCGGTGATCGTGGTCTACATGGCCTGCCACAGCCTTTGGTCCGCGGTCCTGTAATTCCGCGGCAATCGTCCCTTGCTCTTGTTTCCCGCTTAACGGTCACTTGCAGGCCCGAACGCCTGTCACCGCCATTGCATGCGGCTGCGAACCCTTGCAGGATAATCCTATGGCCCTTTGCGTATTTGATATTTTCCCCGATGGCACCAGCAGCGCCGCACGTGACACTGCCCTGACGGGGGGTGGCCGGTATCGCTGGTGGCATTTTGATCTGGGTGATCCGGCTCTGCACGGCTGGCTGTCCGACAATCTGCCGCAGATACCGGCGGGCGCTTTGGTGCAGCCTGAAACCCGCCCGCGCTGTGACATTTTTGAAGACGGGCTGATCCTGAACCTGCGCGGTATCAACCTGAATGCCGGACAGCCCGCAGACCAGATGGTATCGGTGCGGATGTGGGTGGCCGATGACGTGATCATCACGGTGCGGATGCGCAAGGTTTTTGCCCTCGAGGACATCCGCCAATCCATCCAGGCAGGACAACCGCCCCGCAACCCCGCCGCATTTGTCGAAGCCCTGGTGGCGCGGCTGACGTCACGGGTGCAGGACGAGGTGCTGGAGATCGCCAGGCTGGCCGGATTCTACGAGGCCGATCTGGAAGATGAAACCACCCCGCCCCCCAAAGACCTGCCCGCCACCCGTCGCCGTGTGATTCGTCTGCGCCGTTATCTGGAACCACAGCGCACCGCATTGACCACCCTGGCAGCGATTGACCTGCCGCTGATGAACGAAACCGATGCGCTTCGTCTGCGCGAACTGGCCAACCGCACCACCTTGGCGGTGGAGGAACTGGATGCGCTGCAGGATCGTCTGATCACCGTGCAGGATGATCATGATCTGTTCGTGGCCCGCAAACAGGCGCTTCATGGCTATCGCCTGTCAATTGCCGCCGGAATATTTCTGCCGCTCGGGTTTCTGACCGGGCTATTTGGCGTGAACATCGGCGGCATGCCCGGACTGGACAGTCCGATGGCCTTTGCCTGGCTGTGCCTTGGTATGGCAGGCATGGCGGTTCTGATGTTGGTGATTCTAAAGTTGGGCAAATGGCTGTAACCCGAGAATGGAAACAACTGTTTCCCTGTTTCCATGCCATGAACGATCCAGCAATTACCTTGCTACTGTCCCATCCCCGCCCCCTTCCTGCCTGAATTGGGGGCGATACATTTCTTCGAAACTAGAATTTTGAAGGAACCGCAGATGGATCGCCTTACAGAAATGGAAGCATTTGCCACGGTGGTGGATCAGGGGGGCTTTACCGATGCCGCCAAGAAGATGGGGATATCCAAATCCGCTGTCTCCAAACATGTCTCGTCGCTTGAGGCACGTCTGGGGGCGCGGCTGTTAAACCGCACCACGCGCCGTGTCTCGCCCACCGAAATCGGCCTTGCCTATTATGACCGCGCCCGCCGTGTCCTGAATGACGCGGGCGAAGCAGACGCGCTGGTCACTTCGATGCAATCAGCGCCTTCGGGCCTGTTGCGTATTTCGGTTGCCACCGATTTCGGCGTGAACCATCTGTCACCGGCCTTGTCTGATTTCCTCGGGGATTTCCCCGACATCACCGTGAACATGGTGCTGAACAACCGCTATGTGGAATTGATCAGCGAAGGTTTCGACATGGCCGTGCGCATCGGGGAACTGGAAGACAGCACCCTGCGCGCCCGCAAGTTGACCGAAACCACCAAACGGATGATCGCCAGCCCCAAGTATTTCGAACAATACGGCCGTCCCGAAAAGATCGACGATCTGAACGATCACAAGCTGCTGCATTATTCCAACCAATCCAGCGGCAATGTCTGGAAATTGACCGCGCCCTCTGGCGAGAAACGTCAGGTCCGCACGGCGGGGTGGCTGTCGGTCAATGATGGTCAAAGCCTGCTGAACGCTGCGGTTTCCGGCCTCGGGATCGCCTATTTGCCCAGCTATCTATATGCCGATGCAATGGCACAGGGTCTGGTCGAAGACGCCATTCCCGATCTGCCGCTCGAAACCCAAGGCATCTATGCGGTCTATCCCCCCGGCCGCTTTACCCAGCCCAAGGTCCGCGCCTTTATTGATTTTCTGGTCCATGCCTTTGCCGAAAAAGGCCCGAACGACTGGTAAGAAACACCAACCCTCGGTGAACTTGGCTCGGCTGCCTTTGGCGGCCGGGCTTTTTTGGCCTATTCAGCGTCGGGCAACAGCACCACTTCGACACGGCGGTTTGTGGTGCGCCCCGCATCGGTTGTATTGCTTGTCAGCGGTGACAAAAATCCGACCGCCTCGGCATCCAGACGACCCGGCGCAATGTCATAGGTGTCGATCAAACGCTGACGCACCGACTGGGCGCGTTCGCGCGAGATGGCGATATTGGCCTGCAAGCCGCCCACCGTATCCGTATGCCCGACCAAAGCCACCCGAACTTGGGGGTTTTGCTGCAAGAACGCGGCAAGGCCCTGCAGGGTGGCAAACGGCCCCGCACCCAACTGGGTGGTGCCGCTGTCAAAATCCAGATCGCTCAGAACCAGATGGCCCGCGCGGCGCAGTGACCCTTCTATCCCTTGGGGCTGCACCGGTATTTCACCGCTTGGCACTTCGGGGTCACTTTCAACCTGCGCGGGGGTCTCATCCAACAGGCTTGCCTGAATGATCTGTACATAGGCCGACGTAGCGGTGGTGCTGGTCAGGACCGTCACGATCTCTTGAGGCGCGCCATCAACAGCGCGGCGCGCCGTGACAAAATGAAAGGCGCGGATGTTCACATACATGTTCGGGCCGGGCAGGGTTTCTGTGGCAAACCGGAAATCAAACCCGCCACAGGCGGCGCTGGCGCAATCCAGCACGATCTCGAACCCTGCATCGGACAATTGTTTGCGCAGCGGTGCCATCACCTGCAAAGGCGTCAACCCCGGCGATCCCAAGCGCCATGCGCCGCGCCGCACATCGCCTTCGATGCTTTGTACCGGCACCGTATCATTGGCAAACACACCAATGGGGGCCGCATATAAATCGGGGGAGGTGTTGCGCTCTACCGTCAGGCGCGCATTTATCGGCAAGGCCAGTTCCACAGCCCGGACCGGCGTTGCCAACCCCGCCACAAGGCAGATCGGCACAAGGCAGATCAGCAAAAAGCGGGCCAGTGTCCCGGTCATCGCGCCTGCGCGTGATATTCGGCATTCGGGCGCATGTCGCTGGCGCTGGCAACACGGTTGGTCATGTTGAAAAATGCCGCAACACTGGCGATGTCCCAAATGTCACGGTCACAATACCCCGCATCCCGCAAGGCCTGACGGTCGGATTCGACCACATTGGCGCTTTCCTTGGTCAGTTTCACCGCAAAATCCAGCATTGCCCGCTGTGGGTCACTGATTTTGGCAACCTTGTAATTCATCACCAAAGCCTCGCCCAATTGTGGATCACCGGACAATTCCCGCACGGCGGCACCATGAGCAACAAGGCAGTAATAACATTTGTTCACCGAAGACACGGCCACCGCGATCATCTCGCGCTCCAGCTTGGACAGCGCGGAATCACCCAGCATCAGATCATTATACATCGCGGTGAATGTATTCAGCTTTTCAATATCAAAGGCATAGGCCTGCAGCACATTGGGGATCATGCCCAGCTTGTCCTGACAGATATCGAAATACTTTTGCGTGGCCTCCGGGAGCGGATCAACCATCGGCAAATCAAGGGCAGTGGGCATGTCTTTGGCCATTTTCGGCGCTCCTTACGCGGGGTGTTGGCGGTAATGATAGCGGCCCGCCGGCCTAAAGCCCAGCGCGCGATAAAGCGCATTGGCCCCCTGATTTTGCGCGACACAAAGCACCGCCAGATGCCGCGCCCCGTGATCCCGACCCCAGAATGCCGCCTTGCGCATCATCCAGACGGCGACCCCCTGGCGGCGTTGATCGGGGCGCACTTCGACCGCATGGACCATACAGATGTCGTCATGCACCGCCGCAAAGGCCACGCCGCCGGGTTTTTCGTTCCAGCGCGAAAAAATACCGGTTTTGATCTTGGCCCGCGCCATCACGGCCAGCCGCGCCGGGCCAATACCACCTTCGGACCAGATTTCAGCCATCATCGCCAGCGGTTCCCAGACCGCAAAGGCAGTGACCCGCGGGATCGGTGTATCGGTCAGTTTTTCAATCGGCAAAACATACAATGTCACCGGATCAATCACCTCATAACCCCGTTGCGCCAGCAACCCGTCCAGTTCATCTTCGCCCGCACGCACCATAAACAGCGGGGTTTGACCCAGATCGCGCATCGCGGTTTCGGCCATTGTGATATCTGTATCTTTTACCGGAGCATTGGCAGTGGCAGCCGACACACGTTTGCCCCCCCCTTGCCCGTCGCGCAGCGTCCAAGGCCCCGAAACAATCTGTTCGGCGGCAGGCCATGTCTGATCGCTGGCTTCAAAAAGCTGCTCTGGGGTCGGGATCATGTGAAAGCCGCCTCAAGCTGTTGCAGGGCATCGTCAATGGCCACCGCATCATTGCCACGGATCACAATATGCGCCCCGTATTTGCCGTCTTTCTGGAACGGATAAGATCCCATCGACAACAAAGGATACGCCTTGGCCAAGGCGCCCAGCGGGCCGGCAATATCGCCTTCGCCGCGGTCAATGCGCAGGGTCTTGCTGATCAGCGGCGCACCGCCTGTCAGGGTCGGCAACACCGTTTGCACCATTGCCTGAAACACCGAAGGCACCCCGGCCATCACATGCACGTTTTCCACCTTGAACCCCGGCGCAATCGACACCGGATTTTCGATCAGGCTGGCCCCGTCCGGTATCCGCGCCATGCGCAGACGGGCCGTGTTCAATTCGGTGCCGGATTTTGCGTAATGCGCCGCCAGAAGATCACGCGCATCATCGCGCACATCAATGTGGCGGTCAAAGGCAGCGGCAATACAATCGGCGGTGATATCATCATGGGTTGGCCCGATCCCCCCCGAGGTAAAGACATAATCATAAGCCGCCGACAGCGCCTGAACCGCCGCGATAATCGTGCCGCGTTCATCGCCGATCATCCGCACCTCTTTGAGATCAATACCGGCATTGGTCAATTCGCCTGCCAGATGGTGCATGTTTGAATCGCGGGTGCGCCCTGAAAGTATTTCATCTCCGATCACCAGCATTGCGGCAGTGGGGTTGGTCATGGGCAATCTCCTTGAGGATGTTCTGGCATCGGTATAGGCCTCGATTCATGCGCTTTCAAACTGATCTTGTTCCCGCCCGCCTGATCCGCCGTTACAAGCGATTTCTGGCGGATTGCACGCTGGAAAGCACCGGCCAAGAGGTAACCGCCCATTGCGCCAACCCCGGATCAATGATGGGTCTGGCCCAGGCAGGCAGCCGGATCTGGCTGGAACCCAATGACGACCCCAGGAAAAAACTGAACTATGGCTGGCGGCTGGTGGATCATGAAAACGGGCATTTCACCGGTGTGGATACCGCCCTGCCGAACCGGGCTGTGCACGCCGCCCTGCAAGCGCGCGACATCACAGCCCTGTCGGCCTATGGCACCACCCGCCCCGAAGTAAAATACGGCGAAAATTCCCGCGTTGATTTCCTGCTGACCGAAACCGGCCTGCCCGATGCCTATGTCGAGGTCAAAAGCGTGACCCTTTCGCGTCAGACCGGGTTGGCAGAATTCCCCGACAGCGTCACCAAACGCGGCACCAAACATCTGGGGGAACTGACCCGGATGGCCCAAGCGGGGCATCGTGCCGTGCTGTTGTATCTGGTCCAGCGCACCGATTGCAGCCATGTCGCCATGGCCGATGACATTGACCCGGCCTATGCCGCCGCCCATGTCGCCGCGACGCAGGCCGGGGTGGAAACCCTGTGCATTGGCACCCATATCACCCCATATTCAGTTACTCTGGCCGACCCTCTGGTCCTTGGCCGTCCGGCGCGGTAAGAGAAGACAAGCAACCAAGATGGAGATTTGCGGTGAACGATCAACACCGAGGCCGCCAAACCAAAGACGGCATTCGCATATACGACCCGTCCGATTTTGCGGGCATGCATGCGGCGGGCAAATTGGCCGCGACCATTCTGGACGAAATTGCCCCGCATGTGAGTGCCGGACAAACCACCGCCGAACTGGACCGCCTGATCGAACAGATGGTCGATGACGCAGGCGCGAAATCCGCGACGATCGGCTATAAGGGCTATCAGCACGCCAGCTGTATTTCGGTGAACCATGTGGTTTGCCACGGCATTCCGGGCGATAAAAAGCTCAAGGAAGGCGACATCCTGAACATCGACGTGACGGTGATTGTGGACGGCTGGTTTGGCGATACATCGCGGATGTATGTGGCGGGCAAATTGCCCCGCAAGGCCGAGCGCCTGATTGATGTCACTCATGAAAGCCTGCTGCGGGGGATTTCCGTGGTCAAACCGGGCAATACCTTTGGCGATATCGGCCATGCGATCCAAAGCTATGTCGAAAGCCACCGGATGAGCGTTGTCACCGATTTTTGCGGTCATGGTCTGGGTCGTGTGTTCCATGCGCCGCCCAATGTCTTGCATTATGGCCGCCCCGGCACCGGTGCTGTGCTGGAAGCGGGGATGTTTTTCACCATTGAACCGATGGTCAATCTGGGCCGTGCCGAGACCAAAACGCTGGCCGATGACTGGACAGCGGTGACCCGCGACAAATCCCTGTCGGCCCAGTTTGAACATTCTGTTGGCGTGACCGAAGACGGGGTCGAGATTTTCACCCTGTCCCCCGCAGGCAAGTTCCACCCGACCTACGGCTAAGCCTGCGCACAACATTGCGATATTGCGATGTCTTGAACCGCACCCCGAAAAGCTGTGGTTCTTGCGGTTGGGGTGATCACTTCACGCCGTTAGGTAAGAAGTGTTGCCATAGTTAAAGAATCATGCTCATCTTCCCGAAACGGGAGGACGTCAGATGAATTGGCAGGATATTTTTGCGACCCGCATGGACCGGATGAAGGCCAGCGAAATCCGTGAGTTGCTCAAGCTGCTGGACCAGCCTGACATCATTTCCTTTGCAGGCGGCATTCCCGATCCGGCGCTGTTCCCGACACAGGCATTCCAAAATGCCTTGGGCAATGCCCTGTCGCCACAAAACCAAAGCACGGCGTTGCAATATTCGGTCTCAGAAGGCTACGGGCCGCTGCGCGACTGGATTGTCGGCAAAATGGCCGAAATCGGCGTGCCCTGTACCCGCGACAACGTGATGATCACCTCGGGATCGCAACAGGCCTTGGATTACCTTGGCAAACTGATGCTGTCGCCCAATGACACCGCGCTGCTGGGCTGGCCGACCTATCTGGGGGCCTTGGGGGCGTTCAACGCCTATGAGCCGCATTATGATCGGCTGATCCCGCGCGGCAACCGTTCGGCAGATGACTACGCAACCACCGCCAAAGCAAACGGCGGACGGGTGAAATTTGCCTATATGTCGGTCGATTTTGCCAATCCGACGGGGGAAACCCTGAATCAACCCGCCCGCGAAAGCATCCTTGATCTGGCCGATGATCTGGACATTGCGGTGATCGAAGACGCGGCCTATCAATCGCTGCGTTTTGACGGTGATCCGATCCCGCCGGTCTTGGCGTTGGAAGTGGCGCGCAAAGGTGCCATCAATGCGTGCCGGACCTTGTATTGCGGCAGTTTTTCCAAATCATTGGCACCGGGCCTGCGGGTTGGCTGGATTTGCGGCGCGGCGGATGTGATTGCGCGGCTGGTGCTGATGAAACAAGCCTCTGATCTGCATTCATCGACCCTGAACCAGATGGCCATTGCCGAAGTCGCCAACACCATCTTTGAGGATCACACCGCCAAGCTGCGCAAGACCTATGCCAAACGCCGCGATTCAATGTTGGCCGCGCTTGAGGCCAATATGCCCGAGGGTGTGACATGGACGCGCCCCGAAGGCGGCATGTTCATCTGGCTGACCCTGCCCAAACATCTGGATGGCGGTGATTTGCTGCGCGTTTCACTGGAAAGCCAGCGGGTTGCCTTTGTCCCCGGACAGGCATTTTTTGCAGATCGCTCGGGCGCCAATACCCTGCGGCTCAGCTATTCTTTGGCCGATGATGCGCAGATCGCCGAAGGCATCAAAAGACTGGCCGCGGCCATCCGCGAGACCGCCTAGCAGCTGTATCTATCACTGGGACGGATCCCATCAATTCCCGCTGCCAGTGTGGCGCAACAGCGTCACATGGGTATCGCCGTATTTCCGTTTGTCCAGCCGCGAAAACCCGTTTGGGGCCTGCATTGCGGCGTTTTCTTCCCAGACGATCATTGCATCAGGGGCCAGCCAACCGCCCGCCCGCGCTGCGGCCAAGGCCAGCGTGCCCATGCCCTTGCCATAGGGCGGATCAAGGAACACCAGATCAAACGGCGCATGAGGCCAAGCGCCCAATTGCGTGGCATCATTGCGCATCAAACCGGTGGTATCCTGCGCCCGCAATTTGGCGATGTTATCTGTCACCAGCTTTTGACCGGCACGGCCATTTTCGACAAAACAGACCTCAGCGGCGCCGCGCGACAGTGCCTCAAGCCCCAAGGCCCCCGTGCCTGCAAACAGGTCCAGCACCCGTGCGCCATGCAGGACATCATGATGGGTCAGCATCGAAAACAGGCTTTCCCGCACCCGATCCGAAGTCGGGCGCAGATGCGCGGCGGCATCCCCTGCGCCCACATCAGCCAGAACGCTGCCGCGATATTTGCCGGCAATGATCCTCACGCTTTCAACAAGGCCTTGAGATCGGTTTCGGGATTTTCGATCAGCGCCGGATCAGGGGATTTACCCGCTTCGATCAAGCGCTTGCCAACCATATAGCCGCGCGGATCGTTCATGGCGTCCACCGCCAACAATTGATCGCCCCGATAATACCAGAACGCGACACTGTCGGCATCACTGCGCCGTGTCACCACCCGATCATATCCGGTGTTCAGCCCGGCAATCTGCAATTTCACATCATATTGATCCGACCAGAACCACGGCTTTGCCAGATATTCCTTATCCGCGCCCATGATGTTTTCGGCGACACATTCGGCCTGTTCAATCGCGTTTGGCACCGATTCAAGCCGGATACGTCCATCCTGATACGGGAAAGACGTGCAATCCCCCGCCGCCCAGATGTGGCGATCAGAGCTGCGGCCCTGCGCATCGACCTTGATCCCGTTGTCCAATGTCAGCCCCGTCTGTTCTGCCAACGCGGTGGCAGGCCGTATACCAACCCCGACAATCACAAAATCGGCCTCGATCTCGGACCCGTCAGACAATTTTGCGCCAGTCACACTACCCTGCCCCAGCAGATGATCCAGACCAACAGCTTCCTTGATCTCGACCCCGTGGGCATGATGCAAGGCGCGGAAAAAATCGCTGGTTTCCGGCGCGGCGACCCGTTGCAGGATCCGATCCGCCATTTCCACCAAGGTAACCTTGAGCCCCAGTTTGGCGGCCACCGCCGCCGCTTCCAGCCCGATATACCCGCCGCCAACGATCAAAACCTTGGCCTCTTTGGTGAACCGTGGTGCCATCGCATCCACATCCGCCAGTTCACGCACGACAAACACGCCGTCCAATTGCCCGCCGATGGCCGCAGGCAGGTGGTTTGGCACCGATCCGGTGGTCAGCACCAGATCATCATAGGTCAAGACCGCATCGCCAAGGGTGATCTGCTGTGCAACGGGATCAATCGCCTGCACCGTTTCCCCCATGCGCAGATCAATGTTTTTATCCGTGTAAAAGGCTTCGGGCCGCAGGAACAACCGCTCCAGGGCCATATCGCCCATCAGATAGGCTTTGCTCAGGGGCGGGCGCTGATAAGGCGGCACCGGTTCGGACCCGATCAGCGTCACCTTGCCGTCAAATCCGCCATTGCGCAGTTTTGCCACGCAGGATGATCCTGCCTGCCCTGCTCCGATCACGATGACATGACGCATGATATAAACCTCCTGATATGACTGGTCGACCATCCGTGGTGAACCTATATGGATGGGGATGACAAACGCAATGACAGGAAAGGTTTAGCGCATGACAATCTCCCAAGGGGACACCCTGCCCGACGCAACACTGGTGCAAATGGGCGCAGAAGGACCAGCGCCGGTCAAAATCAGCGACAAATTGAAGGGCCGCAAGGTTGTGATCTTTGCCGTGCCCGGTGCCTTTACGCCAACCTGCCATTCGGCGCATGTGCCCAGCTTTGTGCGCACCAAAGATCAATTTGCCGCCAAAGGTGTGGACGAAATCATCTGTGTCTCCTGCAATGATCCCTTTGTGATGAAAGCATGGGGCGAGGCCACAGGCGCAACCGAAGCAGGCATCACCATGCTGGCAGACGCGCAATCGGAATTCACCAAAGCCATCGGCATGGAATTTGACGCGGTGCCTGCGGGGTTGATGGCACGGTCCAAACGCTATGCGATGTTGGTGGAGGACGGCAAAGTGACATTGTTCCAGCCCGAAGAAAATTCAGGGGTTTGCGAGCTGTCCGGTGGCGAAAGCCTGTTGGACAACATGTAACAAAAACGGGGCGCATCAGATGCGCCCCGTTTTTTGCCTCTCGGGCGTGGATTATTCCGCCGCCTGAACCAAAGTGCGGGTTGGGAACGGTATGTCGACACCGCCTGCATCCAGCGCCTCTTTGACCTGACGGGTCATATCCGCCTTGAACGCAAAGAAATCGCCGGCGTTGCACCAGACCCGCACAAGGAAATCAACCGAACTATCCCCCAGATTGGTCACCTGAATGAACGGTTCAGGCGTGGTATGCGCCCGCGCATCGGCCATGATGGTCTCGCGGATAATGGTTTCGGCGGTTTTGAGGTTGGCCCCATAGCCGACACCAAAGCGCCATTCGGCGCGACGGGTGGTGTTGACGGAATAATTGGTAATCACATTGCCCCAGACTTTGGAATTGGGGACAATCACCTGCACATTGCTGAGGTCTGCCAATTCGGTAAAGTTCAGGTTGATCTGTTTGACCGTGCCCATTTCCCCCGCCACATCGACAAAATCGCCGATCTTGATCGGGCGGAACATGATCAACATGACCCCCGCCGCGATGTTGGACAATGTTCCTTGCAGCGCCAGACCAATCGCCAGACCCGCCGCACCGATAACCGCGACAACCGATGTGGTCTGTACCCCAAAGGTGTTGAGCACAAAAAGCACAGTAAACCCGAGCACGACATAGCGCACAATCGAGGCCAGAAAATCAAACAGCATCTCGTCCAGATGCTTGTTGTGTTTGCCCAGTTTCTGAACCCGGCCCTGCAACCATGACGAAACAACCCACCCCATAAACAGGATCGCCAGCGCCCCCAGAACAGATCCTGCCGCGCCTGCAAGAAATTCAAGCGTCAGCAGATCGCCAATCGTCTTGCCCTGCCAGATTTCGGTATTCATCAACTTATCCATTGTCGGCCTCTCAGTCTTTTTGCGGCGCAAAAAGGCCGTCCATCTTGCGCGCCAGCTTGGCGTCCAATGTGCTTAACCCATCCAGAGTATGGGTGGTCAGGGTCACATTGACCCGATTATAGGTGTTCTGCCATTCTGGATGGTGATCCCATTTTTCAGACCAGAATGCCACGCGGGTCATCCAGCCAAAGGCATCGGCAAAATCCGGAAACTTGAACGTTTTCTGAATCGCGTCACGGTCTTCAACCATCGCCCAACCGGCATCGAAAAGCGGCTGCAGCACGGTTTTTCGTGTCTCTTCGCTTAATCTCTCTGTCATTCCTGTTCCTCAATCTGGACCTGTTTGAACGGTCCGTATTCTGTCAAAATTTCAATCTCGCGGTCCACCGCATCGCGTTCTGCCTGAAGATATTGGCCAATCGCATTGGCAAAGCCTTCGTCGCGCACCCAATGCACCGACCATGTTGGCGTCGGCAGATAACCGCGCGCCAGTTTGTGTTCCCCCTGCGCCCCTGCCTCGACAGTGGCCAGCCCCTGCGCAATCGCAAAATCAATGGCCCTGTAATAGCACAGTTCAAAGTGCAGGCAGGGATGGTGTTCGCTGCACCCCCAATACCTGCCGTACAAGGCATCAGCGCCAATAAAGTTCAACGCACCTGCCACCCAACGCCCGTCGCGTTGCGCCAGCACCAGGGCAATGTCGTCACGCAGGCTGTCTTGGGCGATATCAAAAAACGCCCGGGTCAGATAGGGTGACCCCCATTTGCGCGCACCGGTGTCTTGATAAAACGTCCAGAACGCATCCCAATGTTCGCCTTCGATCTGATCGCCGGTAAAGGTGTGGATCGTGCCGCCAAAACCCTGCGCCTGTGCGCGTTCCTTGCGGATGTTCTTGCGTTTGCGCGAATTCAGGCTGGCCAGAAATCCGTCAAAATCGGCATAGCCGTAATTGCGCCAGTGAAACTGCTGGTTCTTGCGGATCATCAGCCCCATGTCCTGGGCGCGCAGGGCTTCTTCTTTGGTGCAGAAGGTCGCGTGCAGCGAGGACAATTGGTTATTATCGGTCAGTTGCACCGCGCCCTGCACCAGCGCCGCCATGCCGGTTTCTTCAAATCCTTCACGGGTCAGAAACCGCCGTCCTGTGGCAGGGGTATGGGGCACGGCAATCTGTAATTTGGGGTAATACTGCCCGCCCGCGTTTTCATAAGCATGGGCCCAGTTGTGATCAAAGATATATTCGCCCTGACTGTGGGATTTGGCATAAAGCGGGGCCACCGCAATGACCTGTCCTGCAACCGAGGCACAAAGATATTGCGCCTGCCAGCCGGTGCCGGGGCCGATGCTGCCGCTTTCTTCGAGGGCAGACAGGAACCGGTAGGTGGTGAACGGATCATTGGGGCGCCCGCCTGCCGCCGCTTCGGGGCAGGCACAGGCGTTCCAATCTTGCGGGCCGATATCCGCCAGATGCGGCACCACCCTGATTTCGATTTCTTGCGCGCTCATGTCCTGCCCTGACTGCCTGTGTTCTTATGTGTGGCTGTATTGGTCAGGATCAAGCGGTCAAAGCCGCAGAATACCCCTCAAAGGTGATGTTATCCGCAATCCGCCGCGCAATGCGTTCTTCTGTGGCACTGCGCACCGTCCAACAACAGATTGCCGCGCCCTGTTGTTTCAACTCGGCAACGCGATCACGGGCCAGATCATCGACCTCGTGACTGATGAAACACGATCCGCTGCGTTCATAATCGGGAATTCCCCGCAGATGATCACAGGTTGCCTTGGGCAAGGGCCAATCCGCATAGCGATAGGCGCTGGTGACCAGACCGCGCGCCACATCCGGCAATAATTCTGCCATCATCACAACGCTATTGGGGTTAAACGACATCACCGCCAGGGGCCCCTGATAGCCTTGCAAGGCCTCGGCAGTGGCGCGTTCCAACGGGCCGATGTCGGTGCCCATCCCGCCATCCTGATCTTTGAGTTCGACCAGCAAAGGCACCTGCCCGGCAACAATGTCCAGAACTTCGGACAGGGTTGGAATGCCCTCGTCCCCGCCCTTGAGCCGGATCGCGGACAGATCAGCGGCACTGCGCAACCGCACAGCGCCGGTGTCAAACGCCAGACGGTCCAGCGCATAATCGTGAAACACCATCGCGGCGCCATCACTGCTGAGCTGCACGTCAATTTCAATGCCATAGCCCGCCGCGATCGCCGCATGAATCGCGGCGCGGCTGTTTTCAGGCCGTCCGTCATTCACATCATGCAGGGCACGGTGCGCCAGCGGCACCTCCAGAAAATCAGGCAAAAGCATCATTTGATTTCAAAAATACCTTCGATCTCGACCGCAACGCCCAAAGGCAAAGCCGCCGCTGAAACCGCCGAGCGCGCATGACGCCCCGCATCCCCCAAAGCTGCGACCATAAAATCGGACGCGCCATTGATAACTTTGGGCTGATCGGTGAAATCGGCCGTGGAATTTACAAAACCCACCAGCTTGACCACCCGCACCAGACGTTCCAGATCACCACCGCAGGCGGCTTTGACCTGTGCCAGCAGGCTGATCGCGCAGGTTTTCGCCGCTTCGGCACCTGCAGCCACATCCATGTTGTCGCCCAGTTTGCCAATGATCAACCCGTCCGGCCCTGCCGAAATCTGCCCTGACACATGCACCAGAGTGCCCACCTGCACAAAAGGCACATAATTGGCGGCTGGTGCGGGGGCTTCGGGCAGGGTCACACCCAGATCCAACAGACGTGCGGTAAAGCTCATGACGGGATTCCTATGTCAAAATAATCTGCCCGAACGCTAGCCATTTTGCACTGCAACGGAAAGGCCCGCGATCAACTTTCGCGCAGGGCGCGGGCAAAATAATCGGCAAAGGGTTTGATCAGATAGGCCAAAGCCGACCGCGGCACCGTGCCGATAAACACCTCGACAGGCATCCCCGGCAATAGGGTGATACTGGCATCCAAATGCGCCCGTTGGTCCGGCGGCAGCGCAATCGCGATCCCGTAATAGACCTGACCCGTGGCAGGATCGGTGATCGCATCCGCAGAGATACGGGTGATCCGGCCCACAAGCTGTGGGGTGTCGCGTTGGCCCAGGGCCGACAGGCGCAGGGTTACACGGCCACCGATGCCGATTTCGTCCACATCACGGGGGCTGATCCGCGCCGCAATCACCAAAGGGCGGTCTTGGGGCACCAGATACAACAGCGGCTCGGCCGGTCGGATCACCGCCCCCGGAGACTGGATGTTCAGCCCATAGACCACACCGGAAACCGGCGCACGGATCGCCAGACCGGCCCGTTCATATGCCACCGCACGGCGCTGTTCGCCAAGGATCTGTTCCTGTGCGCTCAGATCCGCGATCTGGGCAATGGCGTCCTCGCGGCGGCGGGTCAGCAACTGCAGCGCCTCGATTTCAATGCCGATAATCCGGTCTTTTGCCTCGGCCTGCGAACTGGACAATGCGCCCAATTGCCCCTGCAGCCGCGCCTGTTCCCGTTGCAGCGCCAACAGCGCCGCCATCGGGGATAATCCGCGTTCCTGCAATGTACTCTGCGCGGTTAACTGCTGTTGGATCAGGGAAATTTGACCGGTGACAGCAGCCGACTGCGCCTTGAATCCGGCGATCTGGGCGGTGATCTGATCGCGGCGTTTATTGTATTCGTCCTGCTGGCGCGCCAGTGTTTCTTGCTCTGCTGCAAACAGCGCGGCCTGCCCCTGCATGGCCCTGCGCAGGGCCGGATCACGTTTGGCCCGCTTGCGCAGCTCTACATCGAATGCAATTTCGGTCTTTGCCTCCCGCGCCGCTTTAAACCGCGCAAGGCGCAGCGCCAGATCGGCCAATCGCCCGTCCAGCAGGGCCAGTTGCGAGGCGGTTCTGGCGGGATCCAGCTGGATCAACAGATCACCGGCTTGAACGGGATCGCCTTCTTGCACCATGATGCTGGCCACTCTGCCGCCGGTTTCATGCTGCACAATCTGGCGGTTTTGCTGGACTTCGAAATGTCCCTGCGCCAACACCGCCCCCGTAATATCGGTGGTTGCAGCCCAAAGACCAATCCCCCCCGTCAACACAAGGATTGCGGCAAAACCGGCGCCGACGTAATACCGCGTTTGCCAAACCGAGGGCGTCACGTCACGCCCCCCGCATTTTCCGGCGATTGCTGGATGGCACGGGCATTTCTGACCATGCCTTCCAGCACCTCGTTCTTGGGGCCAAAACTTTTGCACATGCCGCCGTCCAGCACCAAAAGCATCTCGCATTCCTGAATGGCGGCGGGGCGGTGGGCCATGATCAACACCGAACGCCCTGCGGCTTTCATGGCGCGGATTGCCTGATTAAGCGCCTGTGATCCGGCATTGTCGAGATTGGCATTGGGTTCATCCAGCACAAGGATCACCGGATCACCGTACAAAGCCCGCGCCAGGCCGATGCGTTGCAATTGCCCGCCCGACAGCCGCGCGCGGCCCGCGCTGATCAGGGTGTCATAGCCCTTGGGCAATGCGAGGATCATATCATGGGCGGCGGCCATTTTGGCAGCGGCAACCACCTTTTCAGCGTCAGGATTCACCGCCAGCCGCGCAATGTTTTCCGCGATGCTGCCCTCGAACAAATGCACCTGTTGGGGCAAATAGCCGATGTACCGGCCCAGCACCTCGGTGCCATAGTGATCCATATCCGCCCCATCCAGGCGGATATGCCCCCCCGCAACCGGCCAGACCCCGGTCAACACCCGCGCCAAAGTGGATTTTCCACTGCCGGACGGGCCGATCACGCCCACCGCCTGCCCGGGTTCAACGGCAAAACTGATGGATTTCAGCACCGCCCGTTTTTCACCCGGTGGCACGGCGGTCAGGGCTTTGACCGATAGCTGCGCGGCAGGCGCAGGCAGGGCCGTGCGCGGTAGAACCGGCGCGACACTGCCCAGCAATTGCGCCAGATGTGACCAGCCATTACGCCCCTGTTGCAGCACCGGCCATTGGTTCAGCAGGGTTTCAACGGGGGCCAGCGCCCGCCCCATCAGCACCGATCCGGCGATCATTGCGCCCCCGGTCATCTGGCCCTGCAACACCACCCAGGCCCCCAGCCCCAACATTGCCGATTGCAAGGCCAGCCGCAGGGTGCGGGTGAGTACAGAAAACAGCCCGCCCGTATCCGCCGCCGCCAGCTGGCTGCGCAGGGCGATGCGGCGGGCCTCGTGCCAGCGTTCAAAGGCGGCGGCATTCATGCCCATTGCCTGTACGGTCTCGGCTTCGGCTCTGATCTGGTCCTGCATCGCCTCTGCGGCCTGTGCCGCAATGCCCGCCCGCAATTGTGGATCACGCGACAGCCCTTGATGGGCGCAGGTAAGCGCGCAAAGCACCAGCGCCCCGCCCAAAGCCAAAGCCCCCAACAACGGATGAAACACAAAAATCGCACCGAAAAAGATCGGCGTCCACGGCAGGTCAAATCCCGCGCTCAACACCGGAGAGGTCATCAGCCGCTGCACCGCCTCAAGATCGGCCAGATCACCCCGCACCATGGCATCCGGGCGCAGCACCGTTTTGCGCAGCACCGCATCAAATACCCGTCGGTCCAGATCAGCCTGAAACCGCAGACCCACCCGCATCATGATCCGCCCGCGGGTAAAATCCAGAATGCCCATGATGACAAACAGGAAAGCCACCAGAATGGACAGCGCCACCAACGTTTCCTCGGAACCCGATCCCAGCACCCGATCATAGACCTGCAGCATATAAAGCGGCCCGGTCAGCATCAGCAGATTGGCAAACAGGCTAAACACCGCGACAGACCAATACAGACCCCGACTGCGGCTGCGGATGCTGCGCAGTTCCGCTTCACCGTGTCTGAGGGCGTCGGGTTTCATCTGGCTGGTCCTGAGACATGGAAAAGTGGCGCACCCCGATCCGTTGCCGTGGCGTGATGCAGAATAACCGCATCGGGTTTAATAACCCCTTTCCAACACCCGGATCTTACATCCAGCGCACCGCGCCGCTGACCTGCACCGAAGCACCGATGACGCCACTCACCGCGACCGTCAACTCAGAGGGCATGCCCATGTCGGTGCCCTGTTCAATTGTGAACTGCCCGCCCTGCCGCAATCCATCCCAATCCAGATCAACCAGCGCACCGCCCAATGCCGCCGCTGCCGCGCCTGTTGCGGGGTCTTCGATCACGCCGCCGCTGGCAAAGGCATTGCGCGACACAACCGCGCGCGGCGCAGCAAAGTGAACCAGACTGACCGTGACCAGATCATGGGCCGCCATCAGATCGCGCATCGCGTCAAACGGATAGGCCATCTGCGCCAGTACCGCCCGATCCTTAAGCGCCAGAATGCCATGTCGCACCCCTGCAAAACCCAACATCGGGGGAAAGGACAGATCAAGATCCTCTTGCGACAGGTCGAAATATGTCAAAAGCGATGCCAGCAAACCCGCATCCATCGGTTCGGACCATGTTTGGGGAGAGTGCAACGCCGCATGCCAACTGCCGTCTTTTTGCAGCGCCTCAACGGAAATCGCTGCATCGCGCAGGTTCAGATCATAGCGCCCCGCACCCTGTTGGCATCCCAAAGCCGCACCGAGCGCGATGGTCGCATGACCACAAAAAGCAACCTCGCCCACAGGTGCATAATAGCGCACCTGCCATGCCTGCCCGTCCGGCGCGGCAAAGGCAGTTTCTGAATAGCCAAGCTCTGTTGCAATGCGCTGCATGGTTGCGGCATCGGGCAGGCTGTCTGTGATCACCACACCAGCGGGATTGCCGCCGGTATTGCCACGGGAGAAAGAAGCGATGGAAAGCGGGTGCATGTCATGCCTTTCAATTGGGTTTCAAAGAACATGGCATGGCGGCATTCAAGATCAAAACGAATGAATGTCCTGGAACACATCACAAAAATTGATCAACTGCCATCCTACCGGTTCCCGCCATCAGGGCTTTGCCCGCTGGACCCCGCACCGCCGCGGCCAAAAATATCGTTCAGGATTTGATCAATCACGGTGCCGCCACCCCCGGAGTCTCCTGCACCTTGTCCTTGGTCGGAAAAATCACTGAGCGGGGCCGGCGCTGTCATTGGCAAATCTTTCAACGGCAATCCTTCGTGAACACGGCTCATCACTTCGCGCCAGATGTCGGTGGGCAATCCGCCGCCTGTGACCCCCTTAAGCGGCGTGTTGTCGTCATAGCCCATCCAGACCCCTGCAACATAATCCGCCGAGAAGCCGATGAACCAGGCATCCTTGGCGGCCGAGGTGGTGCCCGTCTTGCCCGCCAATTGCCTGCCGCCAAATTGCGCCCGCCCGCCGGTGCCTTCGGAAACCACCTTTTCCATCATATAGACCAACTGGCGCGCGGCCTCTTCCTGGATCACCCGTTCCCCGATACCACCGCCGGTGCCCATCAAGGGTTCCTGTTCGCCCAAAAGGCGCAGATCAATCAACCCGTAGGGCGTCACCGATGAGCCCCCGTTCAGAATACCCGCATAAGCCCCTGTCATTTCAATCAAGGTGCTTTCCGATGCCCCCAGCGCCAGTGCCGGACCTGCGGCAAGATCGCTTTGAATGCCGAACTGGCTGGCAACCTGACTGACCAGATCGCGGCCAACACTTTCGGAAACCTTGACCGCCGGAATATTGAGCGACCGCTTCAGGGCATTGGTCATCGTCACCAACCCCTCGAAGCGATTGGTGTAATTTTTCGGGCACCATTCCCCTGATCCCGGAATGTTCAAACAATAAGGCGCGTCATCAATCAGATCATTGGGCGAATAGCCAAGATCAAGCGCAGCGGCATAGACAAAGGGCTTGAACGCCGATCCGGTTTGGCGCAGCGCCTGTGTGGCCCGGTTGAATGCGCCCGCCACCTTGGTCTTGCGCCCGCCAACCATCGCCCGCACCGCCCCATCGGCAGACATCACCACAATGGCGGCCTGCGCTTTTGATCCTTCCCGTACCTTGTTTTCAAAGATCCACTTCAGCCCGTCTTCGGCCGCTTGTTGAATGCGCTGATCCAGCGTGGTCTTGATGATCACATCCTCGGTGGTGTTGCGGGTGAAAAATTCCGGGCCCGTGGACATCACCCAATCCGCGAAATATCCGCCTGCCTTGGCCTCTGCGGCCTCGGACAATTCGGCGGGATGGGCCAGTGCGTCTTTGGATTCAGCATCATTCAGATAGCCCTGATCATGCATCAAACGGATCACCGTCGCGGCGCGGTTCTGGGACCGGTCAAGGTTGTTGGTCGGGGACAGGGTGGTTGGCGCGGTCAAAAGCCCTGCCAGCATCGCCCCTTCGGCGGGTGTCACCGCAGCGGCAGGTTTGCCAAAGAACCGCTGCGCCGCCGCTTCGGCACCATAGGCACCACCGCCCATATAGGCACGATTCAGATAGATCGACAGAATATCATCTTTGGAATATTTCACTTCCATCGCCATCGAAAACAACGCTTCTTTGGCTTTGCGCTGCAGGGAGGACCGCCGGCATGAGGCCTCGTATTCCTTTTCGGTGATCCCTGCATTGGGATCAAAAGGATCGCCCAGACATAGCAATTTGGCGACCTGTTGTGTGATCGTTGACCCGCCGTGGCCCTGCAATGGCCCGCGCCCTTCGCTCAGGTTGATCCGCACCGCCGAGGCAATGCCGCGCGGGCTGACGCCGAAATGGCGGTAAAACCGCTTGTCTTCGGTGGCGATCACCGCGTTCTTGAGGTGGCGCGACACGCTGTCGGCCGTCACAACACCGCCAAACTGGTCCCCGCGCCAGGCAAACACATCACCATACCGGTCTTGCAGGGTGACAGACCCGCGCGCGCGCCCGTCCAGCAAGGCCTCAAGCGGCGGCAGCGTGGTGTAGAAATACCCCACCGCCACGGCCAGAACCAAAAGACCAAGCACCGTCAGACGCCAGGTGATCTTCCAGATCAGCCGCAATATCCAACGGATCAGCCCCGAGAAAAATCCGATGATCCCGCCCCGTCCGGGCCGTTTGGCGGCTACGGGTTTGCGTTTGGCCGGCGCGGGCTTTTTCACAGGTTTCTTGACCGGCTTCTTGACCGCGGCCTTACCCTTGTTCGGATATCGCTTGTCCGCCACCAACGGGCGCTTGCGTTTGGAACTGTCGCTCATTTTGTTGCCTGCCCGGCCTGATTTTCCAAACACCATACCGCGCCGCGCAGGGTTTGTTTAGCACCCTCACCCGCATTCAGGATCAAAACTATGCCCTATTTTTAATCAATCCAGCTCAATCGCCTGTATTTTAGTCACTTGCGGCTGATTCTCATGCGCTCCCCGCATGGCAAACCTCCCAAGCGCGCGGATTTTCCGGTTTTCTGCACCAGCACAATGCAGGGAATCCTGCCAACCGGAAGAGGGCCATAACGTTGAAACTCATCATTGCAACAATCAAACCGTTCAAGCTTGAACAGGTCCGCGAAGCGCTGACCGAAGCAGGCGTCCGCGGCTTGATGGTAACAGAAGTCAAAGGCTTTGGCGCACAGTCAGGCCATACCGAAATTTATCGCGGCGCCGAATACGTCGTGAATTTCGTCCCGAAAGTAAAACTCGAACTGGTCGTGGCCGATGCAATGGCAGATCAGATCGTCGAGGTGATCGCGACCTCCGCAAAAACCGGCAAGATCGGCGACGGCAAAATCTTTGTCCTCGACGTCAATCAAGCGGTGCGGGTGCGCACAGGTGAATCCGGCGAAGACGCCATCTGATCTCCTCCCTGATCAAAAGGAAACAAATCCATGACCAAGATGAAATATCTCCCGCTGGCCGCCGCGATTGCGCTGGTTCCGACGCTGGGGGCCGCACAGGATGCGGAATTTGCGACACTTGAACAAACCACCTTTATCTTCAACACATTGCTGTTCCTCATCGGCGGCTTTCTGGTGTTCTGGATGGCCGCTGGTTTTGCCATGCTCGAAGCCGGGCTGGTACGTTCCAAAAACGTGACCACACAGCTGACCAAGAACATGGCCCTGTTTGGCATTGCCGCCATCATGTACTGGCTGGTCGGCTATAACGTGATGTATCCCGGTGACGGCAACTGGATCATCGAAGGTGTGTTTGGCACCATCTCGCCAAAAGACATCAAAACCAGCATCGACGCCGGCGGTTATTCAAACGCGTCCGATTTCTTCTTTCAGCTGATGTTCTGCGCCACAACCGCCTCTATCGTGTCAGGCACCTTGGCTGAACGCATCAAACTCTGGCCTTTCCTGATCTTCGTTGTGGTCCTGACCGGCCTGATCTACCCGATCGAAGCCAGCTGGCAGTGGGGCGGCGGTTTCCTCAGCGCGATGGGCTTTAGCGATTTTGCCGGCTCCACACTTGTGCACGCCGCCGGTGGCTTTGCAGCCCTTGCCGGGGCGCTGGTTCTGGGTCCACGTCTGGGCAAATACAGCAAAGAAGGCCGCGTCATCCCGATGCCCGGCTCCAACCTTGCGCTTGCCACCCTGGGTACGTTCATCCTGTGGATGGGTTGGTTCGGCTTTAACGGCGCTTCCCAGCTTGCCATGGGCACATTGGAAGACGTTGATGCGGTTGCACAAATCTTTGCCAACACCAATATGGCCGCTGCCGCAGGTGCCGTTGCCGCATTGATCCTGACACAGGTTTTGTACCGCAAGGTCGATTTGACGATGGTTCTGAACGGCGCGCTTGCCGGTCTGGTATCCATCACGGCCGGTCCCCTTGATCCGACATTGTTCGGGGCGCTCTGGATCGGTGCTGTTGGCGGCGTGATCGTGGTCTTTGCGGTGCCCTTCCTGGACAAACTTAAGATCGACGATGTTGTCGGCGCCATTCCGGTTCACCTGATTGCAGGTTTCTGGGGTACGCTGGTTGTCCCTGTCTACACCTCCGGCACCTCTTTTGTGACCCAGATCATCGGCTTTGCAGCCATCGGTATCTTTGTCTTTGTTGTCAGCCTCGTTGCTTGGTTGATCCTCAAAGCAGTCATGGGGATCCGCGTCAGCGAAGAAGCCGAGATCACAGGTCTGGACATGTCCGAACTGGGCATGGAAGCCTATCCCGAGTTCTCCAAAGGCTGAACCAGCCGGTAGCAACGCAAAAGCCCGGTCATCACGACCGGGCTTTTGGTATTTTAACGACACGCCATGCGCTGCCCGGTTGCCTTAGATGCCTGCGTCGAGGATCGCCTGTGCAAGGATCGGGATTGTGCGGTTGTTCAGCCCGGCAATGTTCATACGGCTGTCACCAACCATGTAGATCCCGTGTTCCTTGCGCAGCACTTCAACCTTGTCAGGGCTGGTGCCAAGCCGCGAAAACATGCCGCGGTGCTGGGCCAGAAACCCAAAACGGTCAGACCCCGACAGGTGCTGCAATTGCGCGGCCAGATCCTTGCGCAACTCCAGCATGCCAAGGCGCACAGCCTCAAGTTCGGCCATCCAATCGGCGCGCAGGGCATCGTCGGTCAGGATCGTGGTCACAATGCGTGCACCGTGATCGGGAGGAAAGCTGTAGTTCTGGCGATTGAGAAACGCCAGGGTCTCCTGATTGCGCTGATGCGCCGCGCCATTGGCCGACACCGCCATCAACAGCCCCGTGCGTTCACGATAGATGCCAAAGTTTTTCGAACAGCTGGCCGCGATCAGGCATTCAGGCACCGCCGCCACCAGTTTACGGGTGGCCGCCGCATCTTCGGCCAGGCCATCGCCAAAGCCCTGATAGGCAATGTCGATCATCGGGGTTGCACCGGTTTCCAGCAGCACCGCAATCACCGCATCCCATTGCGCAGTATTCAGGTTTGCCCCTGTGGGATTGTGACAACAGCCATGCAACAACACGACATCACCCTTTTTCGCGGTCTTCAGATCGGCCAGCATACTGTCAAAATCGACGCCCCGGGTTTCGCCGTCGAAATAGCGGTATGGCACCGCTTCAATCCCCAGATAGGACAGGATCGACAGGTGGTTCGGCCATGTGGGATCAGACACAAAGACCCGCGCATCCGCATCGGCCATCTGGATCAGTTCAAACGCCTGCCGCACGGCACCGGTGCCCCCCGGCGTGGCAACAGCAGCAATGGAGGAACGCGCAACCGCGCCATCCAGCACCAGATCAATCATCGCATCCGCATAGGCCGGATCCCCGGCGAGACCGGTATAGGATTTCGAATCCTGTGATTCCCAAATCCGGTGTTCCGCTGCTTTTACGGCGCGCATCACCGGTGTCAGACCGGATGCATCCTTGTAAACACCCACACCCAGATCGACTTTGGTGTCGCGGGGGTCTTCGCGGTACATCTGCATCAGCATCAGGATTTTATCCGCGGGCTGGGCCTTCAATGTTTCGAACATTATGCTTCTCCGGTCGCAATTGGGACAGTGGGGAACATCCCCCATTCGGTCCATGATCCATCATACAAAGACCATGCAGTATGGCCCATACGTTCCAATGCCAGCGCCAGCACCGAGGCCGTTACACCCGACCCGCAAGAGGTGATCACCGGCTTGTCCAGATCAACACCTGCCGCCTCAAAGATCACGCGGGTTTCTGCGGGGCTTTTCAGGGTCTTGTCATCATTCAGCAAGGTCGAGAACGGCACATTGCGTGATCCCGGAATATGGCCCGCACGCAGGCCTTCGCGGGGTTCCGGCGCATCACCGCGAAACCGCGCAGCGGCACGGGCATCGACAATCTGCGGATCGCCCAGTTTGGACGCATGGGCAACCTGCGTTACATCCCGCACCAATTGGTTCTGGAACCGCACCGTCATGTGACGGTCACGCGGGATCGGCGGCATGTCTTCGGTCGGATGGCCCTCGGCCAGCCATTTCGGCAACCCGCCATCCAGCACCGCAATGTTTTCCTGCCCCATCAGCCGGAACAGCCACCAGACCCGCGCCGCTGAAAACAGCCCCGCACCGTCATAGACAACCACCTGATGTCCGTCACCCACCCCCATAGCCCGCATCCGCGACATGAACTTTTCAATCGGTGGTGCCATATGCGGCAGATCAGAGCGGGCATCAGAGACATCATCAATATCAAAAAACCGTGCGCCCGGAATATGCGCCGCGTCATATTCGGCTTTGGCGTTCCGCCCCGCGTCGGGCAGGTACCACGAAGCATCCAGCACCCTCAGATCAGGGTCTTTCAGATGTTTGGCCAACCATGCGGTCGACACCAGTGTTTTGGGATCATCAGCCATCAGGAATCCTTTGCAAAACAGGTTTTTTACTGCCTATCGCCGCTGGCCCGTACTGGCAAGGCGCTAGGGCGAAAACCGCCTCAGCGGAGGGGCAGCGGATCAGTTTGCACCAGGGGCGGATAGGATTGCATCTGCGCCCACCATGTCGACAAGGCCGGATAGCGCCGCAACAGGGCATCCGCCGCCGGCACCCGCACAAAATATTCGATCATCGGGGCCAGATGCAAATCTGCCAGCGACACATAACCGCCGTTCAATTGCAGCCCCTCATCGGCAATGTTTTCCAACGCATTCAACGGCGCCTCGGACAGGGCCAGCCCGCGCGCGACGATCTCGGGATCACCGGCTTTGCCCAAATAGGCCTGATAAAACCCCTGTGAAAACACCTGACGCACCAACGGTTGATAGGCATAGGCATCCACAACACCAACAACCTGCGCCATCCGCGCCATCGCACGCGGATCTTCAGGGATCAAATCCCGACGCCCGCTGAGGGCCGCCAGATACCGCAGGATTGCCGCTGTTTCGGTCAGGATGAAATCACCATGGCCCAGCACCGGCACCCGCCCCACCGGGGTCAACCGGGCCAAGACAGGATCAGGTTCAGAGGCAAAAGGATTTGCCTCGATATATTCGGCCTGCAAATCCATTTCGATCAACCCCATACGCGCAATCCGCGTATAGACCGAATGCCGGAACCCGACCAGTTTCAGAAGGTTATCCATGGTCTTTCAGCAAGCGGGATTTCTGCCGCGACCAATCCCGTTTGGCCTCGGTTTCCCGTTTGTCATGGTTTTTCTTACCCTTGGCGATGCCCAGCTTGATCTTGGCCATGCCGCGATGGTTGAAATACATCACCAGCGGCACCAGTGTCATGCCCTTGCGCTGGGTTTCATTCCACAGCTTTGCCAATTCTTTGCGCGACACCAGCAGCTTGCGCCGCCGCCGTTCCTCATGGCCAAAGGTTTTGGCTTGCGCATAGGGTGCGATATAGCCGTTCACCAGCCATAATTCACCATCCTCAACCGCCGCATAGCTTTCTGCGATATTGGACCCGCCCTGCCGCAGCGATTTGACCTCGGAACCTTCAAGGATGATGCCACATTCAATGTCATCCTCGATCGCGTAATCATACCGCGCGCGGCGGTTTTCGGCGATCACCTTGTAATTCGGATCGGATTTGGAGCTGGATTTGACCTGAGACATACATGTGGATGTAAAGCGCCACCCGCCCCAGTGCAAGCCAGCCCGGTACAATGTCTGCGGTGGAGCGCAAAAATGACCGCCGGGGGTTAATCGCCCAGCTTGGCGTGGACCTCGTCCAGATCAATCTCGCCCAAAGGCATCTTGTTGGCAGGATTGTCAAAATCATATTTGAACAGGTCGAAATCACGTTTGTAGATTTCACGCATCAGATGCATCGACAGATCGTCGAAATAATCCTCCACCGGATGCGCCCGCTTGGGGCCATGGCCTTCGCTTTCGTTGAACCGTGGAATATCGGCCAGCTTTACCGCATGGGGGGTCTTGATCGCCTCCAGCACCCCCTGCATCCCGTCGTTAAAATTCTCGGTCCAGACGATCTTGTCGTATCTGCCGCCATTGACGATGAAGGTGCTGACATGGCCCGCCTGCGCAGACCAGTGAATGTCAGGGTCCATCGGACGCCGCCAGCGGATGGTGTCACGGGCAAACAACAAAAACCGCCGGAAGCTGGCAATCTGGTCAAACGCCTGTTTACCATCCTCGCCGCCAACGTCGATTCCGTATTTCTGGACCAGCAACGGCACAAGGTTGCCGCGATAGCGCCGCCCGTTGCGCTGAATGCCACAGATTTTGTCAAAAAACGACGACAACACACGGGTGTAGGGATTGCGCACACAGGTAAAGGCAAAAGAGCAATGGCTGGTCACATTGCGGGTGATCGGCTCTTGCGAGTGATCCAGCGCCCATTTGTGCATCCCCGATTTGGCATCATGGATGTCACCGTCAAAAAACGCCCCGTGATCAGAATAATACATGATCTGGCCAATGGTCGAACAGGCGCATTTGGGCACCACGCGATAGACCACGCTTTCGCTCTCAGTCATCCAAGTTCCGGGAAACCCCATCGCGCATCTGCCTCCTGCCGGCATTGACTGTTTTGACAACAGTTTCGCCTTTACCTGAAAAAACGGATAAATCCTGTTTATTCAATCCACCTTCATCATTATCTAGGTAATCAATCAGAGGTAAAGGGGCAGTTCATTACCGCTATGGCAAAAATCGCCTACATCCTGTTGTGCCACAAAGATCCGGCTGCCGTCATTCGGCAGGCCGAGCGGCTGACGGCGGTTGGCGATTATATGGCCATCCATTTTGATGCCTCCGCCGAGGCAGAGTCCTTTCACCGGATCAAAACCGCGCTTGCGGACAATCCGAATGTGGCCTTTGCCGATAAACGTATCAAATGCGGCTGGGGCGAATGGTCACTGGTTCAGGCGACCCTTCATGCGGTGCAAACCGCCCTTGAAGCCTTCCCGCAAGCAACACATTTTTACATGCTCTCCGGCGATTGTATGGCCATCAAATCTGCCGAATACACCCACCGGTTCCTGAACGACAATGACGCGGACTTTATAGAAAGCTATGATTATTTCCAAAGCGACTGGATCAAAACCGGATGGCGCGAAGAGCGGCTGATCTACCGTCACTACCTTAATGAACGCACCCATAAGACATTGTTTTACGCGATGTTCGAACTGCAAAAACGCCTTGGCCTGAAACGTGCGATCCCCGCCGATTTGCAAATCCAGATCGGCAGCCAATGGTGGTGCCTGCGCCGCAACACCCTCGAAAACCTGCTGCAATTTATCAAAAAGCGCCGCGATGTCGTGCGGTTCTTCCGCACCACATGGATTCCCGATGAAACGTTTTTTCAAACGCTGGTGCGGCATCTGGTGCCAGAACCCGAAATCCGCACCCGCACCCTGACCTTTTTGATGTTCACCGATTACGGCATGCCCGCGACATTCTACAACGATCACTATGATCTGCTGCTCAGTCAGGATTATCTCTTTGCCCGCAAGATCAGCCCCGAAGCCCAAGACCTCAAGCGCCGCCTTGGCCTGCTCTATGCCGCCAAAGGCGTCGATTTCCAGATCAGCAACGAAGGCCGCAGCCTGTTCAAATTCCTCAGCGGCCGGGGCCGTGTCGGGCGCCGCTTTGCCACGCGGTTCTGGGAGGCCGAAAGCACCCTGGGGCGCGAACGCGAACTGCTGGTTGTGGTCTGCAAGAAATGGCATGTGGCCAAACGGGTGCTGGAGCGGATCAGACAGGTCACCAATGTGCCCGCCATCGAATACCTGTTCAATGAAGCCGACACACCCTTGCCCGATCTCGGTGGCATCCAGAACACCCTTGAAAAACGCACCCGCCACCGCCGCGCCCTGATGCGCATGCTGTTTGATTATTTTGAGACCGACCGCCTGATTGTCTGTATGGACCCCAGCAATCTGGACCTGCTGAATGATTTTGCCTCGGATCGTTCCACCACCCGCATTCTGGAAATCGACTGCCAGTTCGGTGATGATTATCTGATCGGCCATGCCCTGCGCGTGGGGCTGGCGGGCGAACATACCTCAAAAGACACGCTGGCCCGCCTGCTGCCGACCATCCGCAATGACATGCTGTTTGAAAGCGACCGCTTGAACGATGCCCGGTTTGAAAACCACTGCCGCATCCGCGAAAGCGCCGCTGCAGATGAAAACGCCGGCGCACTCGGCGATTTCCTGAAAATCCCCCCCGAAAAAGCCCTCCAGATCACCCGCACCCATCACCTTTTTGCAGACTGATCCTTTTTCCTCTTTTTGGCCGAAAATATTCCAGGGGGAGTTTGAGGGGGCATGCAGCCCCCTCATCACCAAGAATAATCACGTTCGTTCGACACTGCTGTCCGTTCACCCGCCGCCTATGTCTTGGACCGCCAAGACCCGACCCACCGGGAAACCCGCCCGCGTTTTTCCGCCAGATCATCCCCGATTGCCTCCAGCGTCGGATCAATCCGCGCCATGCGAAACCGCCGCCAACGCACCCAGATTCCATAGGCAAGTGCGAAAAACAGCACCAG
>JBLIAN010000005.1:0-251079 GCA_047634585.1 Sulfitobacter sp. | reverse complement strand
AGCAACACATGTTCGCCCACGGTTTCAACACCTTCGGCCAGTGTTTCTATGTCCAGACGTTCTGCCATGGTCAGGATGGCGCTGATCATCCGTTGTTGTTCGGGGTCGCGGTCGGCTTTCATGACAAAGGAGCGGTCGATTTTGATCCGGCTGACCGCAAAACGGCGAATAGCCGCGATCGAGGCATGGCCGGTGCCAAAATCATCCAGATCAATCCGGCAGCCGAGCTTCCCCAAAGCATTGATATTACGGGTGATCACATCATCCGGCGCGTTTGCCACCACGGTTTCGAGCACCTCGACCGCCAACCGATCCGGGGTCAGGTCAAACCGGTCCAATTCCCATTTTATCTTTTCGGTCAGGCGCGGATTGTTCAATTCCGATCCGGCAAAATTTACACCAACCTGCGGCACGTCAAACCCTGCGCCATCCCATGCCTTGAGCGCGGCAAAGCTGTGATACATCATCACTTCCGCAAGGCGTTCCAGCAGGCCGGCCTCTTCAATTGCGGGCAGGAAATCACCGGGCGGGATCAAGCCGCGAATGGGATGTGACCAGCGCGCCAATGCCTCAAAGCCGGTGATCTGACCGGTATCTGTTGAAATCTGCGGCTGGAACCAGGGCTGCATTTGCCCGGCTTCCAGTGCTTGCGCGACTTCTTCGCGCAATTCCGCACGGGATCTGGTTTCCATTTTCATCTGGTCTGAATAGGCGCGGATTGCCGAAGGGCTGTGGCGTTGTGCGTCTTGCAGCGCGATGGTGGCGGCTTCCAGCCAGTGGTCGCCCGAATTTCCCGGGGCGCGCGACAGCATCGAAAACCCGACAGAGGCTGACACGTAAATACCGAAACCATCCACTGAAACCGGATCTTCGATGGCGGTTTGCAGGCGTCCGGCCAATTGGATGCACAGTTCAAGGTCCAATTGCCGCACGGGGGCGGTGCAGATTGAAAACCGGGCCTCGCCCATCTGGCCGATGCTGTCCTCGGACCGTAAGACCGAACGAATCCGTTCATGGGTGCGGGTCACCACCAGATCCGCGGCATTCTGGCCGTAGCGTTCGACCATTTGATCGTATTCATCCAGTGCCAGACAAAACACCACGGCGTTCAATCCCTTGATTTCGGCGCTCAGGTAAATCTGTTTCACCAGATCGCCAAATTGATCCCGCCGCAAGGCACCGCCGCTGCCAAACGGCATCTGGACACGGCGGTTCTGAAACCCGCCGCCTGCCAGAAACACCAGGGGAATCAATGCAGAGACAACAACCAACGCAGGTTCACCACCAAACCAGAAACTGGTCAGCGATAAAGCGGGCAAAAACGCCAAAAGCGGCGGCCATGTTATGGCCTGCGTCAGACGCCGTTTAATACGGGTCAGCATGGTGAACTGATGCTGCGCCATTGCCGCTCTCCTGTCCGTGGCGCACAAGCGGCACCGCTTTTTGGAAAACTACCCTCGGGGCATAATGCTTTGGTTAACCCGAGGACATTAGATGCGCGGCTTTTACCTAAAATGCGTCGGAATTCAGGGAAAGACCTGTGAAATCAAACAATTTCGGGTCCAGAAGATGCGAAGGGCGGGTATTCATCAGCGCACGAAACATCACCTGACGGCGACCGGGACTGTTGCGTTCCCAGCCATCCAGAATCGCCTTGACCTGTTGACGTTGCAGCCCGTCTTGCGATCCGCACAGATCACAGGGGATGATCGGATAATTCATCGCGCTGGCAAATTTCTCGCAATCGGCTTCGGCCACATGGGCCAGCGGGCGCAGCAAAAACAGATCGCCTTCTTCATTGACCAACTTGGGCGGCATCGTCGCCAGACGTCCGCCGTGGAATAGATTCATAAAGAAGGTTTCAAGGATGTCGTCGCGGTGATGGCCCAGCACCACCGCAGAACAACCTTCTTCGCGGGCAATACGGTACAGATTGCCGCGCCGCAGCCGCGAACACAGGGAACAGAACGTCCGCCCGGCAGGCACTTTATCCATCACAATTGAATAGGTGTCCTGATATTGGATCCGGTGGGGCACGCCCATTTTTTCCAGAAACTCTGGCAGGACAGTCGCCGGAAAGCCCGGTTGCCCCTGATCCAGATTGCAGGCCAGCAAATCAACCGGCAACAACCCGCGCCATTGCAATTCATGCAGCACGGCCAACAGGGTATAACTGTCTTTGCCACCTGACAGGCATACCAACCAACGCGGTTTGGGGCTGTCGGGGGGCTGGGCCTCCGGGGGGATCATGCCATATTGTTCAATCGCCTCGCGGGTGGACCGCAAGATGCGTTTGCGGAGCTTTTTGAACTCCGTTGTCCGCGGGGCGCCTTGAAACAGCGCGTGAATGTCATCGAGGTGATCCAGCATAATGTCCGCTTAAGTCATCGGGTGTGACCAATCAAGCACCGGCGTCAGTCGGGCACATTATCAATGCCACTGCGGCCCCAGGGATGACAACGTGCAATACGTCGCGCCGCCAGCCAGCTGCCCTTGAGGGCGCCGTGTTTTTCCAAGGCTTCAAGCGCATAGGCGCTACACGTCGGATGATATCGGCAGTTAAAGCCAACCCAGGGGCTGAAAACCAGCCGGTAGGCGCGCACGGGCAAGGCAAACAGACGCGCAAGCGGGGTCATTTTCGGGTGCCGTGCAGGATATCCAGTGCTTTGTTAAAATCCGCCAGCATCTGATCAAAAGGCAGGGTGGCGGTGACCCCCTTGCGCCCGATCAACACATAATCATGGCCGGCTTGGCCCTTGCCGGGCAGAATCAGGCGGGCCACCTCGCGCAGCCGGCGTTTGGCACGGTTGCGGGCCACGGCATTGCCGACTTTCTTGGAACAGGTGAATCCGACGCGGATCATCTCTGGTGTCAACGGCAGCTCAGCCACCTTGCGACAACGCATCTGCACCACAAAGCCGGCCATGGCCGTGTGGCGCGCGCGACTGGCGCGTTGAAAATCAGGGCGTTTGGTAAGAATCGTCAGGCATGACGAAACCGCCGGCGGCCTGTCCCGCAGAATGGTATCTGTACCATCATGGGGTGCCTCCGGCGGTGTCATGTCAGGTCAATCGTTCTGGCGCGATTACGCGCTCAGAGATTTCCGGCCTTGGGCGCGGCGCGCGTTGATGATCTTGCGGCCCGCTTTTGTTGCCATACGCGCACGGAAACCGTGGCGGCGCTTGCGTACAAGGTTCGAAGGTTGATAGGTGCGTTTCATCGCTCCGTCTCCACTTTAATACCTGCTGGATGTCGGAATCGTTTCCGCCAGCGTCAATTCAAGCGCAGTCTCTAATGCCGCTGGCAGGGCAAGTCAAACCCTCCGGCGCGGAAAACTGCTGTTGTTGCAACAATTTCCTGAATCCGCCCTGCGAATGTTTCAAAGCAGGGCCAGGCAGGGCTGAACAGGGGCGAAATTCACACCTTTGATCAAGCGCCCGTGATAGGCCTGTCGCCTTGCCCCGCAACAGGCCATCTCATGTGTAACGTATAACAGCGCATAAGCCAGCGTCCCAAGAAATGAACCCGATGTCTGAATCCAAGCCTGATAAATCCGCATTGGCGCGATATGCGCCGTTGATTGTGATTGCTGGTGTTGCCGCGATCGGGGCTTTTACCCTGCGCGACACCCTTAGCTTTGATGCGCTGCGCGACAACCGCGAGGCGCTGACTGCCTTTCGAGACAGCAATTACCCGATCACCGTTTTGGTGTTTGTGCTGGTCTATATTGTGATCGTGGCTTTTTCCCTGCCGGGGGCGACAATTGCCACGCTGACCGGCGGGTTTCTGTTTGGCACCGCGCTGGGCAGTGTTTTCAATGTCACAGCTGCCACACTGGGGGCGATCGTGATTTTTCAGGCGGCCCGTATGGGGTTGGGAGAACGGTTGAAGGCCCGCATGGAGGCCTCGGAAGGCACGGTGCGCAAGATCAAGCAGGGGATTGACGACAATCAATGGTCGATGCTGTTTTTCATGCGACTGGTGCCTGCCGTGCCATTTTTTGTCGCCAATCTGTTGCCTGCGTTTCTGGGGGTGCCGCTGTATCGGTTTGCGGTCTCTACTTTTCTGGGCATCATTCCCGGTGCGCTGGTGTTTACCTCGGTCGGGGCGGGGTTGGGCGCGGTATTTGCTGCGGGGGAAACGCCCGATTTGGGGATCATATTCGCGCCGCATATCCTGCTGCCGATTCTCGGGCTTTGTGCGCTGTCGCTGCTACCGGTCCTGATCAAAGCGGTCACCGGCAAAAAGGAATTATAAGATGAACCGGATCAAAACAGATGTCTTGGTGATTGGCGCAGGGTCTGGCGGGCTGTCGGTGGCGGCGGGGGCGGTGCAGATGGGCGCGGATGTTGTGCTGCTGGAGGGCCATGAAATGGGCGGTGATTGCCTGAATTATGGCTGCGTGCCGTCCAAGGCGCTGATTGCCACGGGCAAGGCCGCCTATGGCCAGCAAAATTCGGCGCAATATGGTGTCGCGGATGGCGCGGGCCTTGTCGATTATGCCGCCGCCAAAGATCACGTTGCCGATGTGATCGCACAGATCGCGCCCGTGGACAGTCAGGACCGTTTTGAAGGGCTGGGCGTCAAGGTGATCCGCGCTTTTGGTCGGTTTATTTCGGACCGCGAGGTGCAGGCGGGCGATGCAATCATCAGCGCACGCCGCATTGTGATCGCCACCGGGTCATCGCCTTTGGTGCCCGCGATCAACGGTTTGGATCAGCTGCCCTATGAAACCAATGAGACCCTGTTCGCCCTGCGCGAAAAACCCGCGCATCTGTTGATTGTGGGCGGCGGCCCGATCGGCATGGAAATGGCGCAGGCCCATATCCGCATGGGCTGTGAGGTGACGGTGATCGAAGCGGCCAAGGCGCTGGGCAAGGATGATCCTGAACTGGCCGGGGTTGTCCTGCAAAGCCTGCGTGACGAAGGTGTCGTGATCGAAGAGAACACCAAGGTCAGTGCCGTATGGGGCAAGGCAGGTGCAGTTGCAGTCACTGCCGAAGATGGCCGCGTTTTCAAGGGATCACATCTGTTGATGGCGGTGGGGCGCAAGGCCAATACCGACAGGCTGGATCTGGACAAGGCAGGCATCGAAATCACCCGCAACGGGATCAAGGTGGATAATGCCCTGCGCACCAGCAACCGCCGCGTTCATGCGATTGGCGATGTGGCGGGCGGGCTGCAATTCACCCATGTCGCGGGCTATCATGCGGGCGTGATTATCCGGTCGATGTTGTTTGCCCTGCCGGGCAAGGCCAAAACCAGCCATATCCCTTGGGCGACATATACAGACCCTGAACTGGCGCAGGTCGGGCTCAGCGAAGCACAGGCCAAAGACAAACATGGCGGGAAGGTCGAGGTGGTGCGCTTTCACTTTACCCATAACGACCGCGCCATTGCAGAACGTAAAACCAAGGGGATGATCAAGGTGATGGTGGTCAAAGGCCGCCCCGTGGGCGCGTCGATTGTCGGCCATCAGGCCGGCGAGCTGATCAACCTCTGGGCCTTGGCGCTGGCTAATAACATGAAAATGAGCCAGATTGCCGCAATGGTTGCCCCCTATCCATCCATTGGCGAGATCAACAAACGTGCGGCAGGTGCCTATTTTGCCCCGCGGCTTTTTGACAATCCGATGGTCAAACGGGTGGTGGGGCTTGTGCAGCGGTTTATACCGTGAATGATCGGGGCATGTTGCCCTGTTGTGTCGCCTAAGGGGATTGCGCCCGCATGTTTAATTCACTGTCCGGTCGCCTGCTGATCCTGACCACGATCTTTGTCATGCTGGCCGAGGTGATGATCTTTGTCCCTTCCATCGCGCGGTTTCGTGAAGATTATATGCTGAACCGCCTTGAGCGGGCGCAGATTGCGTCACTGGCGCTGCTGGCCGATGACATGCTTGATCCGGCGCTTGAGGACGAGCTGCTGAAAAACGCCGAGGTGTTTAACGTGGTGCTGCGCCGGGACGAGGTGCGCCAGCTGGTGCTGTCTTCGGATATGCCCCAAACCATCGCCGCCACCTTTGATCTGCGCGATGCCACGGCAATGCGGCTGATCCGTGATGCGATGCGCCGCCTGTTTCGCCCGCAAAACGAAGTGGTACGGGTGATCGGTGCCCCGGTGCGCGAGGCGGGGCTGCTGATCGAAATCACCATGGAAACCGCACCTATGCGCATGGCGATGATTGATTACGGGCTGCGGATTCTGATCCTGTCGGCGGTGATTTCGGTGTTCACGGCGCTTTTGTTGTTCCTTGCGATGCGGGCCTTGCTGCTTAAACCGATCAAACGCGTTGTGGGGCATATGCAGCGCTACGCCCTGGCCCCCGAAGATGCCCGACGTCTGATAGAACCCTCGGCCAGTGTGACAGAACTGCGCGAAGCCGAAGTGGCGCTGCGGATGATGCAGACGGATTTGACCCATGCCCTCAAACAAAAGGAACGCCTTGCGCAGCTTGGGTCTGCGGTCAGCAAGATCAGCCATGATCTGCGCAACATCCTTGCGGCGGCGCAATTGTTCACCGACCGCATCGAAACCTCGCAAGACCCGACGGTGCGGCGGCTTGCACCAAAACTGGTTGGCTCGATCACCCGTGCCGTGCATCTGTGCGAATCGACGCTGGCTTTTGGCAAAGCCGAAGAGCCGGGGCCAACATTAACCATGATGCCCGTCGCGGATATGGTCGAAGACGCGATTGATGCTGAACGTCTGGCCAGCAAGGATGATGATGTCAGCTTTGCCGTGGATGTGCCTGCGGGGCTGCGGGTGCGGGCCGATCCCGAACAAATGTATCGGGTGTTGTCCAATCTGCTGCGCAATGCGCGGCAGGCCCTGATGGCAGCGGGGCAGGGCGGCGAGATCGGCGTCAGGGCCTATGAGGATGATGTGGCATGGCACATTGATGTCTCTGATACCGGTCCGGGCCTGCCGCCCAAAGCCCAAGAACATTTGTTCACCCCGTTTCAGGGCGGCGCGCGCAAAGGCGGCTCGGGGTTGGGGTTGGTCATTGCTGTCGAATTGATCAAAGGCCACGGCGGTGATTTGCGGCTGTTGGAAACCGGCCCCAAGGGCACGCGTTTCGGGATAACATTGCCAAAGGGCGACGGCACATTGGCGTGAATTCGACCATCGTATTTTGCAAAATCCTGCCTCACTTAACACGGCCTGAAGGTAAAGAATTCAACGCGTTAAGTGGTGGCCCCGGTATCAAGCCTGACCAGATGTGCTTTAATCCGGTTTTCTTGCGAAAACATGCTTGCAAACCCTGCGCGCTCCGACTAAACCGCGCCTCAGTGGACCGATAGCTCAGCTGGATAGAGTACTTGACTACGAATCAAGGGGTCGGGGGTTCGAATCCTCCTCGGTCCGCCATTATTTCCCACTTGGATAATTACGACTTACCTCGTGTCCAGGGGCGAAATATGGCCCCGGAATATTCATTTTGTATTAACTTTCTGCCAAAACGGTAAATCCGGCTGATTTTGAAGGTCAAGAAACGGTTTGTTTGACGCCTGTTCTGCCGGGGGCCGATCCGGAGGAAAACGCGTTCTCGGCAAACAAAAATGCGGATCGAAAATGTAAGGTGCCTTTTTCCGCTTGGATGGGCACAGACCGCGCCAATTTCGCTGGCAACTTCTCCTGCCCTGTCAACTTGCCGCCGCATTGGTAGATTGTTGGCAAAATAAGTAGAAATTCGGAAAACTTGACTTGCGTAGGCAAACACTGGAAATTTGCCCATACATATTTACCAAACATATTTAATTGTCGCGAGGGTTTGTAAAAAGGAGATCACGCTTGCAATCAACGATTTTCGTGTGGCCTGTGAAAACGAAATTTCAAGTGGCGCGGCCGATCTCGATGACATTTGCGAAGACTACATTGATCACCGTGCAAATATCATCGACATTGATGATGATGAAGATCACGATCAATATTTGCAGGGCGTGCGGGAAATCCTTGTGGCGTGTAGAGAAGCCTTGGGGCATGGCACATCAACCCTGAAATCGCGGCTTCGCGACCACTACAGACTCAATATGATCCAAGGCCTTCCTGAGGCGATTAACAATAAGCGAATGGCGTCAGCAACCAAACGATACAAGAATGCCCGCAGGAACGCATTGGATACCGTGATTGGTTACATCGGAGAAATTGACGAGGCAATTGGGGATTCTGATTCAGGCGCGTATTCTTATTCATCCTCGAGCTCATCTTAGCGCCTGCGGCCCGATCAAGACTGTGGTGATAACATACGCCGAGAAGGGTGATGCTGATGCGGCTGACACGCTTTGTGATTGCTGTAAAGATACAGCATCCCGCCGTTTTGGGCCTGTCTTAGCTTTCATTCTTGATTGCACCAGAAGCGTTTCTGATCCTGCCTGTATTCATGTGTTGACGGGTGAGACGATCAGATTATTTAACGCGGCATTGTCCAAAAACAGGCCAAATGCGGGGCGTCAGGCGCTGCGGCGCTGACTGTGCGTTTTCCCGTGCCCATCGTTGTGGAGGCTTGTAATCGAAGCGATGCTTGGCCGCCTGTGCATCATGTCACGGGTGTAATCTGTCAAACTGGTGGCGCAGGATGAATGCGGCCAGCCCCTAAAATATTGCAATTTCCGCGTCTTTTAACCGACCCCGATTTCTGGGATCGGTCTTGTTTTGAGCATTTTACAGCTTGATACGGAATTTCGCGAAACCTGTGTCTGAGGCTCCGGCGGGTTCGATGGAAACACCTTCGACACTGTCGGCATAGGCGGCACCCGCTGGGCCTGTTTCAAAGATCACTGTTGTGTCCTCAAGCGGTGCGAAGGACCAGTTGGCATCCGCGTTGGGGCTGACTGTCCCTTGATCGACCAAGTAGCGCACGATGATATCGCGGTTGGTGTCCGGACCTTCAAAGATCACAGTATCCCCCATCGCACCGGGGAAATTCCCCCCGCCCGAGGCACGATAGTTGTTCGTCGCGACGACAAATTCCGCAGCCATATCAAGGGGCGCACCATTGAACATCAGATTGGTGATGCGGTTGGCGTCCGGATTGATTTCCGCCCCGTCTTTGTCGAATTTGGACGGCTGCGACAGGTCGATTTGATAGCGCACCCCATCCATCACATCAAAGTTGTAGCTTGGAAAACTTTGGTTCAGCAACAGCGCGTCCTGTGCGCCCGGTTCGATTTGATTGAACATGCCTGCGGAACGCTCAAGCCAGTCTTTCACCTGTTGGCCGGTCACTTTCACCGCGCGTATGGTGTTGGGATAGAGGTACAGGTCAGAGACATTCTTGATCGCCACATCGCCGACAGGCACATCGGTGTAATATTCCGGCCCGCCACGCCCGCCCGCTTTGAACGGAGCGGCGGCAGATAGCACAGGCAGGCTTTCGAAAGCGGTGCCGACCATTTGATCCTTGATGTACCAGGTCTGGGCATTGGAAACGATCTGCACTGAAGGATCATCCGCGACCAAGGCAAAATAGCTGTGCAATGGCGCGTCTGTCTTGCCGACGGCGGTGCGCACATAGGTAAGGGTCGCTTCGTGCTCTGCTTGAACTGCCGCAAGCACAGGTGCAAAATCTTCGGCAAGTGCGGTATAGGAGCGGTCGTCGTTGCGTTTGGCAATCGGGCGCGCCTCGGCGGTGTGGGACAGGACACGCCAGCCATTGCCATCCCGTTCCAGCAAGAGATCCAATAGGCCCATATGGCTGCCCCAGAAACCGCCCATCACCCCGGGTTTGCCGCCGATGGTGCCTGCCTCGGTGTCCACACCGGTAAAATCTGCATATGTCGATGAGGGGAATACAAGGTGGCTGTGGCCGGTCAGGATGGCATCAATGCCCTCTACCGCGGCCAATGGAATGGCTGCGTTTTCCATCCCCTCTGCTGCATTTGCATCGCCAATACCAGAGTGGCACAGCGCGATGATCAGATCTGCCCCTTCCTCTTTCATCTGTGGCACATAAGCCTGCGCCGTTGCGACGATATCGCGGGTCTGCACGTTGCCTTCCAGATGTTTGCGATCCCAGTTCATGATTTGCGGGGGAACAAAACCGATGAGGCCGATTTTAATGGGGTGTTTTGTTCCGCTGCCATCGGTGATGGTGCGTTCCAAGATGACATAGGGCTGGATCAGGGTTTTGTCGGCGGTTGCCGAGGCGCCCATTTCCTTTACCACATTGGCAGAAACCACCGGGAAATCCGCACCCGCAAGTGATTTCATCAAGAATGAGATCCCATAGTTGAATTCGTGATTGCCCAGCGTCGAGGCATCAAAGCCAAGCACATTCATCGCGGTGATCACAGGGTGGCTGTCGCCTTCCTTCATCCCGCGCTCATAAGCGATATAATCCCCCATCGGGTTGCCTTGCAGAAAATCGCCATTGTCGAGCAACAGGGAATTTGTCGATTCCGCGCGAACCCCTTGGATCAGTGACGCGGTGCGAGACAAACCCACCGTGTCGCGGGGTTTGTCAGCGTAATAATCATAAGGAAAGACATGCACATGCAGGTCCGTTGTCTCCATGAGGCGCAGGTGCGCCTGATTGCCGGCGGCAGAAACCGAGAACGGGTGCATGGCCACAAGCCCTGCGGTTCCGGCAAGAAAATGACGGCGATTTAGAGAGACTGGCATCTGTGCATTCCTATTTGTTTGAGCAAAGTCAGCGAGAGGATCGTCGATAAGTGCAACCAGCATGTGACGGTTTGGGGATTCGAGCAACTCTGGTGTGGCCTGTAGGCAGATGCGTGATCAACCCGCGACTTAAACCTGCTGGATGACTTTAACCGCAAGGGCCGGCGCGCTGGTCTGGGGCGTGTCACCAAACCCGACTGAAAACCGATGCGGATTGGACATTTAAAATCTCTGCCAACACCATGCCGTGCCTGCATCCGGTCCGATAAAATTCTCCGCGTTATCGTTCTGGGTGCGCAATCGTTCTGGGTGCGCAATCGTTCTGGGTGCGTTGTCGATCTATTGCCTGAGCGGGCTGTGGTTAGAGGCTCAGGTTCATGGCGGCACGGCGCAATATATCCAGTGCGCGGTCAAGCGCAGCTGCTTTGTCGAAATGGTTGATCGACGCCGTTGTCGCCAGCACTGCGGGCTGGGCACCAATGGTGCCAATCGGCACTGCGATCCCCGCTGCCCCCATTTCAAATTCGTTGCGCACAAAGGCATATCCTTGGGCTGCCGCTTGGTCGATCTTGTTGCGGATCGAGGCCAGATCCATATCTGTGGCTTCGGTAAGTTGCTCGGGGACGAGGCGTTGAAGATCCTGATCCACCTCTGCGTCGGACCCGCGCGCAATCAACATCCGCCCAACTGCGGTAGGCAACAAAGGCAAGGTGCTGCCAATCGAAAAACCGATCGAAATCCGCGCCGATGATGTCGCGGATCGGGCAATATAGATCGCGCGATTTCCGTCCCGCATGGCCAGAGCAATTTCGCCTTCGAATTCTTCGGCGTATTGGTTGAGCACGGGTTGCACCGTGCGGCCAAAGTCATTTGCGGTCAGATATCCCCCGGCCATTGCCAATATCTTTGGGGTAAGCCGAAACGTGCGGTCTGCCTTTTGCAGGTAACCGCTGTCCTCCAGCGTCAGGCACAGCCGCCGCGTTGTTGCGCGGTCAAAGCCGGTCAGCCGTGCGACCTCGGCCATGGTCAGATCTCGTTTTCCTGTCTCGAAACAGGACAATACCTTTAGACCCTTGGCAAATGTTGATGCATTGTTTTTCTGGGTCATGTTGACAGAGTACACCAGGGAAATTATGTTCTTTATTTGACGTTAAGTGCGATTATCGCACATCTTTTACAAAGGTCAAGCCAGGTGCCCAAAGCTGAAGACACATCTGCAAACACACTGGCTGACGGCCCGGACCTTTGGGTTGTTGTGGCCAAAAGCGCGGCGTTGGATATTCCCAGACCGGTGATCCCCGTGACGCTGCGCGGGCAGGCCTTGGTGCTGTTTCGCGATGACGAAGGCAAACTTGGCCTGATCGGGCGAAACTGCCCGCATCGCGGCGCTGATCTGTGTTTTGGCCGGCTTGAGGACAACGGGCTGCGCTGCCCGTTTCACGGCTGGCATTTCGATCGAAGCGGACAATGTGTCGAGCAGCCCGCCGAGCCGGAGGGCTCACTCATGTATAAACAAATCAAGGTGCCTATGATACCTGTCCTCGAGAAAGACGGCGTTATCTTGGCCTATATCGGCGCGGGTGAACCGCATGCCAGTGACCTCATAAAAGGCGCGATGCAATGATCAGTCAGGACCTGAACGACCGGATAACACGGGTTGGGCCAAACACCCCTGCGGGCGCGGTGTTGCGGCGCTATTGGCAACCGGCGGCGCTGGCCGAGGAATTAACGCATGGGGATTATGTTCCCGTGAACCTCTTGGGGGAACGATTAACGTTGATGCGCGACGCGGCGGGCCAATTGGTGCTGGCGACACGGTTCGCTACAACAGCAGAACCGCCGGCGTTCTACCCTGCAGCCAAAGACATCAAGGTTGACCCTTCCGGTCCGGTATACCCCGTTGAAAACCGCAATGGTTTGTTGTTCACCTATATGGGGCCGGGCAAGCCGCCAGAGTTTCCGAATTTCGATTGCTTTCGCGCACCTGACAGCCATGTCTTTGCCTTTAAGGGCCTGTGGGAATGCAATTGGCTTCAAGCTTTGGAAATTGGCATTGATCCGGCCCATGCCTCGTTTCTGCACCGGTTCCTTGAGGATGAGGATACCTCTGAAGGATACGGTAAACAATTCCGTGACAAGGCCGCGGATTCAGACATGCCAATGACGCAAATCCTGCGGGAATACCCAAGGCCGGATATCGAGGTCGAGGAAACTGACTTTGGTCTGAAAATCACCGCGCTGCGCACCCTTAACAATGGCCGGACCCATGTGCGCGTCACCAATCAGATCTTCCCCGAGGCGATCTGCATTCCGATGTCGCGTGAGATGACCATCACCCAATGGCATGTGCCGATAGATGACAATACCTGCTATTGGTGTTCGATGTTCACCAGCTTTCAAAAACCGGTCAATAAGGATTTGATGCGCGAACAACGGCTAAAAGAACATCGTTTGCCTGATTATGCGCCGTTGAAAAACCGGACCAATGAATATCATTACGATCCAGCAGAACAGGCCACGACGACCTACACAGGCATGGGGCTTGATATC
Source organism: Sulfitobacter sp. (assembly GCA_047634585.1). Classification (GTDB taxonomy): domain Bacteria; phylum Pseudomonadota; class Alphaproteobacteria; order Rhodobacterales; family Rhodobacteraceae; genus Sulfitobacter. Next base: position 237,909 of record JBLIAN010000005.1, on the reverse strand, counting down.
AATGTCCATGACCAATGGGCGGTAGAGGGCATGGGCCGCATCCAAGACCGAACGCAGGAACATTTGGGGCGCTCTGATGCCGCGATTATCCGATACCGGCGGATGTTGCGCGCGGCCATTGCGGCGGTCGAAGACGGGACGGATGATTTGCCAATGCGCAGCGGCGCGACGCCCTCGGGCATCCTTGGCCCGCTGTCCAATGATGCCATTGCAGACAGCGCGGATTGGCGAAATGCCAGTCGCCAGGCAGATATGGCGCGTCGGTCCGAGTGCCCTTGGGACGCAACCGTTTGATGGGCTGGTCTAAGGGAACATTATGAGCAAAAGTCTGGCCGATGAAATAAAATCTGGTGCGCTCGCAAGGCTTGGGCATCGGGACGGAAATTCTGCCGTTCTGGCGCAGGCCGTCCTGGAACAAGCCGCCGCAAAAAACATCGAAACGGTGCGTCTGGTCTTTGCGGACCAGCACGGGATACTGCGCGGTAAAACCATTGCAGTGCGGATGCTGAAAAGCGCGTTCGCCTCTGGCATCGGGGTGCCGTCAACGCTGTTGTTCAAGGATACCGCGCACCGCACGGTGTTTGATGTTTGGGGCGGCGGCACCGCTGAGACGTCCTTGGGAATTGAGGCCCTGCTCGACGGGGCAAGCGACGTGTTGCTGGTGCCCGATCCCAGTTGTTTCCACCCATTGCCCTGGTCGCCACATTCGGCAATTTTGATCTGTGACGTGATTGATCGGGCAGGGGGCGCGATAGGGTTTTCATCCAGAAATGTTTTGCGCACCGCCGAAGACAAATTGCGCGATGCAGGATTTCAGGCGGTGTTCGGGCTGGAGGTCGAGTTCCAGATTTTCCAAAAAACCGACGCGGCGCTGGATCATCACCAAGCCACCAGTCCACCGGCCGCGATTGGCACCAGAAACCTGACCCAGGGGTGGCAATATCTGACCGACACACGCTATAGCGAGGCCGAAGAAATCCTCGATACCCTGCGCCGCTACGCCGAAGAATTAGGGCTGGCACCGCGCTCGATGGAAGTTGAAATGGGGCCGAGCCAGTTCGAGTTTACCTTCGATCCCTCTGGCCCGATGATCCAGGCCGACCGTTTTGTGTTGTTTCGCACATTGGTGAAAGAAGTCTGCGCGCAGCGCGGGCTGCATGCAACCTTTATGGCCAAACCCAAACTCCCGAATGCCGTCGCCAACGGATGGCATATCCATCAATCTTTGTTGGACGTTAACAGCGGCGCGAACCTGTTTATGTCCAAGGGTATGGATCTGACGCCGCAGGCCTCGGGGTGGATTTCAGGCCTCTTGGAACATGCCTGTGACTCTTGTTTGCTGACCACGCCGACGGTGAATGGCTACAAGCGTTTTACGGAATTCCAGCTTGCCCCGAACCGGATCACATGGGGGGCCGACAATCGCGGCGCGATGATCCGGGCGCTGCTGTACCCCGGCGATCCGGCCAGCCGGATAGAGAACCGCGTCGCAGATACCACGGCAAATCCCTATTATGCTTTTGCAGCGCAAATCCTTGGCGGGTTGTCCGGGATCACCTTGGGTGCATCGGCCCCGCCACCCACGCTGACGCCCTACGCAAAGACTGCGGCGCAACTGCCCGGCAATTTAGGCGCGGCAATAGAGGCATTCGAGGCCAGCACGCTTTTCAGGGCGGCTTTGGGTGATGAATTTGTACAATATCTGGTCCATATCAAACGCGCCGAATGGCAGCGGTATCTGATGACAGTGTCCGAATGGGAACAAACAGAATACTTCAACCTGTTTTGACATGACCCCAGGACATACAACAACACAGGCCCTTCCCGTCGCGGCCACCCGTTTTGAAGACATCATCGACGGGTATTTCCCGCTGCAAGAAAGCCTGCGGCAAATGTTGTGCCGGCACGGTTTCGCATCCGCCTGCGTCACGCTTACCCATGCTCCGATCATGGATATTCCCGATCTTGCGCCGGATGCACCGGTGCCGCTGCGCCTGCTCAGTGGGACGGCGGGAAGCGCATCAAGGCTCGACATTATTGTGACGCTCGAAGGCCTTGAGGCGCACCTAAGCGGCGCTGGACATTGGCGCTGGTATGCCGGTGATGGCCCGCAATCAGAACAATTTTCACCGCTTACCCGCCTGGCCGAACCCGCAATTGTGCAGGGCGTTGGTCTTGTCGCGGGGGGCATCCAGACACAGACGTTTGGCAAACTCGCGGTTCTGAAAAACAGCGCATTTGTCATTTTGCAGGACCAAGGAATTGATCTGCACGGCCTGCCTCACGGGCTTTTCTGGGCCAAATCACCTGTTTTCGAGGGGATTCATCGCGCCGCTGATCCGCGCTTTACTGGATTGTTCGAAACCCCAACGCATGAGATCGAGTGTGATCTTGATCTGTCCGAACAGTCAAAATGGCGCTCTCGGAATTTCACGGAAATATTGGTTCTGAAAGGCCGGGGGCAATGAGCAGGTTTCTATGACAGGCCCCACATGCGGATGCGTTCAAACGGTGCAAGCGCCTTTATGAATGTCTCTTGTTGCGGACTGCGGATCGCGCATCCTGTCTGAACAAATTTTGGTCTGCTTTGATGGTATTACAAAAACTGGTTCAGCACATTGTAAAAGACCGAGGTCAATTCCTGTTTAGATCTTGACGACGCCCCAAGCTGGCGCTGCATCAAAAAACGAAAAGCCCCGTCAAGAAGCGCATAATGCAGTGCACTATCGACGGGATCGCCATGCCCGGCTTTTTGGAATGCGGTTTGCACAATCCCGATCAATTTTTGCTCGATCTCATCGACAACAGGGCGGAACGTGTCGTCAAACATCGCTTGGGTGCGAATGTCATACCAAAGCCGATGGGTTTTTGCGTCATTGATGATCGAGACCGCCAGCACTTCGGCAAAGGCCATCACCACATTTTCGCGGCCCTGCGCCGCGGCCAAAGCATCTGCAATACCTTGCACAAAACCTTGTTTGTAACGGGACACACAGTAGATGATCAGGTCACTGCGATCTTCGAAATAATAATGCAACATGCCCAAAGACAGATCGCTTTTCTCGGCAATGTCGCGCAGGCTGGTATTGGCATATCCAAGCTCAATCAGCGCTGCGATGGCGCTTTCCGCGATCTGTTGCTTTTTCAGATCCCGTTTGGCGATCTTGCGATCAGAGCGGGCTTTTAACTTGGCAGGCATTTCATTCATGGGCTTTAAATGCTCTTTGCGCGGCGCGGGTGCAAGATGCTGCACCCGAGTCTTTTGCTTTATCCCAGCAGCGCGTTCAGAAAAATCCGCGGCAATTTGAACCAGCTGGGTTTGTACTGGAATTTGGTCAACAACATCCCGACCTTGTGCTGCTTTTTATTGGTGATGAACCACGGCGGGCGCGGCAGCAGCGTGAACTGCGCGGACGCGAGCCCCCTTGGGAACGGCCGCCACGGCGCCTGCACCACGGTGCGTTCGGTATTTTCCAGCATGAAAGTGTTGTGCACGGTGCCGATACCGGACTGAACATCCTCAGGTGTATGGCCCGGAAACGCGCCCCAGGGGCAGGCCGTGGCGAGGAACGCCAGACCGGTCCAGGCATTGATCGCGATGGCCCCGTAGCGCAGTTCGGCGATAATTTCCTCAAAGCGTTTCTTCCCGATGTGCCGGATGGTTTTGGGATGGATCAACACGTTCGCCCCAAGCGTGCCGTGCAATTGGTCATTGGCAAAGGCGATGGCGGCACGCAGATAGGTTTCGGCATCCGGCGCGTCCATTTCATGGGTGGACAAGGCGGGCGCAAAGACTTCGTTTTTCCGAAACCAGTCGCTGTCGCTGACAGTGTTGAACAGCGCCGCCGGGGCAGGGCCACGCATGATTTTTTCCGCATGCGTTGCATTTTCTGCGAAGGCATCCAAACGATTGCCCGCACCGGGGTAATAGGCCAGACGCGTGGATTTTGCGATCACGTCGCGCAGGTTGGCCAGCAGCGTCGTGCTTTTGTCCCAGCCTTTGGGCATGATCAGCACCTGACAGGCGACGCAGTTGAAACCCGAATTGTGGAGCTTTTGTGTGGCGATATGTTCGGCCTGAAATTTCAGATCCGCGCCGGTCCACGGACCGGGGACAACAATGGTCGGACAGACAGCGCCCAGTTCTGAGGTAAACCGCTTGTTGTTTTTTGGCGTGCCCGCTTTGCGGTTTTTTTCGCCGTCCTTGCCGGTGCCCCAGACAATGGCATCATGGGTACTGGCCGCGCCTGTAATGTGCAGTTCCTCGATAAGCGGGTGATCGGTCAGATAGCTGCCAGCAGCGCCATCGCCTTTGACGATGCGCAGGAAATCACGGGCGATAAAAGGTTTAAGCGCGGCCCGCAGATAGTCTGTCAGGTAGTCGTTCACCGGGTTCATCTTCAGGATCACGACCTGATTTTCGAGGTAGAGTTTCTGCAGCACATCCAGTGGCGCGATCGAGGCGATGTTGCCCGCGCCAAGAACCAGCGCCACCTTGCCTTTGCGTTGCGCTGGCGGCAGATCATAGGCGCTGGCCGCATGTTTGGCCAAATTGGCAGGATGCACCCCTTTCTGCATCCAGACTTCGGCTATGATGCCGGACAGCAAAAGGTGGTCCCAGATCGAATGTGGTAACACCTTTAGCGCGGTTTGGCCGGTCGCCAGTTCACGGGTTGGCAGGTGTTTCAAAAAGGCTTTGCCTTCCATTCCACTGAGCGTCTGTATCAACCCGTTGCACCCCGACATGAAGGCATAGGGGCCTGATATCCATTCTTCGCCCACCAGCGGCGAACCTTCGGGTATCTGTTTTTTGCGTGCAGCGGTTTCCGCCCACCCCTGAGACACTTTCATCAGGTTGTCTTTGACCTGAGCAAGCAGGTCTATGCGCTCGGCATTGCTGGTCTGGGCCCAAGTGTCTTTGGCCGCGTCCAAGGCGGACAGGGCGGTATCATATTCATCGACGATTGCAGGGATCATTGAACCATCCATACTCAGGCTCCTTTCTGGATAAAGGTGTTTGCGAATTGTGCGCGGCGTTGGTTTTTCCGCAGTGCGGCAAGCATGGCCATCTCCCTATATTTGTCAGGTGCAGCGGCCCCGGAACTGGCCGGGGCATGGTCGCGTTTTGCTTAAGCGGCGTATTCGGCCTTGATCATATCGGCACATTTTTCGGCGATCATGATCGTGGGGGCATTGGTGTTGCCACCGATCAGATTGGGCATCACCGAGGCATCAACCACGCGGATGCCTGCCAGACCATGTACCTTCAGCTGCGGATCGACCACGGCCATGTCGTCAACGCCCATCTTGCAGGTGCCGACGGGGTGATAGATCGTGTCGGCGCGGGCGCGAATGTGATCTTCCCACTCGGCATCGCTCATGTTGTCTTTAAGGCCGAACAGCTCTTTCTTGCGATAGCCCGCCATCGGTTCGGTTTCCAGAATGTCGCGGGTCATCTTGGCCCCTTGAAGGGTTGTGGCCAGGTCGCGTTCATCGGACAGGAACCTTGGATCAATACCCGGATCGGCCAGCGGGTCCGCGCTGTTCAGGAACACTTCACCGCGGCTGTGCGGACGCAGCACGCAGACATGGCAGCTGTAGCCATAGCCGGGGTGCAGCCTTTTTGCATGATTGTCGACGACCGAGATGACAAAGTGCGGCTGGATGTCAGGCCGCTCCAGTGCCGGATCGGTCTTGAGGAATGCTGCGCCCTCGGCAAAGGGTGTGGCGATCATGCCGGTGCCGGTACGCGCCCATTGGAAAATGGCGGTGGTCAACCGTATGGTGCCGCGCAATCCGATGCCGAAATTGTCGGTATCGCGGGTCTTGTAGGCAAGGGTGAAATCAAGGTGATCCTGAAGGTTCTGGCCGACCCCTTGAAGGTCATGCACCATGTCGATGCCATGCGGGGTGATATCCTGCGTGCGCCCGACCCCGGATAATTGCAACAACTGCGGCGACTGAAAGGTGCCACCCGACAGAATGACCTCTTTGGTGGCCCGCACTTCCTTGGTGTTATTGCCCTGCCGAAAGGCCACACCCACGGCGCGTTTGCCTTCAAAAAGAACCTTGCTGGCCCGCGCCTTGGTGATCACCGTCAGGTTGCTCCGGTCCATCACCGGACGCAGATAAGCATCCGCCGCCGAACATCGCGTGCCGTTCCTGGATTTGTCATGGAATTGCGTCACCTGATAAAGCCCGACACCTTCGTTGTCGCCGGTGTTGAAGTCTTCCGTCCGGCGATGCTGAAGATTGGTGGCTGCCTCGACAAAGGCATGGGTCATCGGGCGCGGGCTTTTTTGATCCGAAACCTGCAAGGGGCCGCTGTTGCCATGGTATGCATCTGCACCGTTTTCGTTGTTTTCCGATTTGATGAAATAGGGCAGGCATTCGTCCCAGGACCAGCCTTTGCAGGCTAATTCGGACCAGCCGTCATAATCAGACCGGTGGCCGCGCACATACAACATCGCATTGATCGCCGAAGACCCGCCCAGAGCACGGCCGCGTGGCTGATAGCCTTTGCGCCCGTTCAATCCCGGTTGCGGGACTGTATTGAAGGCCCAGTTGAACAGTTTGCCATGCCCCGGAAGCACGGCAACAACGCCCGCTGGTGCGCGCAACAAGATGTTGGTCCCCCCGCCGCCGGCCTCCAATAGACAGACGCTTACATTCGGGTCTTCGCTCAGCCGTGCGGCCATCGTCGCGCCGGCAGAGCCGCCCCCGACAATCACGAAATCATATTTCATTTTATCCCCCCCTGATGGGTTCCGCACCTTGCACGGACCGCTGTCGAATCATCGCCCGAATATACTGGGCAATTGCACAATACATAAAAACAGGACAAATGTCTTGTTTTTTGGAAATGACCATTAGCTGTTTCACAAAAGGGGAGGCTGCGGCTGCTATCGGCACTGAAATTTGCACCATCATGCGGCTTCGCGGTGCAAATGCGGTTTGGACAGAGGTGCGGGCAAGTCTGGTGAACGGTGTTCCGCGCGATCGGGTAAGCCGCGACCTGCCGTCTGCGTTGCAAGAGCAAGGCAATGGCGTCAACGCCGGTGTAGGTCCGCTTCAGGCTGAAAATCCGCTGCCTTCCTCCAGATGGCAGGGCAAAACTAAAGATTGCACACCGCCCCGGCGATGTCTTCCTGACCCAAAATGCGGTTCACCTTTTGCTGAATGCGCGTTGTTTCCTGTATCTGAACAATCGCCCCCTAAATACAGTTGAACGCCAGAATTGTCCGCAGTTCTACGGCTAAAGAAATCACCCGTCATGGTCTGCTCTTTGAGCCAGAAAAGATTTTTTTTAAACAATTTCCCCACAACTCGCGCTGCATTAGACGTTCAACATGGTGGTTAAGATCGCAATGTTTGGTGGTGAAACGATGGACGAAAACGTGACAACAACAGAGCCACATTACCTTGACATGTGCCTCTATGTGCTGGGTCGGGTGGCGATATTTGCACTCTGGGGCGTGGTTTTATGTGGCGTTCTGGTGCCGGTCCTGTTGCTGACTTAAGCAGATTTGTCGACCAAGGGGTTTGACCCGCTTTATCGCCGGTTTCTCAGCTTTCCAACACGACCTGAACACCTGACCTGAACACCTGGCCTGAACACCTGAATCGCCTCTTGTGAACTGCCTTTGGTGTCTAACGGGTTTCCAAAAATGCCGCGCGGATCAGCGGAAAAGAAAACCGTTGTGTCGTTTGGGTGATCAGGGTCAACTGGGGGTATGAAACGCAATCTGCGCACATTTTCCGGTTCATTTTGTGGCGCACCGGTTTTGAAAAGTTGGCCCCCGAATGATATTTGATGCCCATGAAGACGCGACCTTTCTCGCGCAATTGGTCCGATCAGGACAGATTTCCCCGCTTGAACTGCTTGAAGAGGCGCTGGCACGGGTTGCGGCGCTCAATCCCAGGCTGAATGCGGTGGTGAACATTCAAGAAGATGTGGCCCGCAGCGCAATCAAAAGCGGGCTGCCGGATGGCCCTTTCAAAGGGGTGCCTTTTCTGATCAAGGATCTGGGGGCCGAGGCCAAGGATTTTCCCGCGCACAACGGATCAAACCTGCTGCGTGACACTGTCTATTCCTATGACAGCGAGATTTACCGCCGCATGCGCGCAACCGGGGTTGTGACCTTTGGTCGGACCGCCTCACCCGAGGGGGGCGTCGGGCCGGTGACAGAGGCAAGCATCTATGAAGGGGCCACGCGCAATCCGTGGGATGAGATGCGCACTTCGGGCGGGTCGTCGGGGGGGGCCGGTGCTGCTGTTGCAGCCGGGATCGTGGCAATGGCGCATGGCTCTGATGGCGGTGGATCGGTGCGTATCCCCGCATCAAGCTGCGGGTTGTTCGGGTTCAAGGCGACGCGCGGGCGGTTTCCCGATGGCCCTGCCTCTGGCGAAGGCTGGGCCGGTATGGCGATTGATGGTTTCCTGTCCCATTCTGTGCGCGACAATGCAACGATGATGGATGCCTGCGCGGGGCCGGATCTGGGCGCGCCCTATGACGCGCCGGTGATGGAATGCAGCTATGGCGATGCAATCGGCCAGCCGCCCCGCCGCCTGCGCATCGCGCTGTGTGACACTACGTTTTCCGGCACCCCCATTGACCCTGATTGCCGGGCCGCCGTTGAACTGGCCGCGAAACACTTGGAAGATCTGGGGCATGAAATAATACCTGCCTGCCCAATGGCGGATCATGACGGGATGATGCGGGCTTGGACAAAAATCGTGGCCTGCGGCACTGCGCTTTGGATCAAAACCGCGCTCAAGGCCAAAGGCCGTGCGCTTCGGCAGGGCGATGTGCAGGGCATTGCCCGCGGGGCGTTGACGTTCGCAGACCAAATTTCTGGCGCCGAGTATCTGGCTGCGGTGAATAAAATTCACGCCTATGGCCGCGAGATGGCACAGGGCTTTGCCGAGTATGACATTATCCTGTCGGCGACTTTGGCCGAGCCCCCTGCAAAGGTCGGGCGGTTCACCCATGAGCGCGAGGATTATGAAAACTACCGTGTCGGCCCTGGTGGCGTTTTCGAATATTCCCCGTTTTGTGCGGCCTTTAATGCCAGTGGCCAACCTGCGGCAACGCTGCCTTTGCATTGGACAGCGCGGGGCCTGCCCATCGGGGTGCATCTGGCTGCGGCCTATGGGCAGGATGCAACTCTGATCGCCCTCTGCGCAGAACTTGAGCGTGCGGCACCCTGGGCGCATCGAAAGTCTGCGATGCTGACGGATTACCTTGCACAAGCGCAAAAGCCGTAGCAGGATCAACAGCGGGGGACATGATGTGAATACAGAAATTGCAGTGGATGCGCGCAACGTGGGCAAGGTTTACGGCGCAGGGGCAAGCGCGGTTGCCGCTTTGGGTGATGTTTCCATCGCCATTGAAAAAGGCGAGTTTTTTACGCTTTTGGGGCCGTCGGGATGTGGCAAAACCACTTTGCTGCGCTGTATTGCCGGTTTTGAAACCCCGACATCCGGTGCGATCTACCTGTCGGGCAACGACATCACCTATACCCCGCCGAACCAGCGTCCGGTGAACACGGTTTTCCAGTCCTACGCGCTGTTTCCGCATTTGACCGTTGCCCAGAATATCGGTTTTGGCCTCAAGATGCAGGGCAAGCCGGCATCCGAGGTGGCGCGCGCGGTTGAACGGGTGTTGGCCTTGGTCAAACTGGAAGATTTTGCCAAACGCCTGCCGACGCAATTGTCGGGGGGGCAGCAACAGCGCGTGGCGCTGGCGCGCGCCCTGGCACCGGAACCGCAAGTGTTGCTATTGGATGAACCGCTGTCGGCGCTTGATCTCAAGCTGCGCAAGGAAATGCAAAGCGAATTGAAACGCCTCCAGACGGAAACCGGCATCACTTTTGTTTTTGTCACCCACGATCAGGAAGAAGCGCTGACCATGTCGAACCGCATCGGGGTCATGTCGGCAGGCGCGCTTTTGCAGGTTGGCACGCCGCATGACATTTACGACCGTCCGGTGAACCGCTTTGTCGCGGATTTTATTGGCGAGACAAATTTCCTGATGGGGCAGGTTGATCAGGGGGGGGTCCGGATCGGCACGGGTGACGTTCTGCCTGTGGTGCTGGGCACGGGGCAGGCGGGCACGGTGACCCTCGCAATCCGGCCCGAACAGGTGAGCCTGGGCCTTGCGGGAACGGGCATGGCGGCCAAAGTCATTGAAAAGACCTATCTGGGCACCGACACCCATTACAGGCTTGGTCTGGCGGATCAAAGCCATCTGGTGGCGCGGGTGCAATCCAATTCTGCCAGCGCCTTTGCGGTGGGGCAGGAGGTTTCAGTCACCATCGACGCCCAAGCCGTGCAGGTGCTGACCTCATGAGCAAGCCAGGGATCGGTCGCAGCAAGGGTCTGAACGGGTGGCTGTTGTCGGCACCGGCGCTGGTGATATTGATCCTTGCGGCAAGTGGCCCGTTGATCATCGTGGCAATTTATTCGGTTCTGGAAAAAGGCGATTATTCCGGTGTGCGCTGGGTGTTGTCCGGCGATGGCTGGTTCCGGGTGTTGTTTGAGAAAGACATTTTTGATCAGAGCATCAGCCTTGCAGATGCAAATCTGACGATCTTTTGGCGTTCTGTGAAATTGTCGATCATGACAACGGTGATCACTTTTGGCTTTGGTCTGCCAACCGCGTGGTTCATCGCAACACGGCCCGCCAGGGCGCGGGCATTCTGGCTGTTTTTGATCACCATCCCCTTCTGGACAAATCTGTTGATCCGCACCTTTGCGATCATGGAGGTGATCCGCAACCAGGGCATTCTGAACACCTTCCTGATCCAGTCCGGCCTGATCTCTGAGCCGATCCAGATTCTGTATACGGATATGGCGGTGTTGATCGGCATGGCCTATGTCTATCTGCCGTTGATGGTCTTGCCGCTGTATGCTGCGATTGACCGGTTCGATTTCCGGCTGATCGAAGCAGGCTATGATCTTTATGCATCGCGCTGGCAGGTTTTGCGCGGGGTGATCCTGCCCATCATCAAACCGGGCATTATCGCCGGTAGCATTCTGGTGTTTATTCCCAGCCTCGGTGCCTATGTGACGCCACGGGTTCTGGGGGGTGGCAAAAACATGATGATCGGTAATTTCATCGAGCTGCAATTCGGACAGGGGCAGAACTGGCCTCTGGGGGCGGCGCTATCGACGGTATTACTGGCGGTCGTGCTGGTCTCGCTTCTGGCCTATACGCGGGTCTCTTCCAAGGATGATCCGCATGGATAAAAAACGCGCTTTTGATGTCACGACCCTGCCGGGCTTTACCTTTATCGCGGTCCTTGCCTTTGTGTTGTTGTATGCGCCGATTGTGACGCTGGTGATCTATTCGTTCAACGGCGGCAATTCGGTCAACCAATGGGGCGGTTTTTCGGTGCGCTGGTATTACATCGCCGCCCAGAACGAAGTGGTGCAGGATGCAACCGCGCGCTCGCTGATTATTGCGCTTTGGGCTTCGGTGATCTCGACTGCGGTGGCGACGATGGCGGCGCTTGGCACCACGCGGCGCGGCAAATTCAAAGGTCAGACGGTGATCTATATCATCCTCAACCAGCCTTTGATGGTGCCCGAGATTGTCACGGCAGTGGCGCTTTTGATCTTCTTTTCCTCGGTCAAGATTGCCACCGGTTATACCGGCCTTGGCTATCTGATCCTGGCGCATTCGGCCTTTTGCATTCCTTTTGCCTATCTGCCGATCAAGGCACGCCTTGAAGGCATGGACACCAGCATGGAAACGGCGGCCGCAGATCTCTATGCCTCGGCATGGCAGGCCTTTCGATACATCACCTTTCCGCTTTTGCTGCCGGGAGTGATTGCGGGCGCCATGCTGGCGTTTATTATATCGCTGGATAATGTGATCATCACGGAATTTGTAAAATCCGCAGGGCAAGATACCCTGCCCACCTATATGTTGGGGCAATTGCGCCGCGCATTGACACCTGAGGTCAACGCCATCTCGACCGCGCTGCTGGCGCTTACGGTGATGATCCTCACAGTGTTCGTTTTCGTTACCAAGAAGCGGGATTAACCCGCAATCATCATCAAGGGAGATTCTGATGAAAACCTACCTTATCGCGACAACCGCCCTGCTCAGTACCACGTTTGGCGCGCTGGCGGACGGACAACTGAACCTGTTCAACTGGGGCAATTACACCAGCCCGGAAATGATCGAGAAATTCACAGCGGAAACCGGAATTTCAGTCACGATCACCGATTACGACAGCAACACAACCGCCCTGACCAAAGTCGAGGCCGGCGGATCGGGTTATGATCTGGTCGTGCCTTCTGCCAATTATATTCCGGTCTATGTGCGCAAGGGGCTCTTGGCCGAACTGGATCATTCAAAGATCCCCAATATCGACAACATCGCTGCGGAATGGAAAAACGTCCCCTGGGATCCAGGCCGGACGCATTCTGTGCCTTGGCAGTGGGGATCTGTTGGCATTGCGGTCAACACAACCGTCTACAGCGGTGACGTGAACACCTCGGAATTGTTCTTGAACCCGCCGCCAGAACTGGAGGGCAAGATCAACGTCGTCCCCGAGATGAACGACGTTATGAACATGGCGATCTTTAACGCCGGGGGCCAACCCTGCACCGAAGATCTGGTCTTGCTTAAAACCGTGCGTGACCGGCTGATGGCGGCCAAGCCAAAGTGGCTGTCGATGGATTATGGCACCACCGACAAACTGTCCTCAGGGGATTATGCCGCATCGGTCAACTGGAACGGCTCCACCATGCGGGCGCGGATCAACAACCCGGATGTGGTTTATGGCTACCCCAAGGAAGGCTATCCATTGTTCATGGATTCCGTGGCCTTGCTTGCGGATGCCAAAAACGTTGACGAGGCATACCAGTTCATCAACTTCATCCTCGAACCAGAGAATGCCGCGATGATCTCAAGCTTTGCGCGCTATGCCAATGGTGTTGCAGGGTCGGAAGAATTCATGCCCGAAGACATGAAAACCGCACCTGAAATCGTGACACCGGCAGAATTTGCCTCGGCGGGTAGGTTCCTGCCAACCTGCCCACAATCGGCAACCGATCTTTACACCGCGATCTGGACTGAATTACTGAAATAAACACCCAAGTGCGGGGCTGCGCAATGGCCCCGTACTGCCCCGACCTGAGCACTGCGCGCCGAAAGGAATGTCGAAAACGCTGGGCTAGGCGTCTTTGAACCCTTCAAGCACATTGACGGTATTGATCCCCACCGCTTCAATTGCATAGCCGCCTTCCATACAGATCACACTGGGCAGTTTCATCCGCCCGATCCGCCGCCCGGCATCGGTGAAATCATCGCTTTCCAGCCGGAAAAAGCTGATTGGATCTTCCTTATAGGCATCCACACCCAAAGACAGCACCAGCGCCTCGGCCCCCCATGCGGTGATCCTGGCAATGGCATCATCCAGGGCCGCCGACCAGACATCATAGCCCGTGCCCGCCGTCATCGGATAATTCAGGTTGCAGCCTTGCCCCGCACCCTGACCGGTTTCGTCCTTGTAGCCCAGATAATAGGGATAGGCCTCTTGGGGGGCGCCATGAAGCGAGGCAAACATCACATCCGCACGGTCATAAAACAGCGATTGCGTGCCGTTGCCGTGGTGGAAATCAATATCCAGAATGGCCACCCGTTCGGCCCCCGCTGTGCGGAACATCTGTGCTGCAACTGCTGCGTTGTTGATAAAACAATATCCGCCGTATTGATCGGCTGTTGCGTGGTGGCCCGGCGGGCGGCATAGGGCAAAGGCACTGTCGGCACCCGCCGCGACATGGCGCTGCGCGGCCTGCGCGCAGGCCAGTGATCCAAGCGCAGCAGCCCAGGTGCCCTGGGTCATTGCCGTTTCTGAGGCATGGCAGTAATACCCGACCTTGCCGTCGATATTGGTTGGAATCCGGTCCATGTGCATGCCGCGTGCAGGCACGTTGGCGGCAATGATCTCGCCCGCCATTCCCGCGTCTTTCCATGCATCCCATGCGGTTTCCAGGAAAGTCAGATACCCGGGGTCCAGCAGGCTTTGGGCGGGGGCCATATCAACGGTGCCCGGTGTCATAATATCAGTCAGCCCCCGCAGCTTGAGCCGGTTCAAAACATATTCCACCCGCGAGGGGCGCTCATAGGGGGTGACAAACTGCCCCCCTGACAATTCCGCTTGGGGGAAATGCAGACGGTGATCTTCGCTGTGAAAAATGCGCATCGTTTTGGTGCCTTTTGACCATGTCGGAAAATGACGTTGATCCAGATTGGGTAACTGGCAGGCTATTGTCCAGAGCGCCGGATGTGTTTGCCGTGGTGGCCGTGGCCGGTTGCATCAATGCAGGCCTTGGTTCGGATGTGGTTGTTTTTGCACCGCCAGCGCATTCATCCCAAAGCGGGCGCCGGACGGGGCAAACCGTGAAACCCATTGGCGCCAGGTTTCAAGCAGCCAGACAGGGCCATGCCAAAAGGGGTTATGCCTTTGGCCAGATCGTGTAAGACTTGTCCTTGATTGAACGAAGGGCCTTTTGCGGTAAGTCTTGAATGTAAAGGAAAACAGAGATGAAATTTCTGAAGCCATTGCGTATTCTGTTCACCCTCATATGGGTTGGTCTTTTCGGGCTGAGCCAGAACGCGGCAGCACAAGAGAACCCGTTTGTGGGTGGCTGGGCTTTGCAACCAGAGCTGTCGGCGCTGAATTTCCAGTCGGTAAAAAACCAGACCATCGTTGAATCCAGCGGCTTTGCGACGCTGCAGGGGGCCATCGGCCCGGATGGAACTGCCGAAATTTCGGTGTTGTTGGATTCCGTCGACACCAAGATCGACCTGCGCAACGTGCGGATGCGGTTTCTTTTCTTCGAGACCTTCAAATTTCCCTCCGCGACAATTTCGGCGCAAATTGATGCAGGGGCATTGTCGGACCTGCGCCAGTCGCGCCGCAAGACCGTCCCGCTCAGCTATACGATTGATTTGCACGGGGTTCGTAAATCCTTCACTGCCGACGTCGCCGTGACGCTTTTGACCAATGATCTGGTCTCTGTTTCGAGCAAAACACCAATTTCGGTCGGTGTTGCAGATTTTGATTTGCTGGAAGGATTGGGCAAATTGCAGGATGCGGCCAAAGTGACCATTATTCCGTCGGCAACTGTTTCTTTTGATCTGGTCTTTGCGCGCAATACCACGACTGCGCAGGCGGCACCTGTGCCGGCCGAAGCCGCGCCTCAAAAATCGGTTGCGCTGGAGTCCGAGGGTAACTTTGACCGAGAGGCCTGCAAGGGCCGTTTCGAAATTCTGTCCCGCACCGGCAATATCTATTTCGCGTCGGGCAGTGCGCGCCATGACGCCAAGAGCGAACCGCTTCTTAACAGCCTTGCCGGTATCATCGCGCGATGCCCCGATATGGTGATCGAGGTCGGCGGGCATACGGATTCAATCGGTAGCGAGGCGGCAAATCTACGCCTGTCCGTGGCGCGGGCCGAAACAGTGACACAATATCTGCTGTCCCGGGGGGTAAGCGGTAACAGGATGGTCAGCAAAGGGTTCGGTGAAACATCACCACTGGCCACAAATGACACGAAAGAGGGACGCTGGAAAAACCGCCGGATCGAATTTAACGTGCTAAGCAACTAGATGCCAATTGAGAACCAGAAAGTGATACCAGTCATGGGCCGGATTTTGTTGTTAGCGCTGGCGATGGTGTTCGCTTTTTCCACTGCCGGGCCTGTACAGGCGCAGGATCCATTGCCGCGCATTGCCTTGATTATCGGCAATGGGTCTTATGCGGCGGTGGCCGGATTGGACAATCCGGTGCCAGATGCGCAATTGATGGCGGATGTGCTCAAGCGAAAAGGCTTTGCGGTGACATTGCTGACCGATGCGGGTCAGATCGAGGTGAACCGTGCCATTGCCCAGTTCGGCCGTGCGCTGCGGGATGGCGGGAAAGACGCCACGGGGCTGTTTTACTATGCCGGCCATGCGGTTCAGTCGTTCGGATCGAATTTCCTGTTGCCGGTGGATGCCACATTGACCGATGCGGCGGATCTTACGCTGGTTGCGGTGCCCGCGCAGGCGGTGCTTCGGCAGATGTTTTCAGCAAAAAACAAGACCAACATTGTTATTCTGGATGCCTGCCGCAACAACCCTTTTGTGGCCATCCCCGAACTGACCGATAATGGTCTGGCAGAAATGAAATCCCCAACCGGGACGTTTCTGGCCTATTCAACAGCCCCCGGCGCGGTTGCGCTGGACGGTCTGGATGGCAACAGCCCCTTCACCAAAGCACTGGCACAAGAGATCGCCGCGCCCGGTATTCCGATTGAACAATTGTTCAAGAATGTCCGCATCGAAGTGATCAAACAGACGGGGGGGCAGCAAACGCCTTGGGATGCTTCGTCCCTCACGGGTGATTTCTTTTTCTCTGCCAAAGAAGAGCTCACTGCCGAACAGATGGCGGAATTGCAAATGTGGGAATCTGTCCGGCTCAGCACTGATCCGGTTCCGATTTTACTGTTCATCAGGGGGTATCCCAACAGCAAATATGTACCACAAGCGCGCAAGATGCTGGAGCAGATTATCAATGCCGAATTGCCCCCAGCACCAGAGGTGGCACAAACACCGCCGGTCGCACCAACCGTCACAGCGGAACCCGCACCACAGCAAAACCAACCCGCCGCCGTGGATGAAGTTGCCGTGGATGAAACTGTCGCAATCGACACAACCAAAGACCAAGAGCAGTTGATCGCCCTTGCACAGGAAAGCGGTGAAAGCGCGGCTTACCAAGCCTATCTTGATGCTTTTCCAAACGGAATCTATGCGGAATTTGCTGAATTTGAATTGAAAGTCCGGCGCGAAAAGGCCGATCGTGCCAAGGCGGATGCGCTTGCCGCGGGGCAGGCCGATACCAGCCAAAACCAACCTGTTGTTGTCGCAGAGGCCGCATCGCGTGCTGCAACCACAGCAATGGGGCCCGAACTGAGTTTCGACATGCCGTTTGCAATTGGCGATGCCTTTCTTGACGGCAAAAGCATCGAAGACCTCGTGAATTTATCCCCGCTTTTCCCGCCCATCGAAGGCCTGCCCGAGACGCTTTGGAAAGATCAGCTTTGCACCAATTGCCATCAATGGACCAAAGCCGCGCTTTGCGCCCAGGGTGGGACATATCTGAAGGCGGATAATGAGGAAGCGGTCACCAAGCAGCATCCTTACGGCGGGGGTTTCAAGCGTAACCTTAGAAACTGGGCGGAAGGCGGCTGTAAATAACCCGACCGCGCGGCGCGGGTTTTAGACAGCCTTGTGGCAGTGTGACGGGGGTTTATCCCTGACAGCCCGTCACAAATTCAGCAAGATCAGCGGCAAAACGTTCAGGTGCTTCCAGAAACGGGGCATGGCCAATGCCCTGATAAGGGATGTATCGGCCACGGGGCATCACCTGCGCGGCAGTTTCGCCGGTCTCGGGGGTGACAATCACATCGGCGGTGCCGTGGATCACAAGGCCCGGGCAGGTCATCGCCGCATAGATCGGGCGTAAATCGACATCAGCGGCAAAAAGCGCACGGCGCACGGGGGCAGGGCACAGCATATTGGCGCCGACCAGTGCGGCAAAGCGGCTGCGCTCTAGCGGTTGTGCGGTGCAGGATTCAACAAAACGGGCTGTGGCGGCAAGGCGACGGGGAACATCATCGGTATACAGATCGCGGTCCAGACCCGGGCTGGCGCTGCCCGCCATCCAGTCTTCGCGCGCGGCCCCAATGGCAAGAATGCCCCCGGCCAGCCCAACGCCGGCAATCGTTTTGTCACCATAGATTGCGAGATAGGCCGCAATCACCCGAGACCCATAGGACCAGCCCAGCAGCACCGGAGACTCTAGTTTTGCTGCGGTGATCACCGCCTGAACATCGCCAGCCCAAAGCGCGGTATCGGTATAGGCGGCAGGGCTTTGTGGTGTGTCCGAAGCCCCGTGGCCGCGCAGGTCAAGGGCGACCAGATAAAACCGCGTGGACAGCTGTGCAATCAGCGGTGCCCAGCAGATGAATTGCTGTGCCCATCCATGGATCAGCAGGACGGGCGGCAAATCCGGATTTCCGGCGGTGAAATAGGCAATCCGGGTGCCATCAGGGGCGGTCGCGTAATGGGTCGTCATTTGGTAACTTCCAGCCATGTCATTCAAGAGGCAGACAATGTCAGGATTGGCCGTTTGATCAACCCCGCAGATGGTCCGGTGCCGGTGTCGGTGACGCAAAAGGAAGCCGGGTGTGTGCCCCCCCGGCGTGCCAAGAATTCCGGTCAGAACCGGATGATTGAGGCGGTTCTTGTTTTTCGACCAGTTTGCAGCCCTGTTAAGTGGATCAGGCTTTCATTCAGGCGACATACCCAAAAGGCTGCCATGCCGGCCCCCCCCGTGTCATTGTTGTCGATGACCACCGCGACATTGCCACTGCCAAGTGATTAAGGCGGATCGCAAAATGCAATTCCCATTGCACGAAATGCCGTTTGCATGTCGCAAACGGCATTCAGATCATGCGTTGTCGTGGCTAGAGCGGGGGTCAGGCCGCCATCTGCACGGCGGTTTGCGAGGCTTGGGTCAAAACAACCTGCATCGAGAACCCCTGGTCCGGGGTCTGTTTGATCTCGACACTGCTGCCAACGGTGCGGCACAGGGTATCAATCAGGGACAGGCGCAGGGTCATTGGTGTGGCGGATTCTGCAATTTCGCTGACACTTCCGGTGCCGCTTTTCAGGCCGGTGATGCTGTTGGCCAAACGCGGCGGCACATCTTCCAGCAACAATTGCCCACCAAGGCTTTCCACCAGCAGGGTCGTGCTTGACCCATTGTCGATGAGCGACAGGGCGACATTGCCCTTCTCGGGGGTGATTGAAATCGCGGTGTGCAACATGGATCCCAAAAGGTTCTTGGCCACCGATTGTACCGTTTCAAGGTTGATCTGCGCCGGTGTTGCAAGGGTCACTTCGACGTTGCGCATTTCCGCATGCAGGTGCTCAAGGTTGACGGCTTCTTTGGCCAGATTGACCATGTCCAGCGTTTCGCTGTCTTGTACCATTTGCGCCATGGATTGTGAATCCGACAGGTCCAGCATGGTGTTCAATGTGTTCAGCAATTGTTGCCCGGATTTCGCGATCTTTTGGGCGAAGTTTTGATAGGTGGCATTGCCCAGAGGGCCAATCGCTTCGGCTTTCATCAGATCTGCAAAGCCGATGATATGGGTCAGCGGTGTGCGGAAATCATGTTTCATGCCCGAGATTGTGTTGATGTTTTCAGAGAAGTCACGCTCAAGCTTTTCATAGCGGTCTTCGGTGCTGACAAGTGTTGCATCCATCCGTGTGATACATTCCTGAACGCTGGCCATCAAAACACCGGCACCATCGGTATACCGCGAAGGCAGGCGCGGGGTCTGGCCGCTGCGCAGGTATTCTTCGGCGGCTTTGGAGGCGGCCCGCACCGGTGACAACAGCGCATACATCGCAAAAAGCGTGCCCGAGGTGCCGATCAGCGTGGCCAGCAGCATCGCGGCCAAAACGTCAATCTGTTCCAGAAACGGTGTCGAATCGCCCAGCAGAACATAGGTAACCGGCCCGAACATCGGGACATGCACCCCGATGAAGCTCACAAACAGGATTTTTCCGGTGTAGGTGCGGGGCCAGTTCAACCGACCAAAGAACTCGTAAAACTTCATGATGTGCCTCTTGTTAACAGATATTTAACTCCTTTTTGATTTTCAATCGGGCCTCAATGTGGCGCGGGTGCGGTGAAAACCGGATTTTCGACATTTAGCATTCGCCAACAGCATCCCTGAACCGGCTTCAAGCGCTTTGCTTTCCCGCTTGGCCATTCACCGGATTTTGCGATAGACGGCGCGCCGCGGTGCCCGTGTTCGAGAAACGTATCGTCGCACCGATGTTGATCATGGCCCCTTTGATCGGGGCGATGTCGCTTTTGATTTTATTGATCAAGGCGATCACGCGATGCCGTTGCAAAACCGTTTGGCGCGGCTTTCTGCTTAGGACGTTAGGTAACCTGATAGACGTCAATGCGGATGATCGGCGGTGTCGGGGCGATGGAACAGACAAAAAGCCGTTCGTTCAACCAATAATGCGGCCCCTCCGGTGCATCAAAGACCGGGGCGCCGCGCATGTAATATTGATCCGGTGTAACCGTTTCTTTGGCGCGCAACCGTGCCAGCACCTCGGGCGTAGAAACCCGGATTCCACGATTAATGAGGTAGATCAATGTGCCGTCGGATGCTTGGAGGCTGTAACGGGCATCAATCCTGCTGTGGCCATCCGGCCCGATTACCGGCCAGTCCGATCCGCCCGCCAGAATGCGCCCCTCAAGACGGGGCCCGAACACCCGCCCGCCGGTGATCGGGATATGCAGCCTTTCGCCGCGTGGGCTGGCCCCGGCGGCGCGGGGCGGGGCGATTTCGGCCTCAATGGAAAAAACCGGATCAAGCGCGGGAACAACGGGCCGCATCACTGGTTCATCTCGGCCAGCCAAGCCGACATATCCACCAAGGATTGCATCGCGGCAGCGCAATGATCCATCGCCCGCAAATACCCATGAATCAGCCCGTCGCCCTGTGTCAGCACCACCGGAACATCTGCGGCTTGCAGCGCGTTGGCATAAGCGATGCCACTGTCACGCAGGGGGTCATTCTGGGCCACGGCGATAAACGCAGGCGGCAATCCGGCATGGCTGTCGGCCAGCAAAGGCGCAACACGCGGATGCGTGGACAGCAGTGCACTCTCGGGGCAATACATGGCATTGACCCTGTGCATGCCTTTGGTTTGCAGCAGTGGCGCCGTGGCGTTTTCGGTGTAGGACAGGCGGCTCTGGTCAAAGTCACAGGCCGGATAGACCAGCATCTGCGCAATTAGTTTTACATCCGTGTCCCGCAGATCAAGCGCCATTGCCGCGGCAAGGTTGCCCCCCGCACTGTCCCCGCCAACAGCGATTTTTGCCGGATCAATGCCTAATGTCGCAGCATTGTCCTTTGCCCAATGGGCAACCGCTGTGCACTGATCAATCGCGGCAGGGAAAGGGTGTTCCGGCGCCAATGCATAATCGACGCTCACCACGGTTTGCCGGTTCCACGCCGCCAGACGTGCCGTGATATCCCAATGGGTTTCCGGGCTGCCCTGCATCCAAGCGCCGCCATGCATGTAGATCAGACAGGGCTGTGTGCCCCCTGCCTGATGGCGAAACACCCGCACCCGTACCGTGCCTGCCGGGCTGTCGATCCAGTGTTCGGCATCGCAGGTAACGTCTTTGGGGGTGGGCAGGCGCATGTTTTCGGCGATCACCTCAAAATGGGCGCGTCGGTCGGCGGGGGTTGCGCCAGCGGGAAGGTCGGCCCAGCTGGAATCCCAGATTTCCAGAAATGGCTGCAGTTCAGGGTTCAGCATCAGTGTTCCTTTTCGGGCAAACAGGTGTGGGACAGGATCATGTCGACAATTTCCTGACGCAGGTCTTGTTGCTGGTCCTTGGCAAAGAACCCGGCCCCGAACAGCGCGGAAAATGTCGGTTTGTTAGAAACATTAAAAAAGCTCATTGCGGAGATCATCCAATGCAATGTGACGGGATCAAGACCCGGGCGGAAATCACCGGAATCCTCGCCGCGTTGGATGATCCCCGACAGGTTGTCGATGGCCCGTGAATTGAGGCCACGGATGATATCGGACTGGCGCAGATGGGCGGCATGATGCACATTTTCGACCATCACCATGCGGATGAAATCGGGGTGTTTGCGGTGGTGGTCAAAGGTGAAGCCGACAAGGCGCGCCAAGGCCGCGCGCGGGGGCAGGCCTTGCAGGTCAAGTTTTTCTTCGCCCTCGCGCACCTTGGCATAGGCCAGTTCAAGCGTGCGTGCATAAAGCCGCTCTTTGTCACCGAAATAGTAATAAATCATCCGCTTCGAGGTCTTGGTCTTGGCGGCGATTTCATCAATGCGCGCGCCAGAAAGACCATTTAGTGCGAATACTTTCATGGCGACTTTGAGGATGTCACGCTGAACGGCTTTGGGGTTCTGCGTCCAGTTCGCATCATTTTTATTATTATTTTTCAATGTATTATCCACATTTTGCCTCCTGATGACGCCCTGTAGATAGCACAGTTCAATTGTAACGAACAGTTAAAAACAATTGACTCAATTAACCGCAGAGAACATTACAGTGACGTCGGGGTAACGAATCGCCCCGGCGGGGAGGACAAGAGCCATGTCGGTATCAACGCTTGAGTTGGACAAAATTGCTGTGCCGGAGGATGGCCGCCGACAGGTGCGTGTTGGCCTGATCGGCAAGGGCATTTCCCTGTCCCGCACCCCCGCGATGCATGTTGCCGAAGGCACCGCGCTTGGTCTGTCTTACACGTATGATCTGATCGACCCTGACAGGATAAAAGCCGGGCCGCCGCCGCTTGCCGAAATTCTGGATATACTGGAAAGCGCAGGTTTTGCCGGATGCAATGTCACCTTTCCGTTCAAGAAAGACGCGATGGCGTTTCTTGACAGCCTGTCTGATCCGGCCCGCAAGGTCGGGGCCGTCAACACCATTGTGTTCAACAACGGCAGGCGCGAAGGCCATAACACGGATTACTGGGGGTTCGGCGAAGGCCTGCGCCGTGGGCTACCAGAGGCCATAATGGATACTGTGCTGTTGCTTGGCGCAGGCGGGGCAGGCGGGGCGGTGGCCCATGCGCTCAAGGATGCCGGGGTGCGCAATCTGCTGATCCTTGACCGATCACCAGAGGCCGCTACTGCCTTGGCCGATGCGGTGGGCGCCCGCGCGGTCAGCGATCCTGAGGCGGCGGCGGTTTTGGCTGATGGCATCGTGAATACCACCCCGATGGGCATGGCGAAACTGCCCGGTACGGCCATCGACACAGCGCTGTTGGAGCCGCGACACTGGGTCTCGGACATTGTGTATTTCCCGCGCGAAACCGCGCTGTTGCGCGCCGCCCGCAAGATCGGCTGCCGGTGCCTGGATGGTTCCGGCATGGCGGTCTTTCAAGCGGTGCGGGCGTTCCGCTTTTTCACCGGGATAAACCCGGATCCGGCGCGGATGCGCGCCACATTTGAATCATTTTCCACAGACAATTGAACACGCAAGAGGGAGAGAGCCATGCGTTTTACCACAGTAAAGAATGTTCTGAAATTAGGGGTCGCTGCGGCGGCTTTGGCGGCGACAACTTTGGGCGCCGCTGCACAGGACAAGGTTGAAATCATCTATTCCGATACGGTGTCCGAGGGGGATATCCGTACCACAACCCTGCGCAAGGCCTTTGGGGAATGCCTTGGTGGCGGGTTTGATTTCACATCCTACCACGGTGCGACGCTGTTCAAACAGGGGACCGAACTGACTGCAATGCAGCGCGGCAACCTTGACATGGCAAACCTTGCGATCTTTGATTTTTACAATCAGGTGCCCTCTACTTCGGTGCTTGGCACGCCCTTCCTGTTTCGCGATTATGACCACATGCGCGCGGTCTATGACAGTGATGTGCTGGATGACATGCTGGCCGAGATCGAAACCAAAACCGGTGTTAAGATTCTTGCCTTTCCCTATATCGGCGCCCGCCATCTGTCCTATGTCGGTGACAAGGAATACATGACCCCGGCCGATCTTGAAGGGGTCAAGCTGCGGTTCCCGGGTGGGGAAGGCTGGCAATTTGTCGGCAGCGCAATGGGCGCCACACCAGTGCCAATCCCGTTCACCGAAGTCTACACTGCCCTGCAGACCGGCGCTGTGGATGGTCAGGACAACGGATTTCCGGCGACGCGGTCGATGAAGTTTGACGAGATCCTGACCCATATGGGGCTGACCAGCCACCTGATTGCCGCAAATGAATTTACCATCTCGTTGAAGAAATGGAATGCGATGACGGGCGAACAGCAGGCCAAAGTTCAGGAATGTGCCGATAATTTCGAGGCGGCGCTGGACCAGATCACACTGGATCAGGAAGACGCGCTGAAAGCCGATTTCATCGCCAATGGCATGGATGTCTATATGCCGGACAACAAGGCGTTTCAGGAACATGTGCTGAAAGTCTATCGTGACTCCAAATATTCGGCGGATTGGCCCGAAGGCCTGATCGAGAAAATTGTGGCTGTTGGTCAATAAGACCTGCAAGGGCGGCGCAGCACGCGCCGCCCCCAGCAGATCATGACCCCTGAAAGGCATCCCATGCACAGATTGATGAGACTGCACCGCTGGCTGGCACAGAGGGCCGAGGACATTCTGGCGCTTTTGCTGCTCAGCATGTTTGTGACCTTTATTCTGCAGATTGTGTTTCGCTATTTGCTGAACTTGCCGATCGGCTGGACGGTGGAATGGGTCAGCATCGCATGGCTTTGGGGCATTCTTTTTGGCTATGCGTTTGTTGTAAAAGAGACCGAAGTGATCCGGCTTGATGTGCTGTATTCAGCCGTGCCCGTCGGGATGCGCCGGGTGTTTGACGTGCTCAGCGGGGCCACGATTGCCGTGGTCTTTGCCTGGACCTTGCCCGCAACATGGGAATTCGTCGATTTCATGAAGATCGAACGCACGGCCTATATGCGAATTCCATTCAACATCGTTTTTGCCGTCTACATCCCCTTTGCCATTGCCGTCATTTTACGCAGCCTGATGACCGCATGGGCGGGCTTGACCGGGCGTGGCAGCCAATTTGACAAGGCAGTTTCGCCGGAGACCCATGAGTATGACTGATCCGTTCAACCTTGCGATGATCTTGATCGTTGCCCTGTCCCTGATGGGCAGTTCTGTTGGAATCTCGATGATTGCGGGGTCGATGCTTTATCTGCTGCTCAAGGGCTTTGATCCGTCACTGGCGGCGGAAACCCTGCTTCAGGGATTGTTTAGCGGATATACATTGCTGGCAATCCCGCTGTTTATTCTGGCTGCGGATATCATGAATGTGGGCTCACTGGCGGACAAGCTGCTGCGGTTTTCCCAGGCCTTGGTCGGGCGGTTTCGCGGCGGATTGGGGCATGTGAATGTTGTCTCGTCGCTGATCTTTTCCGGCATGTCAGGTTCTGCAGTGGCCGATGCCGTCGGCATGGGCAAGATCATCATCAACATGATGACCAAAGACGGTAAATACACCCCGTCCTATGCCGCCGCGATTACCGCAGCAACCGCAACTGTGGGGCCGATCATCCCGCCGTCAATTCCGATGGTGCTTTATGCCTTGGTGTCGGATCAATCGGTCGGGTATCTTTTTGCCGCAGGTCTGCTGCCGGGGTTGTTGATGGCGCTGGCGATGGCTGTGATGAACTATGCTATTGCGCGTAAACGCAATTTTCCAGTGGATGATGTTGTGCCGATGCGCGACTTGCCGGGCATCACCTGGCATGCGCTGCCGGCCCTGATGCTGCCCGTGATCCTGCTGGGCGGGATTTATGGCGGGGTGATGACCCCGACCGAAGCTGCGGCCGTTGCCGCGCTTTATGCGCTGGTCATCTCGGTTGTTCTGTACCGTTCGGTGAATGCCCGTGACCTCTATACCGCGTTGCTGGGCAGTGCGCGCTCTACCGCCACTGTCGGGGTACTGGTCGCGGGCGCCATCACCTTTAACTATGTGATTACCCGCGAAAACATCCCCAATGCGATTGCCGATTACCTGACGCAGTTCGAATTTTCGAAAATCGGTTTTCTGCTGGCAATCAATGCGCTGATCCTTGCGCTTGGCATGGTGCTTGAGGGGGGCGCGATCCTGCTGATCATTGTGCCAATCCTGATCCCGACGGTGCAATCCATGGGCATTGATCTGGTGCATTTCGGGGTGATTGCGGTGGTCAATGCGATGCTGGGCCTGATCACTCCGCCCTATGGGCTGTTGTTGTTTATCGTCAACAGCATCACTGGGGCCTCGATGGGCGCGATCATCAAGGACATCCTGCCGTTCATCCTTGCGCTGGTGATTGCCTTGGGAATCATCACCTTTGTGCCGGATTTTGTGCTGTTTCTGCCGCGGCTGCTTGGTTATCAGGGCTGACCTTCAACCGCGCTGGATCTTCAGCCGCGCAGCGACCCCGATGGGTGTGTCCTCAAAGGATAAAGACCCGCCGTGCAGATTGGCGATGGTGGCGACAATGGTCAGGCCCAACCCATAGCCATCAATCGTGGCCGTGTTGTTGCCGCGCTGGAACGGGGCCATCAGGGCTTCGATGTCTTTGGCAGAACTGTCTGACCCTTCGTCCTCGACCACGATGGTGGCGCTTTGGGCATCGGTTTCCAGGGTAACGGTGGCCCTGCGTCCGTATTTCAGCGCATTGTCGATCAGATTGGTCATGGCGCGTTTGATTGCGATGGGCCGCCCTGTCACGGTGATCTGGCGATCCCCGGCCACCACCATCTGGCCTTGGCGCGACATGAAAATAGACCGTCCGCCCTGCATCACCACATCTTTGCCGTGGCGGAAAACAACCGCCTGGCCCATGTCCTGATAATCGGCAACCACGGCATCAATCAGCGCGTTCAGGGACAGTTTGCGCGGGGTTTCCACGTTCATTTCAGCGCGGGTATAAGTCAGAACGCTTTCGATCATACCGGTCATACTGTCGATATCCGCCTCCAGCTTGGCGCGCAGATCAGCGTCTTCGATCAAGGCGGCGCGCAGACGCAGGCGCGTCGCCGGAGAGCCCAGATCATGGCTGACCCCCGACAGGATCGCGGCGCGGCTTTCCAGCTGGGCGCGTTCGGTTTCCAGATAGGCATTCACGGCGGCGACGATATCTTGCAATTCGCGCGGTCCGGGCATGTCATAGCTGGCTGGCCCGCCAAGCCGGCGGCGGTTGCGCAATTGTTCGGCAAACAACAGGAAATCCGCCGGCAGGTTCAAGGCCAGGGTCATCAAGGCCGCCAGTGCCACAGTGGCAAGGATCACCGCAACCAAACGCCAGTCGGCAGGGGCCACAGTACAATTCCACACCGATGCACCGTCAATCCGCACCCAAGGCGCATCGCCGAACTGGCCGATCATCACCGGCGTGCTGCAATAAGAGGCCAACAGGCGGAACACTTCGCCGGTTTTTTCGGCGGCGGTTTGCCCGTCGCGGTTGGGCAGGGCGGCAAGGCGATAGGTCAGATCGGGGGACAGGATTGCCAATGTCAGGGGGGCGCTGGTGCCGGTGGTCGTGGCATCGGCAAGGATCGGCACAATGGTGATCCGTGCGGCATGGGGGGCGGCGCTGATCTGGTGAAATTCACCTGCCATCGCATTGCCTTGATCAGCGGCCGAAAGCGGTGCCAAACGCACCTCAGAGGCGGGTAAAGTGCCATTTTGCAACCCGCCATACAGGGTAAACCCCGCCACAAAAGCCCGGTCACGGTGGCTGCGCCAATTGCCATTGGATTGCATCCACAACCAGACCGCCAATCCCCCCGCCAGAAAGGCTGCGATCACCAGCAGGCTTGAAACCCCTCTGAGGCTGCGCAGCGGGTTGTTCACCGGTCTTCTGCCGTCACATCCGTGGCAAAGACATAGCCGATGCCGCGTTCGGTTTTCAGGATTTGCGGATCTTTTGGATTGCGCTCGATCTTTGAGCGCAGCCGCCCGACCAGCACATCCACCGCGCGGCCCATCGCCTCGCCCGCCTGTGGCGTTTCGCCGGTCACATCCAGCGCGGCGGCAATTTCTTCGCGGGTCAGCGGGATATGCGGATTGGCCAGCAAAGCCTGCAACAAGGCGGTTTCTCGTCTGGACAGCGGCACCTGCACCGCCTCGGGCGAATGCACTTCGTCGCGTTTGGCGTCATAGGTCCAGCCGTTAAAATGAAAGGTTTTGATCTTGCGACGATGCACGAGGGACGAAGACCGCCGCGCCCGTGACAACACCGCCTTGACCCGTGCCAGCAACAGATCGGGGTTGAACGGTTTGGCGATGTAATCATCCGCGCCCACCTCATAGCCTTCCATGCGCTGGTGATCCGCGGACAGGGCCGAGACCATGATGATCGGCACATCCTGTTCACCGCGCAGCTGGCTGCAAATTTCCAGCCCGTTTTCATCGCCCAGCATCACATCCAGTAAAATCAGATCAACCCGCCCATCCGCCAGATGTTTGCGCACCTCGGTTTCTGTCGCGGCAGGCAGGGCCATCGCCCCGTTCTGGCGCAGATATTGTGTCATCATCTGACGCACTTCGGGATCATCATCCACCACCAGAATTCTGGGAATCGGCACCTGCTGTTCTCCTTTATGATGGGTTGCCGAGGCCTATTTCGGGTCAGCTATGTAACACCATGCAACAAAATCGAGGGCTTTGTAACAAGCTGTAACAGCGGTGCGGATTATTTGCAGGCAAAGCGCGGCAACCCGACAGGCCCTGATTGCATAACGGCCTTGGCTTTTGTCAAGATTGGCCCATCATTGCCGCGAGAGCGGAAATTTCTGGGAGGAAAATACGATGAAATCCTATTTTATGGGTGCCATTTCCGGCATCGCTTTGGTTGCGTCAACGGCTGCGATTGCCGAACCACAGGCCGAAGTCCTGCATTACTGGACATCTGGCGGTGAGGCCAAATCAGTGGCCGTTCTGCAAGAAGAATTTGCTGCGAACGGCGGCACATGGACCGATATGCCAGTGGCAGGCGGCGGCGGCGATGCTGCCATGACCGCGCTGCGGGCGCGGGTCTTGTCCGGCAATGCGCCGACTGCTGTTCAGCTGAAAGGCCCCGCCATTCAGGAATGGTACGAAGAAGGCGTGTTGGCCGATATCTCTGCTGTGGCAGAGGCGAATGGTTGGGCCGATGTGCTGCCCGATTCAATTGCGGCCCATATGAAATGCGAGGGCACATGGTGCGCCGCGCCGGTGAACGTCCACCGTGTTGACTGGATCTGGGCCAATGCCGATGTGCTGAAGACCAATGGCATCGCAATGCCGACCACTTGGGATGAATTCAACGCCGCCGCCACCAAGTTGCAAGCCGCAGGGATCATCCCTTTGGCGCACGGGGGGCAGGCATGGCAGGACGCGACCGTGTTTGAAGCGGTTGCGCTGGGTATTCTGGGGCCGGATGGTTTTCGCAAAGCCTTTGTTGATCTGGACAAGGACACGTTGACATCCGACGGGATGGTTGCGGTGTTCGACCAGATGCGCACGCTGCGCGGTTTTGTGGATCCGAACTTCTCGGGGCGCGACTGGAACCTTGCCACTGCAATGGTGATGAACGGCGAAGCCGCGTTTCAGATCATGGGCGATTGGGCCAAAGGTGAATTCATGGCCGCTGGCAAAGTGCCGGGTGAAGATTTTCTCTGCCTGTCCACGCCGGGTGACGGATTTCTCTACAACGTGGACAGTTTTGCAATGTTCGCAGTGGACGGTGACGACAAAAAGGCGGGCCAGGATTTGCTGGCCAAGCTGGTCGTCGGCAAGAACTTTCAAAAGGTGTTTAACCTGAACAAAGGCTCCATTCCGGCGCGCACAGACGTGCCGCTGGATGAATTCGACAGCTGCGCCATCCTGTCTTCCGAGGATATGGCGGCAAGTTCTGCAAACGGATCGTTGCTGCCCAGCTATGCGCACGGCATGGCGCTGCGCGGCGCGCAGGCAGGTGCCATTACCGATGTCGTGACGGCGCATTTCAACTCTGACATGTCCTCTGCGGATGCGGTTCAGATGCTTGCCGATGCTGTTGCAAACAGCATGTAAATGATGCCTCTCCCGTCCCTGCGTTTGCGCGGGGGCGGGTCATTTGAGGACAGCACGATGATCAAGTGGCTCGAAGAAAATACGCCCAAACTGGTATTGGCACCGTCGTTCATCGCAATTCTGGTCTTTGTCTATGGCTTTATTGTCTGGACCGGCTGGGTGTCGCTGACACGGTCACGCCTGTTGCCGAAATATGAAATCAAAGGGTTCATCCAATACGAACGGCTGTTTTCCTCGCCGCGCTGGGATACCGCATTTGGCAATCTGTTTGTCTTTGGCATCCTGTTCATCGTGATTGCGATGATCCTTGGTCTGGTGCTGGCGATCCTGCTGGATCAGAACATCCGCACCGAAGGCGCAATCCGCACGATTTACCTGTATCCGATGGCCCTGTCGATGATTGTCACCGGCACCGCGTGGAAATGGATCTTGAACCCCGGACTGGGGCTTGAAGCGATGGTCAGGCGCTGGGGGTTCGAGGATTTCTCGTTTGACTGGCTGGTTGATCCCGATATGGCAATCTACACCATTGTCCTTGCGGCGATCTGGCAAAGCTCGGGGTTTGTGATGGCGCTGTTTCTGGCCGGGCTGCGTTCGGTGGATCAGGAAATCATCAAGGCGGCGCAGGTTGATGGCATCCCTACATGGCGGGTCTATACGGCGATCATCATTCCCTCGATGGCCCCGATATTCCTGTCTGCCTTTATTGTGCTGTCGCATCTGGCGATCAAGAGCTTTGATCTGGTGATTGCCCTGACCGGCGGTGGCCCCGGCTATGCCACGGATCTGCCCGCCACCTATATGTATGCGATGGCATTTTCGCGCGGTGACATCGGGCAGGCGGCCAGTTCCGCGATGGTGATGATGATGGTCGTTTTCACAATTGTGGTGCCCTATCTTTATTCAGAATTGAGGACCAGGAATGACTGATTACGCATTCACCCCTGCGCCTGCCAAAAGCCAGAAAGGCAAGATTGCCCTGCGCTGGCTGTTGTATATCACGCTGGGCCTGTTCGCCCTGTTCTATCTGATGCCATTGTTTGTGATGCTGACGACTTCGCTCAAAAGCCTTGATGAAATCCGCACGGGCGATCTGATTTCCCTGCCGCGCGAGGTGACATTCGAGGCATGGCGCACCGCATGGTCGGGCGCCTGTACCGGCATCCAATGCGAAGGCATGCGGCCCTATTTCTGGAATTCGGTGCTGATCGCGCTGCCGGCGGTGTCGATCTCTACCTTGCTGGGGGCGATGAATGGCTATGTGGTAGCGCAATGGCGGTTTCGCGGCGCCAATATCATCTTTTCGCTGATGTTGTTTGGCTGTTTCATCCCGTTTCAGGTGGTGTTGCTGCCGATGGCGCGGGTCTTGGGGATCATGGGGGTCGCAGGGACGATTCCGGGGCTGATCTTTGTGCATGTGATCTATGGTCTGGGCTTTACTACGCTGTTTTTCCGTAATTATTACGTGTCGATCCCTGCCGAGCTGACCAAAGCCGCCAAGGTGGACGGCGCCGGGTTCTTTCGGATTTTCTGGTCGATTTTTCTGCCGCTGTCGCTGCCGATTATCGTGGTGACGGTGATCTGGCAGTTCACCCAAATCTGGAATGATTTCCTGTTTGGCGTGTCCTTCAGTCAGGCCGGCACCCAGCCTGTCACCGTGGCGCTGAACAACATCGTGAATTCAACAACCGGCGTCAAAGAATACAATGTCGATATGGCCGCCGCGATCATCGCCGCCCTGCCGACGCTGTTGGTCTATGTCGTTGCTGGCAAATATTTCGTCCGCGGTCTGACCGCCGGTTCCGTGAAAGGATAAATCCAATGGCCCCGATCCTCGAAATCAATAATCTTTACAAAAGCTACGGGTCTGTCGAGATCCTAAAAGACATCAATGTGGCCATCGAAGCGGGCGATTTCCTTGTGCTGGTTGGCCCCTCCGGCTGTGGTAAATCCACCTTGCTGAACTGCATTGCAGGGCTGGAACCAATCTCTGACGGGGCGCTGTCGATTGATGGCAAGGACATGACCAATGTCAGTCCCAAAGACCGCGACATCGCGATGGTGTTCCAATCCTATGCGCTTTATCCGACGATGACCGTGGCCAAGAACATCACCTTCGGAATGAAAGTCCGTGGGGTGGATCAGGCCACGCAAAACGAAAAACTGGCCTATGTCGCCCAGCAATTACAGATCGAACCCTTGCTGAATCGCAAACCGGGGCAATTGTCGGGTGGTCAACGCCAGCGGGTTGCGATGGGCCGTGCCTTGGTGCGCGATCCAAAACTGTTCCTGTTTGACGAACCTTTGTCCAATCTGGATGCAAAACTGCGCGTCGAGATGCGCACCGAGATCAAGGCCCTGCATCACCGTCTGGGCGCGTCGATGGTTTATGTGACCCATGACCAGATCGAGGCAATGACTCTCGCCACCAAAATCGTGGTGATGAAAGGCGGGGTGATTCAGCAGATCGGCACCCCCGCAGAAATCTACAACCGCCCGGCAAATCTGTTTGTGGCCGATTTCATGGGCAGCCCGGCGATGAATCTGATCCCTGCCAAGACCAAGGCCAAGGGCAAAGGCACCAGCATTGAAATCCTGCAAAAACAGGGCGATCCGATTGTCCTGACCGACAGTAAAAACCGCGCCTTGCCCGAGGATGTGATCCTTGGGGTGCGCCCCGAAGACATTGCCGATGCGATGATGCGCCAAGGGCCGGATGTACAAGAGGCCGAATGTGTCATTGATATCGTCGAACCCGCAGGTGCGGATACATTTGCGGTGATGCAATTGGGCGGCAAACATGTGACTGCGCGGCTGCATTCCGAAACCACTGCCGCACCGGGTGTCGCGCAACGGCTGGCCTTTGATCTGGGCAAAGTATCCTATTTCGCGCCGGATACTGGGCTGCGCCTGAACTGACGTTGATCAATGCACCGTGGCTTGCGGTCAATTTGACAATGGTTGCCGATAGTGTCGCCGGCGGTGCGGTCAATTTGTCCAAAACCCGTCAAATGGCGCTTTTGGGTATTTTGCCTGCTTCTTAGGCATGATTACTCTGCGCTGTCCGGATGCGGGCAAAGCGGGAAGAGGCAATCACGAGATGTCGGATTTGTGGGGCGGGTTGTCCCAGGCTTTCTATATGCTGATTTCGCTTGATCCCGAACTGGTCGAGATCACGCTGCGCTCGCTCAGGGTGACGTTAACGGCGCTGTTGATCGCCTCGCTGATTGCCCTGCCGCTGGGGGCTTTGCTGGCGGTGCGGCGGTTTCGGATGCGCCGCGCCACAATTGCCATTCTGAATGCGCTGATGGGGCTGCCGCCGGTTGTTGTCGGGCTGATTGTCTACATCTGCCTCAGCCGCTCTGGCCCGTTTGGGGTGTTCGGGCTGTTGTTTACCCCGACTGCGATGATCATCGCGCAGGTCATCATCATCGTGCCGCTGATTGCCTCGATTGCCCATCAGGCGCTGCGCGAATTGTGGTCGGATTATCATGACCTGCTGATTTCGATGAACACCACCCACAGCCAACGCATGAAGGCGCTGTTGTGGGACGGGCGGCGGGCCTTGTTGACTGCTGCTCTGGCCGGATTTGGCCGCGCCATCGGCGAGGTCGGGGCGATCATGGTGGTGGGCGGCAATATTGATCATCACACCCGTGTGCTGACCACGGCGATTGCCTTGGAAACCGGCAAGGGCGAATTTGCGCTGGCACTGGCGCTGGGTTTTGTGCTGATCGGCATGGCGATTGCGGTCAATCTGGTGATCCACTGGTTGACCCAGACCGAAAAGGAGGGCCGCTGGTGAGCGAAATGTTTCCCCTGACGGTGCAGGGCGCGATGACACGGCGGGGCCGCAAGGTGCTGGTGGGGCCGGTCGATATGACCCTGCACTCCCAAGGGGTGAGCATCCTCATCGGCCCGAACGGATCGGGAAAAACATCGCTGTTGCGGATGCTTCATGGCATTGCGCGCCTGCATGCAGGGACTGTGACCTGGGCCTGTGATCAGGCCGAGGCGCGGCGCAGACAGGCCTTTGTGTTTCAAACCCCGGTGATGCTGCGCCGGTCGGTGCGCGACAATCTGGCCTATCCTTTGCGGCTTTCGGGTGTGGGGCGCGCAGAGGCCCGCACAAAAGCGGAAGAATGGGCACAGAATATCGGCCTTGGCGATGCGCTGCACCGTTCGGCCACGGCCCTGTCGGGCGGCGAGCGGCAGAAACTGGCACTGGGGCGGGCGTTGATCCGTGCCCCGGATGTGCTGTTTCTGGATGAACCCTGTGCCTCGCTGGACGGGCGGGCGATGCGGGATGTCGAAAACATCCTGCAATCCGCCGCTGCCAGCGGCACACGTCTGGTCATGTCGACGCATGACATGGGGCAGGCACGTCGATTGGCCAGCGAAGTATTTTTCATGCTGGGTGGAAAGGTTCATGAAACCGGTCCGGCCAACAGGTTTTTCGAAACACCCAAAACCGCGCAAGCCCGCGCATTTTTAAGAGGAGACATCGTAGAATGAAAACGTATTTGATGGCGGCGGTGGTCAGTGCCGCACTTGCGACAACGGCCTTTGCCGAAGACATGAAAATGGCCGTGACGACGTCCTTTCACAATTCCGGCCTGTCGGAAATCCTGCTGCCTGCGATCCAGCGTGATCTGGGTCTTGAGGTACAGCTTTTGGTGGTTGGCACGGGGCAGGCGTTGAAATTGGGCGCGGCCGGGGATGTCGATGCGATCCTTGTGCATTCGCGCAAGGCCGAAGAAAAGTTTCTGGCAGAGGGCAATGGCACCCACCGCCGCGAAATCATGTATAACGATTTCGTCTTTATCGGCCCCAAGGCAGATGGCGCAGGTGCTGCCAGTGCTGAAAACGCCGCCGACGCCCTGCAAAAAATCGCCAGCGCCGAGGCGCCTTTTGTCAGCCGTGGAGATGACAGCGGCACCCATAAAAAGGAACTCAGCCTGTGGAAAAGCGCAGGTCTTGATCCTGAAGCATTCGGGGCATGGTACAATGCTGTGGGCGCAGGCATGGGCGCGGCGCTGAACACGGCGGCGGGCATGGATGGCTATATCATGTCAGACCGCGCCAGCTGGCTGAACTTTGGCAACAAGGGCGATCTGGCACTGCTGTATGCGGGTGATCCGGTGCTGTTCAACCAATATGCCTATATTCCGGTGAACCCTGAAAAACATAGCCACATCAAAAACGATCTGGCGATGAAGCTGGAGGCATGGTTGGTCTCGGATACCGCCAAGACCTTGATCAACGACTATAAAATCAACGGTGAAACGCTGTTTGTGTTCAACGCACAGCCGTAAATTCTAGGGGCGTATTGAAACGGCGCGGACCCCGATCCGCGCCGTTTTCTGTTGGGCTATTCGTCCAGCGACCCGTGTACCGCGAATTGATCCAGCGCCGCGCCTTGTGGTTCGATCATGCGATAGGCCTCGCGCACCCCGGAAGCGGACAATTCACGCGCGACGGTCAGCAATGTATTGGCCTCATGTTCATCACAAAGGTCCAGCATCTGACGGATTTCTTCCTGCGCGACAGGGCGGGCAGCCAGCGCATCGGGTGCGCCGTAATAGGTGACAAAATGGTGCGCCAGCAGATCGGCCAGCGCGTCAATCTCTGCGGCTTCGATCTGTGTCACCGCCACAAATGTCACCCGCCCCGAGGTTTCCAATCCGAACCAGCCGTTTGAAAACGCCTGTCGGGCCTTGCCGACAAGATCGGCCTCGGACCAGTCCGAAAATTCGAAGCCACCCGAGATGCACCATTCTCCGGTGCGGGCAGCATTGGCAAAAACCCGGGTGTCGCTTTCGTCAAAATGGATGGCGCGGGCCAGTTTCATCACAGTTCCTCCAACAGGGTGTTCAGCGGGATCAGGGTGGTCGTGTCCCCCTGTCGCAGCAACATCCCAAAACGTTCATCAACCCCCAGAAACGTGCCGTCCTGACCGTTCTGGGATATTTCCTGACCCATGCCCTGTGCCAGTCCGCGCCATTCGGCATGCACGGGTTTCACCCCTTCACTGTCCCAACGGGCGATCCAGTTCAAGGTGTGGCGTGCCCAGCTTTCCAGCAGGGCAGGGGCTTCGACATCGGCGCAGCCTTCGGCATAAAGCGCCGTTTCATCAGGTCTATGGCCGGTTTCCCCATCCCCGGGCCAGAGCGGCAGGTCCAGCCCCACCACCAGCCAGTCTGGCTGATCTTCGGGGGTGGTAGTGCTGGCCGCCACACGCAGATGGCCGCATTTCGCGCCATTGATACGCAGCCCGCCAGCCCAATCCAGATGTACCGCCACTTCGGGCGGGGCCAAGGCCCCCAAAGCATTCTGGAACCCGATCCCGCAAACCGGCAGCATCACCATGGCATCTGCCAAAGGCACCTCTGGCGCGAATACCAATGCGGCCTGCAAGCGATCAGGTGACAGGTTATACACCACCAGCCCCGCATCACATCCCACCGCCGCCTTCAGGCAAGCGGTTTGAAACGGGTCTTCGCCGCCTGTCACTGCTTGGCCCGACATCAGCGGTGGAAAGATCACGTCATTCATACAACGCCCTGCGCGATCAAAGCTTTGGCGATACTGCGAAACCCCGCAGATTGCGCGGAATCCGGATCGGTCACCACAATTGGTGCGCCCCCGTCCGAGGCCAGCCGGATAACGAGATGCAGTGGGATTTCCGCCAGCAATGGCACATCCAGTTTCGCCGCCTCTGCCGCAACACCGCCATGGCCGAACAGATGTTCTTCATGGCCACAGCTGGAACAGATATGGGTGGACATGTTTTCAACCATGCCAAGGATCGGCACCTTGAGTTGCTGGAACATGTCGATGCCTTTGCGCGCATCAATCAGCGCCACATCCTGCGGGGTCGACACAATGATCGCCCCGTCCACATGGGCTTTTTGCGCCAAGGTCATCTGCACATCGCCGGTCCCCGGGGGCAGGTCGACAAACAGCACATCCAAGGCCCCCCATTGCACCTGCGTCATCATCTGCTGCAAGGCCCCCATCAACATCGGGCCACGCCAGACCACGGCCTGATCGTCATTGGTCATCAGCCCGATCGACATCATCGTCACGCCATGATTGCGCATCGGCAGAATGGTCTTGCCATCCGGGCTTGAGGGGCGGCCTGAAACACCTAGCATCCGTGGCTGGCTGGGGCCGTACACATCGGCATCCAGCAGCCCGACGCGTTTGCCCTCGGCGGCCAAGGCGCAGGCCAGATTGGCGGATACGGTGGATTTGCCAACCCCGCCCTTGCCACTGGCAATGGCGATAATGTGGTTCACACCGGGGATTTTCTGCGGGCCTGTGGGTTCGGATTTATGACCCAGTTTCAAATCGGGCGGCGCGGGCTGCGCGGAATGGCCGGTCAGCACAACAGACACGGCCTCGACTCCGTCCAAGGCTTTGACCTGTGCCTCGGCCTGATCGCGCACAGGCCCATAGGCATCGGCGCGCGCCGGATCAATCTCGAGCACAAACCGCACATTCGCGCCGTCCAGATTCAACGCGCGCACCACGCCGGCGCCGACAATATCACCGCGTCCGGTGGGATCTTCGATGGTTTTCAGGGTCTCAAGGACCGCCTCACGAGACAGGGCCAAGGATCAATCCTGCCCTTTGAGGGTGCCGGTGATGACATGTTCCAGATCCAGCCCGTCAATGGTGATCACGGCCTTTGCGGTGAAGGTCTTGCCCTGGGTATCTGCATCGCGCAGCGCCGCTTCGATGGCCTGCTGCGAGGTCACACCAACCTGTTTGAGAAACTTGCGCATCGACATGTTGAAATCATCGCTCATTTTGGGTCTTTCCTGTTTGTGTTGACGAAAGAAGCACTGACTTCTTAACATCGCTTATGGTTTTATTCTTGCGTCTTTTCATTCCGGCCATTTTTGCCGTTGCATTGCTGTCGGGGCAAGCCGTTGCAAATGAAAAGAATTTTCGACTGTTCGCACCGCAACCCTTGATCGACAGCGGCGTGTTGAAGTTTATTCTGCCACGGTTTTCGCTCAAGACACAGGTGCGGATTGCGCTGGTCAGCGACCCAGCCGAGGCAGACGTGCGCCTTGGCGATACCGGGCTGCCGGTGTTTGAGGGGCTGGGGCAGACATGGCATCTGGCGTTGGGGGCGGCGGATCATCCGGGCGGCAAACGCTTTGCCGATTGGCTGGCGTCCGAGATTGGCCAGCGCACGGTGACGGCCTATGAACTGGACGGGGTCGCGCTGTTTTCCCTGCCGCACAAGGCCAGCACGGCACAGGTGGATGACCGCATCCAAGGCGATGCGGTAGCGGGGCGTGACAGATCGCGGGTGCTCTGCGGGCGCTGTCATGTGGTGATGGCCAGCAACCGGATGAAAGCCATCGGATCGACCCCGTCGTTTTTCGCGCTGCGCAGCCTGCGCGACTGGCAAGACCGCTTTGCCGCGTTTTTCGCGTTGAACCCGCATCCGGCCTTCACGCAGGTCACGGATATCACCGATCCCTTTCCCAGCGACAGACCATCGCCCATCGTGCCGATCACCCTGACACTGGATGATCTTGAGGCGATCATGGCCTATGTCGCGGGATTGGAGCCTGCAAATCTGGGTGCGCCACTGCAACATCAGTGATCCTTGCGCTTGCTCAGGTAGTCTTCGGTGGTGCGCGGGCGCGGACGTTCTGCCGAAGTAAACGGGTTGTTCTGCGCATGATATTGCGCACCGACGCGGCAATTGTCACACATCTGGATCATCCGCGCGGCATCGCCGGTTTTGAACATCGCATGTTTGCCCGCCAGTTTTTCGGTGATCTTTTCAATGGTGGATTTGACCCCGAACAGTGATCCGCATTCCACACAGGCAAAGGGCTCTTCTTCGTTCAGCACCACCTGTTCCAGCGCGGTATTGTCCAGATTCATCCGGGGTTCATAGGTGATCGCATCTTCGGGGCAGACATTGGCGCAGAGCCCGCATTGCAGGCAGGCGTCTTCCTGAAAACGCAGTTGCGGCAGATCGGGATTGTCGCCCAATGCACCCGACGGACAGAGCGAAATACACGACAGACACAGGGTGCAGGCATCGGTATCCACCAGCACCGCACCATAAGGGGCGTTGTCGGGCAGCGGCAATTGGGCCGCTTCGGGATTCAGCGCCTTGGCGGCGGTGCGGGCAATCTGGCGGCGGGTGCCCATCGGGCGCAGCGGTGTCGCAATCGGGCTGTGTGTCGTGCCGCTAAACAGCGCGTCTGACAATGCGTCAGGGTCGGTGATGTCCAACAGGGTGATCCGATCCCC
This sequence comes from Sulfitobacter sp., assembly GCA_047634585.1. Classification (GTDB taxonomy): domain Bacteria; phylum Pseudomonadota; class Alphaproteobacteria; order Rhodobacterales; family Rhodobacteraceae; genus Sulfitobacter. Next base: position 198,961 of record JBLIAN010000005.1, on the reverse strand, counting down.
CGCCATCGCAGCGGCCAGACCGGCCTCGCTTTGCATCACGTCACCATCGGCCTTGGGTGACATCAACACCGTCACATCGGCAAATCCGGCCGCCAGAGCCGCCAGCATTTCGGCATGACCAAAACTGTTCAGTGCCTCGACCTCAAGCGGGATCACATCCGCAGGCAAACCACGCCCAAAACGCGCGGCAAGGCGGATCATCTCTGGCCCGTCGCCGCTGATCACCAGCAAACGCGGGGCTGTACCGCCCGCCTCAAGATAGGCTTTGGCCAAGGTCTGAATGCGCCGGAACGTCAGATCCGCAGGCGGCGCATCATAGGTGATCGCCCCCGAGGGACAGAGCGACGCACAAGACCCGCAGCCCGCACAGATCATCGGATCAATTGTCACATGATCACCATCGGGCACAATCGCCCCCGTGGGACAGACATCCAGACATTTTGTGCAACCGGTCTGCTGCGCACGCGAATGGGCGCAGAGCAGGCTTTCGGTTTTCACATAGAGCGGTTTTTCAAAGGTGCCGGTCAGATGCGAAGCCGCCAGCACCGCCGAGGCCACTGCCAACGGGTTGCTCGGATCCGGGCGCAGATAGCCTTCGCGCTTTTCTGGGGCGGGAAACAGCGGCGTGTCACCACGCAGGTCCAGCAGAATGTCACAGACAGATTGCCCGCCATCGCGCGGATCGGAAAACACCGCATTCCCGCGCCCGGAAGGATCGTATTGTTGCAGCGCGTCAATGGTGACGTCGAACTGGCCCAAAGCCCCGCGTGCGGATTTCAGGCGGCCAAGGATCACGTCATAATCGCGGCTGATCAGGCTGTCAGGCGGATCGCTCAACAATACTGTGACGCTTAGGTAGTCTTGCAATTGCGCCGCAACCTCCAGGGCGGATTCATCGCGGCCAAGGATCAGACACAGGCCTTCGGAAACGACATCCTGCGACTTGGGCGCAGGGGCGGGCAGGCTTGCCTCGGCCACAAGTGCGGCCATTTTGGGTAGTTTCGGGGCTGAATCGGCGCTCCAACCGGCCCGATCCCGCAGGTCCAATGTCGGGGGGGCATCGGCATCCAAACCCTCCGCCAGCTCCTCGAAAAACGCGGTTTCCTGCGTGCAGCAAAAAACTGAATCACCGGCGGTGATCGCTTCGGCTGCGGCTTTGGATTGGCTGGTGCACAGGGCCGAATGCACCTTGGAGCAGGCCAGACCAGTGGCGGTTTTCAACCCCTCGGGGTCGAGGGCTTGGGTGCCTGCACAATCACATAGAATCAATGTTTTAGACATGTTTTCCCCGCCTGTTTTTTGGTCTGTTTTGGGGCCCGTCCCTGGACCCGAAGTCAGACTAAGTAGGCATGATTCCCAGACCCCGTAAACCGGCTTTTTGACGGCGGCTATGGCTGGCAGGGGCCGAATCACCTGCCGTGATTCGCCGGAATGTCGCTGGTGCGGTTTTCTGATTATTTTAGTCGAGATAGACAATTAGTCCGATCGGGGCGCGGGCGGCTTTCCGATTTGCCCAAAATGTCCGCGATATGCATATTGCTTGGGCTGTTTTCATTTCGGGCTTTGTCCCTCAGCGACCTTCAGGCAGGTTAAACCCCAGAAAACAAAAAGTTCCGGGGCGACGTGATCCACAATCCAGACCAGTATGAGACGATGCAGATTGGCATCGTGCTGCGCCGCGCACCGGGGGTGACCCGCTGGGCGCGTTGGGTCTGGCGTGCGGTTGCTGTTTTGCCCGGCGCCGGGGATGCCGATTGGACGCAGCTGCGCCAAGACGGCGATGTGACCGAATTCCATGCGGCGACCCTGAAACTGGAATTGCACGGTGCCGAAACCGATGGCTATCTGCACGGGCTCCATGCGCAGGTGCCCTGCGTCTATCTGGTGATGCGCGAAACCGATGAAGATGCGCGGCCGTTTGATCTGGAACTGATCACCGCCTCGCCCTATGAGGCACAGGATTACGCCGACAATGGTGAGGATGTGATCGAAAAGATCGCGATGCCTGCCAGCCTGATCACATGGGTCCAAGATTTTGCCCTGAGGTTCCATCAGGACGAAGCCTTTAAGAAACGCCGCCGTGATCGCAAGGATATTGGTCTGGTCGAAGACGGGATCGGGGATGCGCGGATTGCGCAGATGGCCGATGTTTACCGCGCCCCCGCCACAGCCAAGAAGGAGCGCCTGCAATGAGCAGAGGTGATTTCTGGTCGCGCCGCAAGGCCGCTGTGCAGGCTGAACAGCTTGAAGATGATCGCGAGGTTGCAGCCACAGAGGCCGACATTCAAGAACAGGCTCAGGCTGACAAAAGCGATGCCGAGATTTTGGAGGAACTGGGGCTGCCCGACCCGGACACATTGCACGAAGGCGATGATTTCAAAGTGTTCCTGACCGAAACCGTGCCAGCCCGTATTCGTAAACGCGCCCTGCGGCGGCTTTGGACCAGCAATCCGATCCTCGCCAATGTTGACGGCTTGGTGGATTACGGAGAGGATTTCAACGATCCTTCGTTTTTCCTCAAGAACATGCAGACCGCCTATCAGATCGGCAAGGGCATGACCGCCCATGTCGAAGAACTGGCCCGCCAAGCCGAAGCCAAAAAGCTGGCCGAGGCGGCACCCGACAGCGCCACGCCAGATCCTGCATCGGACCCCGAGTTTGACATCGTACCAGAGGATGCCGCGCCGGAAACGGAAACGCCCGCGCCGCTGGACATGGCCGAACCCGCGCCCCCCGCGCCCGCAGCAATCTATGCGTGTGAACAGGAAACATCCGACGCGCTTTTGCCCAACGCCAACCGCCGGATGCGGTTTTCATTTGATGAAACGGGGCAAAACGCATGAATGAGGAGAAGCAGATGTCTGCCGCCGCAGAACAGATTACCATCGCGCCAGAGGATCGCCATCGCGCCGATCTGTATAATTTTCTGGGCCTGTTGCTGGCGGGACCGCCGGATCAGATGTTGCTGGAACAGACGGCCGGATTATCCGCGGATGATGGCGCACTGGGCACCGCGATCAACGCTTTGGCCAAAATCGCGAAACTGTCCAAACCCGCTCAGGTGGAACGTGAATTCAACAAGCTGTTTATCGGGTTGGGGCGCGGTGAATTGCTGCCCTATGCCAGCTATTACCTGACCGGGTTCCTCAACGAAAAACCATTGGCCAGCCTGCGCCGCGATATGGCGGCACGCGGTCTGACCCGCGCGCCCAATGTCTATGAACCCGAAGACAACATTGCCTCTTTGATGGAACTGATGGGCGCGATGATTGTCGGGCGCTTTGGTGACCCCAGGGTTTTGAGCGACCAAAAGACCTTCTTTAACCGTCACATCACCCCTTGGGCGGGGCATTTTTATTCAGATTTGGAAGCAGCAAAGAATTCGGTTTTCTATGCGGCGGTCGGCGCTGTCGGCCGCGAGTTTATGGCAATTGAATCCGAAGGTTTCCGGATGAGCGCGGGCTAGTTTGGCCCGTTTCAACTGGCGGGCAACCGTCATTCACCAGAGAGGAGGACTCTCATGAGCACGAAAAACGAGGAGGCCACAAGCCGCCGCGATTTTCTGAAACTGGCCGCAACCGGCGCACCTGCTGCTGCAGTTGCCGTGGTGGCCAGCGGGGGCGCGGCAGAGGCCGCAACACCTGACCTGTCATCGGAAAAGATGCAGGATACCGCGCATACACGCGCCTATTACGACAGCGCCCGTTTCTGAAACGGACGTGTTTTCTGCCACAGACGACTGGTTGCGATAGGCCCGACTGTCTGCGGTTTTCGTTAACCCAGCTATGTCCAAGACGGACAGCAAGGGAGGATTAAATGCTTAGGAAAAAGACCAACGGGGTAGCGAGACGCCCCCAGCGGACCAGTATCCTGTCCGAGGTTGCAGAGAAATCTGTCGACCGCCGCGCATTCCTGCGTGGCAGCGGTTTGGCCATTGGTGGTCTTGCCGCAATCAGCGCCACCGGTGGTACGGTGACGCAGGCCAGCGCGCAGTCTGCTGCAGGCGCGGCCGTTGACACGATCAAATCGATCTGCACCCATTGTTCGGTTGGCTGTACTGTCATCGCCGAAGTGCAGAACGGTGTCTGGATCGGTCAGGAACCGGGGTGGGACAGCCCGTTCAACCTTGGGGCGCATTGCGCCAAAGGGGCCTCGGTGCGTGAACACGCCCATGGCGAACGCCGCCTGAAATACCCGATGAAAAAAGAGGGCGGAGAGTGGAAGCGCATCAGCTGGGAACAGGCGATCAACGAGATCGGCGACGGCATGATGGACATCCGCCAGGAAAGCGGCCCTGACAGTGTTTACTGGCTGGGCTCAGCCAAGCACAGCAACGAACAGGCCTATTTGTTCCGCAAGTTTGCCGCCTATTGGGGCAGCAACAACGTGGACCATCAGGCGCGCATTTGTCATTCGACCACAGTTTCCGGTGTTGCAAACACCTGGGGCTATGGCGCGATGACCAATAGCTACAATGACATCCATAATTCCAAGGCGATCTTTATCATTGGCGGCAACCCTGCCGAGGCACATCCTGTCTCGCTGTTGCACGTTCTAAAGGCCAAGGAACAAAACAATGCGCCGCTGATCGTTTGTGATCCACGGTTTACCCGCACCGCGGCCCATGCCGATGAATATGTGCGGTTCCGTCCGGGCACGGATGTGGCGCTGATCTGGGGTCTTTTGTACCACATCTTCGAGAACGGCTGGGAAGACAAGGAATTCATCCGCACCCGGGTCTGGGGGATGGATCAAATCCGCGAAGAGGTGGCCAAATGGACACCTGAAGAAGTGGAACGTGTGACCGGCACACCGGGATCACAGCTGCGCCGTGTGGCGCGGACCCTGGTCAACAACCGCCCCGGCACCGTGATCTGGTGCATGGGTGGCACGCAGCACGCCAATGGCAACAACAACACCCGTGCCTATTGCATCCTTCAGCTTGCGCTGGGGAACATGGGCACCAGCGGTGGTGGCACCAATATTTTCCGGGGCCACGACAACGTACAGGGCGCAACCGATCTTGGGGTTCTGTCCCATACTCTGCCCGGCTATTATGGGCTGTCAAAAGGCGCTTGGGCGCATTGGGCGCGGGTCTGGGAAGAAGATCCCGAATGGCTGGCGAACCAGTTCGACAAGATCACTGGTGCAGATGGCAAAGAGAAAAGCCTGCAACTGCTAAAAGGCATTCCGGTGTCGCGTTGGATTGACGGGGTTCTTGAGGACAAGGACAACATTGATCAGCCCAACAAAGTGCGTGCGATGGTTCTGTGGGGCCATGCGCCCAACAGCCAGACGCGCGGGCCGGAAATGAAAACAGCGATGGAAAAGCTGGATATGCTGGTCGTTATTGACCCCTATCCAACGGTTTCTGCTGTTTTGCATGACCGCACCGATGGTGTGTACCTGTTGCCTGCGGCGACGCAGTTTGAAACCCGTGGCTCTGTCACGGCCTCAAACCGGTCGTTCCAGTGGCGCGATCAGGTGGTTGCACCGTTGTTTGAATCAAAGCCTGACCATGTGATCATGGGCATGTTTGCCAACAAGTTCGGCTGGTCTGACCGGCTCTTCCGTAATATCGAAATGGAAGACGAAGTTACCCCCAATGTCGAAAGCATCACCCGCGAATTTAACCGTGGTCTGTGGACCATCGGCTATACCGGGCAAAGCCCAGAGCGCCTGAAGATGCATATGGCCAACCAGCACACCTTTGACCGCACCACCTTGCAAGCCATCGGTGGTCCGGCTGACGGGGATTACTATGGTCTGCCATGGCCGTGTTGGGGCACACCCGAGATGAACCATCCGGGTACGCCAAACCTTTATGACATGTCCAAACCGGTGTCCGAAGGGGGCCTTACATTCCGGGCGCGTTACGGCGTTGAACGGGATGGTGACAATCTTTTGGCCGAAGGGGTCTACAGCAAGAATTCGGAAATTCAGGATGGATATCCCGAATTCACGATGCAGATGCTGATGGATCTGGGCTGGGATGGTGATCTGACGGATGACGAACGTGCTGCCATTGATGCGGTGGCCGGTCCGAAAACCAACTGGAAAACCGACCTGTCGGGCGGTATCCAACGGGTTGCGATCAAACATGAATGTGCGCCCTTCGGGAATGCCAAAGCGCGCGCCGTTGTCTGGACTTTCCCGGATCCGGTGCCGCTGCACCGCGAGCCGCTCTATACGCCGCGGCGCGATCTGGTGGCGGATTATCCAACCTACGAGGACCGTCAGGATTATCGTCTTCCAACGCTGTATGCGTCGATCCAGAAGAACGATTTTTCCAAGGACTTCCCGATTGTTCTCACGTCCGGCCGCTTGGTCGAATATGAGGGCGGTGGTGATGAAACCCGTTCCAACCCGTGGTTGGCCGAGCTTCAGCAGGATATGTTCGTCGAAATCAACCCGCGTGATGCCAATAACATCGGCTTGCGGGATGGCGCACAGGTCTGGGTGGAAGGCCCCGAAGGCGGCAAGGTCAAAGTGATGGCCATGGTCACCGAACGGGTCGGCGAAGGCGTTGCCTTTATGCCGTTCCACTTTGGCGGTCACTATCAAGGTGAGGATCTGCGGTCCAAATACCCCGACGGGGCGGACCCTTATGTGTTGGGCGAAAGCTCAAACACAGCCCAGACCTATGGCTATGACGTCGTAACCCAAATGCAAGAGACCAAGACCACTCTTTGCAAAATCAGCGCAGCATAAGGAGATCGAGAAATGGCAAGATCCAAGTTCCTCTGTGACGCCGAACGCTGCATTGAATGCAACGCCTGTGTCACCGCTTGTAAGAACGAGCACGAGGTGCCCTGGGGGATTAACCGCCGCCGTGTGGTAACCCTGAATGACGGCAAGCCCGGTGAACGGTCCTTGTCGGTGGCCTGTATGCATTGTTCGGACGCGCCCTGTATGGCCGTCTGTCCGGTGGATTGCTTTTACCAGACCGAAGAAGGTGTGGTGTTGCATTCCAAAGACCTGTGCATCGGCTGTGGCTATTGTTTCTATGCGTGCCCCTTTGGAGCGCCGCAATATCCGCAGGCCGGCAACTTTGGCAGCCGTGGCAAGATGGACAAATGTACCTTCTGTGCCGGTGGCCCCGAAGAAAACAACTCGACCGCCGAATTCGCCAAATACGGGCGCAACCGGATTGCAGAAGGCAAATTGCCGATCTGCGCCGAGATGTGTTCAACCAAGGCGCTTTTGGCGGGTGACGGTGATGTGGTTTCGGCCATCTACCGCGAACGTGTTGTCGCCCGTGGCTTTGGCTCCGGTGCTTGGGGCTGGGGCACAGCCTATGAGCAAAAAGGCGGCTAAGGCCTTTTGCGAAACTCAACAGGGTGGCCCGAACAGGGCCGCCCTATCCCTGATTTCAACCCATTCAGATTTGGAGGTGGGCCCATGCTCCGCGTGGCACTCGCACTCGTCCTTTCCCTGATGCTGGGCCTCGCGGCCCAAGCACAGACAGCACCCGATCGCAGCGCCACAGGTGGCGCGCAGACCTTGCAGGATATTCTTGCCCGCCAGCGCGGTGAAAAGGTCGATGATACCGCGCGGCGGCAGAACACCGGCGCAGGTGACAGAACTGATGCGGGCGTGCCGCAGCTTGGTCCCTTGGGCGGCACCTCGGACCCAGAAGTCTGGCGCGCCATCCGCTATGGGTCTGCGCAAACGCGGGTCTCTGCGGGCGGTGAAGTGGCCAGCGTGCTGGTCCAAGACGGCGGCATGAAATGGCTGAACTGGCGTTCCGGCCCGCTGCGTACCTATGGGGGCTGGTTGTTGATCGGCACCTTGGCGGTGCTGGCGCTGTTTTTCCTGCTGCGCGGACGTATCCGCGTGGAGGGCGAAATGACCGGGCGCACCGTGACGCGTTTCAAAAGCATCGAACGCTTTGGCCATTGGATGCTGGCTGGATCCTTTGTGCTGCTGGGCATCACCGGGTTGCTGTCGCTGTTCGGCCGGGTCTTTGTCGCGCCCTATCTGGGCCGCGAGTTGAATGCGACGCTGCTGAATGCATCAAAATGGATTCACAACAATGTCGCTTGGGCGTTTATCCTCGGGCTGGTCATGGTTTTTGTGATGTGGGTTGTGCATAACATCCCCAACCGCACCGATCTGGTCTGGCTGCGCCAGTTTGGCGGCATCATCGGCAAGGCGCACCCGCCAGCCAAGAAATTCAACGCAGGTCAAAAGATGATCTTTTGGTCGGTGATCCTGTTGGGCAGTTCCATTGCGATTTCCGGTGTATCGCTGCTGTTCCCGTTTGAATTGCCACTGTTTGCCAAGACCTTTGGCCTGATCAATGATTTCGGGCTGCCGGGGCTGGTGGGCATGGATCCGCTGCCGGTGGTCTTGTCACCGCAAGAGGAAATGCAATTCGCCCAAGGCTGGCACGCGATTGTGGCCTTTGTCCTGATGGCCATCATCTTTGCGCATATCTATATCGGCTCTGTCGGGATGGAAGGCGCCTATGATGCGATGGGCACCGGCGAAGTAGACGAAGCATGGGCGCATCAGCACCATTCACTGTGGCTGGATGACATCAAAAAATCCGATACATCCCCGCCCGAAAAGCCGACACCCGCAGAGTGAGCGATGAAGCAGCTTTGCGCGATGATCCTGAGTGTCAGCCTCTGCGCCAGCCAAACAGCGGCGCAGGGGTTTACCACGCTCAAGGGCCATGGCGGCCCGATCATGGGTCTTGACGTTTCGATTGCGGGGCAGGTGGCCACCGCAAGTTTCGACAATTCGGTCGGGCTGTGGCTGGACCGGAAACCAACATGGCTGGAAGGGCATGAGGCGGCGGTGAATGTCGTGCAGTTCATGACGGATGGCAGGATTTTGTCAGGCGGTGACGATTTTGCGCTGCGGCTTTGGGATCACGGCGAAACCCGCGTTCTGGGGCGGCATCGCGGCAAGGTGACATCGCTGGCGGTCTCGGGGGATGGGGCGCTGGTTGCCTCGGGCAGTTGGGATGGCAGCGTCGGGCTCTGGCCTCTGGATGGCGGCGCGCCACGGTTTTTGACCCTGCGCGACAGCGGTGTGAATGACCTGGTGTTTACCGCCGATGGCAGGGGTCTGCTGGTTGCGGGCACCAAGGGCGAGATCCTGCAGTATGACATAAAGGGCGACGCCGCACCGCGCCCCTTGGTGAAACACGGTTTTGGCGTCAATAAGCTGGTGCTTGGCCCCGCGGGGACATGGCTGGCCTATGGCGCGGTGGATGGTGGTACGCGGGTTGTGGATGCCCGGACAGGGACCGCGATTGCCGATTTCACCCTCGATCGCAAACCGATCCTTGCGCTGGAACACCATGCGCCGACCGGGCTGTTGGCAGTGGGGGACGGGCAGGGCTATATCATGCTGGTCAACAGCGCGACATGGCGCATCCAACAAGATTTTCGTGCCACCCGCAAAGGGCCGGTCTGGGCGCTGGCCTTTTCGCCGGATGGCGCGATGATCTATGCGGGCGGGTTGGATGATGTTGCCTATGGCTGGCCGATTGCCCTGATGGATGGGTTTGATCCGGCGATGGGGCAGGAACGCTCGTTTTTGAAGGACGCGGACAAGATGCCCAATGGCGAACGCCAGTTCATGCGCAAATGTTCGATCTGTCACGCGCTGGAGGCCGGGGCTTCGCGCAAGGCAGGGCCAAGCCTGCACAATGTCTTTGGCCGCCCCGCGGGGACAGTTCCCGATTATGCCTACTCGCCTCGCTTGGCGGGATCGGCTATCATCTGGTCCGAGGCGACAATCGACCAATTGTTCGATCAGGGGCCAGACCACTTTATCCCCGGATCGAAGATGCCGATGCAGGTCATTGCCGCGCCTCAGGACCGGCGTGATCTGATACAGTTTTTGAAAACCCATTCCCAGCCAGAGGAGACAAAGCCATGAAAGCAATGTTCACCAGCTTTGCAGCCATCATACTTATTGCCGTGGGCGCCAATTTCGCATTGGAAAACGCGGGCTTTTCTTCTCAGGACGTGAATGCCGGTGCGGATGTCAGATTGGGCCAGACCAACTGATGAAGCCTTCAGCGACGGACGAATATGGTGAGAGCCTTGCCAATGCGTCGATCCTTGTGATCGACGACGAACCGGGCATGCGCAATTTCCTGACCAAGATATTAAGCCCGCGCTGCAAACGGGTGGAGCAGGCCGCCTCGACCGCCGAGGCCACGGCGCTGCTGGACCGTAGTTTTTTCGATCTGGTGATCCTTGATAACATCATGCCGGGCAAGACCGGTCTGGATTGGGTGCGCGAACAGCGCCATGTCGGGTTGTTTTCCGATACCATCCTGATCACCGCCTATGCCGATCTGGAAACCGCGATCAAGGCGGTGCGCACCGGTGTCGCCGATTTTGTGCTCAAGCCGTTTCGCGCCAACCAGATTCTGAACGCCGCCGCGCGGGCCTTGGACCGGCAGAACCTGCGCCGCGAGAATTTCCTGCTTAAACATGAGTTGGCCGGCGAAAGCAGCCTGGCGCGGGGGCGGTTGCTGGGCAATTCCGCCGCGATCTCTGAGGTGCGCGATGTGCTGACACGGCTTGCACCCTTGCCGACCTCTGTGTTGTTCACCGGCGCCACCGGAACCGGCAAGGAAGTGGCCGCACGCACCCTGCATTCCCTGTCTGACCGGTCCGAGAAACCTTTTGTTGCGGTGAATTGTGCGGTGATTTCGCCAGACCGGATCGCGCAGGAATTGTTCGGATTGGTCGACACCCAGGAACGCCGCAGTGACGGGTTGTTCCTGCATGCCGAGGGCGGCACTTTGTTTCTGGACGAGGTGGTGCAGATGCCCGAACAGGTGCAGGCGGCCTTGCTCCGGGTGCTGGAGGAACAGCGGATCAGGCCGGTGGGCGCGGAACGCGATATTCCCTTGAACCTGCGGTTCCTGTTTGCCACCAATGCCGATCTGGATCAGGCGGTGGCGAAGGGGCGGTTCCGTGCCGATCTTTATCACCGGATCAATGTCGTCAAGGTCGAGATGCCACCGCTGCGCGACCGGGCCGGGGATATTGCCGAACTGGCCGCGCTGTTCCTGCGGCAGTTTTCCCAAACCCTTGGCCTGCCCGCAATTGAACTGGACGAAGAAACCCTGTTGAAATTTGCCCGCTATGATTGGCCGGGCAATGTGCGCGAATTGCGCAATCTGATCGAACGTTCGGTGATCCTTGGCACTTTTCCGGACAAGTTTTCCGGTGGGGGCCAGATCACCGGCATTCGTGCGGTTGAATCGCTGGATTTGGTCATGCAGCGCCACATCATGCATATTCTGGATGAATGTGATGGCAACCGTGCCGAAGCCGCGCGGCGTTTGGGCGTGTCACGCAAGACCGTGGATCGTAAATGTGCGGTCTGGGGTGTTTAATCAAAAGTATCGGCTGGCAACCAGATCGAAAAGGCCGCGCCACGGTCCCGGCGGTTGCGCACCCGGATCAACCCTCCGGCGCGCTGGATCAAAGTCTGGCTGATCGACAGGCCCAGCCCGGTGCCTTCGGCCAGCTTGGTGGTGAAAAACGGTGCAAACAACGTGTCCAGGTTCTCATCGGCAATCCCCGGTCCGGTATCGGCAATCTGAAGACAGGCCCCGGGCACCCCGTCTGAGGTTTCTTCAAAAAGCGACACCGTCAGGGTGCCGTCCTGTTCCATTGCCTGCACCGCATTGACCAGCAGATTAACGATGACCTGTTGCAATTCCCCGGCATTGATATGGACCAGAGGGGCGGGGCCAAACTGGGTCTCGATGGTAATGTCGGTGTTTGAAAGATTATGCCCGATCAACACCAGACTGTCCTTGGTGATGCTGGCGATATCGACGCTTTCTTCATAGCTGCTGAATTCGCTGGGCCGCGCAAATTGCAGCAATTTTCCAACGATGGCACCGATGCGTTGCACCTGTTGATCAATCAGGCTCAGTTCGGTGGCAACCTCTTCGGTTCTGGTATCAAGGGTCTGGCGGATCACATCGACATTGCCCTGAATGACCGCCACGGGGTTGTTGATCTCATGGGCGACGCCGGCCGTGATTTCCCCGATCGAAGCCAGCTTTTCTGACATCACCAGTTGTTTGAAGGTGTCTTCGAGTTTCTGATTGGCTTCTTTCAACTCGGCAGTGCGTTCCTCAACCCGTTCATTCAGTTCATCCGCCCAGGACCGCAAGGCCTGATCACGTTCCTGTACCTGATCCAGCAGGGTATCCAGATGGCTGGCGACCTGCCCGATTTCATTGTTTGATCCGACATCGCCATTGCGGGCGTTCAGATCGCCTTTTTCGACGCGGGTCATGGTCTGGATCATCCGTTCCAGGGGCGAAAAAATGCCCTTGGCCATGCGCAGAAAGAACGGGATCGATACCACCAGCAGCAGCAGAAAGGCGATGAACAGCGCCAGATAGGCACCGCGTTTTGCCGCCACAAACGGGGCCTCAAGAAACCCGACATACAGCATGCCAACACGTTTTCCGAAACTGTCAGAGATCGGCAGATAGCCCGAGATATACCAGTCATTGACGACAAAGGCGCGGTTCAGCCAGGTTTTGCCGTCATCCAGTACCTCGCCCCGCACCGCCGCTGATACGCGGGTGCCCAGCGCCCGTACGTCTTCGAACAGGCGCACATTGGTCGAGACGCGCACGTCTTCCAGAAACAGGGTTGCCGTGCCTTGGCGATCCCCGCCGGTCGCCGCATTGAGATAGACAAGCGCATTAATGGTATCAATGAAATCAAGGTTGCGATTCAACAAGATGCCACCGATCAACACACCGGTTTGCCCGCCATAGCTGACCGGACTGGCGGTATGCACCACCATGCCACGGTCTTCGATGATCCGTTCGGTGGGCACGGCGGCTTGGGTGGCCACCAGTGACACGCGGGCGCGGCGTTCCAGATCACGATCCAATGCGGCAAGATCGGGTGCGGCAAATATATCAATCGCGGTCGCCGGTGTGCCGCGCACCGCCGCGGCAATCACCGGCCAGCGCTGCGCGGGTTCCAGGGTTTCCGACAGTGGCAGATAATACAGGAAATCCAATTGCATTGCCTGTTGTTTGAGCTGCAAATACTGGGCCAGATCATCGGGATCGCTTTGCAGAACATCCAGAAATTCGGCTGAATCGGTAACCCCTTGCAGGCCGGTCCCCGTGCGGGTCAGGATACGACCTAGATATTGCTCGGCAATGCGCAAATCACTGGCGACATTTGCAATCAGGATGTTGTCATATTCCGAGGTCCACCGCTTCATGCCCAAAAGCAACATCAAGGGCATCAGCACAACCATCGGCAGCAAGGCCAGTATCAACAGGCGCAGCCGGACGGATTTCATTTTAGGGGGCGCGCAATTGAATATCCCATAGGAAATTATACGCTTTGAATCAGGGGTTTGTAAATCAGGTGTTGTGAAAGAGCATCAATTTAGTGGACTTTAACAACATTACCTAGGGTCAATCTATGCCCGCCGCATAACCTATAGTAGTATCGTTGTCGCCCCATGCCAATGGGCAATTTGGCTGGCAGCTGTGCGGCCAGAGGAAGATCGTAAACTAGAGGTGATTTAAGGCGATTGTCGTGATGCAATCTGTTGAGTTTTGTACGGGCCAGCTTGGTATTGGCCCAAAGTTTTCTGATGTTTCTACCAACGGGTTAACGGCCACTTCTGCCCCCGGATGGGGCATTTCGGTTTTTGGCGTGGCGTTGATCATGGGCCATTTTGCTTGGGCAGATGCAGCCGCGTCAGAGGCGCACCAATCTGCGGCTGGCGCAGGCGATGGCAATGTTCCAAAAACGCTGCCAGCAGATTGCGGCGACAGTGCCACGTCAATCACCCACACCACCAAGGCCCCGCCGCGCATGGAGGCGGAAAATCCGTCTGATGCCGATTGGCTGGCCTATGAATTGATGGTGCGCCAACATTTCGATCTACCCGGGCTGCCACCTGAAACAGCGGCAGATGCCACCGCGCCCCAAGAAAAAACTGTCGAAGGCTGTGCATTGGAGCAATGGGACAGCACGCGCATGGCGGCGGGGATGGCGCCTGAGGAGGGCCCGATTGTCACGTTCACAAAGATGGACGGGACGCGCAGCCAGCCGGGTAAGGGGGCCGAGGAAAACCTGCAAAGCGCGGGGGGGAGAAACCTTGACTCGGGTGAAAACCTGCCCAGCGCCAAACAGCCCAATCTGCAAGAAGTATTGCGCAATCTGGTGGATACCAAAGCGTTTCACATCACGGCCTATTCGCTTTTGGCGGCTTTGGCGGCTTTTGGAGTGTTGCAATTGATGCGGATGGTCTTGGCGCGGCTGTTCCGGCGCAAATCCTGTCGGATCGACGCGGTGCTGGCCACCACTTTGGTCGAATTCAAGGGGCAAATCCAGATCATCGGCAAGCGCGATTGCAAGTTTGTGCCCGATAATTTTCAGGTTTTGGACGCGCTGCTGGATACGCCGGATTTTCTGGATTTTTCGATCACAGTAGGTGCCTTAACCGAACCGGTATTCATCAGCCGCACACAGGGCGCCGGGTTTTTGGCATTTTTTGCCAAGCCTTTGGCGGGGTCAACCTTGGCGGCGATTTTGCATCGTTCGTCGATTGAGGCCCAACCCGTGAAGTGGGCACCGTCACGGGCCAGCAGCAGGGATGGGTTGAAAACAGTGCGGTCGCGTCTGGCACGGCTGCGCGAGATGCGCGAAGAAGAACTGGCGCGGCGCGCAACCTGAAACGGTGTTTGGGCGGCTGGCACATTCGCGATGGTTTCCTCATTGCAACGGCTGCGCGTTATCGCGGGATGCAGTGTTTCAGCCGCGATTTTCCAATGAACCGCGATTTTCCGGATTCGCATGTAAGGCGGATTCAGCGGGCAACGGTGATGTTGGATGTTGATAATGAATTGATATTGAACAGTTTTATGTCATAAATCTGTAACAAAAAATTTGACCTAAAGGACAAAAAGGCGCACGGATTGTGTTGAGATTTTATTAATCTAGCCCTACCAATGATCCGGTGTTGGTCACGTCCTTGCGGCTGTCTGTCCAACATCCAAAGCAAAATTGATTTGCGTCCAAGGGAGAACAACATGAAATCGACCGTACTTTTGGCGACCAGCGCTGCGCTGGCGTTGACTACATTTTCAGCACAGGCCGACACGTTGCGCCTGCTGACATGGGGCGGATATGCGCCCGAAGATGTGATTGCGAAATTCGAGGCGGAAACCGGCCACACGGTAGAAGTCACCAAATCCAACAATGAAGAAATGGTTGCCAAGCTGCGCGCAACCAACGGGGGCGGTTTTGATCTGGCCCAGCCCAGCCAAGACCGGATTGCCGGGGCACAGGCCGAATTCGGCATCTACAAGCCGCTGGACATGTCCAAGATCGACACCAGCCTGTTCATTCCCTCCATGTTGGAAGCCACCAAAGGCAACACGATGGTTGACGGTGACGTCTACGGCGTGCCGCATGTCTGGGGCACATCGGGGTTGGTGGTGAACACTGCCGAGGCCGGTCAGGTGCATGATTATCTCGACCTGTGTGATCCTTCGGTTGCGGGCAAGGTATCTTATCGTCTGAAACGGCCGACGCTGATCGGGTTTGCCTTTTCCATGGGCATGGACCCGTTTGCAGCCTATGGCGATGCGGATGCCTATAAGGCGATCCTTGATAAAGTCGAAGCCAAGCTGATCGACTGTAAACCCAACGTGAAAACCTATTGGGGTGGCGGTGACGAGATCAAGAACTTGCTGCGCTCTGGCGAAGTCACGGCATCTATGGCCTGGGATACGGGCGGCTGGCAGTTGAACGATGACAACAAGGACATCACCTTTGTTGCGCCCAAAGCCGGGGCGCTGGGCTGGATCGACACATTTGCAATGCCATCGCGTGGCCGTGCGGATGATGCCGCCTATGCCTGGATCAACTTTGTGATGCGTCCTGACATCGCGGCGATGATCACCACAGCCGCGGGTAATTTCACCGCGTCCCAAGGCGGCGATGCGGGGGTGGATGATGCGTTGAAAGCCAAATATCAGGCCAGCTTTCCACAAGAAGCGATCGACAACATCAAATGGTATCCCGCGGTGCCTGCGGGTCTTGAGGCGCTGGAAGGCGCTGCATTGGATCGCATCAACGCGGCCAAGTAAGCGACACCTAAAACAACAGGCCGGAGCGCGGTTTTCGCGCTCCGGATTCATGAATGAAAGACCATGTACAGATGTCCGATACCCCCGATCTGGAATGCCGCGCGATTTCAAAGAATTTTGACGACTTCAAAGCGGTCAAAGACGTGAGCTTTACCGTGCCTCAGGGCACGTTTTTTTCCATTCTGGGGCCATCGGGCTGTGGCAAGACTACGCTGTTGCGGATGATTGCAGGGTTTCAGCAATCCAGCGGTGGTGATCTGTTGATCAAGGGCAAATCCATGTTGAATGTGCCCCCGAACAAACGCCCGGTTTCGATGGTGTTCCAGCATCTGGCGCTGTTCCCGATGATGAGCATCGGAGCCAATGTCGGCTTTGGCCTGCGCCAGCGCGGTGTCAACAAGGTGGACATCAAGAAACAGGTTGAAAGGGTGCTGGAACGTGTCGGGCTGGGCGGCGTGGCGGAGCGGGCCGTTGACTCCCTTTCCGGTGGCCAGAAACAGCGTGTGGCGATTGCCCGCTGTATGGTGCTGGAACCGGATGTTCTGTTGCTGGACGAACCATTGGGCGCGCTGGATCTCAAGCTGCGCGAACATATGAAAATCGAGCTGAAAAAGTTGCAATCGGAATTCAACACCACCTTTGTCTATATCACCCATGACCAATCCGAAGCTTTGGTGATGAGCGACCAGATCGCGGTAATGAACCACGGTGAATTTGAACAGGTCGGCACAGCGCGCGAATTATATTACCAGCCCAACACCGCCTTTGTGGCGGGGTTTGTCGGTGAGGCGAATAAATATCAGGCCAAGGTGCAGGTCGCGGGGGGGGGCAAATTGCAACTGCTGACCCATGATGGTGTGGCGCTGCAAGGTGTCGATGCCGGCGAGGGGTTAGAGGCCGGGGATGCGGCGCAGGTTTTTGTGCGCCCCGAGGCCGTGCGCCTGTCGCGGGTGCAGGGCGATGTCAGCGGCATGGGCAATACCGGCACTGGCGTGGTGGACAGCGTGCTGTTCAATGGTGCCAACAGCCAGTTGATCCTGCGCGACAGTGCCACGGGCAGCGAAATGGGCGTGGCCCTGCCGCAGACCAGCGAATTTCGGGATCTGGCCAAGGGTGATCCGATCTGCTTTGGCTGGGAACCGGACCAGACCCGCTGTTACAAACAGGCGGGTGCCTGAGATGTCTTCGGATAAGTCCCGCCTTGGGCTGATCTTGTTGATGGCACCACTGGCGATCTGGCTGGTGACGTTGATTGTATTGCCCCATGTGGGGATGTTTCTGGTGTCACTGCGCGAAAAGGTCGGCGTGCGCCAATATGAAACAGGGCTGGCGAATTACGCGGTGTTTTTCAACGAGCCGCTGTATTGGAACACTTTCGCGCGCACCGCCTATATGTCGATCACTGCCACGGTGCTGACCCTGCTGATCGGGTTTCCGGTGGCCTATTATATTGCCAAGCTGACCCGCGGGCGCACCAAAACCACATTGTTCCTGATGTGCCTGATCCCGTTCTGGGTCAGCGAGCTGGTGCGCACTTTTGGCTGGATGATCCTGCTGCGCGAAACCGGGGTGGTCTCATCCTTCCTGCAATATATCGGGGTTCTGAACGGCCCGATGGAATTTCTCTATAACGATGCGGCGATCATGACGGGGTTGGTCTATACGTCGATGCTGTTCATGGTGGTGCCTTTGGTGACAACGCTGGACAGTCTGGATGATAGTTTGATCGAGGCGGGATATGACCTTGGTGGCAGCAGCCTGAGCATCCTGCGTGAGATCATCATTCCCCATGCCATGCCCGGCATCGTGTCGGGCTGTATTGTGGTGTTCATGCTGTCACTGGGCAATTACCTGACCCCGATCCTGCTGGGTGGCAAAGACAGCCTGTGGTTCACCGGATTGATCTATGACCAGTTTATCACCCGCTTTAACTGGGAATTGGGATCGGCCTTTGGGTTCCTGTTGCTGGGGCTTTCATCGGTGATTGTGTTTCTGGCGCTCAAGTTGTCAGGGCAATCCCTGGGCAAGACGATGGGGCGTTAAGATGATCACAGGTATTCCGCAATCCTCGGCGTTCAAATGGTCTTATCGGGCCTATGTGACGTTGTTCTTTCTCTATCTGGCACTGCCTTTGGCGACCGTCTGTGTGTTTGCCTTTAACGACAGCGTATTTCCCTCGCTGCCCTGGGAAGGTTTCACCTGGGACTGGTTCTTTGGCACCGAAGCGCCACGCATCGGGGTGCTGCACGAGCGGCCGATCCTGCGATCCATCGGGACGTCGGCCTTTGTGGCGTTCTGGGTGTCGGGGCTGGCGGTGCTGGTGGGCACCTGCAATGCCTTCCTGTTTGTGCGCCATGATTTTGCGGGCAAGAATTTTCTTTATATTCTGATGCTGCTGCCACTGATCATTCCCGGGATCATTCTGGGGATTTCGATTCTGGTGTTTTCCAGCACCGTGGCCAACACATTGGAAGAGGCCACAGGCCTGTGGTTTGACGGGCTGCGCCCCGGATTGATTCTGGTGATCCTCGGTCAGTTTTCTTTTATCACCACCTTTGCCACGCTGGTGATTTCGGCGCGTTTGCAGAAATTCGACCCTGCGCTGGAGGAAGCGGCGCTGAATCTGGGCGCGACCAAATGGGGCGCGATCCGCCAGGTGACATTGCCGTTTCTGCTGCCTGCGATGATTGCCGCGGCGGTGGTGGCGGTGTTGATGAGCTTTGAAAATTTCAACACGACATTGATGTTGGTGGGGTCGGATGCGCCGCTGACGGTGACAATGTTTGACCGCTTGAAGCAGGGCTCGACACCGGTGCTCAACGCGGTGTCCTTGTTGTTGATTGTGGTTTCGGCGCTGTTGGGGCTGGCGTCCTTGGTGTCGCGGCGCTGAGCCAGCCCTTGCTATTGGCGGCCAAGCATCCCAAAACTGCGGCAAAAGAGAGAGGGTTATCATATGGAACTTTGGGCAAATCAGGTCGCGGTGGTGACAGGTGGTGCATCCGGTCTGGGCGCGGCAAGTGCCAAGGCCTTGGCGGATGCGGGATTAAAGGTGGCGCTGTTTGATCTGAACGAAGAAGCGGGCCAGGCCAAAGCCGCCGAATTGGGCGGGATTTTTCAAAAGGTTGATGTGTCGGATGCGGCCAGCGTCAAAGCGGGTTTTGCGGCGGTCACAGAACAATTGGGCACGCCGCGGGTGTTGGTCAATTGCGCCGGCATCGGCCCCGCTGCCAAAACCGTTTCGCGCGGTGAGGCCCATGATGCGGCACTGTTTTCCAAGGTTGTCGGGATCAATCTGGTCGGGTCGTTCCAATGTGCGTCACAGGCGGCGGCAGGCATGGTATCGTGTGAACCGATGGCCCCTGACGGGCAGCGCGGTGTGATCATCAACACGGCGTCTGTGGCGGCCTATGAAGGACAGGTCGGGCAGGTGGCCTATGCGGCCTCCAAAGGTGGGATTGTCGGGATGACCCTGCCGATGGCACGGGATCTGGCAGACAAGGGCGTGCGGGTCTGTACCATTGCGCCGGGTCTGTTTCTGACGCCGCTGTTGGAAGGTCTGCCGCAGGAGGTGCAAGATTCACTTGGTGCACAGGTGCCGTTCCCGTCGCGTCTGGGCGATCCGTCGGAATATGCCAAACTGGTGTGCAGCATTGTCGATAATCCGATGCTGAACGGTGAGGTGATCCGCCTTGATGGCGCGATCCGCATGGCGCCCCGGTAATTGGAAAACTGGCGTGGGCCGGACACTCTTGTCCGACCTGCGCCGGCTATTTTGTCTCGATGATATCGCGGTCTTCCTGGGGGACGTTCAAAGTGGACCATGTGTCATCTTCGGGCGGCGCAGGCGGGGTGTCGCAGCTGCGTTTGTGGATGTTCACCTTGGCAATGAAATTTGCTGAAATCGGGGCGGTCACAAACAAAAACGCCATGATCAGCAATTCATGCAGCGATCCGTGACCAAAAACATAGCTGTGGATCATCGAGGCCAGCAACAATGCGCCGATGCCGATGGTGCCAACCTTGGTGGGCGCATGCAGGCGGGTCATGGAATCGTTGAATTTCAACAATCCGATGGTGCCAATCAGCGCAAAAGCCGCGCCAATCAACAGGCAGATGCCAATGGCGTAGATGCCGATAATTTGCATGCTCATTCGATGATGTCCCCCCGCAGTACAAAGCGCGCATAGGCCACAGTTGATACAAAGCCGAGCATGGCAATGATCAGCGCCACTTCAAAATAGATCACGATGCCCTGCGCCAGACCCAGCAGGATGATCAGGCCAATGGCATTCACCACCATCGTATCCAGCGCCAATATGCGATCCCCGGTGGTCGGGCCGATCACCAGCCGGACCATCGACAGCACCTGCGCCAGGGCGGTCAGGGCAAAGGCGATAACAAGCGCGATGTCCATGAAATTCTGTGCCGTTTCCATCAGAAAATCTCCTTAAGGCGGCGCTCGTAGCGGTCCTTGATTTCGTCGCGCACGCTGTCCGGGTCATCGGTGTGCAGGACATGCACCAGCAGGCTGTGCCCCTGATCGGACAGATCGGCAGAGACCGTGCCGGGGGTCAGGGTGATGGTGCCCGCAAGAATCGATATCGCTTCGGGCTGCACCAGATCCAGCGGAACGATGATCCAGGCCGGGCGTAATCTGGCGTTGGGCATGCGCAGCACAATCCAGGCCACCTGAATATTGGCCACCAGAATATCCCACAGCACAATGATCATATAGATGGTCATCTTGCCCGCATGCAGGCGCACAGGCCGGTCGGGCCACCAGACAGACGTGGCCTTGGTGATGATGATCCCGAGAATCAGACCAAACACCGCCATACCGGCGGAAAAATCGTTCTGCAGCAGGATCCAGATCACCGCCAGCAGCAGCGTCAACAGGGGGTGTGGCAACAGCCATCTATAGGCACGCATCATGTTAGTGGCCCTCCTGTGGCTGGCTCAGCTTGCCTGCCGTGTGCAGCACCTTGGCGATATAGGGCTGGGGCGCAAACAGCTGTTCGGCGGTGGCGTTCATGTACCGATAGGCCGGGCCGGCAAAGACCGTGTGCAGCACCAGCAGCGCCAGCAGCCCGGCCACCGCCACATAGGACAGGGCATTGGGGGCAGGGGGCGGTACTACAATGCCATCGGTTGGGGCGGCAGGGGTTGCCGAGGCCTTCCAGAACAGAACACTGCCAGCGCGGGAAAACCCGACAACGCTGATCAGGCTGGCGGCCAGCACAATCACCCATGTCCAAACCGCCAGTGGCGTGTCAAAGGCGGCATCAAGGATCAGCAGCTTGCCAATAAACCCCGACAGTGGCGGCAGGCCCGTCATCGCAATTGCAGCGACAAAAAACAGACCGGCGCTCAGGGCGGCACCGGAAATCGGCGGTTGGGCCGTGAGGTTCAGATTGGCACGTCCGGCGCGGACCAGATCGGTGATCAGGAACAACGCCGCGGCGGCAAGGGTCGAATGCACGGTGTAATACAATGCGGCGGCAATCCCTGCCGGGCTGAACAGCGAAATCGCCACCATCACCATGCCCATCGACCCGATGACGGAAAACGCCACCAGCCGGTCCAGCTTGCGGGCGGCCAAGACCCCGACCATGCCCAAAGCCAGCGAAATCAGCGCAGCAGGCAGCAGCCACAGCCCGTGCAGCCCGGCGGTGACCGCCAGATCAGGCGCAAAGATCAACGTATAGACACGGATGATTGCATAGGCCCCGACCTTGGTCATGATCGCAAACAGGGCGGCAACAGGCGCGGGCGCTTCGGCATAGCTGGAGGGCAGCCAGAAATGCAACGGCACCACGGCAGCCTTGATCGCGAACACCAGCAGCAGCATCACCGATGCAATGCGGATGCCCACCGATGCCGCCGGATCAATCAGCGCCACCCGCCCGGCCAGATCCGCCATGTTGAGCGTGCCGGTTTCCGCATAGATTGCCCCCAGCGCAAACAGGAACAATGTCGATCCCAGCAGGTTGAACAACACATATTGCACCCCCGCCCGCAGGCGCAGATTGCCGCCCGCATGGATCATCAACCCGTAAGAGGCAATCAACAGCACTTCAAAGAACACAAACAGGTTAAAGATGTCTCCGGTCAGGAAGGCGCCCATAATGCCCATCAATTGGAACTGGAACAGGGCATGGAAATGCCAGCCGCGTTTGTCCCAGCCCGATCCGATCGCATAGAGCAACACAAACAGCGCCAGCACCGCCGTCAGCAGCACCATCAGCGTCGACAACCGATCCCCGACCAGCACAATACCAAAGGGCGCGGCCCAATCGCCGAGTTGATACAGGATGATGCTGCCATCCGAGGCCTGCCATGCCAAGCCGGCGGCAATTGCGATCAGCGACACAACACCTGCCAGAGACAGCACCCGCTGAATGCCGATGTGATAGCGCGCGGCCAGCACGATAAACGGGGCCAGCAGCGCCGGCAGAACAACGGGGGCAATGATCCAGTGGGTCATAGGGCTTCCTCCGGCTTTTGGTCGTCTTCGGGCGGGGTGGGATCATCCACATGATCGTCATCCGCCCCCAGATAGGCGCCAAGCGCGATCATCACGATCACGGCAGTCATGCCAAAGGAAATCACAATCGCGGTCAGCACCAGGGCCTGCGGCACCGGATCGGTATACTGCGTGGCCGCATCGCTGAGGATTGGCGGCGCACCGATGGTCAAGCGGCCCGAGGCAAACAGAAACACATTCACCGCATAGGTCAGCAGCGACATGCCCATGATCACCGGAAAGCTGCGCAAGCGCAGCACCAGATACAATCCGGCGGCGGTCAAAACCCCGATGGCAGAAGCAACAAGAAGTTCCATGTTATGTTCCTTCTTTCGCAGGGGCGCCCAGATCGGCGGGATCACGGGACGGATCAATATCCATTGGATGTTCGCTGTCGGGCACATGGCTGCGCCGCGCCAGTCTTGAGAAGCTTTCCAGTGACAACATCACCGCGCCGACCACCGCAAGAAACACCCCGAGATCAAACAGCGATGCGGTGGCCAGTTCGAATTTTTCGAACGGCGGAATCCGGACATAGGTGAAATCCGAGGTCAGGAAAGGTTTGCCGACAAACCATGACCCGATGCCGGTCAGACCAGCGGTCAACACACCTGCACCGATCACCCCGTGATAGGGATAGCGCAGCCGCGTCGAGGTCCAGGCAAAACCGCTGGCCATATATTGCATGACCACGGCAATTGATACGATCAGACCGGCAATAAACCCGCCCCCCGGTTCATTGTGACCCCGCAGGAAGATGTAAAAACCGACCATCAGCACCACGGGCATCATCACCCGTGTCAGGACCACCATCATTGTCGGGTGCATGTCACCTGCGCGGGGTTGATCAGGCTTGCGGTTCAACAAACGGGCGCGCACCGGCCCCTCCAGCAGGGTTTCGGTCAGTGCATAGATCAGCAGCGCGGCTATCCCCAGCACGATAATTTCGCCAAAGGTGTCAAAGCCCCGGAAATCGACAAGGATCACGTTCACCACATTATGCCCGCCGCCACCGGTATAGGAATTGGCGAGGTGATATTGCGAAATCGGTGTTGCGACCGCCTCGCGCAGCAGGAAATGATAGGACATCGCCATAGTCGCCAGACCGCCAGCGATTGCAACAAGGGCATCACGGGTGCGGCGTAGAACCGTGCTTTCGACAGGGGTGCGGTTGGGCAGGAAATTCAACGCCAGCAACAACAGGATGATCGACACAACTTCGACGGTGATCTGGGTCATCGCCAGATCAGGGGCGCTGAAGAACACGAAGCCCACCGAAACCATCAGCCCGACAATCCCGATCAGGATCAGCGACAACAGGCGGTTGCGGTGCAAAAACACCAGCCCGCCTGTGGCCGCCACCAGCATTGCCCAGCCGGCAATTTCCACCGGACCTGCGGGTTGGATGCTGCGCGTTGCGGCCCCCGGTGCGCCCGTGGTCCATGCGTGGTATCCGGCGGCGATCACTGTCACGGCCATGATCGCCGCATAGCGCGAAAAGGCGCCATTGTGCAGCGGATGGGTGATCCCCCGCGCCAGCGCCAGCGCCGCCGCAATCACCGCATCAAAGATTGATTTGGCCTCGGGGCGCGGCGCCGCATCCCACAGCCGTAGCGCAGGGCGGTACAGCGCCAGCAGGATCAGACCACCGGTGATGGCAACTGCCGACATATAAAGTGCAGGTGTTACCCCATGCCAGATTTTCAGATGGGTTTCGGGCAGTTCCGCGGCCGTCCCCAGCACCGCCGATGTCACCATTGTGACCAGCGGTTCCGCGAGGAACGGCGCAATCCCGATCGCCACCACCAGCACCACCAATATCGCGGGCGGCAGCCAAAGACCCGGACCCGGATCATGGGGGGTGGCAGGGTAATCTTCGCGTTTCGGGCCAAGGAAAGTATGCGCAATCAGGCGGAAACAATAGGCGGCAGAAAACAGCGATCCGAAAGTGGCCAACGCAGGCACCAGCCACGGCAGGTCAAACAGCACTGTATGGGTGGTTTCCTCGAGCATCATTTCTTTGGACAAAAAGCCGTTGAGCAGCGGCATACCGGCCATCGACAGCGCCGCGACTGTGGCAATCACAAAGGTCACGGGCATCAGATGGCGCAGCCCGCCCAGACGGCGGATGTCGCGGGTATGCGCGCCGTGATCAATGATGCCCGCCGACATGAACAAGGCCGCCTTAAAGGTCGCGTGGTTCAGGATATGAAACACCGCCGCCATCGCGCCAAAGGCGGTGCCGGTGCCCAGCAACATCGTGATCAGGCCCAGATGGCTGACTGTGGAAAACGCCAGCAGCGCCTTGAGATCATGTTTGAACAGGGCAATCACCGCGCCCAGCACCATGGTGATCAGCCCCGCGCCGGTGACAATCACAAACCATTCCGGCGTGCCCGACAGCACCGGCCACATGCGTGCCATCAGGAAAATCCCTGCTTTCACCATCGTCGCGGAATGCAGATAGGCGGAGACCGGTGTCGGCGCGGCCATTGCATGGGGTAGCCAGAAATGAAACGGAAACTGTGCGGATTTGGTGAAACAGCCCAGCAGGATCAGGATCAGTGCAGGCAGGTACAGCGGTGAATTCTGGATCAGATCGCGGTTTTGCAGGATCACGCTCAGATCGTAACTGCCGACGATTTGACCAAGGATCAACATGCCCCCGATCATCGCCAGCCCGCCCATACCCGTGACGGTCAGCGCCATGCGCGCCCCTTGGCGGCCCTCGGGCAGATGTTTCCAATAGCCGATCAACAGGAAAGAGGACAGCGAGGTCAGCTCCCAAAACACCAGCAAAAGCAGAATGTTGTCACTGAGGACGATT
Source organism: Sulfitobacter sp. (assembly GCA_047634585.1). Classification (GTDB taxonomy): domain Bacteria; phylum Pseudomonadota; class Alphaproteobacteria; order Rhodobacterales; family Rhodobacteraceae; genus Sulfitobacter. The sequence goes on along the minus strand of JBLIAN010000005.1, from coordinate 173,479 downwards.
CCGACCATCGCGCCCTGGAACAACAGCAGATAGGTGAAAAATTCCCCCATGTTGTCCTCACGCGCCAGATAATACCGCGCATAGGCGATGATCAGCAGGCCAATGCCCAGAATCAAACTGGCAAAGAACAGGCCCAGCCCGTCCAGCATCAGGTTCACGTTCATTCCCAGATCAGGCAGCCAGTCGACCCCGGTGGTCACAACCTCGCCAGCCATGACCGCCGGAAGATTGGTCAAAAGGCCGATCAAGGCGGCCAAAGTCACCGTAAAGGTGACGCCAGCACAGGCCTGCCGGCCTGCGGAATTCATCATACCGGGAAGAAGAGCCCCCAGAAAGGGAAGTGCAACGACTAGGAAGAGGGACACGCGAACTCCTGATCTTGGGGCTGAAAGGTCGCCCTTATCTGGGTGAATTTTTGGTTTTTCTCAAGGGAAACCAACGAAATATATTACAAAACTGTCATTCTGTTTTGCAAAGTTAACATTTGGCAGCGTCGATGGGAAATTCCGGCGGGTTTGGGCAGGGTCAGCGGCCCATAACACCAGCCCCCTTGCCAAGCGGGCGCTGCTTTGGCTTTTTGGGGGAAATGCCAAAAGGACGATGACAATGCGCGCCATGCAAATCACCGAATACCACGAGCCCCTGTCCCTGCAAGAGGTGGAAATGCCTGTGGTACAGGCAGGTCAGGTGCTGGTCAGGGTACAGACCTGCGGGTTGAACTTTGCCGATCTCTTGTCGATCAAAGGCACCTATCAGGAAAAACCGCCGCTGCCGTTCACGCCGGGAATGGAATTGGCGGGCGAAATCACTGTGGTGGGGGCCGGTGTTGAACATCTGCAGGTCGGCCAACGGATCGCGGCCTATGCCGGGCAAGGTGGCTTGGGCGAATATGTGGCGCTTCCTGCCGATATCTGCGTGCCGATCCCCGATGTGATGGATGCACTGGACGCGGCGGCGTTTTTGATCGCCTATGGCACTGCCCATGTCGGGCTGGGATATAAAGCGGGGCTCAAGCCCGGCGAGCGGCTGTTGGTGTTGGGGGCCTCTGGCGGTGTTGGGCTGACTGCGGTGGAACTTGGCAAACTCATGGGCGCCGAGGTGATCGCCTGCGCACGCGGTGCCGACAAGCTTGAGATATGCCGCGCGGCGGGGGCGGACCATCTGATCAATTCACAAAGTGATGACATCCGCGCCGTGGTCAAGGCGCTGGGCGGGGCGGATGTGGTCTATGATCCGATTGGCGGGGATCAGTTCAACGCGGCGCTGCGGGCCTGTAACCCGGAAGCACGGATTTTGCCGCTGGGCTTTGCCTCTGGCGCGGTGCCGCAAATCCCCGCGAATATCCTGCTGGTCAAGAACCTGACGGTTTTGGGTTTCTACTGGGGCGGCTATGCGCGGATCAATCCCGCAGTATTGACCGATAGTTTCAGGGTGCTGTTTGACTGGTATGGCGCGGGCAAATTGAAACCCCATGTCAGCACTGTCCTGCCGCTGGAGCAGGCCAACGCGGGGCTGGAACTGCTGCGCAATCGCAAGGCCACAGGCAAGGTTGTGATACGCATCGCCGATTGACAGCCGGGGCGGTAAATCGCCCTGCGCCAAGGGGGGCAGGCGCGGATATCACATTTCCTGATAGGGGGTGCGATCTTCTGCTGTTGCCCTGCGCTTAAAACCCGCTAGTTTTGGTCGCAGATAAAAGGAATGACCCTATGCAAATGTCTGACACCCGCCAAATTGCTGTTCCTCCGGCGCAGGTCTATGCTGCTTTGCTTGATCCCGAGGTATTGAAACACTGTGTGCCCGGCGCACAGGAGGTCACGGGATCGGTCGATGAGGGCTATGTGGCCACGGTGGTGCAAAAGGTTGGCCCGGTCAAAGCCACCTTCAAAGGCGAGGTCACGATCAGCAATCTGGTGCCGGATACCTCGATGAAAATTGACGGGTCCGGCAAAGGCGGGGCTGCAGGGTTTGCCAAAGGCGGCGCAGATGTGCGTCTGGTCGAAAAAGACGGCGGCACTGAATTGAGTTATGATGTCGAAGCCAAAGTCGGTGGCAAGCTGGCGCAATTGGGCAGCCGGATCATTGACGGATTCGCCAAAAAGATGGCGGATCAGTTTTTTGACAATCTGCAAAGCGCCTTGGAAGGCCCCGCAGATGACAGCGATGCCACGCCAGAAGCGGGCACCGAGAAAAAAGGCTGGTTCGGGCGTAAGAAGAACTAAACAAGTCTGTTCACTTTGTTTTTTCCAGTCTAGGTTCGCGCTCTGAACAAACGGAGAAAACCATGCCGGAAATCGTCCAGATTAAAGAGCTGCGGAAATCCTATAAAGGTGGGTTTACGGCCCTCAAAGGTGTGGATCTAGACATTCACGAGGGCGAGATCCTTGCCTTGCTCGGCCCCAATGGCGCTGGAAAAACGACACTGATTTCAACAATTTGCGGGATCACCACGGCCACTTCGGGATCGGTCACAGTGGCGGGGCATGACATTGTCACCGATTACCGCGCGGCACGTTCCCTGATCGGGCTGGTGCCACAGGAAATCAATCTTGAACCCTTTGAGCGGGTGATCAATACCGTGCGATTCTCGCGCGGGCTGTTTGGCAGACCCCGTGATGATGCGGCGATTGAAAGGATCCTGCGCCAGCTGTCGCTCTGGGACAAGAAAGACAGCCAGGTGCGCGAATTGTCCGGTGGTATGAAACGCCGGGTGTTGATCGCCAAGGCGCTGTCGCATGACCCGCGGGTGCTGTTTCTGGATGAACCCACCGCCGGGGTCGATGTGGAATTGCGCAAGGACATGTGGGAAATTGTTGCCCAACTCAAGGCCGATGGCGTCACGATCATTCTGACAACCCATTACATCGAAGAAGCCGAGGCGATTGCGGATCGTGTCGGGGTGATTGCCCATGGTGAATTGATGCTGGTCGAGGACAAAGACACCTTGATGGCGCGGATGGGCCAAAAGCAGCTTGATGTGTTGCTCAGCGAAAAAATCAACGCAATCCCCGAAAGCCTGCAATCCGATGCGCTGACACTGTCGGCGGATGGCAGCACCTTGATCTATACCTATGACACACGATCAGAACGCACCGGCATCACCACATTGCTGGCCGGTGTATCCGCGGCGGGATTGGTGTTGCGTGATGTGCAGACAAGCCAATCCAGCCTTGAAGATATTTTTGTCGGTCTGGTCAAGGAGGACGCGGCATGAATCTGACCGCTATCAAATCCATCTACATCTTTGAGATGTTTCGTTTTTTCCGCACCATCGCACAAAGCTTTCTGGCGCCGGTGATTTCTACGTCGCTGTATTTTGTGGTGTTTGGCGGGGCAATCGGCAGCCGCATTCAGGAAGTGGACGGGATCAGCTATGGGGCGTTCATCGTGCCGGGGTTGATCATGTTGACGGTGATCACCCAATCCATTTCCAACGCATCTTTCGGGATCTATTTCCCGAAATTCATGGGCACGTTTTCGGAAATCCTGTCTGCGCCGATCAGTTTCATTGAAATTGTATTGGGTTATGTCGGGGCGGCGGCCACCAAGGCCCTGATCATCGGGGTGATTATTCTGGTCACGGCATTCTTTTTTGTCGATTTTGAGATCAAATACCCGCTGGCGATGATCGCGTTCCTGTTGCTGACCAGCATCAGCTTTGCGTTGTTCGGTTTCATCCTTGGGGTGTGGGCAGGCAATTTTGAACAATTGCAGATCGTGCCTTTGCTGGTGATCACGCCGCTGATCTTTCTGGGGGGATCGTTTTATTCGATCTCGATGTTGCCGCCGATCTGGCAATCGATTTCGATGTTCAATCCGGTTGTGTACCTGATCTCGGGGTTTCGCTGGTCGTTTTACGGCACCGCAGATGTGTCGATTGCGATTTCTCTGTTTGCGATCGGGGTGTTTACCGGGCTTTGCCTGACCGTGATCTGGTGGATATTCCGCAGCGGCTGGCGCATCCGCGAATAAACCTTTTGCCGCCGCCTTGTTTGCGGCGGCTGGCCACTCTACATGAGAAGTCATGAGACAATGGCTGCCCTTCCTAAAATCTGATCCGGTTGTTGCTGTGATCCGCCTTTCCGGTGTGATCGGCACGCAGGGGCGCGGGGCGTTGAATGACACCACCCTTGCGCCGATGATTGAAAAAGCATTCGCCAAAGGCAAACCCGCTGCCGTGGCAATTGAACTGAATTCTCCGGGGGGCAGCCCTGTGCAATCCTCGTTGATCGGGGCACGCATCCGCCGCTTGGCCGAAGAAAAAAACATTCCCGTGATTGCCTTTGTCGAAGATGTCGCCGCATCCGGGGGCTATTGGTTGGCTGCAGCAGCAGATGAAATTTATGCTGACCCAAGCTCGGTTGTCGGATCTATCGGTGTGATTTCGGCGTCTTTCGGGGCGCATGAATTCATCAAGGAACATGGCGTGGAACGGCGGGTCTATACTGCCGGGCAATCCAAATCCATGCTGGACCCGTTCCGCCCTGAAAACCCCGAAGATGTGGCGCGGCTGAAAACCCTGCTTGAGGACATTCACAGCAATTTCATCGACCATGTCAAAGACCGCCGCGGGGCCAAATTGCCCGCGGATATGGATCTGTTCACCGGTGAAATCTGGCTGGCCAAAAAGGCGCAGGAACTGGGGCTGATCGACGGCATCGGCCATCTGCACCCGATGATGAAAACCCGTTTCGGCGACAAGGTGAAATTCCGCCGCTACGGTGTTCGGCGCGGTTTGCTGTCACGTTTTGGCGTGCAAATGGTGCAGGACGCGGTGCAGGGCATCGAAGAACGCGCCGCCTATGCACGGTTTGGGCTTTAATCCATGGTTTTCAAGATTGTCGTTCTTTTTCTGGTGTTTATGGGCATGCTTGCGTGGTTCGGAAAAATGCACTGGTTGGGCGGTAAACGACTGACACAAACCAAGTGCCGGTCCTGTGGACGCTACCGCATCGGCAAAGGCCCCTGCAAATGCGGAGGCAAATCTTGATGATTTTGCCTTGGCTCTTGTGTGCTCTCGGGCTGGTGATCCTGCTGCTGGCGGGGGATGCTTTGGTCAAGGGGGCGGTGAACCTGTCTTTGCGGTTGGGGGTTCCGGCCTTGATTGTCAGCCTGACAATTGTTGCTTTTGGCACCTCGGCACCGGAGTTGCTGATCTCGGTTAATGCCATCCTTGACAACGCGCCTGGTCTTGCGCTGGGCAATGTGGTGGGGTCGAACACTGCAAATGTTCTGTTGGTGCTGGGCATTCCGGCCCTTATGGCGACGATGCACACCTCGGAATGTCGCACCCGCAAAACCTTTAATTTCATGATCGCGGCAACGGTGTTGTTTATCGCATTGGCGTTTCGCGGTGTGTTTGACTGGATTTCGGGGATTATTCTGCTGGGCGGGCTTGGCTATGTTTTGGCGGATGCGTTTTGCGATGCAAAGAACCACCGCAATGCCTGCAAAACCGGTGCAGATGTCGAAGAACCCGAAGGCGCCGATGCCGATATGCCCGGATGGCAGATTGCGGTATTTCTGGTGCTGGGGCTTGTGGGGCTGCCCTTGGGCGCTGGTCTGTTGGTGGACAATGCCACAATGATCGCATTGGCCTATGGGGTCAGTGATACGGTGATCGGGTTGACCTTGGTCGCCATTGGCACGTCCTTGCCGGAACTGGCCACCACGGTGATGGCGGCGTTGCGCCGACAGGCGGATGTGGCTTTGGGGAATGTCATCGGATCGAACATGTTTAACCTGTTGGCGATTGTCGGGATCACCTCGCTGATTGGGCCGATCAGGGTTGATCCCGAATTCCTGCGCTTTGATCTATGGGTGATGCTGGCGGCATCGCTGTTGCTGATCCCGTTTGTCTATCTCAAGATGGATATTAACCGGGTTTGGGGGATTGTGCTGACCGCCCTGTATTGTCTCTATCTGGCTGTTGTTCTGACCTAAGGAGGCCAAAATGAAGCGTGCATTGGTAACTGGGGCGGGGCATCGGCTGGGCCGTGCGATGGCGCTTGATCTGGCGGCGCAGGGCTATGATGTGGCGGTGCATTTTGCCAGTTCGGCGCAGGCCGCCGAAGATGTCGTGGCCGAGATTACTGCATCGGGTCAAAAATCCGTCGCGCTGCAGGCCGATCTGCTGGATGAGGACGCGACCCAGGCCTTGTTGCCGCGTGCCGCCGCGGCCTTGGGGGGCGTGATCACCTGTTTGATCAACAATGCCTCGATCTTTGAATATGACACGGTGCAAAGCGCCAGCCGCAATAGCTGGGACAGGCATATGGGCAGCAACCTGCGTGCGCCATTTGTGCTGACACAGGCGATGGCAGCACAGGGATTGGAACCCAAGATTGACAGCGCAGGTGAGCCCTGTGCCAGCGGATTGATTGTCAATATGATTGATCAAAGGGTGCGCAAGCTGACGCCGGAATTCATGACCTATACGCTTGCCAAAATGGGGCTTTGGGCGCTGACCCAGACCACGGCACAGGCTTTGGCACCGGCGATCCGTGTGAATGCCATCGGGCCTGGCCCGACGTTGCAGGGCAGCCGTCAAAGCGACGCGCATTTTGCCGGGCAGCGGCGCAATACGGTGCTGGGCCGTGGCGCGGATGCCAAGGGAATCACCACGGCCTTGCGGTACTTTTTGGAGTCGCCCGCGGTGACAGGTCAGCTGCTCTGTGTCGATGGGGGACAGCATCTTGGATGGAAAACCCCCGATGTTCTGGGGGTCGAGTGACCCAGCTGCAACAAAAGTTCTGCACTGCCCCTCAGGCTGTTCACATAGATGTTACAAAACGATGTGTTTTCAGTGGTTTGTGATACGTTGAAATTATTTAGTCAATTAAAACAATGGGTTGAAATATTGCCTAAAAATTAGGCAAATCAAGGAAGCCCGCTGAAAACAACGGAAAAACAGCTTTCCCCAGAAGTTATCAGCAGAGTTATCCACAAGTTCCGTGGGTATGTTCACACTTGTTAACTGTGGCAACCTGTTGCAGCAAAGACCGAGAATCAGGCGGGATCCATGAACAGCGACTCTGACACTCAGCCCACCGGCCATGATGTGATCTACGGCTATCTGAAAACCCTCGATTCATCGCCGGGGGTCTATCGGATGCTGGATGCCGAAAGCCGGGTTCTCTATGTCGGCAAGGCACACAATCTGCGGGCGCGGGTCAGCAATTATTCGCGTCCAACGGGACATACGGCGCGGATTGCGCGGATGATTTCCAACACCGCCTCGATGATGTTTCTGACCACCAAAACAGAAACCGAGGCGCTGCTGCTTGAGCAAAACCTGATCAAACAGCTGAAGCCGAAATTCAATGTGCTGCTGCGCGATGACAAAAGTTTCCCCAATATTCTGGTCACGGCGGATCACGATTTTCCACAGATCAAAAAGCACCGCGGCGCCAAAAAGGAAAAGGGCAGCTATCATGGCCCTTTTGCCAGCGCGGGTGCGGTCAACCGGACCCTGAACCAATTGCAGCGGGTGTTCTTGTTGCGCGATTGTTCCAATGCGATGTTCGAAAGCCGCACGCGGCCCTGTCTACAACATCAGATCAAACGCTGTTCGGCCCCCTGTGTCGGCAAGATCAGCGCCGAAGACTACCGCCAGACCGTGCGCGATGCCGAACGGTTCCTGTCGGGGAAATCGACGGGCATTCAGCTGCGGCTTGCGGCGGATATGGCGGCGGCGTCAGAGGCGCTTGAATTCGAACGCGCGGCGGCCCTGCGCGACCGGATCAAGGCCCTGACCCAGGTACAGACCGCGCAGGGGATCAATCCCAAAGGCGTGTCCGAAGCCGATATCATCGCCCTGCATATGGACAGTGGACAGGCCTGTGTGCAGGTGTTTTTCATCCGTGCCAACCAGAACTGGGGCAACCGTGATTATTACCCGCGTGTCGGGGCCGATGTGGATGCCGCCGAGGTGCTGGAGGCCTTTATCGGGCAATTCTACGACACCCGCGAACCGCCGCCACAGCTGATCTTGAGCAACGAAATCGAAAACCCCGATCTGATGATGGATGCGCTGTCGGGGAAATTGGGCCGCAAGGTGGAATTGCTTGTGCCCAAACGCGGTGAAAAGGCCGATCTGGTGGATGGGGCGTTGCGCAATGCACGGGAATCCCTGGCGCGCAAGATGGCCGAAACCGCAAGTCAGGCCAAGCTGCTGCAAGGGTTGCAAGATGCCTTTGATCTGCCTGCGCCGCCACAGCGGATCGAAGTCTATGACAACTCGCATATCCAGGGCACCAATGCGGTGGGGGGCATGGTGGTTGCGGGGCCGGACGGGTTTATCAAAAACCAGTATCGCAAGTTCAACATCCGGGGCGAAGACCTGACACCCGGTGATGATTTTGGCATGATGAAAGAAGTGTTATCGCGGCGCTTTAAACGGCTGATCAAAGAAGACCCCGAACGCACGCTGGGCATGTGGCCGGATCTGTTGTTGATCGACGGTGGCGCCGGGCAGGTCAGCGCCGTGGCCTCGATCATGCGCGACTACGGGGTCGAGGATATTCCGATGGTCGGGGTCGCCAAAGGCATTGACCGTGACGCGGGCAAGGAAGAATTCCACCGTGTTGGCAAACGCCCCATGGCCCTGCGCCACAATGATCCGGTGTTGTATTTTGTGCAACGGATGCGCGACGAGGTTCACCGTTTTGCCATTGGCACCCATCGCGCCAAACGCGCCAAGGCCATCGGCGCGACGCCGCTTGATGATGTTCCCGGCGTTGGGGCGGCGCGCAAACGTGCACTTTTGGCGCATTTCGGCTCTGCCAAAGCCGTCAGCCGCGCCGCGTTGAGCGATCTCAAGGCCGTCGCGGGGGTTTCCGACGCTTTGGCCGATACAATCTATGCGTTCTTTAATGAACGGGGCTAGGGCTGCGGCGTGGATCTTGATTTTGTTTTGCATGGTAAAACTGAGATGTTGTTCTCGACAGCGATCTTGGTGCTTTTACGTTCCGAAAGCGCATTGTAGGGTGCGGCTATGAAGTGGAACCTGCCCAATATTTTGACGTTGATGCGTCTGGTCGCTGCGCCCGGTGTGGCGGTGATGTTTTTGTATTTTGATCGCCCCTATGCGGATTGGTTTGCGCTGCTGCTGTTCTTGTCAGCGGCGATTACCGATTGGTTTGACGGCTATCTGGCGCGGGCATGGAAGCAGGAAACCAAACTGGGCGCGATGCTGGATCCGATTGCCGACAAGGCGATGGTGGTGATTGCATTGATGGTGATTATCGCGTTTTCAAGCTGGTCGCCGTGGCTGGTGTTGCCCGCCACTGTGATTCTGTTCCGCGAGGTGTTTGTGTCGGGCCTGCGCGAATATCTGGGCGATGTGTCCGGCACGCTAAAGGTGACAAAGCTGGCAAAGTGGAAGACGACCCTGCAGATGGTCGCGATATCGGTGCTGTTTTCCCAAGGGGTGTTTGAATACCACCAGGGGGTGTCGATCCTTGGCGATGACGCGGGGGTGATGGCCGCGCTGGCGAAAAGCGGTGCGGTGGATGTGCTGGAAGATTTCCCAATCCGGCAGATGGGCATGGAATGGGCCGGCTGGATCGGGCTGTGGTTGCTGTGGTTTGCGGCGGCACTGACGGCTGTGACAGGGTTTGACTACCTGAGAAAAGCCATGCCGCATTTGAAAGAGGGCCAGTAATGGATGTGTTGTATTTTGCATGGGTGCGCGAACGTATCGGTGTGCCACGCGAACAGATTGAAACCCAGGCCACAACCGTGGGCGAATTGGTTAGCGAATTGCGCGCGCGGGACGACCGATATGATCTGGCGTTTTCCGATCTCACGGCGCTGCGGGTGGCTGTGGATCAGACCCTGAGCGATTTTGACGCGCCCTTGTCCGATGTGCGCGAGGTCGCGTTTTTCCCGCCGATGACGGGCGGCTAGGTGATGCGTGTTTCCGTACAACAAGCCGGATTCGATCTGGGTAAAGAATCGGCTGATTTTGCGCAGGGCCATCGTGACATGGGGGCGATTGTAACCTTCACGGGCGTGGTGCGTGATCTGCCCGATGATCCCTTGCAGATGATGGAGATCGAACATTATCCCGGGATGACCGAAAGCGCCCTGGGCGAGATGGCACAAAACGCTGTGGCGCGTTTCGGTTTGGGGGATGTTCTGGTGATCCACCGGTATGGTGCGCTGTACCCCGGTGAGATGATCATGATGGTTGCCACCGCCGCGCGGCACCGCAAGGATGCTTTTGCAGCGGCTGAGTACCTGATGGATTATCTCAAGTCCCGGGCGCCGTTCTGGAAGCGTGAAGTGACGGCATCAAGCGCCGGTTGGGTTGCCTCCAAGGACGAAGACGAGGATGCGCTGAGGCGCTGGTGAGGCGGTGCAAACGGCCCGTTGACAAGGAGAGTGCCGCCGCTAACCCGCCCGGACCAGACCGCCGTGAGCAGTGAAAATGCCGCGACAGAGCTGTTGATCTGGGTCAAGGCCGGCCCGCGTTTCCCCTGCCATACTCCTTTTGAACCAAAAGGGAGAACCACAGATGTTCAGTACGATCGTTGTCGGCTTTGACGGATCAGACCCGTCCCGAAATGCCCTGAAACTGGCCTGTGATCTGGCGCGGAAATACGGCTCTGCCCTGCATCTGTCCCATACGCCCGCCCATGAAACTGTGGCTTTCGCGCTGGGGGCCGTGGCGGGGTATCATATGGCCACCACATTGCCCAAACCGGAAGAGATCAAAGCAGCGGCAGATAGAATATTTGACCAAGCACAGGCCATCGCGGATGAAAACGGCAGGCTGCAATTGATCCTGCACCAGGGCAGCGGTGATCCGGCCCATGACATGCTCGACTGCGCCAAAGCGCTGGATGCGGATCTGATTGTGACGGGGCGGCGCGGATTGGGCAATCTGACGGCGCTGATGATGGGCAGTACATCGGCCCATGTGGCCCATCATGCGACCTGTGCCTGTCTGACTGTGACCTGACCCTAGGCGCCTTGCTGTTGGCGGTCGATATAGGCGCGCATGTCTTCGACCTCGTGGCGGGCATCGCGCAGACCGTCCATCGCGGCGCGCAATTCTGCTTCGGTCTGGGACAATTGGTTGGTCAGTTCCGCCTCGCGTTGTTGCAGATAGGTGATCGCCTGATCGCGGGTTTCTTCGGCCTCGTGCAATTCCTGGCTCATCCGGTCAAGCTGTTCGACATCGCCTGCGGCCACGCGGGTAAAACGGTGCAGCAACCAATTGGCGAACCAGCCCAGACAAAACGCGACAAAGAGAATGATCGCGGTTGCGAGGACAAATTCAGTTCTGCTCATCGGAGGTGCTTTCTGCATCGGGGTCTGCCGCTGTATCGCCCGAATCAGAGATACTTTCCAGCGTTGTTTGGCCCGGAATCGCCACGGTATCGGGGCGTATCAGGTGAAATTCGATGCGCCGGTTGGCCTCGCGGCCGTCTTCGGTCTTGTTGTCGGCAATGGGGGCGGCTTCGCCATAGCCCTGTGCGGTGAATGATCCGGTCAACACCCGGCGGGCCCGCAATTCGTTTAAGACGGATTCTGCGCGGCTCTGGCTCAGGGCGAGGTTCATGGTCTCGCGGCCTTGGCTGTCGGTATGGCCTTGGATCTCCAGCGGCAGATCCCCGCATTGTTTCAGGATTTCCGCGATATCGTCCATTGTGCCAAGCGCCGAGGCTTCAATTGTTGCGCTGCCCGGTTCAAAGTTGATCTTGCCGGTTTTCAACACGTCTTTGATTTCGGCCTCGCATTCATCTGCTGTGGGCAGGCCCAGAACCGGATCAAGCTTTTCCTGATAGGTCACGTCGATTTTATAATCCGCGCCCTCGCCCAACTTCTCGGACAAAAACGACGCGATTTCGGCACTGGCATCGGGATTGCCGGTGTTGCCGGTGACCGACAGGCTGTCTGGGGTCACTGTCACCGCACCATTGCTGAGCCTTGCCAAAGCCTCAATGCCGGTCAGCACACGCGGCGCCCAATCGGCAGGCAGGTTTTCCGCAATCCGCGCCGCCATATAGACCTTTTTCGTGCCAAAACGGGCTTTGGCATAATTGTCGGCCAATTCACGCAGGCTGGTGTCACTGACCCTGCCGCGCAGTTGCACCTGACCTTCGGGGCTGAGGGTGGCGGAAAACTCTGGCGGGCCGGCGTTGGGGTCAACAACCTGTGGCAGTTTGGCGTGCAGGGCAAAGACCTCGGGAAGGCTGGTTTGCAGCTCGCCCACCACCCGGTCAAACACCGTTTGATCCGCGCCTGCATGGGCAACAAGGGTGATATCCGCATCTGCAAATGTGACAGACCCGCCGCCCAAGCGCTGCACCGCGTCAATGGAATGGGCGACCGCCTGTGCCCATTGCGGGCTGGGCACCCCAAGCCCGACAGTACAGCGCGCCGCGCCGGTAACACCCGCGCGGGTGCCTGCGGCCAGAATTTGAATGCGGGCCGCGTCGGTGTCGGCGGAACAGGCTTCAAATTTCGCGCCTTTTTCACCGATGCTGAAACGCAGGGCGAAAGGTGTGATCACCGGGCGCGGCGCTGCGATATCGAGCACCAGTTTCAGGCTGGGCGGCGCGGCGCGGGTCAGCTTTGCCTCGATTGCGGCTTTGGCTTCGGGGCTGTCTGAAATGGCGGTGATCGACACATGGCCCGCCTCGATGGAGGCTTTGGCGCGGGGCAGTTGCGCAATCGCTTTGGTGGCAAATGCCAGGGCTTCTTCCCAGCCCGCAGGGACGGGATAATCGGCGGTTTCCAACAGATCGGTGACGTCGGTGTCGCCCGCCATCTTTTCAAAGCGTTCAAGGGCGGCGTCGCGGTCCGTACTGGTGGGGATCAGGCCGCTGATTGAAATACCGCTGTCATTGCGCAGCACTTCGGCGGAAAACCGTGGCGGGGCAATGGCGGCCTGGGCTTCGACTTCCATTTCGTCAATGACGCGGGCGGTATCCACGATGGAGCCTGCGGTGGTCAAGGCCCTGAACCGCACCGCTTCGGTCGGGGCGATGCCCGACAGGGTAACCTGCAATCCGTCGGCCTGTACTTCCGCCCATGTCAGCTGCGCTTCATCCAGCGCATCGCGCACGCCAAATTCCGAGGTTTCCTCAATCAGTTTGACCGAGAAATTTGCCGCGACCAAAGAGACCACCGCCGCTGCGGTGAAGGTCAGGCTGATGATCAAAAGAGCGGACAGGCGCATGCGTCAACTTCTGTACAATTGCAGGTGGGTTGTTGATACGCCCGCAGGCGCGGGGGTGCAATCACGCCAGCAGGCTTGCAGCGAAAAACACCAGCGGGATCATGCCGGTATCGCGGTTGACCCTGAACAATTGCAGCATTTTATCCGTGTCTTTGATGTCCAGCCCGCGCAATTGCCACGCCATATGCCAGCCCATCGCCCAAGGTCCGCCCAGGGCAATCACCATCGCAAGGATCGAGGCATGGGGCAGGGCGGCAAAAATCACCGCTAATCCCATCAGTCCGACAGTGGCCATCAAAAAACGGCGCAGCCATTGTCCGGTGTTGTCGCCAAACAGGCGGGCGGTGGATTTGACGCCGATCAGCGCATCATCTTCGGTGTCCTGATGGGCATAGATCGTGTCATAAAACAACGTCCATGCAATGCCCGCACCATATAGCAACAACGCCGGAGACCCGAGCGCGCCGGTATGCGCGGTCCAGACCAGCAGCGCCCCCCAATTGAACGCCAGCCCCAAAAACACCTGCGGCCACCAGGTAAAGCGTTTGGCAAAAGGATAGACCGCCACAGGCAGCAGCGACAGGATGCCCAGCGAAATCGCCGCATGGTTAAAGGTGAACAGGATCAGCGCCGCCAACAGCGCCTGCGCGCCCATCCAGACCATCGCCTGGCGGACAGTGACCTGCCCCGAGGGAATCGGGCGCGACCGCGTGCGCGCCACTTTGGCGTCGATGTTGCGGTCACTGATGTCATTCCATGTACATCCGGCGCCGCGCATCAGCCATGCGCCCAAGCCGCAGCCAATGAAAATCCATAAATCTTCCCAGCGCGGGGATTGATCGAACAGAATCGCCAAGGCCAGCCCCCACCAGCAGGGCAGCAGCAATAGCCATGTTCCGATGGGCCGATCCGCGCGGCTGAGGCGCAGATAGGGGCGGGTGGCGGCAGGTGCATATTTGTCCACCCAATTGTCCGGGGGCGCATCTGCGACCGGCGCATCTGGCGAAGGCGGCATATCTTGCATATATCTTGGCCTATGAGTGCAAAAATCAGACTTTATGTAGATCACCCATTGGGGCAGGGGCAAACAGTTCCTTTGGACAAGGCGCAGGCGCATTATCTTTTCGGGGTCATGCGCCAGAGTGTCGGGGGTTTTGTGTCGCTGTTTAACGGCCGCGACGGGGAATGGCGCGGCGAAGTGATCGAGGCGGGCAAGCGCGGCGGGCTTCTGTCTTGTGTCGCACAGACGCGGGCCCTGCAGATGCCGCCCGATCTTTGGCTGCTGTTTGCCCCGATCAAAAAGGCCCGCACCGATTTCATTGTCGAAAAAGCCGCCGAAATGGGCGCGGCGCGGATTGTGCCGGTGATGACCGAGTTCACCAATGCCGGACGGGTGCAGCGCGATCGGCTGCAAGCCCATGCTGTTGAAGCTGCAGAGCAATGTGGCGGCACCTATGTGCCCGAGGTTGCCGAGGCGGTGAAATTTGACCGGCTGCTGGATCACTGGGATGACACCCGCCGGATCATGTTCTGTGATGAAGCCTTGGCCGGATCGGCACAGGGCGAAGATGCGCTTGCGGGTTTGGCGGGGCCTTGGGCGATCCTGATCGGGCCCGAAGGCGGGTTTTCCGACCGCGAACGCCAGCGCTTGCACCGCATGGAGGCGGGTCATGCGGTCCGGTTGGGCCCGCGCATTTTGCGTGCGGATACGGCCGCGGTGGCAGCGATGACGCTTTGGCAGCAGCGATTCGGGGATTGGGTCGGGGATTGGGCATGAACGGCTGCGGGACAGAGATAGAATTATCTGTGGGGCGGGCGCCAGCGCCCTGGGGGGTTCACACCCCCACACCCCCCAGAAGGTGTACCGGCCAAATGAAGACAAAGGGGCGCATCACATGAGCTTTTTCCGGCCCGAGGCGCAGGCGCAGGTGTGGCGCTGGCGCGAAGTGATTGTCGCGGTTTTTGTGGTGGCTTTGGGGGGCTGGTTGATCAGCGGTCCGGGGCTTTTGCTGGCGATACCGGGCTATGCTTTGGTGTGTGGCGGCGCGGCGCTGGCCTGGCTCGGGGTGCAGCGGGCGCGGTTTCGCGGTGCGGACGGGGGCGCGGGGGCGGTGCAGGTTGATGAAGGGCAGGTCAGCTATTTCGGGCCGTTGACGGGGGGCGTTGTTGCCCTGCGGGAGCTGGACAGTCTGAGCCTGGACGGGGCGATGTTCCCGGCGCATTGGCGGTTGACCCAATCGGGGGTGCCGCCGCTGTTGATCCCGGTGAATGCCGCGGGGGCAGAGGCGTTGTTTGATGCTTTTGCGACCTTGCCGGGATTGCGCACGGAACGGATGCTGAGCCTGCTCAAGGCCAATAGCCATCAATCGGTTGTGATTTGGCAACGTCATCCGGTGAAGCAAAAGCCGCAGCTGCTGCATTGACACCCCGCGCAAATCCCCGCATCCCTTCGCAACCTCAGACCTCATATCGGAGCCTCGCTTATGTCTATTCCTCAATCCGGCGGTGGCCCGATCGAACACCGTGACCAACTTGCGCAATATCTTGCGGAGGGCTGCAAGCCCAAAGCAGACTGGCGCATTGGCACCGAACACGAGAAATTCGGCTATTGCAAAGACAGCCTGCTGCCCTTGCCCTATGAGGGGCCGCGCTCGATCCGGGTGATGCTGGAAGGGCTGCGGGACCGTCACAATTGGGCGCCCGTCGAAGAAGCCGGCAAGCTGATCGGGCTGGAAAAAGACGGCGCGAATATTTCGCTTGAACCGGGCGGGCAGTTGGAATTGTCCGGTGCGCCGGTCGAGACCATCCATGAAACCTGTGATGAGGTGAACACCCATCTGCGGCAGGTCAAGGATGTGGCGGACGAGATCGGCGTCGGGTTTATCGGTTTGGGCGCAGCCCCGGTCTGGACCCATGAGCAGATGGATCTGATGCCCAAGGGCCGCTACAAATTGATGAACGATTACATGACCAAAGTGGGGACAATGGGCCGTGTGATGATGCGCCGGACCTGTACCGTGCAGGTTAACCTTGATTTCGGTTCTGAGGCCGACATGGTCAAGAAAATGCGCGTCGGATTGGCCTTGCAGCCGGTGGCGACGGCGCTGTTTGCCAATTCACCGTTTTTTGAAGGTAAGCCCAACGGCCATAAATCATGGCGCAGCCGGGTCTGGCGGGATCTCGACGGCGCGCGCACCGGCATGTTGCCCTTTGTGTTCGAAGAGGGGTTCGGTTTTGAGCGTTGGGTCGATTATGCCTTGGATGTGCCGATGTATTTTGTCTATCGCGATGGCAAATATATTGATGCGCTCGGCATGTCGTTTCGGGATTTCATGGTCGGGAAACTGCCTGCGTTGCCCGGTGAAACCCCGACGCTCAGCGATTGGGCCGATCATCTGACCACCGCCTTTCCCGAGGCGCGGATGAAAAAATACATCGAAATGCGCGGTGCCGATGGCGGCCCTTGGCGGCGGCTTTGTGCGTTGCCGGCTTTCTGGGTTGGTTTGATGTATGATCAAAACGCGCTGGATGCGGCATGGGATCTGGTCAAACACTGGACCGCCGAGCAGCGCGACGCCCTGCGCATTGCCGCCTCTGTGGACGGGTTGCAGGCCAAAGTGGACGGGATCAACATGCATGATCTGGCCCATGAAGCGGTGATGTTGTCCGAGATGGGCCTGCGGGCGCGGGCACGCAGTGGTGCGGGCGGATTGGTGCCGGATGAAACCCATTTCCTGAACGCGCTGAAAGAAAGCATGCAAAGCGGCAAGGTGCCCGCGGATGAATTGCTGGAAGATTACACTGGCAAATGGGATGGTGATCTAAGCCGGATCTATGCCGATTACAGTTATTGAGTGATGCGGCGCGGCGCGGGGTTTATCCGATCCGCGCCGTGAACACCGTGACCGCGATCCCGCCGAATGCCAGTGCGAAAAAACCCTCGAACCAGCGTTTGGCGCGGCCATAGGCGGCGGCCATCGGTGCCGAGGAAAAGATCAGCGCATAGAGGTGGAACATCAGCATGCTTTGAATGCCGACCGCCAGAATGACCAAGATCAACGCGCTGGGGGCGGTGCCGTGGGGAATGCCGATGGCATAGAGCGCGCCAAAAAACAGCACGGCTTTCGGGTTGGTCAGGTGCAGCGCCAGTCCTTTGGCATAGGCACGGCGCGGGGTGATCTGTTTTAGGGCCTTGGTCTGTATCCTGTTGCCCAGCCATGCCGATCGTGCGGATTTCACCGCCAGCCACAGCAGATAGGCCGCGCCGATGTAGCGCACCACCTCAAACAGCCAGGCATTGGCAGACATCACCGCACCCAGCCCGAAAGCGGCAGCAATCGACCAGATGAACGATCCGGTGGTGACGCCAGAGGCCAGGGCCAGACCCGAGCGCCGGCCCGAAGACATGGAGGTGCCTGCAATCGCCAAGGTCGCGGGGCCGGGGCTGCCTGCGGCGATAAAGGCGGCAAACAGGATCACGGGCAGGTTCACGTCAGTCATATTCGAGGGCTTTCATGGAGGGCGTTCAGCCCTTTTGGCCGATTTTAGGTTCTGTGCCCGCCTTGATGCGATTGATATTGGCGCGGTGGCGCCAAAAGATCAGCAGGGTCAGGGCAATGCCCAGCACCAGCATCACCCCGTTACCGGTAAACACCATCAAAAAGGTCGAAGCCGCGGCCGCCGTCAAAGCGCCCATCGAGGAAATCCGCGAAGCCAGCGCCCCGATCAGCCATGCCATGCAGCAGCCAATGCCGACTGGCCATGCCAGCGCCAGCATCAGCCCCAGAAAGGTTGCCACGCCCTTGCCGCCGCGAAAGCGCAGCCAGACCGGATAACAATGGCCCAGCATCGCAGCCAATGCCGCCAGTTGCACGGCGTCTTCGCCCGCAAAATAACGCGCCAGCAGCACGGCCACCGCGCCTTTGCCCGCATCAAAGACCAGCGTCAGCGCAGCAGCGGTTTTATTGCCGGTGCGCAGTACATTGGTGGCGCCGATATTGCCTGATCCAATGTCGCGCAGATTGCCAAGGCCCATCACCCGCGCGATCACCATGCCATAGGGGATCGACCCCATAAGATAGCCAAGGACGGCCCAAAGGATCAAAGCAGCGGCAGTGGATTCAAAGAATGGCATGGTTATCGGGCCTCAAATACGCAGGAACCTGCAACATAGGTTTTCAGCACCTTACCCTGCATGCGCATGCCGTCAAACGGCGTGTTGCGCGATTTGGATCGCAGGCTGGCGCGGTCCATCACAAAGGGCGCATCCGCGTCAAACAGAACCAGATCGGCAGGCGCACCGGCGCGCAAACGCCCGCCGGGCAGGTTCAGGCGTTTGGCGGGGTTCAGCGACAAGGCCCGCCACAATGTCGGCAGGTCCATGATATCGCCATGGACCAGACGCATCGCGGCGGGCAGTAATGTTTCCAATGCCACTGCGCCAGAGGCTGCTTCTTCAAACGGCAGGCGTTTGGATTCTTCGTCTTGGGGAGTGTGCATGCTGCAAATAATGTCGATCAGCCCGCTGGCCACCGCATGGGCCACGGCAAGGCGGTCCTCTTCATCGCGCAGGGGCGGCTTGAGCTTAAAGAACGTCCGGTAATCCGCCACATCCAGCGCATTTAATGTCAGGTGGTGAATGCCGACCCCTGCGGTGATGTCCAGACCGTTGGCCTTGGCACGTTGCAGCGCGGGCAGGGCGCGGGCGGTGGTGATCTGGTCCGCGTGGTATTTTGCACCGGTCATTTCGATCAGGGCGATGTCGCGGTCCAGACCCATGCGTTCGGCCATCGGGGACACCGCAGGCAGGCCCCGCAAAGACGCGAATTTGCCCGATGTTGCGGCCGCACCTTTGCTGAGGATCGGTTCTTGAGGGTGGGCGATGACCAGCGCCCCGAGGCTGCGCGCATAGGTCAGGGCGCGGGCGAATACTTTGGTATCGGTGACCACATGATCACAATCGGTAAAGGCGACCGCACCGGCATCCATCAAAAAACCGATTTCAGTCATCTCGCGGCCCGCGCGGCCTTTGGTCAGGGCGGCCATCGGCACGACGTTGACGGGGGCGGCTTCATTGGCGCGGCGGGTGACAAATTCCAATACTTCGGGGCTGTCGATTGCCGGGTCGGTATCGGGGCGCGTGATCATCGTGGTCACCCCGCCCGCCGCAGCGGCCAATCCCGCAGAGCGATAGCTTTCTTTGTGGCGCTCACCGGGTTCGCAGACCTTGACGCCGAGATCGACAATGCCGGGGGCAAGGTATTTGCCGCGACAATCGATCACCTCTGCGCCTGTCGGGGCTGGGTTGGTGCCGATCTGGGTGATGATGCCGTCAACAACCGTCAGCCCGCCTGCAAGGATGTTGCCGTTTTCGGGGTCGATCAACTTGGCATTGGTGAAATGCAGGGTCATGGCGGGCCTTCGTGCTGGAAACTTTCGGCTGTCTTGCCTGAATTTGTCATCCGAACCAAGGGGATTGTCCGCGACGGGGTTTTTGAAGGGCTGAAAACGCGCCCTGTGCAGCGGTGGCTGGCGCAAGTGCCGGGTTAGCTGCCGATCCAGACCATCATACCCGCCACACCAAAGGCCACCAACAGCGCGATCATCGCGATGCGGCCAGACATTTTGGGATCGGGTTTTGGTTCTTGCATGGGGCGGTTCTATCCCAAAGGCGCGGATATGACCAGAGCAGCCATATTCACCAGAACGCCCACCACAGGATCAGCAGGGCCAGCACCGCCAGACCAACCACCACCAGTGATCCCCCCGCCGCGCCGCGCGGGGCAACGGGGGGATTGATCCGCGCATGACCACTGTAGGGCACGGCGGCATCGCTGATCAGGATGTCATCGGTGGGGGCCGGTTTTTCGCGGCTATAGGTGCCGATCAAGGTCAGTTCCGGCGCAGGTGTCAATGTGGTTTCAGCGCCCTCAAAGGCCGTTGAATACAGCACCATCACCCAGCCTTGGAGCGCGGCTAGTTTGACGCCATCGCGGTGCAATGCCTGATCTTTCAGGTCCACCCCGTCGCGCAGATACCCGATAAGCCCAAGATCACCCAGATCGGCAACCCGGATGATTTCGACACCTTTCTGATCGACATCGGCCCCCAGCGCGGCCTCGAGCGCCTTGGCATCGCTTAACGCGGCAGCGCCTTCATCAGACAGCGACAATGCAAAAATCCGCACCACGCCATATTCGCTGTTGGGGATATGGATTGCGGGCATTCTGGGATCCTCGGTTTGTCCAATTGGCGCTGGGATAACGCCTAGGTGGCGTTTGTGTTCCGCAGGTTCTGGGCCAGCAGATCCATTGCGGCCATGCGCACGGCCACGCCCATCTCGACCTGATCCTGGATCACACTGCGGTTGATGTCGTCTGCGAGGGTGCCGTCAATCTCGACACCGCGATTCATCGGGCCGGGATGCATGACAATCGCATCGGGGCTGGCATGGGCCAGCTTGTCGGCATCCAGCCCGTAGCGGTGGTAATATTCACGTTCCGACGGGATGAAACCGCCATCCATCCGTTCCTTCTGCAAGCGCAGCATCATCACCACGTCCACATCTTTCAGGCCCTCGGCCATGTCATCAAAGACCTCGACACCAAATGCGCCAATCTGCGCGGGCATCAATGTTGGCGGGCCAATCAGACGGATGCGGTTTTCCATCTTGCCCAGCAGCATGATATTTGAACGGGCCACGCGGCTGTGGGCGATATCACCGCAGATCGCGATTGACAGACGGTGCAAACGCCCTTTGGCACGGCGGATGGTCAGCGCATCCAGCAAGGCTTGGGTCGGGTGTTCGTGACGGCCGTCGCCGGCGTTCAACACCGCGCAATTCACCTTTTGCGCCAGCAGATCCACCGCGCCGGATTGCGGGTGGCGCACCACCAAAAGATCGGGATGCATGGCGTTCAGGGTCAGGGCGGTGTCAATCAGGGTCTCGCCCTTTTTGATCGAACTGGCCTGCATCGCCATGTTCATCACATCCGCCCCCAGCCGTTTACCGGCGATTTCGAAGCTCGCCTGCGTGCGGGTCGAATTTTCAAAGAACATGTTGATCTGGGTCATACCCGCCAGCACATCGTTGTGCTTGTGGGCCTGTCGGTTCAGATCGGCATAAAAATCGGCGCGATCCAGAATTGTGGTGATATCGGATGGCGATAATGGCTCAATGCCAAGCAGATGGCGGTGGGGGAATGTCATGGCGGAACCCTTTTGCAGCCTTGCCGGACTTATAGGCAGGCATCGGGGCAGGCGGCAAGGTGGCGTCTGGGGGGAAACGCGCCAAGCGGCACAAATCGCCCCTGTCGATTTGCTCCTGTCGATCAGGGGTTTTGGTTCCCTCACCGCAAGGCGTAAGTTGAGGGCATGGAATCAGTGGACTTTCATCATGATCTGGCCGTGCTGGACTGGCAGGTTGAACTGGGCGCAACAGAGGCCATCTGTGACGCGCCGGTAAACCGCTATGAATTGCCCGCATCGGTCGAGAAACCCAAAACGGCATCAAGCGCGATCAGCGCCGGGATCATACGCCCGACCGAGGTGGATCCCGTGGCCGAAGCCGAACGCGCCGCAGGGGCGGCGCAATCGCTGGATGAATTGCGTGCAGCACTGGAAAGCTTCGACCATTGCGAATTGAAAAAAGGCGCGCGCAATCTGGTGTTCAGTGATGGTATCGCAGGGGCGCGGGTGATGATCATCGGTGATGCACCGAACCGTGACGAAGACCGGGCAGGCAAAGCCTTTGTGGGCCGCTCAGGGTATTTGCTGGACCGGATGTTCGCCGCGATCGGTATGGGGCGCGGTGAGGCCGCCGCGCCGGTCTATATCACCAATGTGCTGCCGTGGCGGCCGCCGCAGGATCGCGAACCGAAACCGGATGAAATTGCCATGATGCGGCCATTCCTGATGCGCCATATCGCCTTGGCCCAGCCTGAAATACTGGTCGCGGCGGGCAATCATGCCTGTCAGGCATTGCTGGGCAAACGCGGGATCACCCGGCTGCGCGGGCAATGGGCCAAGGTGGCGGGGCTGCCGGTGATGCCGATGTGCCCTCCGGCCTATCTGCTGCGCACCCCAGAGGCCAAGCGCGCGGCATGGGCCGATCTGTTAAGCATCAAGGCGCGGCTGACACATGGTTGACTGGCTGGCTTTGGTGGCATTTGTGCCTGCGTCACTGGCGCTGAACCTGACACCGGGGGCAGATATGATGTTCTGCCTCGGGCAGGGGCTGCGCTCTGGCCCGCGCGCGGCGGTGGCCGGCAGCGCCGGCATTTCGGCAGGCTTGATGGTGCATGTCTTGCTGGCGGGCCTGGGGTTGGGCGCGGTGATTGCAGCACTGCCTTGGGCCTTTGACGTGATCCGCTGGGTCGGCGTCGGATATCTGCTGTTTCTGGCGGTTCAAAGCCTGCGCTCAGGGGGCGTCGGGCGCAAATCGGGCCCGGCCCTGCGGCCTGCACGGGCCTTTGCCACCGGATTTCTGGTCAATCTGACCAATCCCAAGGTGATCTTTTTTGTGCTGGCGTTCTTGCCGCAATTTGTGGTGCCCGAAGCCGGCAGCGTGCTGCTGCAATTCCTGATGTTGGGCAGTACTATCGGCATTCTGGGGTTCTTTGTGAATGGTGGTGTTGGTGTCTTTGCAGGCGGGCTGGGGCGGCGCATGGTGTCGGGCGGGCGCGGGATTGCCTGGATCAGCAGTGGTATTTTTGTGGCCCTCGCCGCACGGCTGGCCTTGATGGAGCGGATATGAACAGCATTGACGAGACCAAAGAATTTGTCCCTGTCCGCATTGCGGTGCTGACGGTGTCTGACAGCCGCGCAGCGGCGGATGACCGATCCGGTGATGTTCTGGTCGCCCGCATTGAACAGGCAGGGCATGTGGTGGCAGAGCGCAATATCCTGCGCGATGAGCGCAACCTGATTGCCGATCAATTGCGGGCGTGGTGCGCCGATCAGAACATTGATGTCATCCTCAGCACCGGCGGCACCGGATTGACGGGGCGGGATGTCACAATCGAGGCACACCGCGATGTTTATGAAAAAGAGATCGACGCCTTTGGCACGGTGTTCACCATTGTTTCGATGCAGAAAATCGGCACCTCGGCGGTCCAAAGCCGCGCTACAGGCGGGGTTGCCAATGGCACCTATCTGTTTGCGCTGCCCGGCTCACCGGGGGCCTGCAAGGATGCTTGGGATGAAATCCTGTGCAAACAATTGGATTACCGTCACCGGCCCTGCAATTTCGTTGAAATCATGCCGCGGCTGGACGAACATCTGCGCCGCAAGTGATGTTTTGGCGCAGGTTGGCATCTGTGGTAAATTTTTTCAAAACAGAGCGACGGAAATATCAGGGCGCATCGTATCAGTGATGTGACTTGGCATTTCAGGAACATCCGCCCATCGGGGTGGGGCCGGTTTGTGCTGTAAAAGGAATGGATGGCGATGCGGTTCCTGCGACAAAGTATGATCGGGCTGTTTCTGGCGGCCCTGACGCTGGGCCTGATGGTTTATGCGGTGGTGCTGGTGGGCGGAGCCGTGCAGGAACGGCTGGCCGATGACCCCAAAGCGCCGCCCGCCCGCGAACGGGTGTTTGCGGTGAATGTACAGGTGGCCAAGGCCGAAACAATCACCCCGATCTTGCAGAGCTATGGTGCGTTGCAAAGCCGCCGTTTGCTGGAACTGCGTGCTGCGGGCAGCGGGCGGGTGATTGCCCTTGCCGAGGGGTTTGAGGAGGGGGGCAGGGTGACAGCGGGTCAGGAACTGGTGCGGCTTGATCCGGCGGATGCGCAATCCGCGGTAGAGCGTGCGGTGAATGATCTGGCCGATGCCGAAGCGGCGGTGCGCGATGCCGATCGTACGCTGACGCTGGCGCGCGATGAACTGGCCGCGGCGGATCAACAGGCGGTGCTGCGCGAACGGGCCTTTGAGCGCCAGCGTGATCTGGCGGAACGCGGCGTCGGCACCGCTATTGCCACGGAAACCGCTGAATTGGCGGCCTCGGCTGCGCAACAGGCGGTCTTGTCCCGGCGTCAGGCAGCGGCACAGGCACAGACAGGTGTGGATCAGGCCGCAACAGGGTTGGCGCGGTCGCGCATCGCCCTGGCCGAGGCGCAGCGTGGTCTGGATGATACGGTGCTGATCGCGCCGTTTACCGGCAATTTGTCTGCGACTTCGGTGGTGGTGGGGCGGTTGGTCTCGGCCAACGAACGGCTGGCCGAATTGATTGATCCCGATGATCTGGAGGTGTCCTTTCGCCTGTCCACTGCGCAATATGCGCGACTGCTGGGGGACAACGGAACCTTGCTGCGCGCCGAGGTCAGCATCATTCTGGATGTGACGGGGGTGGATTTTCTGGCCCATGGCAAGATCAGCCGCGCCGCTGCGGCCGCAGGGGAAGGCGCGACAGGGCGTCTGGTTTTTGCGACGCTGGACGGGACCGCGCTGGACAGGGCCGCAGGATTCAAGCCGGGGGATTTTGTCACGGTTCAGGTGCGCGAGCCGCAATTGCATGATGTGGTGCGCCTGCCTGCCTCTGCCGTGGGTGCAGGAAATGAGGTGCTGGTGCTGGGCGCGCAGGACCGCCTTGAAGCGGTCACGGTCACAGTGCTGCGCACTCAGGGGGATGATGTGTTGCTGCGCGGGCCGATTGTGGGGCGCGAGGTGGTCGAGGCACGATCGCCGCTGTTGGGGGCGGGCATTGCTGTCAAACCCCTGCGCCGCGATGGCGCAGAGCCCGCCAAACCCGACACCGCCGAGATGCTTGAACTGACCGAAGAACACCGGGCGCGGCTGGTGGCCTTTGTTGAAGGCAACAACCGGATGCCCCAAGACGCCAAGGCGCGGGTGCTGGCGCAATTGTCCAAGCCGCAGGTGCCCGCCCAGATGGTTGCGCGGATTGAAAGCCGCATGGGGGGCTAGATATGGCGCGCCCGATTGGATCAAAAGCCGGCGGGTTGCTGTCGTATTTCACCCGCCACCGCACCGCGGCCAACCTGTTGTTGGTGCTGTTGCTGGTGTCGGGAATTGCCGCAGCCCCCAACATGCGGGCGCAGTTTTTCCCCGATGTGATCATCGACAATGTCACCGTCACCACCGCGTGGAGCGGGGCCGGGGCCGAAGATGTGGACAATGCTGTTGTGCAAGTGTTGGAAGCCGCATTGTTGACGGTTGAAGGTGTGGAAAGTTCCGCAAGCACCTCGCGCGAAGGGCGCGGCACAATCACGCTGGATTTTGAACCGAACTGGGATATGGCGCGGGCGGCGGCGGATGTGCAGACCGCTGTGGATGCTGTCACAACCCTGCCAGAAGATGCCGAAGACCCGATTGTGCGCCGGGGGGCATGGCGGGATCGGGTCACCGATGTGGTGATCACCGGGCCGGTTGCCCCCGCGCAACTGGGGCGCTTTGCCGATGAATTTGTCGCACGCCTGTTTGCGGTGGGCATCACCCGCACCACCATCCAAGGCGTGGCATCACCGGAAACATTGGTCGAGGTGCCCTCGGCCAAACTGATTGCCTATGACATAAGCATGGCCGAGATTGCCAGCGCCATTGCATCCGAAGTGGACGCCGATCCCGCCGGGGATGTCAGCGGTGCCAATGCCCGTGTGCGCACCGGCACCGCCAAACGCAGCGCCGGCGAAATTTCCGGTATTGTCCTGCGCTCCAATGCCGATGGGTCCAAACTGACCATTGGCGATGTGGCGCTGGTGCGCGCCCAGGGGGTGGACCGCGCGCGCAGTTATTTCGTTGGCCAGAACCCCGCGATGTCGGTGCGGGTGGACCGCTCGGATCGCGGCGATGCCATTGCGATCCAGCATCAGGTTGAAACCATTGCCGCCGAATTACAGGCCGGTCTGCCGGCCAGTGTCACCGTCGAACTGATCCGCACCCGCGCTGCTGCGATCACCGGACGGCTTGATTTGTTGATCGACAACGGATTGATGGGGCTGGGCCTTGTGGTGGCGCTGTTGTTCTTGTTCCTCAATGCGCGCACTGCCTTTTGGGTGGCGGCGGGGATTCCCGTGGCGATGGGGGCGGCGATTGCGTTGATGTATGCCGGGGGGCTGACCATCAACATGATCTCGCTGTTCGGGTTGATCATCACCTTGGGCATTGTGGTGGATGACGCGATTGTTGTGGGCGAACATGCCGATCACAGGTTTCGAACCCAAGGCGAAACCGCGATGCAGGCGGCGGAAAATGCGGCGCGGCGCATGGCCATGCCGGTGTTTGCCGCGACATTGACCACGATCATCGCGTTTTTTGGTCTGGTTGCTGTGGGCGGGCGCTTTGGCGATCTGATCCGCGATATTCCGTTTACGGTGATTGCGGTGCTGGCCGCGTCACTGGTCGAGTGTTTTTTGATCCTGCCCAATCACATGGCCCATGCGATGAAAGCGGCGGCCAGGGAACATTGGTATGATCTGCCCAGCCGGATCACCAATTTCGGCTTTGTCTGGCTGCGTGAAAACCTGTTTCGCCCGTTCATGGCGGGGGTGATCCATGCGCGTTATGTCGTGCTGGCAGGGGTGATTGCGGTGCTGGCCTCGCAGGTGGCCTTGTTGATCAGTGGTGATGTGCAATGGCGGTTCTTTAACGCGCCTGAACGCGGCTCGGTCACCGGTAATTTTGCGATGGTCGAAGGGGCGGGCCGCGCAGACACGCTTGCGATGATGCGCGAAATGCAGCGCGCCACCGAAGAATTGGGCGCAGAATACGAAAAGCGGCACGGTGCCAATCCGCTGGAATATGTGATTGCGCAGATTGGTGGCAATTCCGGTTTCGGGCTGGCGGGGGCAGATGCCAAAGACGCCGATCTGCTGGGCGGGATTTCGATAGAATTGATTGATGCGGATCTGCGGCCCTATTCCAGCTTTGCTTTTGTCGGTGAATTACAAGACCGCGTGGTGCAGCACCCTTTGGCCGAAACCGTCAGCTTTCGGGGCTGGCGTTCCGGCCCAGGTGGCGATGCATTGGATGTGCAGTTTTACGGGGCGGGTACAGACACGCTCAAGGCCGCGTCAGAGGCCCTGCAAACCGCGCTGCGCCAATATCCCGAAGTCAGCGCCGTGCAGGACAATCTGGCCTATGACAAAGAAGAATTGATCCTTGATCTGACGCCGCAGGGGCAGGCGCTGGGTTTTACCATCGACACGCTGGGGCGGGCCTTGCGCAACCGGTTGGGCGGGATCGAGGCAGCGACCTATCCTGATGGGCCACGTTCGGCTGCGATCCGTGTGGAACTGCCCGAGGGCGAGCTGACCGCCGATTTTCTGGACCGCACCCAGATGCGCACGCCGGAAGGGGCCTATGTGCCGCTGGCCGATATTGTCAGCGTGGAACGGCGCATAGGGTTCAGCACCGTGCGGCGCGAAAATGGTATCCGGTTGATTTCGGTCACGGGCGACATCTCTGAAGACGACCCGGCCCGCGCCAGCCAGATCGGTGCGGATTTGCAAAATGATATCCTGCCGCGCATTGCGTCGCAATTGCAGGTCGAATTCCGCCTTGCCGGTTTGAGCGAACAAGAAGACGCTTTTCTGACGGACGCGTTGACCGGGCTGATCCTGTGTTTGACAGGAATTTTTCTGGTGCTGGCATGGGTGTTTGGATCATGGACACGGCCTTTGGTGGTGATGGCGGTGATCCCTTTCGGGCTGGTTGGCACGATCTATGGCCATAATCTGTGGGGGGTGCCGCTGAGCATGTTCACGGTGGTCGGGTTGTTGGGGATGACGGGGATCATCATCAATGATTCAATTGTGCTGGTGACAACCATTGACGAATATGCCGAGGTCCGCGGCCTGATCCCGTCGATCATTGATGGCGCGGCAGATCGCTTGCGCCCTGTGTTGCTGACCACGATGACCACGGTCCTGGGCATGGCCCCGCTGATGTATGAGCAAAGCCAACAGGCACAGTTCTTGAAACCCACTGTGATCACGCTGGTTTATGGTCTGGGTTTTGGCATGGTTCTGGTGCTGTTGGTGGTGCCGGCCTTGATCGCCGCGCAGCATGATATCTCACGCCAGATTGCTGCGATGCGCCGGGGCACCCGCGCCCCTGTGCGCAGTCTGCGCTGGGGGCTGATCGTGATGTGGTCGGTCTTGCTGGCTTGGGGGGGGATCACCCTTGGCTGGGCGGCTTGGCAGGGGGTGTTGCATCCGGTCCTCTTGGCGCTCATGCCGGCGCTGGGCGGGATCAGTGCGATGAGCGCGGCCTTGCTGGTGTTCGTTGCGGGGGCGGCGGCGCTGGCGGTGACGGGCTATGTGATCGGGGCGCTTGGCTTTGCCTGGCGCAGGCCGAAACCCGAGGCGGGTTAATCTGCCGAGCAGCCTTTGATTTCAACCGCGTGGTTCTTGCCCAGAACCGTGATCACCAGATCGGAACGGTTCACCGCCACCGCGCCGCCGCTGACCGAAGCCAGCCGTGCCGTGGCGGTCAGCAGTGTCCCGCTGCGGCTGGCTTTGGTTTCGCTCATCCAGAGGTCGGGGTTCGGGGTTTCGATCACCACCACCTCCTGCCCACCGGTATCGGGCAGGGCCAGTTTCGCGGTGATCTGCAAACCATCGGCACCGGGGCGCAGGCCGCATTTTGCGGATGTAACGCCTGCGTCCTTGCCGGAATAGGGCCGCGCGGCCAATGCGGCGGCGATCACGGCGGTGGGTTTTTGCGAGCTGCTGTCCAGAACCGCGGTCAGGGTCAGTTCCTGTGGTACGCAGATGTCACTGCACACGCCAATATCGAGCTTGGCGCGCAGGGTCACCGGTTTGTCAGTGGTGCGCGGTGCAATGGCCAGCGGCAAAACCACCTCATGGGAATACCCGATGCTGCGCATGCCGCTTTGGCTGAACACTTTGGGGCGGGGCCAGATGATTTTGACCGCTTTTAGATTGTCGGATTTGGACCAGTCAAATTCCGGTGGAATGCCCGCATCCCCCGGGGTGCGCCAATAGGTTTTCCACCCCTCATGCAGGGTAAGTCTGATCGCGGCAACGCGGCTGCCATCGCGCTGTTGCCAGCCGGTCAGAATTTCGCCCGTCACCGGGATCTCAAAGGCATCCTGCGCCCAGACAGGCAGGGCGATTGCGCAGCACAGCGCCAAGGCGGCGAGAAATCGTTTTATCATGCCCTTACATGGGGCAATCTGGCGTCACAGCCAAGTCACGATTGCATCAGCCATGTTCCGCGCCTTTGCGCCGCTGCCCTTGCCCCGCGTCCCCCCTGCGTGCAAAATTGGACGGAACACAGGGAAAGGCCGCGCTGCATGACGTCTGGGAAGCTGGATCTGACAGGTAAATTATTGGCCGCGATGCCCGGAATGGGGGATGCGCGGTTTGATCATTCGGTGATCTATCTGGTGGCCCATTCCGAAGAAGGCGCGATGGGGTTGATTGTGAACAAACCCGCAGCGGGGGTGTCACTGTCAGATGTGTTGGAGCAACTGGACAGCCCGGCACCGCCGTCTGCGCCATCGCTGGCTGTGCATATTGGGGGGCCGGTTGAAACAGGGCGCGGGTTTGTGCTGCATTCCGATGAATATCAATCGGCAATTCATACGTTGAAAATTCAATCCGGCAAAACCCAATCCGGCTTTGCCCTGACCGCGACCTTGGATGTGCTTGAAGATATCGCACAGGGTGGCGGGCCGGAACAGGCGTTGCTGATGCTGGGCTATTCCGGTTGGGGTCCGGGGCAATTGGAGGATGAAATCTCGCGCAATGGTTGGTTGACCAGTGATGCGGCGACGGATTTGGTGTTCAACCTGCCCGATGCCCGCAAATGGGAAGCAGTGCTGGACACGCTCGGGATTGATCCGCTGGGCCTGTCGGCCACCGCCGGACATGCCTAGAAACGGCGCTCGCGTGGCGCGGCCGCGCGGCGCAGGCGGTCATTGATCGCACGGCCCAGACCCTGTTCTGGGATCGGTGCCACAGCAATGGGCCGGGCAAGCGCATTCAACCGATGCAGATGTCCGAACAGATTGGCCGCCGCTTCGATCAGATCACCGGTTTGCGACAGGTTCAGATCACCGGTCATTGTGCCGAACCCCAAAACCACTTCATCACCCTGCGCGGCGGATGCGTTCAGCCGTACCGTGGCATCGGGTGCATAATGCGAGGCCAATTGTCCGGGCGCGATGATCTCGGCGCCGCTGACGCTGGTGATCGGATGGCCAAGGGCGGCCTCAATGGCCTCTTGGGGCAGGCCACCGGCGCGCAGCAGCACCGGCATGGCCCCGGTCAGCCCGATGATGGTACTTTCCAGCCCGACCGTGCAGGGGCCATCATCGACAAGCGCCGCAATGCGCCCGTTCAACCCGTCGATGACATGCTGTGCGGTGGTGGCGCTGATCCGCCCTGACGGATTGGCCGAAGGCGCGGCAACCGGCCCGCCAAAAGCGGCCAGTAACTGATGCGCCGCAGGATGCGCTGGCACGCGCAGGGCAACAGTATCCAATCCGGCAGTGACCAGCGGTGACACCCCATGTCCGTCGCGCAGGGGCAAGACCAATGTCAGGGGGCCGGGCCAAAAGGCGCGGGCCAGAATCTCGGCGGCATCCGACCAGATCACATAGCGCTGCGCCAGTGCGGTATCGGCCAGGTGGATGATCAAGGGGTTAAAGCTGGGCCGGCCTTTGGCCGCGTAGATGCCTGCAACGGCGGTGCTATTGGTGGCATCCGCGCCAAGGCCATAAACCGTTTCGGTGGGAAAGGCGACAAGCCGCCCTTGACCCAACAGGGCGCTGGCCTGTGCAATGCCATCCGGCGTGGCGGAAAGGATATGTGTTTCGCTGCCCATCTTGATCCTGTGACGCCGCGTTTCGGGTTGCGGGCCTGCGGCTGCCGTTTCATGCTGGCCCTGTACCAGCAGCCCTTAACAGGGCCGGATCGTGTTTGCCAAGCGTCAGCGCATCCTTTCAGGAGATTTGCCAATGCCTTATCGCGCCGCTGTAGATGATTTCAACTTTCTGCTGGGGCAGGTCATCGACTTTGCCAGCCTCAGCGCCACTGATACTTTCGCCGAGGCCACGCAGGAAATGTCACAGGCGATCCTGTCCGAGGCCGGCAAGCTGTGTGATGGCGTGCTGGCGCCGCTGCAACGCCAGGGGGATCTGCATCCCGCGCACCTGGACAATGGCGTGCTGCGCACGTCGCCGGGATTTGCCGAAGGCTTCAAAGCAATTGCCGAGGGGGGCTGGATCGGGATGTCGGCCCATCCCGGTTTTGGCGGTATGGGCCTGCCAATGACCCTGACCTATGCGGTCAACGAAATGATGAGCGGGGCCTGCCTGTCGCTGCAACTGGCACCGCTGATGTCTCAAGGCCAGATCGAAGCGCTGGAACACCATGCCTCGGAGGCGATCAAAGAAATATACCTGCCCAAGCTGATCAGCGGCGAATGGACGGGCACGATGAACCTGACCGAACCGCAGGCCGGATCGGATGTGGGGGCCTTGACGTCCAAGGCCGTGGCCAAGGGGGATGGCACCTATGCGATTTCGGGCCAGAAGATTTATATCTCTTGGGCCGATAATGATTTTGCCGAAAACATCTGTCATCTGGTTCTGGCGCGTCTGCCCGATGCGCCCGCAGGCACCAAGGGCATCAGCCTGTTTCTGGTGCCGAAATTCCTGCCCGATGAAAATGGCGGCCCTGGCGCGCGCAACGGATTGTCCGTGGTCAGCCTTGAACACAAGCTGGGCCTGCACGGATCGCCAACAGCGGTGATGCAATACGACAATGCCACGGGGTGGCTGGTCGGGCCAGAGCAGGGCGGCATGGCGGCGATGTTCACCATGATGAACAACGCCCGTGTCGGGGTCGGCGGGCAGGGTATCGGCGTGGCCGAAGCCGCCTGTCAGCAGGCGATTTCCTATGCGATGGAGCGCAAGCAGGGCCGTGCGGGCGCTGATGGCACCGGCACCATTGCCGATCACGCGGATGTGCGGCGCATGCTGACAAGCATGAAAGCCGATACATTTGCGGCGCGCGCCATTGCGCTGTCTTGTGCCCATGCCATTGATATGGCCAGCGCCACCGGGGCGGCGGACTGGCAGGCGCGGGCGGCGTTTTTGACCCCGATCGCCAAGGCATTTGGATCAGACATCGGCATCGAAGTGGCGCAGATGGGCGTGCAGGTGCATGGCGGCATGGGCGTGATCGAAGAAACCGGCGCGGCACAATTCAGCCGCGATGTGCGGGTCACGGCGATCTATGAGGGCACCAACGGCATTCAGGCGATGGATCTGGTGGGCCGCAAGATGATGGATGGCGGCGAGGCGGCCAATCGTCTGCTGGACGAGGTCGAAGCCGAGATCGAAGCGGCGCGGGTGCATTTCCCGAACATGGCCGATGCGGTCTGGCAATCGTGCGAAACCCTGCGCGAAGCCACCGATTGGATGGTCGCACAGGCCAGGTTGAACAGCCGCTTTGCCGGGGCAGTGCCCTATCTGCGTGCCTTTGCGCGGGTGCTGGGCGCGCACTTGCATCTGAAGGCCGCAATGGCCGACAAGGGCGGTGCGCGGGAAAAACTGGCGCGTTTCTATATTCAGCGGCTTTTGCCGGAACATCAGGGCCTTGTGGCCCATGCGCAGGCGGGCGACGCAGACCTATTTGCCCTCACAACGGACGAGTTGATAAAATAATGGCTGATTTTGCGCCCGAAGGGCTTCGATATCCATGGGAAACACCCCCTGCCCACGGCACAGGGGCGATTGAAGTCGCCCCCGGTGTGTTGTGGTTGCGGATGCCGCTGCCGATGAAACTGGACCATGTGAATGTCTATGCACTGGATGAGGGCGACCACTGGACAATCATCGACACGGGTTTTTCATCAAAAAAATCCAAGGCGCTGTGGCGCGAGGTGATGGCCGGGC
This sequence comes from Sulfitobacter sp., assembly GCA_047634585.1. Lineage (GTDB taxonomy): Bacteria > Pseudomonadota > Alphaproteobacteria > Rhodobacterales > Rhodobacteraceae > Sulfitobacter. The sequence continues at coordinate 140,402 of JBLIAN010000005.1, read as the reverse complement.
CCTTGGGGGGTAAACCGGTGGGGCGGGTTGTCGTGACACATCACCACCCCGATCACATCGGTCTTGCCGGGTGGTTCCAGACCGAATTTGGCGCGGAACTTGTGACAACCCGCACCGCGTGGTTGACCGCGCGGATGCTGACACTGGATGCCCAAGAGGTCGCGCCTGCAGAGACCCTTAGTTTTTATCGCCAGTCCGGCATGGACAGCGAAACATACAAAAAACGCAGCACGGATCGTCCGTTCAATTTTTCCGATATCGTGGATCCGCTGCCGCTGGGCTATACGCGGATCAAACAGGATGACAGCATCACCATGGGCGGGCGTGTCTGGGATGTGCATATGGGCAACGGCCATGCCCCTGAACACGCGACATTCTGGAGCCGCGATGACAATCTGGTGATCGCGGGGGATCAGATTCTGTCCTCCATCAGCCCCAATGTCGGCGTCTATGCCACCGAACCGATGGCCGATCCGATTGGTGAATGGCTTGAGGCCTGCGAACGGCTTGCGCCTTTGGCGCGCCAAGATCACCTGGTGTTGGGCGGGCATAAATTGCCTTTTACCGGCCTGCCCAAACGCATGGCACAGCTGATTGACAACCATCACGGGGCGTTGCGGCGGTTGCTGGCCTATATCGAAACCCCGAAAGCGGCCTCGGAATGTTTTCCGACCCTGTTCAAAAGAAAGATCGGCGAGGCGGAATATGGCCTGGCCTTGGTTGAGTCCGTCGCGCATTTGAGCCACCTTTACCAAACCGGACTGGCGACGCGCGAAATGCGCGCCGCTGACGGTGCATGGGTGTATCAGCGCAAGGAATAGATCATGGACAACGAGATCAGAACAGCCGCAGAAGCCTATGAAGGGGATGCGATGCCGCGCGCACATGAGGTCCATGCCGATCCCGCGCGCCGCAAAGCCTGTGATCAGGACATCCCCAAGGCGGTTACGGATAAACCGGTTACCCAAAAATCCCCCGCGCAATGGGCCTATGAACGGGTTGTGCTGTATCTCAAGCATTTCGAGGAACAACTGGACAACGAACATGAGGTCGCCATTGGCTATACCGGCAGTGACGCTGGCGGGCTGCGGATTGAGGGCATGGGATATTTTGATCCCGATGTGGTGACGTTTTATGGCACCGATCCCAGTGGTGGGCGCACCCAGTTGATCCAGCATGTCAGCCAGTTGAACGTGGTCCTGCGCGCCCTGCCCAAACAGGTGGACAGCGCCCCGCCCAACCGGATCGGTTTTCGCCTTGTTGAAGATCTGGAAAAATCCGGCACGGATCAGGCATAACAGGCCAGGCGGCGGCGCTTGGAGATGTGACGATCTGCGCTTTGACCCCGTGACAGCGCCGTGCAATTAGGGTAGCAAACCGCAAACCAATTTACCGAGGACCAAGAACATGGCCGAACACGAACATGGCAGCATGAACTTTGATGTGCAGCAAAAGACATTTGATGGCTTCGTCAGCTTTGTAACCCGCAGCGTGATTGCGATTCTGGTGTTGCTGGTGTTGATGGTTATTTTCATCCGCTAAGGCACTTTTCGAAAGTGCAATACGGCGGCGCGGCGCAAACCTGAAAAAGAGGGTGCCTTTGTGACACGATTTTTTGCGGGTTTGGCTGTGGCCGCTGTGCTGGCGGGATGTGCCGCTGATACCGGATCACAAAGCCCTGTCGCGGCGGTGGAGGCTGCGTCCTATCACGCCGAGGGGCCCACATCCCTGACCATTTTCACCATGGTGAACAATCGCACCGGCAGCGGCGGCCATACGGCGCTGATGGTGAACGGATCGCAACGGGTGATTTTTGATCCGGCGGGATCGTTCCGTGATCCGCGTGTGGCGGAACGTGGTGATGTGCTTTATGGCATCACGCCGGCATGGTTGCAGGCTTATAAATCCGCCCATGCCCGCAGCACCTTTCACGTTGTCAGTCAGGAAATTGTCGTCACACCGGAACAGGCCGAAAAGGCTCTGCGTCTGGTGCAGGCAAACGGATCGGTGGCGGGGGCATTTTGTGCCAATGCCACGACCGGCATTCTGCGCCAGCTTGACGGTTTTGACGGGATCAACCAGACGTTTTATCCCGTCAAATTGATGGAACAGATCGCGACATTGCCCAATGTCACAACCACACGTCTCTATGAAAACGACGCGGGTGATGTGATTGATGCGGTGCGTGCGGGCCAATTGGCCCAGTAACGTCAAACCTGTGGTGCAAGCATTGGCTGCGTGACCTGGGGGCAGACCCTAGCCCAGCACATACAACAATCCATAGAGCGTTGCCGCCCCAGACAGGATCGCGGCGATGACGTTTTTACTGAGCAACCCCACCAGCAGTGTCACACAGGCGGCGGCCAGTCGCGCGGGATCCGTTTCGCCGTTTGTGGCAGTGGGCCACAACACCTGGGGTGCCACCAGCGCAGGCAGAATCGCCACCGCCGTATAGCGCAGATGCCGCAACAACCAGTCCGGCATTACCCGTGCACCAATCAGCCCGGTAAACACAAAGCGCAGGAAAAAACTGCCCAGACCCAAGCTGATGATCACGATCCAAAGGGTGGTTTTGTCGATCATGGTGCTTTGCCCTCATTGCGGGTCAACCATCGTTCGGTTTGGGCCCCTGCCATCATTCCAGCCAGGCCCGCCACGATCAGCCCTGTCGAATAGGGCATGTTCACCACAATCAGGCTGACCAGCACGGCCACCACAGCCGCCACCACATGCGCCAGGGTGCGGAACATCGGGGCGATCATTGCCAGAAAGGTGATGGGGATCGCAAAATCAATGGCCCAGCTGTCAGGAATTTGTGCGCCCAGATAGGCGCCGATAAAGGTAAAGAAATACCAAAGCGGCACAATCGGTGTCACCACCCCAAAGAAATAGGCCATCCGTTCAGGCACTGTCATTTCAGGGCTACGTTCATATTTGCCGACCGACACAACATAGGATTGATCGACTGTCAGATAGGCCGCGAGCGCGCGCTGCCACAGTGGTGCCCCACCGATATAGGGGGTCAGCGACGCCGAATACATCGCCATGCGCAGGTTTACGGCCAATGCCGAAATGATCACCACAATGGTCGGCGCATCTTCTTGCAGCAATTGCAGGGCGGTAAACTGCGCCGCCCCCGCGATCACCACAATGGAAAAGGTCAGGGCTTCGATGACGTTCAGGCCTGCTTCGGTGGCGATCAGGCCAAACAGCGCGGCAAAGGGGATGATCACCAGAATGAAAGGTGACCCGTCTTTGACGCCCTTGAGATAAGTGGATTTTGCGGTGGTGGATGGCATGGGAAATCCCTAACTTGTCTGGCATGACTAACGCCATTGCGGGGGGGATACAATTGGCTCAGGATCCTGATGTTACGGAATATTTGATCGCCCCGGATCCGGCGGCGGCGCGCCTGACCCGTGCGGTCACGGGGGTGGACCACAATGGTGTTGAAACCACTCTGCGCGTGGTCGAGGAACGCCCGCTGACGATCTATCTGAACGGGCAGGAAATTGTGACGGCCATGACCATCGGGGATTATCCTGAATATCTGGCGCTGGGGTTTTTGCGCAATCAACACATGCTGCGCCCCGACGAAGACATCACCCGCGTTGATTATGACGAAGAGCTGGAGACCGTTGTGGTCCGCACCGCCCGCGCCACCGATTACGAAGACAAAATGCGCCGCAAGACCCGCACCAGCGGCTGTGCGGTGGGCACGGTGTTTGGCGATATGATGGAGGGGCTGGATGATGTGATCCTGCCTCAGAGCGAAGTCCGCACCTCATGGCTCTATGCCCTGTCCGCCAGGATCAACCGCACCCCGTCACTGTATCTTGAGGCCGGGGCAATTCACGGCACGGTGCTGTGTCAGGGCGATACGCCCTTGGTCTATATGGAAGATGTGGGCCGCCATAATGCAGTGGACAAGATCGCCGGATGGATGCTGTCGGAAAAGATCGGCGCCGCGGACAAGATCCTTTATACCACCGGGCGGCTGACGTCGGAGATGGTGATCAAAACCGCGATGATGGGCATTCCGGTGCTGGCCTCTCGGTCGGGCTTTACCGCATGGGGCGTCGAAATTGCCCAGCAAATCGGGCTGACATTGATTGGCCGGATGAAGGGAAAACGCTTTGTCTGTCTCAGCGGCGAGGATCGTTTGATCCGCGATGCCGACCCGGCGCTGGTGGCCGAAGAGCCGCGCAAATCCGGCCGCAAGGGGGATAAGACATGAAACAACCTTTGGGCGTGATCCTTGCCGGTGGGCTGGCAAGCCGGATGGGCGGTGGCGACAAGGGGCTGTTGGCGCTGCGCGGCCAAAGCCTGCTGGACCGGGTGATTGAACGCCTGCAACCGCAGGTCGCTGATCTGGCCCTGAATGCCAATGGCGATCCGGTGCGGTTTGCGGCGCTCAACCTGCCGGTACTGGCCGACAGTATTGAGGGCTATGCCGGACCCTTGGCAGGGGTTCTGGCCGGGCTGGATTGGGCGGCTGAACAGGGCGCAGAGAGCATTGTCACTGCCGCCGCGGATACGCCGTTTTTCCCCTGTGATCTGGTGCCGCACCTGTTGTTGAAAAGCGAAGGCATGGCGCAGCCTCTGGTGCTGGCCGCGACCCCTGATGCCAAACGCGGCACGGCGCGACATCCGACATTTGGTCTTTGGCCCGTGGCCTTGCGCGATGATCTGCGTGCGGCCTTGCACGGCGGGCTGCGCAAAGTGGTGCTTTGGACCGATCAACATGGCGGGCGCACCGCGTTGTTCCCAGACGAACAGGCGTTTTTCAACGTGAATACCCCGGAAGATTTGGCAAAAGCGGAGGCAATGCTGTGAGGCTTTATGGTGTGGTTGGTTGGAAGAATGCCGGCAAAACCGGATTGATGGAACGTCTGGTGACTGAAATCACCGGACGGGGCATTTCGGTGTCCACAATCAAACATGCCCATCACAGTTTTGACGTCGATCATCCGGGCAAGGACAGTTTCCGCCACCGCAACGCGGGCGCGACCGAGGTGTTGTTGGCGTCTGGCAACCGCTTTGCCCTGATGCATGAATTGCGCGGCGCGCCGGAACCTCCGCTGAGTGATCTTTTGGCCCGCCTGTCCCCCGTCGATCTGGTATTGATCGAGGGATACAAACGCGATCAACACCCCAAGGTAGAGGCCCATCGCGCCGAAACCGGCAAACCCCTGATCGCGCCGGATGATCCAACGGTACGGGCGGTGGCCAGCGATGTGCCGCTGACCCTTGATCGCAAGGTGTTTGATCTGAATGACACCGTGGCGGTGGCGGATTTTATCCTGTCCGAGGTTGGGTTGTGATCGGGTTTGATACCTTTGTGATCCTTGACTGGTCGGCGGGCAATGACCGGGGGCCGCAGCCTGTTAAAGACGCGATATGGATTGGTGTCAGCCGGGGCGTTGAAAATGAAACACCGGTCTATATGCGCAACCGTCAAACCGCCGAAGACTGGCTCGCGGCGTTTCTGACGGCGGAACGCGCTGCGGGGCGGCGGGTATTTGTCGGGTTCGATTTTCCCTTTGGCTACCCTGCCGGCTTTGCGCAGGCGCTTTGCGGGTCGGATGATCCGCTGGCGCTGTGGGACTGGTTTGAGGCACGGGTTAAAGACGATCCAAAGGCCAATAACCGCTTTGATCTGGCAGCAGAGATCAACCTTGGGCTGGGGGATGGCGCAGGCCCGTTCTGGTTTAATGGCACGGCGCGCGACATTGACGGGTTGGCGCGCACAAAAGCGGATTATGACAACCCGTTTCCCGAAAAGCGCATCTGTGAAGCGCAGGCAAAAGGTGCATTCACCTGTTGGCAGATGGGCGGTGCCGGGGCGGTGGGCGGCCAGATGTTTATGGGCCTGCCGATGCTGGCGCGGTTGCGGCGGCGCTTTGAGGTTGCGGTCTGGCCGTTTCAGCCCGTGGAGGCGCCGATTGCCTTTGTCGAGGTCTGGCCTTCCTTGAGCGTGGGCGCGCCACCTGACGGGATGATCAAAGATGCCTGGCAGGTTGAAGAACTGGCGCGGCAGGTGGCGGGATTGTCGGCGCAGGCCTTGGCCGCGATTCTGCAAGCCACAGCGCCCGAAGAGGGCTGGATTTTTGGCCTTGGCCATGAGGAAACTCTGCGCGGCGCCACGCCACCACCTTTGCGCAATGATTGTTTTGCCTTGCCTGCGGGGGTGCATTGGACACCGGTTGCCGAGGCCCATGCCCTGTTGCGGGCGCGTTTATCGGCTGTCACTGGCAGACAAACCTTGCCGTTGGCGCAGGCTTTGGGGCGTATTGTGGCACAGGATATTGTCGCACATCGATCCAACCCGCCGCTGCCCAATACGGCGGTGGACGGCTACGGGTTTGCCGGAGGGCGTGATGCGGGCGTGCATGATCTGCCTTTGCTTGCGGGCCGCGCGGCGGCGGGGGATGCCCCTGTTGCGGTGCCTGCAGGCCATGCCATTCGGGTGCTGACAGGGGCCGCACTGCCACAGGGTGTGGATACTGTGGTCTTGCAGGAAGACGTGGTGATCGCGGATGGCCGCCTGCGGTTTTCCGGCCCGATCAAAGCCGGATCAAACACCCGCAAAGCAGGCGAAGACGTGATCACAGGGCAGCGGGTCTTGGCCCGGGGGCGGGTGATCACCGCGCCTGATCTGGCGCTTTTGGCGGCGACCGGGCTGTCTGAGGTTGCGGTGCAAAAACCGCTTCGGGTCGGGGTGATTTCAACCGGTAATGAATTGGTCGAAGCGGGTGAAGCCGCGGAGGCGGGGCAGATTTATGATGCCAACCGCCCGATGTTGCTGGCGCTGGCGGGGCAGTTTGGCCATCTGGCCGTGGATCTGGGGCGGGTGCCGGATGACCGTGCGGCCTTGCGGGCGCGGCTGGATGCGGCTGTGGGTCAGGTGGATGTGATCCTGACCAGCGGTGGTGCTTCGGCGGGTGACGAAGACCATGTGTCGGCCCTGTTGGAAGAGGCGGGCGCGATGGCGCTGTGGCGTCTGGCGATCAAACCGGGTCGGCCCTTGGCGCTGGGGGTATGGCAGGGCGTGCCGGTGTTTGGCCTGCCGGGAAATCCGGTGGCGGCGCTGGTCTGTAGCCTGATTTTTGCCCGCCCCGCGATGGGCATCTTGTCCGGCGCGGGCTGGTCTGAACCGCAGGGATTTGATGTGCCTGCCGGGTTTAGCAAGCGCAAAAAAGCCGGGCGGCGCGAATATCTGCGCGCCCGTATGCGCGATGGCCATGCCGAAGTTTTTGCCTCGGAGGGCTCGGGGCGGATCAGCGGGCTAAGCTGGGCCGAGGGGCTGGTGGAGCTGCCCGAACCGGCGCAGGACATCGCCCAAGGTGATCTGGTGCGCTTTGTGCCCTATGCCAGTTTCGGCCTGCACATCTGAGACAATAATGCACCTGTTTGTGCCTGGCGTCCGGCACAGGCTGGGTCCGGCGGTGATGCTGCGCTAGGATCGCGCATCACGATGGAGATTTGATGTCCTGATATCAGCGGGCAACATGAAGTTGCCCTGTGCAGACCAACGCAGACAAGCCCGCTTTTGGCGGCAATGCAGGCTGTGCTTTCCTCGAATTATCATGACACAGGATGCCGCTTGGCAGTTGTTGACGGTTGTCCGAACACAGAAGGTACCCTCTGACAATGATCAGAAAATTCTCATCCGGTGATACGGATGCCATCGTCGCGCTTTGGCGCAAGGCCAGCACTTTGGCGCATCCGTTTCTCACCGATACGTTTTTGAACAGTGAAGCCGAGAACCTGCGCAATATCTATCTGGTTCATGCCGAAACATGGGTGATCGAGGCGGACAATCACGTAGTCGGTTTCATCGCGCTGATCGGGAATGACGTGGGCGGATTGTTTTTGGATCCTGCCTGTCACGGGCGCGGTCTGGGCCGTGCCTTGATGGATCACGCCGTGGCGCTGCGGGGTGATCTGACCGTCGAGGTGTTTGAGAAAAACAGCATCGGGCGGCGGTTTTATGCGCGGTATGGGTTCACCGGCGATGCTTTGGCCTTGCATGCCCCGTCGGGCCAGATGGCGCGGCGGCTGACGTATCACGCGACATAGGCAGGGAAGGGCGGGACAGGTTTTTCCGCCCTTAATCAAACGTCCCTGCACAGCGGCCCAGCAACATAAACGCCCGTGCGGTGCGGGTGTCGGCCAATGCGGAAATCTCGCCATCGCTGGAATGGGTTTCAAATTCGGCAAAGGTTTTGTCAAAGCGGCGCAGGAAGTGATGCGCGGCGTCGCGGAAAATCGGGTCTTGTTTCATGCGGGCATTGGTCAATGCCAACGAAGACCGGTCCCGGATACCGCCCAAAGCGGCAATCGGACGGCCCCGCGCCCCTTGGGCAAACTGGCGCCATGTCTCGGGGCGGGCGCGATCGGGGCGCAGATCATCCATATAGATGCCGTCTTGGGACATCAGGGTCAGCACGTCCTGGGCGGCCTGAATAAGCTGCGAGGCAGAGCGATCCTTGAGCGCACGGCGCAGCGCGGCAAAACCGACTTCGTCCTCGGCGGTTTCGGGGAAGTTCAAGGCGCGGATGAAATCATCTGTGGACAGCAGCGGAGCCATGTCGCTGGCTTGGGTGCCCAGCGCCAGTACCGGTTGATCATCACCGGCGGCAGCAGGCACAGCGGCTGCGGATTGGCGGGGGGGGTCATCGCGGCGCGATTGAAACGTGGCCAGCGCAGATTCGGTTTTGCGGGCGGTGCTGGCGATCTCGTCCAGCTTACGGGCCACCGACGCACCGGAATTCAGCCCGTGGCCTTGTTGTTGCGCGATATAGGCGTGGCGGATGCCATCAATCGCGGTCTGCAAACGCTGGCTTTCTTCGCGCATTACACGGCTCGCACGGGCGGCGGTGGCCGCCACCCAGATCATCGCGACCGGCATGAAAACCGCCAGCATGGTCATCAAAAACCGCAGCCCGTCTGGATTGCTTTGGGCGGATTGCGGATCTTGTGGCAGGACCAGAAAGAAGACGACAGCGCCCAGCAGCCACAGAACGCTCAGCGCGATGGCGACAACTTCGATTCCGGTCACGGATTGCGGTTTTGGTTTGTCATAAATGCCCAGCGGCGTCGGCCGTGCGGACGCCGTTTTTCCACTGGCCGGATTGGCCGATGTCCCGGGTGTTTCAACCATGAAAACGATCCCGCTCAGGCATAGACGATTTTGAGAACCTCATAGGATTTCTGCCCCCCCGGTGTGCGCACCTCAACCGAATCGCCTTCGTCTTTGCCGATCAGGGCACGGGCGATGGGCGATTTGATGTTGAGCAGACCCTTCTCGATCTTGGCTTCGTATTCGCCGACGATCTGGTAGGTTTTTTCCTCTTCGGTGTCTTCATCCACCAAGGTCACCCGTGCGCCGAATTTAATCGGGCCGGACAATTTTGCAGGGTCGATCACATCAGCCAGAGAAATCACGCCTTCCAATTCTTTCACGCGGCCCTCGATGAAGGACTGCTTTTCCTTGGCGGAATGATATTCGGCGTTTTCGGACAGATCCCCGTGTTCGCGCGCTTCGGCAATCGCCTTGATGATCGCCGGGCGTTCAATTGTCTTGAGCTGCTTCAGCTCGGTTTCCAATGCGGTATGCCCTGCACGGGTCATGGGGATCTTTTCCATGGGTGTTTATCCACGTAATGAGGGCCGCTCCCGCAGAAAGCACGGGGGCGGCCGTTTTCAAGAATTGCTGCGTAATACCTGACCCATATTAGCGTGGGATTGCAAGTGGTTTAGCCCTGAGAACTGGCTGGTTTCAGCCGTTATGAATATTGCACAACCTCATATTCGATGCCGTCGTCATCGTGGAAATAAAACCGCCGTCCGGGTTCATAGTCGCCGTGGTTGCCGGTTTTGAAACCATGGGATTTGATCGCGGTTTCGCAGGCATCCAGATCCTGCACCACCACCGCAATGTGATTGAGCCCGCCGATAATGCTATAGCTGCTGGTTTTCGCATCCAGTGGCTGAGCGGGGGTGTACAGCGCCAGATAGTGAACATCGCTGCCCACATGCACGGTAAACCCGCCACCAAGTGCAGCCCCCTGCCAGCGGATGTGCCAGCCAAACAGCTTTTCCATCCAGGCCGCGGTTTTGAGCGGGTCAGATACGGTGTAATTGGCATGTTCAAGATGCGCAGTCATGGTAATTTCCTTTTCTATGGCTTGACTGACATCTGTTGTAGTTTCTAAACCTAACTTTAGATCAAGCTTTTTCTGAGAGGCAGAATATGGCGATAAATGACGGGCTTTCTATCGGGGCGCTGGCGAAACGCACGGGGCTGGCGGTGTCGGCCATCCGCTATTACGAGGCGCAGGGGTTGATCAAACCCTGGCGCAATGATGGCGGACAGCGGCGGTTTGAACGGGCGGATCTGCGGCGGCTGAGTTTCATCATGATCGCCCAGCAATTCGGGTTCACCCTGCCGCAGATCAAGGCCGAACTGGATCAACTGCCCGGCAAACGCCCCCCCACCAAGGCCGATTGGGCAAGGATCAGCGAAAGTTTCCGGGATGCCTTGGATCAGCGGATCAATACATTGACCAAGCTGCGCAACAACCTTGATGGCTGTATCGGCTGTGGCTGTCTGAGCCTTGATGTCTGCGCGATGTACAATCCCGTGGACCGCGCCGCCGAAAAAGGGCCGGGGCCCCGGTATCTGATGGGGGATGCGCCGGACACCTAGTCGCCTTCGGGACAGGTTTTGCGGCGAAAGATGTAGTGTTTTCATGCTCAGGTTGCATTTGCCCGGCGGCCACGCACAAATCGTACAAACATGCTGCGAATGCAGCAATTAACGTATCGTCCCGATTGCATTGAGCCCGCGTGTGGTTTAGCCAACTTCAAACCGATTTTGCCCTGAGGGAGGCCCTAGTTATGGCTGAAATTGAACGCGAAGCGATGGAATATGACGTTGTGATCGTTGGCGCGGGGCCTGCGGGCCTGTCTGCGGCGATCCGGCTGAAACAACTGGATCCTGAATGTAGCGTGGTTGTGCTTGAAAAAGGGTCCGAAGTGGGCGCGCATATCCTGTCTGGTGCGGTGCTGGACCCTTGTGGTCTGGATGCATTGATCCCCGACTGGAAAGAAAAAGGCGCCCCGATCACCGTGCCGGTGAAAGAGGACAACTTTTACATGTTGGGCGAAGCGGGCCAGATCCGTGTGCCGAACCTGCCGATGCCGCCGCTGATGAACAATCACGGCAATTACATCGTTTCAATGGGCAATGTTTGCCGCTGGATGGCCGAACAGGCCGAAGAGCTGGGCGTTGAAATCTTTCCGGGCATGGCCTGTTCCGAATTGGTCTATGGCGATGACGGCGAAGTCAAAGGCGTGGTTGCGGGGGTTTTCGGGCTTGAGGCAGACGGCACCATCGGGCCGGACACCGAGCCGGGCATGGAATTGCATGGCAAATATGTGTTCCTCTCCGAAGGGGTGCGCGGCAGCCTGTCCAAACAGGTGATTGATAAATACAATCTTTCCGAGGGCAAAGAGCCGCAGAAATTTGGCCTTGGCATGAAGGAAATCTGGGAAATCGACCCCGCCAAGCACCGTGAAGGCACCGTGACCCATACAATGGGCTGGCCGCTGAACAGCAACGCAGGTGGTGGGTCTTTCATTTATCACCTTGATAATAATCAGGTTTATGTCGGGTTTGTGGTCCACCTTGGCTATAAAAACCCCTATGTGTTCCCTTACATGGAATTCCAGCGCTTCAAACATCACCCGATGGTGGCCGAGCTGCTGAAGGGCGGCAAACGTGTGGCCTACGGCGCACGGGCAATCACCGAAGGCGGCTATCAGTCGATGCCGAAAATGGTTGCGCCGGGAGTGGCATTGTTGGGCTGTTCTGTGGGCATGGTCAATGTGCCGCGCATCAAGGGCAACCATAACGCGATGCTGTCGGGTAAATCCGCCGCTGAGGCCGCCTATGGCGCCATTCAAGCGGGGCGCTCGGGCGATGAATTGAACGATTACGAGGCCGAAGTGCGCAGTGGGCCGATTGGCGCGGATTTGAAAAAGGTCCGTAATGTCAAACCTTTGTGGTCCAAGTTCGGCCTGATGGCATCGCTTGCCATTGGCGGGTTCGACATGTGGTGCAACACCTTTGGATTCTCGCTGCTGGGCACGCTGAAACACGGTAAATCCGATGCCGATGCCACGGAACCCGCAGATCAGCACAAGCCGATCGAGTATCCCAAGCCCGATGGCACGCTCAGCTTTGACCGTCTGACCAATGTCGCGTTTTCCTTTACCAACCACGAGGAAAGCCAGCCTGCACATTTGACGTTGAAAGATGCCTCTGTGCCGGTGGCGGTGAACCTTGCCAAATATGCGGGGCCTTCGGCGCGCTATTGTCCGGCGGGTGTGTATGAGTTCATCCAGGAGCCGGGCAAGGATGCGCGGTTCCAGATCAACTTCCAGAACTGTGTGCATTGCAAAACCTGCGACATCAAAGACCCGAGCCAGAACATCGTCTGGACCACGCCGCAGGGCGGGGATGGGCCGAATTATCCCAACATGTGATCCTGCGGTCACCCTGGACGGATCAAAGGCGGGGGCAGCCCCGCCTTTTTCTTTGCAGTGATCCGCCGATTGGTGCCTGTATTCCCCAAGTCGTGTTCAGGGCGGGATTGCGCTTGGGCGCAGGTCTGATAGCCTTTGATCAAAGAATGAAGAGGACGATCAGTGATGTTTCGCAAAGCCTTGGGTGTGGTGACTGTTTTGGCGCTGGCGGGGTTGGTCGATGCGCCAGCACAGGCGCAATCGGTATCGGGGGCCTATCTGGCCGGACGCCATGCCGCCGTAAACAGCGATTACACGCAGGCCGCCAGCTATTACGCACAGGCGCTGGCCCGCGACCCGCAGAATGTCGAACTGATGGAAAGCACGGCCTTGTCCTATCTGTCGCTTGGGCAAATTGACAAAGCGGTGCCGCTGGCCCGTGTGTTGGACAGCAAACAAGACCGCAGTCAGGTGGCGCGGATGCTGATCACTGCCGATCTGGCCCAGAACGCGGATTATCAGGCGATACTGGCCCGCGAAGATGACGCAAACGGCATTGGCCCTTGGGTGGATGGATTGGTCAAGGCTTGGGCGCAGATGGGGGCGGGTGATGTGCGCGCCGCGATGGCCGCCTTTGACCGTCTCAGCAAAGAGGCCGGGATGCAGGGGTTTGTGATGTATCACAAGGCACTGGCCCTCGCGAGCGTCGGTGATTTTGAAAGCGCCGAGGCGATCTTTGGCGCGCAGAGCGCCGGGGCCGCGGGGCAAACCCGCCGTGGCGTCATGGCCCATGCCGAAATATTGGCGCAACTGGACCGCCGCGCCGATGCGATTCAAGTGATCGAGGCCAGCTTTGGCGGCAATACCGATCCCGAACTCGATGTGTTGCTTACCGCCCTGAAAGGCGATGGCGAGGTGCCATTCACCCATGTGCGCGACGCCAAAACCGGCATAGCCGAGGTGTTTTTCACCTTTGCGGCGGTGCTGAAAAGCGAAGATGCGGGTGATTATTATGTGCTGCTCTATACCCGTCTGGCACGTTATTTGCGCCCTGATCATGTGGATGCGCTATTGTTGACGGCTGATCTGCTCGAAGGTCTGGGGCAGCAAGATCTCGCCATTCAGGAATACAAAGACGTGCCCGCCGACAGCCCAACCTACCATGCCGCTGAACTGGGGCGGGCCGATGCCCTGCGCCGGTCCGGCAAGGTCGATCAGGCGATCGAGGTTCTGGAGCAACTGGCCCGCAGCCATGGCAATCTGGCGGTGGTGCATTCCACGCTGGGGGATGTGCTGCGCGGGCAGGATGATTTTGCTGGCGCTATCGCGGCCTATGACCGGGCGCTTGATCTGGTGCCTGATACGGCACGGTTGCGTTGGGTTTTGCTGTATTCACGGGGCATCGCCCATGAACGGTTGGGTGATGAAGCCGCTTCCGAGGCTGATTTCCGGGGCGCTTTGGCGATCAACCCCGAACAACCACAGGTGTTGAATTATCTTGGCTATTCGATGGTGGAACAGAACCGCAATCTGGACGAAGCCCTGGACATGATCGAACGCGCGGTCGCGGCCAGCCCAGACAGCGGCTATATCGTTGATTCACTGGGCTGGGTCTTTTACCGTCTGGGCCGTTACGCCGAAGCCGTTGATCAGATGGAACGCGCGGTGGAACTGATCGCGATTGATCCGGTCGTGAACGATCATCTGGGCGATGTTTATTGGGCGGTGGGGCGTCTACGCGAGGCCGAATTCCAATGGAGCCGCGCCCTGTCCTTCATCCGGCCCGATGATACAGATACCGAAGCGGACCCGGAGCGCATCCGGCGCAAGCTGGATGTGGGGTTGGATGTGGTGCTGCAAGAAGAAGGCGCGCCCCCGCTTAAGGTGGCCAATGACATTTGAGGGCTTTGCCCCCGCCAAAATCAACCTTGCGCTGCATGTCACGGGCCAACGGCCAGATGGGTATCATCTGCTGGATTCGCTGGTGGTGTTTGCCGATATTGAGGATCGGCTGTGGTTTGATCCCGCGCAACATCTGACCCTTGAAGTCGCAGGTCCGTTTGCCCAGGGCGTGCCGCAGGACAGCGGAAACCTGATCTGGCAGGCAGCAGAGCTTGCCGGTTTTACGGGGCATATCCGGTTGGAAAAGTACCTGCCGCATGGTGCGGGGATCGGTGGCGGATCATCGGATGCGGCGGCGGTGCTGCGGCATATGGGGTTTATCGGCGATGCGGCGGGGCTGGGGGCGGATGTGCCGGTCTGTCTGCGCGCCTCGGCGCAGCGGATGCAGGGCATTGGTGATGTGCTGACACCGCTTGAGGCATTTCCGCAGGTCCATGCGGTTTTGGTCAATCCGGCGGTGAAAATGGCCACGCCGCCTGTTTTCAAGGCTTTGAAGCATAAAGAAAATCCGGCACTACCCGGTGAAACCCCGCATTTTGTGGATGCTGCGGCGCTGATCGAATGGTTGCATGGCACCCGCAATGATCTGCAAGCGCCCGCATTGATGGTTGCGCCTCAAATTGCCACGGTGCTGGCGGCATTGGGCGGACAGCCCGAAACCCGGTTTTGCCGGATGTCGGGTTCGGGAAGCACCTGTTTCGGGTTGTTTGAAACGGCAGATGATGCTGCCACAGCCGCCGCGCGCCTGGGGGCTCAGCATCCTGAATGGTGGGTGCAGACCTGCGTGCTTAGCTGACGCGGCTGACCACGTAATCGGCCAGATCCATCAGCATATCCCTGACCGCGTGATCGGGCAGGGCGGTGAGCGCGGTCTTGGCCTTTTCGGCCCAGCCCAACGCCTCTGATTGGGTCGCTGCAAGCGTGTCATGTTTGGCCAGCAACATCAGCGCATGATCCAGATCACCGTCTTCCTGACGGCCCTTTTCGATGGTGCGCACCCAGAATGCGCGTTCTTCGGCATCGGCCTTGGCCACTGCTTTGATCACCGGAAGGGTCAGTTTGCGCTCGCGGAAATCATCTCCGATGTTCTTGCCTGTGGTCTCCGACTGGCCCTGATAATCCAGCAGGTCATCAACGATCTGAAAGGCAATGCCCAAGGCATCGCCATAGTCATACAAGGCCTGAACATGGGTGTCTTTTGCATCGGCAATCACACCGCCGACTTCCATTGCCGCAGAAAACAACGCCGCGGTTTTGCCGCGCACCACTTGCAGATAGATGTTTTCATCCGTGGACAGGTTTTGCGCCGCAGTCAGTTGCAGCACCTCGCCCTCGGCGATGGTTGCCGCCGCATTGGACAGGATGCGCATGACGGGCATCGACCCCGGTTCGGTCATCAACTGGAAACTGCGGGCAAACAGATAATCCCCGACCAGCACCGATGATTGATTGTCCCACAAGAGATTCGCCGTAGGCCGCCCGCGCCGCTGGGCGCTTTCATCCACCACATCATCATGCAGCAGGGTGGCAGTGTGGATAAATTCAACCGTGGCCGCCAGATGCACATGGTAAGGGCCGTCATACCCACACATCCGCGCCGCCGCGAGGGTCATCATCGGGCGCAGACGTTTGCCGCCTGCCTCAACCAGATGCGCGGTGACTTCGGGGATGCGCGGGGCATGTTTTGACGCCATGCGATCCCGGATCAGATCACCCACCGCCGCCATATCATCGGCCAGATAGGCCGCAAGACGGTCATGGGGTTTTAGCGCGGCACCGTTTTTCATGATTATGATCCTATCCAAGGCTCGACAATCCGGTCTGCCTGTCCCACATCTTTGATATGAAGGAACTTATGCGCAGCACAGACATAACGGTTATCGCCTTTGCCACGGCCCTTCTTCAGGGCGAGGATATAGACTGCTTTGAATTGGACGTAAACATGAGCGTTCTTGAAGGTGGCATCGGAATTTTCCCGCGCCGCCTGATGGTGCACCCCAATGATCATGATGCGGCGCTGCTGATCTTGCGGGACAATGAAATCCCGCTGGGCATGTGACGGGGTTTTCCGAAGCTGAGCTGACCCATGATGCGTTTTTGGGGGGCAAATTATGGTTGTATCAGCCCGGCCATGGCTATCGCGCCGGGCTTGATCCGGTGTTGCTGGCGGCTTGTGTGCCTGCCCAAGCCGGGCAGAGGGTGCTGGAGCTGGGCTGTGGTGTGGGCGCGGCGGTGTTGTGTCTGGGCGCGCGGGTGCCTGGGCTGGCGTTGACGGGGGTGGAACGGCAGGCAGAGTTTGCCGATCTGGCACGGCGCAATGGCGCGGATACCCTTGAGGTGGTGACAGCCGATCTGCGGGATTTACCACTGCATTTGCGGCAACGTCAATTTGATCATGTGCTAGCCAACCCCCCGTATTTTGACAGGGCGGCATCGGTGGCGTCTGATGATCCGGCCCGCGAGACCGCCCATGGCGAAGACACGCCGCTGGCGATCTGGGTTAAGATTGCTGCCAAACGTCTGGCCCCGAAAGGGCAGGCGCATTTTATCCACCGTGCCGAACGCCTGCCGGATTTGCTGGGTGCGATGCCCCATGACCTTGGATCAATCGAGGTTTTGCCACTGGCGGCGCGGACGGGACGCACGGCGGAACGGGTGATTGTAAGGGCGCGCAAGAACGGGCGCGCCGCGTTTCGCCTGCATCCGCCGCTTATTATGCACAAAGGGGCATTTCATGGGCAGGATGGTGACAGCTATGTGCCTGAAATCAGTGCGGTTCTCAGAAACGGCGCTGCGCTGGATTTCTGACCGTTGTTAGGCGAATATTTACCTAAATGCCCGATTTTCTGCACGGCAGCGTGACTTGTTTTCGCGACTGTGGTCCACTGGGATTCTAAACACTCATCAAGGAGGATTATATGGCTCTTAACGCACATGTGGAGACCCTGCAGCGGAAACACCAAGCGATGAGCGAGGCTGTCGAAAGCGCCCAGCGCGCCCCCGGGGTAGATGATCTGAAAGTTGCGACGATGAAAAAAGAAAAACTGCGCCTCAAAGAGGAAATCGAGCGCCTGTCGAGTTAACGCTTTGCTATTTTGACTGACGAAGGCTGGCGCGCGCTGCGATTGCAGCGCCGCCGGTAATGAGAAGCGCCGCCCAGATCAAGGTGAGATTGGGCGCGGCAACACCTGCCATCACCAGAACCAGCGTTGACAGCAGCGGTGCCGCATAGGAGCTGGTGCCAAGCAGCTGAATATCCCCTTGTTTTACCCCGATGTCCCAGACAAAGAACGCCAGCCCCACAGGGCCAAGGCCGAGCCCGGCGATCGCCGCCCAACCCGATGGTGTTTGTGGCAGGACGGTTTCTTCGAATAGCAGATGCATCGGCAGGGATAACACCGCTGTGGCCAGACAAAATACCGCAACAGATGCTGTGGGCGCGGTGCCGATCCGCCGCGACAACACCGAATAGCCCGACCATGTCAGCGCACAAAGCCCCGCCAGCGCATAGCCTGCCGCATGGTCGCTGGCAAATCCGCTGCCGCCCCCTGTGATGATCAGCGCCGCACCTGCAAAACCAAGGCAAGCCCCGATAACATGGCCTTTTTGCAGATGTTCACCGGGGAGGAGCCCCGAAAAGATCACGATCAGCAGCGGCCAGAGATAGGCGATCAATCCGGCTTCGGCGGCGGGGGCAAGGCGCAGCGCAGAAAAATACAGCGCGTGATAACCGAACAACCCCAAGGTGCCAAAGACATAGACCCGCAGCGGCACGTTACGCAGGCGGGGCAGGGCGCCGCTGGCAGCCGCCCAGATCAAACCCAGCGTGCCACCAATGCTAAAGCACAGGGTGTTCAGCAAAAACGGCGGTGTGGGGGCTGAGCCGACAGTGAACAGCGCCAGCAGCGCCCAAAGCAGAACAGCGACAAATCCGGTGGCGGTGGCTTGGGGGCGGGTCATGTTTTTGGGGGCTCCAGCAGGGTCATGGCCTCGGCGATATGGCTGGTTTTTGCGATTTCCTGCAAGATCCAATTTTTGAATGCGGCGATCTGGGGCCGTGTTTCCGCGCCTTCACGGCAAAGAAACCGGAAGCGCCCGCCCGTGGGCATGGCAAAGGGAAACGGGGCAACAAGGCGCCCTTCTGCCAGATCCTTGATCACCAGGGCGCGCCGCCCCAGGGCCACACCAACCCCGGCAATCGCCGCATCAAGGGCGTGATCGGCTTGGGAAAATCGCGGGCCGTAATGCGGTGTCACCTGGATGCCCATCGCCTCAAACCAGGTTTGCCAGTCCACCTTCGGGCGCACAAAATCAATTGAACTATCCGTGATCAACACGGCCTCGGCAAGGCGTTCGAGCGTCGGGTATCGCGCGGCGATGGCCGGGGTCATCACCGGGACCACCCATTCATCGGCGAGGGGCACGGAATACAGCCCCCGATCCGGACCCTGGCCAAAACGGATCGCCACATCAATTTCATCCCGTGCGAAATCGGTCATCCTGAGCGTCGCTGAAAACCGCAATTCGATCTCGGGATGGCATTGGGCAAATTCGAACAAACGCGGGGCCAGCCATTTCGCGGTAAACGCAGGGCCGGCGGTGACATTCAGGATTTGTTGATCCTGTGCGCGTTGCGCGGCACGCCAGCCTGCGGTCAGGGTTTCAAAGGCATTTTTGGCATCCGGTGCAAGGGCGCGTCCGGCATCCGTCAATTCTACCGCCCGGTTCAGGCGGCGAAACAGCGGCGCACCAAGGTGTTCTTCAAGTGATTTTATTTGAAAGCTCAGCGCGGCGGGGGTGACGTTCAATTCATCGGCGGCACGGGCAAACGACATATGCCGCGCCGCCGCATCAAAAGCGCGCAGGGCGGTCAAAGGGGGCAGGGTGCTGGGCATCTTCAGTTAAGTATACTTTAAGTGAGGCATTGGAAAGTCTCGTTTGTAGATAGAGAAATAAAGGCCCATGTTTGTATCAAGTCAAACGCAGACAAGTTTTATCAAGCCGAAAGGATAAATGCCATGATCGAAGCCACAACAAACCCCGCCGCCCGCAATGTCATGAAACAGGCCCACGAAGAACGCGCCGCCGCCATGCAGGACGCCTGGGCGTGGTTGATGGGCAAGGTTTCCCGCTGAACAACTGCAGTGTTCTTACGGGATAAAGAAAGGCCGGCTCAAATGAGCCGGCCTTTCTTGTGTTCAAGTGGCCCGTTCGGGGCTGGATCAATCACACAAAGAACTGCGCGCCATTCGCCGAAATGGTGGAACCGTTGATAAAGCCCGCGTCATCCGCAACAAGGAATTTCACCGCGCGGGCGATCTCTTCTGGTTCGCCAAGGCGGCCAGCAGGGATTTGCGCAATGATGCTTTCTCGGACCTTTTCAGGCACGGCCATGACCATGTCGGTGCCAATATAGCCCGGACAGATCGCATTGGCGGTGATGTTGGCGCGTGCGCCTTCCTGGGCCAGTGATTTCACAATGCCCAGATCACCGGCTTTGGTCGCGGCATAGTTCACTTGGGCGAACTGGCCTTTTTGACCGTTGATCGAGGAAATCACCACGATCCGGCCAAACTTGCGTTCGCGCATGCCGGGCCAGACCGGATGCACCGTGTTGAACACGCCGGTCAGGTTGGTGTCGATGACCTCGTGCCATTGTTCCGGTGTCATCTTGTGGAACGGCGCATCACGGGTGATGCCCGCATTGGCGACGACAATCTCTACGGGGCCAAGATCGGCTTCGACTTTTGCAATGCCCGCTTTGGATTCGTCATAGCTTGCGACGTTCCATTTGTAGGTCTTGATGCCGGTTTCTTCGGTAAACTTTGCCGCGGCTTCGTCATTGCCTGCATAGGTGGCGGCAACGGAATATCCCGCTTGTTTGAGCTCTTTGGAAATGGCGGCGCCGATGCCGCGGCTGCCTCCGGTAACAAGTGCGACGCGAGTCATAATGATCCTCTCCCCTGAGTAACGTTATTTCTAATTCAAGCGTGAGCGCGCAATATTCTTGCGCGCCCAAATCTGTTTAGGGGCGTTCGAGGCACATGGCAACACCCATACCGCCGCCAATGCAAAGTGTTGCAAGGCCTTTCTTGGCGCCACGGCGCTGCATTTCGAACAACAGGGTGTTGAGGATACGTGCGCCCGATGCGCCAATCGGGTGCCCGATGGCAATTGCGCCGCCGTTGACGTTGACGATGGACGGATCCCACCCCATGTCTTTGTTCACGGCGCAGGCCTGTGCGGCAAAGGCTTCGTTGGCTTCGACCAGATCAAGGTCTTCGGCCTTCCAGCCCGCTTTTTCCAAGGCTTTGCGCGAGGCATAGATCGGGCCAACACCCATGATCGACGGGTCCAGACCGGCGGTTGCATATGAGGCAATGCGCGCCAATGGTTCGATGCCGCGCTTTTCGGCGTCAGCCGCGCTCATCAACAGGGCGCCCGCGGCACCATCATTGAGGCCAGAGGCATTGGCGGCGGTGACAGACCCGTCTTTGGCAAAGGCAGGGCGCAGTTTTTGCATGGCTTCCATTGTGGCACCGTGGCGGATGTATTCGTCCTGATCCACGACAATATCGCCTCTGCGGTTTTTGACGGTATAAGCGACGATTTCATCCGCGAATTTGCCTGCTTTTTGGGCGGCTTCGGCTTTGTTCTGCGAGGCGACGGCAAATTCATCCTGCTGTTCACGGCTGATCTGCCATTTTTCAGCAACATTTTCAGCGGTCTGGCCCATGTGATAGCCGTTGAACGCATCCCATAGGCCATCACGGATCATCGTGTCGATGAATTGCAGGTCGCCCATTTTCTGACCCGCACGCAGGTTTTGCGCATGGGGGGACAATGTCATGTTTTCCTGACCACCAGCGGCAACAATCGACGCATCACCCAGTTGGATGTGCTGGGCGGCCAAGGCCACGGCACGCAGGCCGGACCCGCAGACCTGATTGATGCTCCATGCGGCGCTTTCCTGTGGCAGGCCGGCATTGATATGCGCCTGACGCGCGGGGTTCTGGCCCTGGGCGGCCGTCAGAACCTGCCCCAGAATGGTCTCGGATACTTCGGCGGCGTCAATACCTGCACGGGCTACGATTTCCTTGAGAACGGCCGCGCCCAGATCATGGGCTGGCGTTGTGGCGAAAGAGCCACCGAAGCTGCCCACGGGGGTGCGCGCCGCGGATGCGATGACGACGTTGGTCATATAGTTAATTCCTCTACCATTGGCCGAGGATACCATGACGCCTGCACTTTCAATGACAAGGCGACTCCCCCGACCTTCTGAGCGAGTCATAGCCTATGCGCTGCATCGCGGCAACTGAGCGGCGCAGGGGCGTCATCAGCGCGCTGAAACCGGCCCCTTGCCAAGGCGCAGCCCCTTGGGCCGGATCACTGGCGCGCTGAAAAGATAGCCCTGTAAACAATCCACACCCATTTCTGTCAGCATTGCCGCGTCTTCGGCATTTTCGACAAATTCGGCGATGGTCAACATGTCGAAATGGCGCGCAATTGAAATCAGTGCTGCGGTGATGGCGCGGTTGTCGGGGCTCTGGGAAATGCCACGGATAAACTGCCCGTCGATCTTAAGAATGTCGAAATAGAAATCCTTGAAATACCGGATGGCGGTGAAACCTGCACCGAAATCATCCATCGCAAAACAGACACCATGCGGTTGCAGATCATTCATGAAATCCGCCACCAGTTCGGGCACCAGCATCGCGGAGCTTTCGGTGATTTCCAGAATCAGCCGTTCACCGATGGTTGCGTCCTGCTTCAACCCCCGGTGCAAGGCCTGTTTCCATGACGGAAAGCCGATGGACCGGGCCGACATATTGATCGACAGGCGCAGGCCCGGATTGCGGCGCAGCGCGTTCAACCCCATGCGCAATGCCAGCACGTCAATTTCCCGGCCCAGTTCCATGTCTTCGACCACGGGCATGAAATCGCGCGCCGGAATAACCCGTCCCGTGGCATCAATCACCCGCATCAGCCCCTCGTAAAAGGCAATTTTGCTGTGATTGCTGGCGCGCATGATCGGTTGATAGGCCAGCATCGCCTGTTGATGGGTCAAGGCATCCCGCACCATGTCGATGGTGGTCTTGTCCCGTTGGGCGACAGCGAAATTCAGCGGGTTTTCCGCGCCCGGCGTGATGTCGCTGTATCGGCGTTTGTGTCGGCTGCCCACGGTGATGTACTTTCCTGTGACCCTGAGCGACAGTGCAGGCCAAACCATAACCTGCGCTTAATGCGCGGATTTACAGAAAATTGAACAGAAGGGTGGGAAGATGGAGCGTTGCGGTTGGGCGGGGGTGGAAGACATCTATGTGCGCTATCACGATACCGAATGGGGCGTGCCGGAATATGACAGCCGCGCGCTGTGGGAAAAGCTGATCCTTGACGGGTTTCAGGCGGGATTAAGCTGGATCACGATCCTGAAAAAGCGGGATAATTTTCGCGCGGCCTTTGAGGGGTTTGATCCAAATGTGATCGCGCAATGGGGCGAGGCCGAGGTGACGCGCCTTGTCAGCGATGCAGGCATCATCCGCCATCGCGGCAAGATCGAAGCGACAATCAACAATGCCCGCGCCTGGATCGCGCTTGAGGAAAAGGGCGGCTTTGATGATTTCATGTGGCGTTATGTGGATGGCAAGCCGCTGCAAAACCGCTTTGCGACACAGGCCGATGTGCCGCCGCAGACGCCGCTTTCGGTGCAGGTGTCA
The DNA here is from genome assembly GCA_047634585.1 of Sulfitobacter sp. GTDB lineage: Bacteria > Pseudomonadota > Alphaproteobacteria > Rhodobacterales > Rhodobacteraceae > Sulfitobacter. The sequence continues at coordinate 117,249 of JBLIAN010000005.1, read as the reverse complement.
AAGGATTTGAAAAAGGCAGGGTTCAAGTTCTGCGGCCCGACGATTGTTTACGCATGGATGGAGGCCTGCGGTCTGGTGAATGATCATATTGTGACCTGTCACCGTCATGACGAATGTGCTGCGATGGCGCGTCGCGGGTGAAGGACGGGTGCGCGGACGAAGCGCTGGTTCACTGCACTTGGGCAAAGGTCTGCTTAGACTCACTGGGCTTCATCACATAACGTTCGTTATGTGGGGGAAATAATGATATAAAAACAGTAGCTTGAAGTTATGAGCGTGATTTCAAATGCTCAACACTTGATGGCCTACCGAAACAGTCAGATGACCGCTGTGAGCCCAGAGTAGCCAATCCTAAAAGCCTTGGTTTGCGCATTCTATCGGATGGGAATATATTTGGCTTATTGAAATTGAGAGGTAACCAGTGGCTGATTTTTGTCTAAAATCCACTAACCCATCATCATCACTCCGATTTTCAAATCTCAACGGTGACTATTTTGATTTTGAGGTTAGGACACCTACCCTTACGGCTAAGAAGAATGTGTATGCTTACAACCCTACCCACTATGGTCAGATTTCTGATTTCTTTGAGTTGCTTGCGTCTTTTAGGACACCTTGGGGTGACGAAAAGAAGTGGGAATCATTAGAGGGTGAATTAGCAATTCTTGCTACCTGCAACGACCTTGGCCACGTAACACTGAAAATCTTGTTGTCGAACCAACAGGAAGCGGATCATTGGTCGGTCGATACTGTTGTCCCATTTGGCTTTGGATCGATGCCAGAATTTGCCAAAAAAGCCAGTCACTTTTTCTCAACTTATCAGGGCTGAAGGTTGTTGGAAAAGGTAACAAAGTCCGCATAGCCGACCTTTGAGCCACCACCGATCTTGCCCCCCCAACACAACCCTAGGGACGTTCACATAATGTCTGTTAGCGGTTGTTCGCGGTTTGTTCTGCCGCGCATCGTCGCGCGACAGTTGTTTTCCGCAACCTCAGAGAGCTGACATTCAAGCAATGCGCGGTATCGGGGACTCTGGGCTCCAAACGGACTTTGGCTGACGGGGATACCACATCATAATCAACCGTCCGAAACTAACATTCCAAAGGGCGCAAGGCCTGCATGCCTCGTTTCTGCCTTCGCCAATCTCATTCCCGTGTTGACTCCCCCTCAATCCCCCGTATAAGCGCGGCTTCATTGGTGTTGGTGGCCCCCGCAAGGGATCGCCTGTCGGGGGAAACCCAAAGGACAACGCCCTTCACACCTTAAGAAGGAGAACAGCCGTGACCAAACGCACGTCTGCCAAACACAAACTTGACCGTCGCATGGGCGAAAACATCTGGGGCCGTCCTAAATCCCCGGTGAACCGCCGTGAATATGGCCCGGGCCAGCACGGTCAGCGCCGCAAGGGCAAAATTTCCGATTTCGGTATCCAGCTGCGCGCCAAGCAGAAGCTCAAGGGCTATTACGGCGACCTGACCGAAAAACAATTCCGCCGCATCTATGGCGAAGCCGAGCGTGTAAAAGGCGATACAGGTGAAAACCTGATCGGTCTGTTGGAGCGCCGTCTGGACGCGGTTGTGTACCGCGCCAAATTCGTGGCAACAGTTTTTGCCGCACGCCAGTTCGTGAACCACGGCCACGTCCGTGTGAACGGCAAAAAAGTGAACATTCCGTCCTACCGTGTCAAAGAAGGCGACGTGGTTGAAGTGCGGGACCGTTCCAAGCAAATGGTTGCCCTGCTGGAAGCCACACAATTGGCCGAACGTGATGTGCCTGATTACATCGACGCAGACCATTCCAAAATGACCGCGACATTCGTGCGCACGCCGGCGCTGGGCGATGTGCCGTATCCGGTCATGATGGAACCGAACCTCGTCGTGGAATTCTACGCGAAGAACTAATCTTCGCCATCAGTTCCAAGTCTTTCAAAAGGCCGCGACGGGAAACCGCCGCGGCCTTTTTCCGTTTACATCTGGTCGCTGGCCCGCGGGGCCGCTACAACCCCTACGATTGTGTAAGGAACGCCCGAATGACATTGATCACGCCACAACCCGGCATCATGGACATCACCCTGTATCAAGGCGGGGCCAGCCATGTTGCGGGCCTTGATAATGTTGTGAAACTGTCCTCCAATGAAAATCCGCTGGGGCCAAGCGATGCCGCCATCGAAGCCTTCCGGCGGGCGTCTTTTGATCTGCATCGCTATCCGTCGTCGGATCATGGCCCGCTGCGCGCTGCAATTGCCGAGGTGCATGATCTGGATGCGGATCGCATTATCTGCGGGGCAGGTTCCGATGAGGTGATTGCATTCCTGTGTCAGGCCTATGCGGGGCCGGATACCGAAGTGATCCACACCGAACATGGTTTTGGTATGTACCGCATCAACGCGCTGGCGGCGGGGGCAACACCTGTCGAAGTGGCCGAACGGGAACGGGTCACGGATGTGGACGCGATCCTTGCCGCCTGCACGGACAAAACCCGTTTGGTGTTTATCGCCAATCCCAACAATCCCACGGGCACAATGATCGGCGCGGGCGAAATCGCGCGACTGGCCGATGGGATACCGGACGGGGCGTTGCTGATCCTCGACGGGGCCTATGCCGAATTTGTCGAAGCCTATGATGGTGGTGCTGCATTGGTGGACAGCCGTCAAAACGTCTTTATGACCCGTACCTTTTCAAAACTCTACGGTCTGGGCGGGCTGCGTGTTGGCTGGGGCTATGGACCGCAACATGTGATTGATGTGCTGAACCGTGTGCGCGGGCCTTTTAACGTGTCCCAGGCGGCGCTGAACGCTGCCGAAGCTGCTGTGCGTGACCGCGCCTATGCCGATCACTGCCGCGTTGAAAATGCCCGCTGGCGGGGCTGGCTGGCGGATGCCCTGGCCGAAATCGGCGTGCCTTCGGATGTGTCCTGTGCCAATTTTGTGCTGGCGCGGTTCGGATCTGCCGAAGAATCCGAAGCCTGCAACGAATATCTGAAATCCCAAGGCCTGCTGGTACGCCCCGTGGGCAGCTACAAATTACCGCAATGTTTGCGGATCACCGTGGGCGATGAAAGCTCCTGCCGCCGCATTGTCCATGCGGTGCGCCAATTCAAGAACGGGGGCGTAAATGAGCCAAGTCTATGATCGTGTCGCGCTCATTGGTTTGGGGCTGATCGCCTCGTCAATGTTCTGGGCGATGAAACGGGGTGGTCTGGTGGGGGAGGTCACGGGCTTTGCGCGCTCGGCTGAAACCCGCGATACCGCGCGGGAAATCGGGCTTTGTGATCGGGTGTGCGACAGCGCCCTTGAGGCCGTCAAAGACGCCGATCTGGTGGTGCTTTGTGTGCCTGTCGGGGTCATGGGGACGGTGGCCGCAGAAATTGCGTCGGCCCTCAAACCGGGTGCAACAGTCACCGATGTTGGATCGGTCAAGGCTGATGTGATTGCACAGGTTGCGCCGCATCTTCCTGATAATGTGGCATTTATCCCGGCGCATCCGCTGGCTGGGACCGAACATTCCGGCCCGCGCGCTGGTTTTGCTGAATTGTTCGACAACCGCTGGTGCCTGTTGGTGCCTTCAGAAAATACCGATCCTGGGGCGACGGCGAAACTGCGTGCCCTGTGGGAAGGGCTGGGTGCGAATGTTGAAGAAATGGATGCCGAACACCATGACCTTGTGTTGGCTGTGACGTCACATGCGCCGCACCTGATCGCTTACACGATGGTCGGGGTCGCGGATGACCTGCGCCGCGTGACCGACAGCGAGGTAATAAAATATTCAGCAGCAGGGTTTAGGGATTTCACGCGGATTGCGGCAAGTGACCCGACCATGTGGCGGGATGTGTTTCTGTCCAACAAGGAGGCGACCCTGGAAATTCTGGGCCGGTTCACCGAAGAATTATTTGCCCTGCAACGGGCGATCCGGCAGGGCGACGGGGATCACCTGTTTGACTATTTCACCCGCACTCGCGCCATTCGACGCGGGATCATTGAGGCGGGACAAGATACAGACGCACCCGATTTCGGGCGCGGGGCGAAGGGAAAGTGATGCGGATTATTGTACTGGTTTTGGTGCTTCTCGGGCAGGTCGCTGTGGCGGCAGGGCCGGAAAATTCCAAACGACCGGTACAGCGTGGCGGCAATGTGATGCCAGTTGTAAAAATCACGCCTGACGGGTCATTACAAAAGCCAAAACCGGATATGGATCACGGTATCGGTTTTGTGATGCAGGCCTCTTTGCGCCCGCAGTTTCGCCCACAACAGATTGAAATACAGGCGAAAAAGCAACGGCGCTTGCTGCGCAAAGGCGCGGTTTGCGGGGATATCGCCATTCAGGGCGAAGCGATTGGCCGCGTCAAAGCGAAACTGAAAGGCTGCGGTGTCGAGAATGCTGTCAGGGTCCGGTCGGTCTCGGGTGTGACCCTCAGCCAGACTTCGGTGATGGATTGCCGAACCGCCAAATCCCTCAAGAAATGGCTGGACCGCACCGCAAAGCCCGCCTTGTCCCGAAAGGGCGGTGGGTTGCGATCGCTACGGGTTGCGGCACATTATTCCTGCCGGACCCGCAACAACAAAAAGGGCGCCAAGATTTCCGAACATGGCAAGGGGCGGGCAATTGATATCTCGGCGTTCCGACTGAATGACGGCAGCGAAATGACCGTTTTACACGGCTGGAATGCGCGGGGCAGCAAAAAGGCGCTGCGTAAAATGCATCGTGGGGCCTGTGGCCCGTTCAAAACCGTACTTGGCCCACAGGCCGACCGATATCACCGTGACCATTTCCATTTTGACACAGCGCAATACCGCGGCGGTGCATATTGCCGCTGATCAGCGTAGAATGATCTGTGGCGCTGGCCCCAGACAGATGCTGCCAAGAGACATCTCGCCTTGAGCAAAGCGCAGATCGAGCTTTAGCTGATCGGGCGCGCCGCCAAGATTGGCCAAACGGATCACAGCGCCTGTAGCTGGGTAAAGAGGGCGTTGGAAACAACACCGTTGGTTTTGGCGATGTTCAGGCATCGGGCCAGTTTGCAATGTCCACACGAATCTGCCTTTCTGGCACGGCCCGATCATTCACAGCAACCTCTCCTGCAGCTGTCAGGCCGACAAACCGCGATCCACCAGTGTTGACGCCAACCACCACCAAGCGACCCAGAGCAGCGCAAACAGGACGACCGACCGGACGAGAAGCCGCATAGCCGAAAATCCCTTTAACTTTGGCCCTATATGCGGTTTACCCAAGGCAGATTGAAAGGACCAGCGCGATGGCAATGTGGGTATTCGGATATGGCAGCTTGCTGTGGAACCCCGGATTTGAAGTGGCGGAAAGCGTGGTTGGCACCTTGCCCGGCTATGCGCGATCGTTTTGCATGCGTTCGATCCATCATCGCGGCACCGAAGAAAACCCCGGTCTGGTGTTGGCGCTGGATGAACACCCCGATGCAGCCTGCGAAGGCATCGCCTTGCGGGTTGTTGCGGGGCGGGAAACCGAAACGCTGGCCTATCTGCGGGAACGCGAGCTGATTTCATCCGCCTATGTCGAAAAAAACCTGACCGTACATCTGGCCGACAACCGCGACATTGAGGCGCTGGTTTATGTGATTGATGAAAGTCATGTGCAATATTGCGGGGGGATGCCCCTTGAAGAACAGGCGCAGATCATTGCCGCAGCAGTGGGTGGACGCGGGCCGAATACCGAATATCTTTATAATACTGCCGCGCATTTGATGCAGGTGGGCTTGCATGATCCGGCGCTGGAGTGGCTAAATGCACGGGTCAGGACGCTGGCAACATAATTCCATGGCATAAGGCTTGCGTTTCGGTGTAAGCTACGGCCAGAGCAGGCAAAAAGGGTCAGGAGCAGAGGCCGCATGTCGCAGCCAGACCGCGAACAAAGACCACAGTTTTCCCAGCCCGTGCGTCAGATTTCTCTGATGCTGATTGTGCTGGCCCTGTCGGGTTTCGGTGCCTTTTTGGCGCTGCCTTCGGTGTTTCCGATTTTTGCCGCCAACCCCTATCTGAACGGGGTGATTATCTTTGTATTTTTCATCGGTGTGCTGGCCTGTTTTTATCAGGTTGTGCAGCTGATCGGATCGGTCCGCTGGATCGAGAATTTTGCCTCTGACAGCCCTGATCCTGAAACCTCGGCACCGCAATTGCTGGCGCCTCTGGCGTCTTTGTTGCGCACGCGGGGCGCGCGAATGCAGGTCAGCGCCACCTCGACGCGATCGATTCTGGATTCGGTCGCGACCCGCATAGACGAAGCACGGGAAATCACCCGATACATCGTCAATATGCTGATTTTCTTGGGTCTTTTGGGCACATTCTATGGATTGGCAACAACCGTTCCTGCGGTTGTAGACACCATTCGCAGCCTTGCACCGGTCGAAGGTGATGATGGTGTGGATGTGTTTGGCCGTCTGATGACCGGCCTTGAGGCGCAATTGGGCGGCATGGGCGTGGCCTTTGGTTCTTCATTGTTGGGCCTTGCGGGATCCTTGGTTGTGGGCCTGTTGGAATTGTTCGCAGGCCATGGCCAGAACCGATTTTATCAGGAATTGGAAGACTGGCTGAGTTCGATCACACGGGTCGGATTTACCGCAGGTGATGATGCCAGCAACGAACAACAGATGGTTGCAGGCGTTGTTGATCATATGGCCGAACAGATGGAACAATTGCGCCAGCTATTTGCGCAATCGGATGTCAGCCGTGCCCTGGTTGATGAAAAAATGGGCAAGCTGGCGGACGCCGTTGACCGGATGACCACCCGTATCGAAGGCAAAGACCCCTCCAGTCAGGCGTTGATGCAGGTGGCGGCAGGGCAGGATCGGTTGATTGATGTGATCGAAGCCAATGCCACCACCGAAGGCATTGATGCAGAAAGCCGCATGCGCCTGCGCTCTATTGATGTGCAGATGTTGCGTATTCTCGAAGAAATTTCCGCAGGTCGACAGGAAACAATGGCCGAGTTGCGCCATGATATTTCGCTTTTGGCCAAGGCGCTGTCAGGCCCGCGGCGCACTGAGGCCGCACGCCAGAGGCCCGCGGATCAAACCGGCGGCGGGACGCGCTAGCCATGGCATTGTCCCGCAGGACAGGCGCAAGGTTTCAGGCCTCGATCTGGCCGGGCTTTGTGGACGCGATGACCGGTCTTTTGCTGGTACTGATGTTTGTGCTGACCATTTTTATGGTTGTGCAGTTTGTGCTGACCGAACGGATCACCGGCCAAGAAACCGAACTGGATGCGCTGTCGGGTGAAGTGGCGGCGCTGGCGCAGGCTTTGGGGGTTGAGGAACGTTCAAACGCACAGCTTGAAGCGCGGCTGGGCGCATTGAATTCATCGCTCAGGGATGCCCAGGATGAAGTGTCCCAGCAGGGCAATCTGATCGCGGCGCTGACGTCGGAACGGGACCGGCAAGCAGCGGATTTGCAAGCTTCCCAAACCAAAATCACCGGATTTGAAGCACAGGTGGCAGGGCTTTTGGCCGAACGCGACGGGGCCTTGGCGCAGGTCGGGGCGTTGGAAACCCGCCAGGCAGATCTGCTTAGTGCGCAAGAGGCGCTGAACCTTGCCTTGGCCACCGCGCGTGACGAGGTAGACGCCCAGCAAGAAGCGGCGCGTCTGGCCGCCGCACGGCGCGCGGCGCTGGATGCGATGGTCGCAGATTTACGCGCCCGAAATGTCGAGGCCGAAACCCGGATCACTGATTTGCAAGGCCAGTTCGCACAAACCGCCAAGGCGCTCTCGGATGAAGAGACCGCGCGGCTGGTCGAAGCCGCCGCCGCCGAGGCCCTGCGCGCCAAGTTGAAAGATGCGGATGCGGAACTGACTGCGATGACCCTCGCGCTTGAGCGCAAACGACAAGAAGCAGAAGACACATTAACCTTGTTGGCGGCGGCACGGGCCTCCCAGAATGATCTTGATAATCAACTGGTGCAGGCCTTGATCAGCTTGCAAGCTGCACAACAGAATGCAGCGAAATCCCAAGAGGATGCCACCGCCGAGGTGATCCGGCTTCAGACCGCAATTGCGGCGCTGCAATCCGAGGTGGACAAGGCGCTGGCGGCACAAATCGCAACCGAGGATCAATCGCGTTCGGATCGGGAGGCAACCGCAGCAGAGCTGGCGGCGGCACAGGCGCGGATTGCGGCGCTGGAACAAGAACTGGCGGCGGCCAATACCACGTTCAGCACGGATCGTGATGCGCTGCGTACTGAATTGGCCCAAGCCCGCATGCAGATTGCGCTTTTGGACCAAGAGCTTGAGAATAATCAAACCACATTGACCACGGACCGCGCAGCGTTGCGTGCAAAATTGGCCGAGGCGCTGGCGGCCAAAATCGCGGCACAGGCATTGGCCGATGACAAAACCAGCGCGGCGGAAAAACAGGCGGCTTTGATCAATGCGGCGCGGTCTGCCTTGTCCGAGGAAAAACAAATCAGCAGTACGGCACAGCGCCAAGCAGAGTTGTTAAATCAACAGGTTGCGGCGCTGCGTACCCAATTGGGCGACCTGCGGGCGTTGCTGGATGATGCAAAAATACGCGATTCTGCCAAAACAGTGCAATTGGAATCGCTGGGGTCGGACTTGAACACCGCCCTGGCCCGTGTGGCGGCAGAACAAAGCCGGCGTGCCGAATTGGAAGCGGCGGAACGGGCGCGACTGGAAGCGAAAACCAAAGACCTTGAACAATACCGGTCCGAATTCTTTGGCCGCCTGCGCGATGTTCTGGGCAATCAGGACGGGGTGCGGATCGAAGGCGACCGTTTTGTGTTCTCGTCCGAGGTGTTGTTCCCGCCCGGTGGCGCGGTGCTGTCGGTGGACGGCCAAGGCGAAATTGCCAAAGTGGCGCGCATCCTGAAGTCGGTCGCAGATGAAATTCCACCGGAAATTGATTGGGTGATTCGTGTCGACGGACATACGGACAATGTACCGCTGTCCGGGCAGGGCGAATTTGCCGATAACTGGGAATTGAGCCAGGCGCGGGCGCTGTCGGTGGTGAAATATATGATTGCAGCCTTGGGCATCGCGCCGGACCGTCTGGCGGCGAACGGATTCGGTCAATACCAACCGGTGGCGGCAGGGGATAGCGATGCCGCCCGCGCACAGAACCGCCGGATCGAGCTTAAGTTTACCGAAAAGTAATTCATGCGCCGCTATTTTCGGCAGGCTGCATTGGAAATTCCAAATAAAAACCCTCCGCCAGCATCGGCCAGCGAAGGGGGTTTCAGGCGATAGCGCCGTAGACGGGGTTATTCTGCCGTCAGCAGCGGTGGTTTGTCACCCGAGATCCGCGCCTTTTCAAGGCCCAGCACCGTCAGGTCCAGTTCACCTTTTTTCACGCCGACTTTGACAACGCCACCTTTGGCCAGTTTGCCAAAGAGCAATTCTTCGGCGAGTGGTTTTTTGATGTATTCCTGAATCACACGGCCCAAAGGACGCGCGCCCATTTTGTCATCATAGCCTTTGTCGGCCAGCCATTCGGCGGCTTTTTTGGACAATTCGATGGTCACGTTGCGGTCCATCAATTGTGCTTCAAGCTGTAGCACAAATTTTTCGACAACCCGCATGATCACCTCTTTTGGCAGGGCGCCAAAGCTGATCACCGCATCCAGACGGTTGCGGAATTCAGGGGTAAAGGTGCGTTCAATCGCGGCAGTATCCTCGCCGGTGCGCCGGTCACGGCCAAACCCGATCGCTTCTTTTGCCTGTTCCGCAGCACCCGCATTTGACGTCATGATCAAGACAACATTGCGGAAATCAACGGTGCGCCCGTTGTGATCCGTCAGTTTGCCGTGATCCATTACCTGCAGCAGGATGTTGTAAACGTCAGGGTGGGCTTTTTCCATTTCATCCAAAAGCAACACGCAATGAGGATGCTGGTCCACGCCATCGGTCAACATGCCACCCTGGTCAAAGCCGACATAGCCGGGAGGGGCGCCAATCAAACGCGAAACCGCGTGTTTTTCCATGTATTCCGACATGTCAAACCGCAGCAATTCAACACCCAAAGTATCGGCAAGCTGTTTGGCGACCTCGGTTTTCCCGACACCTGTGGGGCCTGCAAACAGATAGTTCCCGATGGGTTTTTCTGGTTCGCGCAGGCCCGCACGGGCCAGTTTGATCGCTGAACTGAGGGCTTCAATCGCCTTGTCCTGCCCAAAGACCACGCGTTTCAGAGAGGTTTCCAGATCTTTCAGAACAATCACATCATCCTTGGAGACATTTTTCGGCGGGATGCGGGCGATTTTGGCGACCACGGCTTCGACTTCTTTGGTGCCGATGGTTTTGCGGCGTTTGGATGCGGCAACCAGATGTTGCGCCGCGCCGGCCTCGTCGATCACATCAATTGCACTGTCGGGCAATTTACGGTCGTTGATATACCGATGCGCCAGTTCAACAGAGGTTTTGATCGCATCCGAGGTGTATTTGACCGAATGGTGATCCTCGAAATAGGGTTTCAACCCGCGCAGGATTTTCACTGCGTCATCGACGGAGGGTTCGTTCACATCAATTTTCTGGAACCGGCGGGCAAGGGCGCGGTCCTTTTCAAAATGCTGACGGAATTCTTTGTAAGTGGTGGACCCCATGGTGCGCAGCTTGCCGCCCTGCAGGGCAGGTTTCAGCAGGTTGGAAGCATCCATCGCGCCACCTGACGTGGCACCGGCACCGATCACCGTGTGGATTTCATCGATGAACAGCACCGCGTCTTTGTGTTCTTCCAATTCGGTGACCACGGCCTTGAGGCGTTCCTCAAAATCGCCGCGATAGCGTGTCCCCGCCAGCAAGGCGCCCATATCGAGCGAATAGATCGTGGTATTGGCCAGAACTTCGGGGGTTTCGCCCGCTACGATCTTGCGCGCCAACCCTTCGGCGATGGCGGTTTTACCAACACCGGGATCCCCCACCAAAAGCGGGTTGTTCTTGCGACGGCGGCACAGCACCTGAATGCAGCGTTCAACCTCATCGGCGCGGCCAATCAAGGGATCAACGTCGCCGTCACGGGATTTGGCGTTCAGGTCCACACAATATTTGGCCAGCGCGGATTCTTTCTTGTCGCCCTCGGTCACCCCTTGGGCTTCTTCTTCGTGTTCGGGCGCGCCGCTCAAGGGCCGGGATTCGCCATAGGCCGGATCCTTGGCAACACCATGGGCAATGTAATTGACGGCGTCATAGCGGGTCATGTCCTGTTCTTGCAGGAAATAGGCCGCGTTGCTTTCGCGTTCGGCAAAGATCGCGACCAGAACATTTGCGCCCGTCACTTCGGTGCGTCCCGAAGACTGGACATGGATCGCGGCGCGTTGGATCACGCGCTGAAAGGCCGCTGTGGGCACCGCTTCAGAGCCGTCCACATCGGTGATGAGATTGTTCAGATCTTCATCGACAAATTCGTTCAACGTGTCGCGCAATTCTGCCGTGTCAACGGAACAGGCTTTCATCACCTGCGCGGCATCGGGTTCATCAATCAATGCCAACAGCAGGTGTTCCAGCGTGGCAAATTCGTGACGGCGGGCATTGGCCAGCGCAAGGGCTGCGTGGATTGCCTGCTCAAGTGTAGTCGAGAATGAAGGCACGGGCGTGCTCCTTTTCGATCGGGGCCGGCGGGGTGCTGTGGGATAACAGGCCCCCAATCCGACCATGGCCTCATAGTATTAGAGTTTGGTTGATCGCGGCAGGTCTTCAAGCGTTTTCTGGAAAAATCGCTTCACTTTTGCCGGGATCGGTGCGTTTTGGTCATCTTTTCCACCGTTAGAAGTTGTCTTTGCGTTTGCGTATTTCGGCAAAAACAGCGGCATCGGTGGCGTCTGGCATCCCAAGGGTCGCGCGAATGCCGGTGTCGGCGGGGCGCAAAAAGGGATTTGTTTCAAGTTCGGTTGAAAGTTGCGAGGGAACAGTCGGCAACCCTTTGGCGCGGGCGGTCGAGATGTCGTTTGATCTGGATATAAGTGCGCGATTGTCCGGATCAACCGTTAACGCAAATTTTGCGTTTGAGGCGGTGTATTCATGGCCTGAACAGATTGTGGTGTCCACGGGCAGCGCCATCAGCTTTTGCATGCTGTGCCACATTTGATCCGGAGTGCCTTCAAACAGGCGGCCACATCCCAGCGCCATCAGGCTGTCGGCGGTAAAGGCGGCTTTGGCCTTGGCTACATAGAAGGCGATATGGCCCACAGTATGTCCCGAGACATCAAAAACCTCGGCCTCTAATGCGCCCAGTGAAAATCTGTCGCCCTCGGCCACGGCAAGGCCCAGATCGGGCAGGCGATGTGCGTCTGCATGTGCCCCGATCACCTGTGCCGCGGGATGGGCTGCCAGCAATTCAGGCAACCCGTCAACGTGATCCCAATGGTGATGGGTCAGCCAGATCTGACTGGCACGCCAGCCCCGGTTTTTCAATTCGCTCAGGATAGGCGCGGCATCGGGCACGTCTATCACCGCGACCGCGCCGCTGTCATGATCACGCAACAGATAGGCGTAATTGTCGGAAAGGCAGGGAATTGTGATCAGATCAAAGGGCATGGTGTCTTACCTCGGTGGTGCGTAACATGAGCACAGAGTGTCATTCACCGGGACGGGCTGCAATGCATCTTGATGTGCAAGACCTACGCAATTTTTACTATCGCAGTGCGCTGGGGCGTGCGGCGCAAAAAAGCATGCGTGACCGGTTGTTGGAATTCTGGCCCGAAGCCAAAGGCCAGACAGTGGTGGGATTCGGCTTTGCCGCGCCTTTGTTGCGGCCCTATCTGAAAGATGCGCGGCGGGTGATCACCCTGATGCCGGGGCCACAGGGGGTAATGCCTTGGCCTGCGGGCATGCCAAATACATCGGTGCTGACGGAAGAAACCCTATGGCCGATTGAAACCGGCCATGTGGATAAACTGGTGCTGCTGCACGGGCTGGAAACCAGCGAACGCCCCAGTGATTTGCTGGAGGAATGCTGGCGGGTGCTGGGGCCGGGGGGCAGGGCGCTGTTTATTGTGCCGAACCGGGCCGGGCTTTGGGCGCGGCGCGACCGCACGCCTTTTGGCTATGGCCGGCCTTATTCCCCGAAACAATTGGAAACCCAGCTGCGCAAACATCAATTCCTGCCGGAGCGGCATATGGGCGCGCTGTTCCAGTTTCCCTCACAACAACGGGTCTGGATGAAATCGGCGGGGCTGTTTGAACGGATCGGGCGACGTATGCCGACAATGATGGCGGGGGGCGCATTTATGGTCGAGGCGACCAAACTGGTGTATCCGCCCAAAGGCAAGGTGGAACGCCGCCGCGCCCGTCGCACCATTTCGGTGCTTGAGGGCATCGGCGAACCTACGGCAAAACCTATCTAGGGGCGCCCCGGCGGCGCGTGGCCTGATCCAGCGCGACGCAGGGCGCATGCGCAACGCGGTGCCGTTGAAGGCACGTCATCTGTCGCGCCCGATCAAGCCGGGCCGTGGTATCCTGTGACACTTTTACCCGATGAAAGAAATTGGCTGAACAGGATTCGCGGTTTGAGGCAACTTTGTCTCAATATTGTGGGGCTTCAAAAGGGGCAAAGCGCCGCATCTACCTGCAAGCCCATGAAATAAAGCGATAGGGACTCGGCGTCGGGGCATGATACAGTGTTGCGGGGCGGGGACCTGTCTGCTACATCGCCCCTGATTTAGACGTCTTGAACCGTTTCAAGCCGCGCCAACACTCCGGTGACGCGACTTCCTTCGCTTATCCGGCACTGACTGTATGAGAGGATGGACGTGTCCGAAACAGCATCAATTTCCACGGGCATTGCGCAACGCTATGCAACCGCTGTCTATGATCTGGCAAAAGATGCCGATCAGGTCAAAGCTGTCGAAACAGACCTTGATGGTCTGAGCGCAGCCCTGGCCGAGAGCGCCGATTTCAACAACCTGATTCAATCGCCTATTTATAGCCGTGATGAACAGGCCGGTGCCGTTTCGGCATTGGCGAAAAAAATGAAGCTGTCGCCAATGATGGGCAACACGCTGGCGCTGATGGCGCAAAAGCGTCGCCTGTTTGTGCTGCCACAGCTGATCAAAACCCTGCGCGCGCTGATTGCTGCTGACAAGGGCGAGATCACTGCAGAGGTCACCTCCGCCAAGGCGCTGACCAAAACGCAGTCTGAAAAACTGGCCAAGTCGCTGAAGGCGACAACTGGCAAGACCGTTACACTCCAAGCGACCGTTGATGAATCCCTCATCGGCGGTCTTGTCGTCAAACTGGGCTCCAAGATGATCGACACATCGATCCGCTCGAAGCTCAATTCCCTACAGAATGCAATGAAAGAGGTCGGATAAATGGGTATCCAAGCTGCAGAGATTTCTGCGATCCTGAAAGACCAGATCAAGAATTTCGGTCAAGAAGCAGAGGTGGCCGAAGTCGGCCGCGTGCTGTCCGTCGGTGACGGTATTGCCCGGGTTTACGGTCTGGACAACGTTCAGGCTGGTGAGATGGTTGAATTCCCCGGCGGTATCCAGGGCATGGCCCTGAACCTCGAAGCGGACAACGTTGGTGTGGTTATCTTCGGTTCCGACCGTGACATCAAAGAAGGCGACACTGTAAAGCGCACGAATTCCATCGTGGACGTGCCAACCGGTGACGCATTGCTGGGCCGTGTTGTTGACGGTCTGGGCAATCCAATTGATGGCAAAGGCCCGATCAAAACCAAAACACGTGGTCTTGCCGATGTAAAAGCGCCGGGCATTATCCCGCGTAAATCGGTACATGAGCCCATGTCGACAGGCTTGAAATCTGTTGATGCGATGATCCCGATTGGCCGTGGCCAGCGCGAATTGATCATTGGCGACCGTCAGACCGGTAAAACAGCTGTGGCGCTTGATGCCATGCTGAACCAGGCCCAGGTGAACGCCGCCGCCGGTGACGACGAGAGCAAGAAAATGTACTGCGTCTACGTTGCGATTGGCCAAAAGCGGTCCACCGTGGCGCAGCTGGTGAAAAAGCTCGAAGAATCCGGTGCAATTGATTACTCGATCATTGTTGCCGCCACCGCGTCCGAGCCTGCACCCATGCAGTTCCTTGCACCCTATTCTGCAACAGCAATGGCAGAGCATTTCCGCGACAACGGCCGTCACGCCTTGATCATCTATGATGATCTTTCCAAACAGGCCGTGTCGTATCGCCAGATGTCCCTGCTGCTGCGTCGCCCACCCGGGCGTGAAGCCTATCCTGGTGACGTTTTCTATCTGCACTCTCGCCTGCTGGAACGTTCGGCCAAACTGAACGAAGACAACGGCGGTGGTTCTTTGACGGCGCTGCCGATCATCGAAACCCAAGGTGGTGACGTTTCGGCGTTTATTCCAACCAACGTGATTTCGATCACCGATGGTCAGATCTTCCTTGAAACCGAATTGTTCTATCAGGGTATCCGCCCTGCTGTGAACACCGGTCTGTCGGTATCGCGGGTTGGGTCTTCGGCCCAGACCAAAGCGATGTCTTCGGTTGCTGGCCCTGTGAAACTGTCCCTCGCGCAGTACCGCGAAATGGCAGCCTTTGCACAATTCGGTTCCGATCTGGATGCCGCCACACAGCAGTTGCTGAACCGTGGTGCCCGCCTGACCGAACTGATGAAGCAAGCGCAGTATGCACCGCTGTCCAACGCCGAAATCGTTTGCGTCATCTATGCAGGCACCAAAGGCTATCTCGACAAGCTTGAGGTGTCTCAGGTTGGCCGTTGGGAACAGGGCCTGCTGGCACATCTGCGCGGCAAAAACGCCGACCTGCTCAAGGATATCACCGAAAACGATCGCAAGGTGAAAGACGAGCTGGAAGAGAAAATCAAAGCAGCGCTTGATTCCTACGCCGCTGACTTCGCTTAAGGAGAGATAAGCCAATGGCAAATCTCAAAGACCTTAAAAATCGGATCACGTCGGTCAAATCGACCCGCAAGATCACCAAAGCCATGCAAATGGTTGCCGCGGCGAAACTTCGCCGCGCGCAGGAAGCTGCCGAAGCGTCACGCCCCTATACCGAACGGTTTAATGCCGTGATGGCCGGGCTGGCCGCCTCTGTTGGCGGCTCGGACAGCGCCCCTAAACTGCTCAGCGGTACAGGGTCGGACAAGGTGCAACTGGTGGTCGTCATGACCTCCGAACGCGGGCTTTGCGGTGGGTTCAACACCAACATCGTAAAGCTGGCCAAGGCCAAAGCGCAGCAAGTTCTTGCTGCCGGTCAGGAATTGAAAATCCTGACCGTGGGCAAAAAGGGCCGCGATCAGCTTAAGCGCGATTACGGATCTTACCTGATCGGTCATGTTGACATGTCCGAGGTCAAACGTCTGGGATACGGCGATGCACAGAATATCGCCAAAGACATTCTTGCCCGTTTTGATGGCGGCGAGTTTGACGTGGCGACGATCTTTTATGCGCAGTTCGTAAACGTGGTCAGCCAAGTGCCAACAGCACACCAGATCATCCCTGCAACATTCGACGATGCAGGCGCAGATTCTGAAGCGGCAACATTGTTCGACTATGAGCCCTCCGAAGAAGCAATCCTTGCGGATCTGCTGCCCCGTGGTGTCGCAACTGCGATTTTCTCGGGTCTGCTGGAAAACGCAGCTTCTGAACAGGGTGCTCGGATGTCCGCGATGGACAACGCCACACGCAATGCGGGCGATATGATCGACAGTCTGACGATCGAATACAACCGCTCGCGTCAGGCCGTCATCACGAACGAGCTGATCGAAATCATTTCCGGCGCGGAAGCGCTGTAAGCAAAACCGGAGAAACGACATGGCACATGCAGTCGGCAAAATTACTCAGGTCATCGGCGCCGTCGTTGACGTGCAGTTCGAAGATAACCTTCCTGAGATTCTGAACGCCCTTAAAACCGAAAACCAAGGCAAGCCTCTGGTTCTCGAAGTGGCACAGCACCTTGGTGAAAACACAGTGCGCGCCATCGCGATGGATGCCACAGAAGGCCTCGTGCGCGGCGCCGAAGTGACCGACACCGGCGCGCCTATTCAGGTGCCCGTTGGTACAGGCACCTTGGGCCGTATCCTGAACGTCACAGGTGACCCTGTTGATGAAAAAGGCCCGGTTGATGCAACCGATTTCCGCGCCATCCACGGCGATGCGCCTTCGTTCGAAGCGCAATCCACCGAAACCGAGATCCTGACCACAGGGATCAAAGTGATCGACCTTCTGGCCCCCTACACCAAGGGTGGTAAAATTGGTCTGTTCGGCGGTGCCGGCGTTGGCAAAACCGTTTTGATCATGGAACTGATCAACAACATCGCAAAGGTACACTCGGGTGTGTCCGTGTTTGCGGGTGTTGGTGAGCGGACCCGTGAGGGCAACGATCTCTATCACGAAATGATCGAATCCGGCGTTATCGTGCCTGATAACCTGCCAGAATCGAAAATTGCGCTGGTCTATGGCCAGATGAACGAACCTCCCGGTGCGCGTATGCGTGTGGCGCTGTCCGGTCTGACACTGGCCGAACAATTCCGGGATGAATCCGGTTCTGACGTTCTGTTCTTTGTGGATAACATCTTCCGCTTCACACAGGCCGGTTCCGAAGTCTCTGCCCTCTTGGGCCGTATTCCATCTGCTGTGGGGTACCAGCCAACACTGGCCACCGACATGGGTGCGATGCAGGAACGTATTTCGTCTACCAAAAACGGGTCGATCACATCGGTTCAGGCCGTGTATGTCCCTGCGGATGACCTCACCGACCCTGCGCCGGCAACTTCTTTTGCCCACCTTGACGCGACCACCGTTCTGGACCGCTCGATCTCGGAAAAGGGCATTTACCCTGCCGTTGATCCGCTCGGTTCCACATCGCGTCTGCTTGACCCGCTGATCATTGGTGATGAACACTACAAAGTCGCGACCGACGTGCAGCAGATTCTGCAGCGCTACAAATCGCTTCAGGATATCATCGCGATCCTCGGCATGGACGAATTGAGCGAAGAAGACAAACTTGCCGTGGCCCGCGCCCGTAAGATCGAACGCTTCCTCAGCCAACCGTTTGACGTGGCGAAAGTGTTCACAGGGTCTGACGGTGTTCAGGTACCTTTGGAAGACACGATTTCGTCGTTCAAAGCGGTTGTGGCCGGTGAATACGATCACCTGCCCGAAGGTGCCTTCTACATGGTTGGCGGCATCGATGACGTGAAGGCGAAAGCCGAGAAAATGGCGGCGGACGCCGCTTAATCAGGAGCCTGAGCAATGGCAGACACGATGCAATTCGATCTGGTGTCGCCCGAGCGGCGGCTGGCCTCTTTGCAGGTGACATCCGTTCAGATCCCTGGCGCTGACGGTGACATGACGGCGATGGAGGGGCATGCCCCCACCATCACCACCCTGCGCCCCGGTGTGCTGAGCGTTCAAGGCCCCGACGGGACGTCCGAATATGTTGTGACCGGCGGTTTTGCCGAGATCAGCAGCCGTGGCGTATCTGTTCTGGCCGAACGCGCCGTCCCCAAGGCGGACATGAGCCAAGCGCATCTCGATGAGATGGTCGAAGAGGCGAAGACAACCTATGCCAAGGCAAAAGAAGCCTTTGCAAACGAACCAGGCCCTGTGGATGACGCGGCAAAGCTGCTGTCGGATATGGTTGCAATGGGCAGCGAGATTGGGCTTTCGTCCAAGTAACGCCTGCACCGGACAGGTTTGGAAAATGTTTAGAAGGCCCTGCACATGCGGGGCCTTTTTGCTTTGCTGCATCTGCTAAATACGGCACAATCGCTGCGGGAACCAAAGACCGGACCGCGCTGGATATATGAAGAAACTACGAAATCATCTGATCGGCGTGGACAGCGGTGATGTCGTTGTGTTTTCCGAATATGAAAACGGCGGCGACATGTGGACAGGGCAGGGCCAGCGCGAGCGGCGTCAGGCGGTCCAATTTAGCGAAGCCTTCAAATCCCCGCCTGTGGTGCAGGTCAATCTGTCTTTGTGGGACGTGAATGCCGCCACCGTGATGCGTGCAGACATCGCCGCCGATGCGGTCACAGAACAGGGGTTCGATATTGTTTTTCGCACATGGGGCGACACCCGCGTGGCACGGGTGCGCATGTCATGGTCGGCGATCGGTGAGCTGCCCCAAGACGATGATTGGGACGTCCGCTAACCGAGGGGGGTTAGCTTTCGGTGTACATCCCGTCATAGATCGGACCCAGGGTATCTTGCTCGAACAGGGAAGATACCGATGTGCCGTTCCAGATGTTCAGGATTGCCTGTGCAAAGATCGGCGCCGTTGGCACGATGCGGATATTTGCGGCTTTCTTGATCTCGGCGGTGGGCGCGATGGTGTCGGTCAACACCAGTGATTTCATCACCGAATTGGTCACTCGTTCAACCGCCGGGCCGGACATGACCCCGTGGCTGATGTAGGAATGTACTTCTTTGGCACCGTTTTCCAGCAGCACTTCGGCGGCTTTGCACAGGGTGCCAGCGGTGTCGCAGATGTCATCGACAATCAGGCAAATCTTGTCTTTCACATCGCCAATGACGGTCATTTCAGCAATTTCGCCGGGTTTTTCGCGGCGTTTGTCAACGATGGACAGCGGTGAATTGATCCGCTTGGCCAGTTCGCGCGCGCGGGCCACGCCGCCGACATCGGGGGATACAATCATCAATTCGTCCATGCGGTCTTTGAACGTATGTTTGATGTCGAGGGCAAATACCGGCGAAGCATACAGGTTATCCACCGGGATATCGAAAAAGCCCTGAATCTGTGCCGCGTGCAGATCCATCGTCAAAACCCGCTCAACGCCGGTGCCAACCAGCATATTTGCGACCATCTTGGCGGTGATCGGCGTGCGGGCCTTGGTGCGGCGGTCCTGACGGGCATAGCCGAAATAGGGCAAAACGGCGGTGACACGCGCCGCCGACGACCGGCGCAGGGCATCGGCCATGATCAGCAGTTCCATCAGATTGTCATTTGCAGGGTTAGAGGTGGGCTGGATGATGAACATATCCTCGCCCCGGACGTTTTCGAACACTTCGACAAAAATCTCGCCATCATTAAAACGCTCGACCCGCGCATCGACAAGCCCGACGTTCACACCACGGTGCAGGGACATACGCCGTGCAATCGCTTTGGCCAGTGGCATGTTGGCATTACCGGAAATCAGTTTGGGTTCTGAAGGGCTGGGCATGGGAGGTCTCCGTGGGGGCGCTATGTGACAGATTCGCGACGTTGACACCACCTAGCATGGCCTTACGGTGCCGCAAAGCTGCTCAACCAAGAAGGAGAGCCAAATGACCCAGATCAACTATTATTTCGCTACGCTATCCCCCTATTGCTACCTCGCGGGGAACCGTTTGGAAGCGGTCGCCGCAAAACATGGCGCGACGATCAATTATAAACCGTTTGATGTTGTGGCGGGGTTCGCCCGCACCGGTGGTGCAGCCCCCAAGGATCGTCACATCAGCCGAATGGAATACCGCGCGCAGGAATTGCCGCGTCAGGCGAAAAAGCTGGGTATGGATTTCAATCTCAAACCTGCGCATTGGCCCACCAATGGCGCGCCGTCTTCCTATGCCTTTATCGCGGCGCAAAACGCCGGCGGCGGTGATCTGGGCAAGCTGGCGCAGGCGATCTTTCGTTCGGTTTGGGCCGATGAAAAAGACATCGCCCAAGATGATGTTGTCCGTGCCTGCCTGAGCGAAGCAGGATTTGATCCCGATCTGGCCGACAGCGGACTGCTGGTCGGGGCCGAAACCTATGCCCGCAATCTGGAAGATGCGGTGGCAAATGGCGTATTTGGAGCGCCGTTCTTTATCGTTGGGGATCAGAGGTTCTGGGGACAGGACCGCATCGAAGATCTGGGTGCGCATCTGGCAGGCGATCTGTGAATCCACAAAACGGGTTCAAACCCCATGTGATCCGCTTGGGTCATGGCCCCCGTCGGGTGCTGGCGCTGCATTGCACGCTGGCCTTCGGCGGGGCATGGGCGGGGCTGGCGAAACTGATCGGGGAGGATTCAACCCTGATCGCACCAGACATGCCCAGCCATGGCAAAAGCGCCGATTGGGACGAGGTCAGCGATTTTTCCGATACGGTTTTGCAGGCGTCCTTTGCGGCGATGGAGGACGCACCGATGGATGTGATCGGCCATTCCTTTGGCGCGGCAACAGCCCTACGTATGGCGGCCTTGCATCCCGAACGCCTGCGCAGCCTGACCCTGATAGAACCGGTATTTTTTGCCATTGCCTTGCGCGATGCCCCCGGAACCCTGGCCGATCATGATCACCGCGCCGCGCCGTTTAACGAGGCGATAAACGCAGGGGATCGCCCGCTTGCTGCGCGCATGTTCAACCGGATGTGGAGCGAGACAGGATCATGGGATCAAATGCCCGAACGGTCACGCGCTGCCATGACCCGCGCCATTCATGTGGTGCCGGACACCAAACCGTTTCTCTATGACGATACCTGTGGCCTGTTGGCCGATGGCGCGTTGGACCGTGTCACAATGCCTTGTCTGTTGGTGCGGGGCGAAAAGGCTTTGGCGGCAATCGCAGCGGTCAATGACGGGCTGGAGCGACGCCTGCCCAATGCGCAACAAGTGGTGATTGACGGGGCAGGGCACATGGCCCCGATCAGCCACCCCGTGGCCATGGCACAGGCGTTCCAGTCCTTGCTGAACCGCTGCTGATCCGGCGTTTATGGCACTTCTCGACAAACCTGATACAGGTTTTCCGAAAGTGCTTAGAAATGACTTAAAAACTGGTCGATCCGGTCCTTCGTGATCGACCAGTCACAGACCATTCTGGCGCCCAGGTGTGCGTCTTGCGGCCCGTCCAATGTGCCACCCCACAGGTAATATTTCGCACCTGCATCCTGCAATTTTTGGTGGATGGCGCGTGGAAACTGCGCAAACAGCATATTCGCCTGCGGATCATGCAGGAAGGTCGCCCCGGCCTTGCGCAACCCTTGCGCCAGATAAGCGGCGTTTTCATTGGCCAAACGCGCGGTGTCACGCCAAAGGTCATCTTTCAGATAGCCTGCCATCTGTGCTGATAGGAAGCGGTGCTTGGAAAACAGATGCGCCCCGCGTTTGCGACGCAGTTCAAATTCCCATGCTTTGGCGGGATCAAAAAACACCACCGCCTCAACCCCCATGCAGCCGTTCTTGGTGCCGCCGAAACTGACAACATCCACGCCCAGCTTCCATGTCATCTGCGCCGGGGTGCAGCCCAGAACATCAATGGCATTGGCAAAACGCGCCCCATCCATATGCACGGGCAGGTTCTGCGCCTTGGCCACCTCACAAAGCGCCTGCAGCTCTTGCAGGCTATGTACCGTGCCGCGCTCTGTAACCTGGGTGATTGACACCGGGCCGGGCTGTGCGGAATGCACATCGCCCACACCGCGCGCAGAGATGGCGGCTTGCAGCGCCTCTGGGTGCATCTTGTCATCGGTTGGAATGACCGTCAGCTTGGCCGCGCCCGCATAAAATTCGGGGGCGTTGCATTCATCCTCATGGATATGCGCCGTTTGCGAACAAAAGATTGTCTGCCAAGGGTGGCAATAGGTTGCCAGCGCAAGGGCATTGGCCGCCGTACCCGTTGCCACCAAATAAACCGCAGCCTCGGGGGCGTCAAAAACCCGACGGATTTCTGCGCGCACCTCCTCCATGATCGGATCGTTGCCATAGGGCATCGCGTAATCGGCATTGGCCGCCACCACGCGGTCCATGACCTTGGGGTGTACAGGGCCCGCATTGTCAGAGGCAAAAAACATCAGGTCGGCTCCTCGATAATATGGTCTTCCCATTCCTCGAACGGGGTGTCGAATTCTGAAACGGTGCTGTTTCTGACGCTGATACCGGCCCGATGCACAGAGTTTGGATCGCCACTGATCAGCGGGTGCCATTCCGGCAGCGGCTTGCCTTGCCACAACAGACGATAGGCACAGGTTTGCGGCATCCAATAGGCATGGGTATCCATGTTGTCGGGGCGCAGAACAATGCAGTCTGGGACAAACTGGTGCCGGTTCTCATAATGCACACAGTGACAGGTGGAATCGTCCAGCAACCGACAGGCGACGCGGGTCAGTGCGACGTCGCCGCTGTCTTCATCTTCCAGCTTGTTCAGGCAACATTTGCCACAGCCGTCACAAAGCGCTTCCCATTCTTGCGGATTCATTTCGGTCAGGGGTTTTTTTTCCCAGAACCGCGGGGTCAGCCCGTTGCGGGCAATCGGATCGCTCATAATGCCCCCAGAATGGCCCGCGCTTGGGCACAATCCGCATCCATCTGGGTGATCAACGCCTCAAGACTGTCAAATTTTTCTTCACCACGCAGATGTTCGACCAAGGCAATCGACAATGGCGCGCCATAAAGATCGCCTTTGAAGTCAAAGAGAAAGGTCTCTAGGTTGGCTTGGTTCTCGCCAAACATCGGGCGCACCCCGATACTGGCTGCGCCTTGATAACTGCCCTTGTGCGGCCCATCCAGAACATCAACCAAAACCGCATAAACCCCAAAGGCAGGCGGGTGAATGTCATCAATGGCCATATTCGCGGTGGGAAACCCCAATGCGCGGCCGCGTTGTTCGCCGGTGATCACTGGCCCGTCGATGCGGTGCCAATGGCCCAGCATCGCGGCAGCCTCGCGCGGCCTTCCATCGCTTAATGCGGTGCGGATCGCGGTGGATGAAACCGTTTGATCGGCGTTTTCCAACAAGGGCGCAATGGTCACGCCAAAGCCGAATTCAGCGCCAAAATCCACCAGATCATCCGCGGTGCCGGCGCGGCCTTTGCCAAAACAAAAATCGGCACCGACCACCACATGTGACAGGCCCAACCCGTCACGCAGTACATCACGGGCAAATTCCAAGGGCGTCAAAGACGCCAGCGGTGCGCCAAAGTTCAATTCATACAGCAGATCAATGCCGAGTTTCTCAAGCCGATGCGCCCGCGCATCACGGCTCATCAGGCGAAACGGTGGCGCGTCAGGGGCAAAATATTCACGCGGATGCGGCTCAAAGGTGATGACCCCAAGCGGCGCATCGGGCGCGGCGCGGCGGGCCAGTTCAATCACTGACAAATGGCCCTGATGGACGCCGTCAAAATTGCCAATCGCGGCACTGGCGCCACGATCTGCGTCTTCTACAAATTGAAAGTCTCGGATGATCTTCATGGACCATTGCCTAGCCTTGACAGACAGCAGAGGCAAGCGGCACTGCCGTCTTCATCTGGCCAATAAATCTCCGGGGGAATCGTGGCGTGCCGCGATGGGGGCTGGCCCCCGCCTGGCTCAGTCGAATTTGCGCGATGGTGCCAGAACAGTGGCTTCGCCGATCAAAACCTTTTTCCCTGCTACCGCACAATGGCAGTCCATCTTGACCCGGCGTTTGCCAAAGTCGATGTCAGTCACTTTGACCTCGGCATACACCATGTCACCGGGGCGCACCGGGGCAAGGAATTTCAACGATTGCCCCAGATAAACCGTCCCATGACCGGGTAATTGTTCCCCGATCACCGCCGAAATCAACCCGGCGGTCAGCATGCCATGGGCAATACGCCCTTCAAAAATTGTATCTTGGGCATAATCGTCATCCAGATGCACAGGGTTCCGGTCGGTTGAAATCTGCGCAAACATTTCGATATCCGCATCGGTCACAACCTTACGCAGATGCCGTGACATGCCAATTTCGATGTCTTCGATACAGATTGTGCCGCGCGGAAGATTGTCCAACATAAGTGCCTCTGAGTAATAAAGTGCCGTTAGGGGTGATCCTAGTGTAACTTAATTACTTTGCAGGCGCAGAAAATCAAGGGAAAAATGATCAGCGCAACAACCCGATCGCATAGGTTGGATTGGATTTTTCTTTTTGAAGATAAGCCGTTAGCGCTTCTGAATCGGGCTGCTGTCGGGTTTTTGTTTCTGCGGCAGCAAGGCCACCCGTGATGAACAGCGAATCGATGTCTTCGTCAATTGCGCCTTTGATGTCGGTTAACACCCCGTCCCCGATTGCCAGAATCCGGTCATCCGGCATATCTTTTCCCAAGGCAGACAGCCTGCGGCGGGCCAGATCATAGATCGGTGAATGGGGTTTGCCGAAATACAGGCTTTCACCGCCCATTTCCGCATAGAGACGGGCCAGCGCCCCGGCGCACCATTCCCGCTGTTCGCCGCGATCCACCACAATATCAGGGTTTGCACAGAGCAGCTTTAGCCCCCGTTGTTTGGCCAGCAGAAACTGCGGGCGCATGCCTTCGGGGTCGGCATGGGGGTCTTGGGGGCCGGTGCAGACAATGCCTTGGGCCTGATCCAGTGGCACCTGTTGGATGGTCATCGGATTGTCGAGCAGATGCAGCGGCTCAAAGAATTTTTCCTCACCGGGTTGGCCGATGAACCAGATTTTATCGCCGACAACGCCCTGAAACATCGCTGACCGGGCTGAATCGCCAGAGGTGGCGATGCTGTCCCATGCGTCATCCGGCACGCCAAAATGCAGCAGTTGTTTTTCAACACCGGCGCGCGGGCGCGGCGAATTGGTGACCAAGACAACCTTGCCGCCGGTTGTGCGATACTTTTGCAAGGCCGCAACCGCATCGGGCAGGGCTTTGACCCCGTCATGCACACAGCCCCAGAGATCGACAAAAAGCGCGTCATATTTTGCGGCAACGTCAGTTAGGCTGTTGATGATCTGTGTCATGGGCGGCTCCCTTTGGTTTGGCGCAGGCTTAGGGGATATTGACGGGGGATGAAACCGTTTTGGCCATCTGCGTGGCGCGTGCCGCAGGGGGGCAGGCGCGCGTAATCGTTGCCAAGTGGGGCTGTCAATGCCATGTTTTGCGCTCAACCGAAATTCAGGAGGACTTCGGCCCATGCCAGACGTGCAACTTGTCACCGAGTCAAATAACCTGCGTCTTGTGGAATATAGCGTTGGCAAAACTGCAGGCAGCTGTGTCTATCCCGGCATCGCCCAGTGTTTTGCGATTGCGGGGCGGCGGCAGTCTTTTATGGCCTGTACCCATATCAGCCCAGGTGCCACCGCCGAGAATATTTCCGATACCTTCAAATATCTGCGCGAGATTGGCGGCAACTGGGC
Source organism: Sulfitobacter sp. (assembly GCA_047634585.1). Lineage (GTDB taxonomy): Bacteria > Pseudomonadota > Alphaproteobacteria > Rhodobacterales > Rhodobacteraceae > Sulfitobacter. Next base: position 91,241 of record JBLIAN010000005.1, on the reverse strand, counting down.
GACGTCCTGGCATATCATCGGCCCGTTTGTGGACCATTTCAATTGCACCACAGCCCAATGGCGCTCCGTGCAGGACATCAGGGACACTTTCAAAACCGAATTCGGCGATACCGGCGCGGATCATTGGATTTTGGATGTCTCGACCCAGCGGCACACCCGTCTGGTCGAAGAGGGGTTCACCCTGTCCACTGAATTCGGCTCCATTGATGTCAAAGCGGAACTGGCCACCGCTGACAATAAAATCAGGTTTTATTACAAAGGCGACCGTGGCCCCGACAAGGACAACTGGACACGGCTGTTCAACCGTAAATTCAGCCGCTTTTAACGGCTTTTCGAATCCTCCGGGCTGGCCGCTTTCAACATCAAAGCGTCCGGGCGTATTCGACCAATTGATCTGCTGCGATTCCCCACCCTTCGAAAAAACCCATGTCTTCGTGGCGCTGGCGGGCCTCGCTGCTGCGGTGGCGCACGGTCACGGTGTAGATTGTGCCGTTATCCCCGTTGCTGTCGATCTCGATGATCGCGGTCATGAACGGATCGGCGGCAGGGGCCCAGCCTTCGCTGTAGCTGTCGGTAAACACCAGCTTTTTGCCGTCAATAATTTCCAGAAAAACACCTATGTTTGCCATTTCGGTGCCATCGACGTCAAAGGTGGTGTTGAACTTCCCGCCGACCCGCAGGTCGATTTCACAATCCGTGACCAGATGCGGCTTTGGCACAAAGAAATTCTTGATATGTTCGGGCGTTGTCCAGCAGGCCCAGACCGCCGAGGCAGGCACAGGCAATTGGCGGGTGAAGGTCAGGTCAGTCTCTGGGTTCAGGTTCATTCTGCGTCTCTTTCATCACATGGGTTACATCATCTTCAAGTCTGTTCAGGCGGCCTGCCCAAGGCGGGTTTTGGTTGCGCGGCCCTGCTTGTGCAGATGGCCAAGAAATGATGCCAGCGCGATTTTACGCGGTGCCGCCAGAGCATTGATGCTGTCCGGTTCACGGACAAGGCGCGTTCAACGCACGGTGAACAAATGCTCTGATTGAAAGCGACATTCAGCCATATGCCTTTGTATTCGCGGGTTTTCAGGAGAGGCAAGAAAAAGATATGTCATTGGCCAGGTAATTGGCCGGATAGAATTGTCAGCTGACAATAAAAGGCCCCCTCGGTGGCAGAGGGGGCCTGTGGAACATGCCATTTGGTGCCGATGCCGCGCAAACAGCGGCGACGGGCCATTACTTTTTCAGATTCGGGATGATTTGTTTTTTGCGGCTCATGATGCCGGGCAGTACCACCGCATCACCGGATATCGACACACCAAAGCTTTTCTCGGCGATGGTTTTTACTGCGGCATTGGGCACCAGCAATGTCGCTTCTTCCTTTAGGATATCGACAATAAACAGCAACACTTCGGCGGCGCCGTCTTGCAGGGCGACGTCGGGCATGGCGGCGATCAGCGCGTCCTTGCGTGCCAGCAACGGTGCGGGGGATGTGGTTTCCAGAACCGACACCCGCAGGCCCGTGCCATCAAGATCAAATTCCTTGCTGTCCATGCGCAGCAGTTCCGCTTCGGAGAACGCCGAAACATCGGATTTGGCGGCAAACATTGCAGCGGCAAGGGCGGCAATATCAACGTCCAGATCTTTGGCCAGTGCCTCTGCCACGGCTTTGTCTTCATCCGTGGTGGTCGGGCTGCGGAATTCCAATGTGTCGGACAGGATGCACGACAGCATTGCACCCTTGACGCCGCGCGGGGCCTTGGCAAGATCGGCACCGATCATTTTGAACATGATGGTGGCAGTGCAGGCCAGCGGCTGAATGTTGATTTCGATCGGGCCACGGGTTTCCAGGCCTGCCACAAGACGGTGATGGTCGATGATGCCGCGAATGTCGGCGTCATTGATGTTGGCGGGCAATTCACCGGGGTTGTTGGTGTCCACGATCACCACCGGTGTATCGGCGGCCAGATCGCTCAGGATTTCGGGTTTCTCAAGATCCCAGTGATCCAGCACAAACAGGGCTTCGGTATTGGGTTCACCCAGCAAAACCGGCTTGGCGGGGGTGCCTTTGATGTCGTTGAGATACCAGGCCCAGATGATCGGGCTGCCGGTGCTGTCGGTGTCGGGGTTCTTGTGGCCAAAAACAAGCGTGGTCATCTAGGGTTTCCTTGCGTCGGATGTATGATTTTGCCGCCTTATATGGGCCATAGGGCCCTTTGTCACCACCTTTGCTGCGCTGCGGCGTTACAGCCCCAGCGCGCTGCGCTTCTTCTTGGTCAGGCCGGAAATAACCATGTCGTAAGAAGCGCGGATATGATCGCGCAGGCTGTCATCGGACAGGCCCGGCTGGTCATAATGTTGTATCCATTTCAAACCCCGCGACGCCATATAGGGCGCGGGGCGGCATCCGGGGCTGTCCGACAGAATTTCAAAGGCCATTTCCGAGGCCTTGAAGGTCACGGTATCGCCGCTGTCACCGATCCCGAGGATGGCAAAGACCTTGCCGCCGATTTTGTAGACATCGGCATTGCCCCATTGCACCACATGGGTGGACTGGGGCAGGGCGGCGCAAAACTGCATCATCTCGGTGCGGGTCATGCCCTAAGATTAGCGGGTTGGAGCGGTGCTGCAAATGGGGCAATCTGCACCCTATGAACACACCACGCGAAACCGATCTGTATCCGCCGATCAAAGGCTTCCTTGAGGATCAGGGCTATGTGGTGAAATCCGAGGTCGGCGCAGCGGATGTTGTGGCGATACGGGGGGCGGAGCCGCTGCTGGTGGTTGAACTCAAACTGGGGTTTTCGCTGGCGCTGTTTCATCAATGTATTGCGCGGCTGAAGGTATCTGATGATGTCTATCTGGCAGTGCCACGTCAAAGCGGCAAACGCTTTGCCAAGGCGGTGAAGGAAAACACCGCTTTGGCGCGGCGGCTGGGGCTGGGGTTGATCACGGTGCGGCTGTCGGACGGGTTGGTTGAGGTGCATTGCGATCCCGGCCCCTATGCGCCGCGCAAATCGGTTAAACGACAGGCGCTGTTGTTGCGTGAATTCGCGCGCCGTCAGGGCGATCCCAATGATGGTGGCCAGACCCGCGCCGGATTGGTGACCGCCTATCGGCAGGATGCGCTTAAGCTGGCGGTGTATTTGTTCGAGGCGGGGGCAAGCAAAGGCGCCGACGTGGCAAAAGAAACCGGTGTGCGGCTGGCGACAACCATGATGCGCGACAATCACTACAAGTGGTTTGAAAAGGTCGACAAAGGCATTTATGGCCTGACCCCCGCAGGTGCCGATGCCGTGGCACAATCGGGCAGGGTGCTGGGTGCCGGGTAGGTCGGGCGGCAGGGGCAAGGAATACTGCTTCGATATTGGTTCGGATTTTTCCTTTTTGATTGGTTGACAGCTTGCTGACTCGTGCTTAGCTATGCGCCGTTAGCACTCAAATAGACTGAGTGCTAACGGCTTACCGCTCAACCGGAGTGGAAGTCTGGGAGAGAAACTTTGATCCTTAAGGAACTGCAAAGATGGCATTGAAACCGCTTCACGACCGCGTGCTGGTAAAGCGCACAGAAAGCGAAGAGAAAACCGCCGGCGGGTTGATCATTCCTGATTCCGCCAAAGAAAAGCCCTCCGAGGGTGAAGTTGTATCTTGCGGCGATGGCGCCCGTAAGGACAGCGGCGAGTTGATCGAAATGGCTGTAAAAGCTGGCGATAAAATCCTGTTCGGCAAATGGTCCGGGACAGAAGTCACCGTTGACGGTGAAGAAATGCTGATGATGAAAGAAAGCGACATCATGGGGATCCTTTCCTAATCGGAAAGGCCAGCGTCGGACAGGCTGTCCGACCGACATGATTGAACGACATCAAGGCTGCAGGCCAGACAGGATTGTCCGGCAAGGCAGCAGATACAAATTAGGAGACGACACATGGCTGCTAAGGACGTCAAATTTGACACCGATGCCCGCAACAAGATTCTCAAGGGTGTGAACATCCTTGCCGACGCGGTGAAAGTCACGCTGGGCCCCAAAGGCCGTAACGTGGTTCTGGACAAATCTTTCGGTGCCCCACGCATCACCAAAGACGGTGTATCCGTGGCGAAAGAAATCGAACTGGAAGACAAGTTCGAAAACATGGGCGCACAGATGGTGAAAGAAGTTGCTTCTCGCACCAATGACGAAGCAGGCGACGGCACAACAACCGCAACTGTTCTGGCCCAAGCCATCGTGCGCGAAGGCATGAAATCGGTGGCCGCTGGCATGAACCCGATGGACCTCAAGCGTGGTATCGACCTTGCAACTGCAAAAGTTGTCGAAGCGATCCGCGCCGCCGCACGTCCGGTTTCCGACAGCGACGAAGTTGCACAGGTTGGTACGATCTCTGCCAATGGCGAAACTGAAATCGGCCGCCAGATTGCGGATGCGATGCAGAAAGTCGGCAACGAAGGTGTGATCACCGTCGAAGAAAACAAAGGTCTGGAAACAGAAACCGTTGTTGTTGAAGGCATGCAGTTCGACCGTGGCTACCTGTCACCTTACTTTGTCACAAATGCTGACAAAATGACCGTTGAGCTGGAAGACGTGATCATCCTGCTGCACGAAAAGAAACTGTCTTCGCTGCAGCCAATGGTGCCGCTGCTGGAGCAGGTTATCCAATCGCAAAAACCTTTGCTGATCATCGCAGAAGATGTTGAAGGCGAAGCACTGGCAACGCTGGTTGTGAACAAACTGCGCGGCGGTCTGAAAATCGCTGCTGTGAAAGCGCCTGGTTTTGGCGATCGCCGCAAAGCGATGCTTCAGGATCTTGCTGTTCTCACAGGCGGTCAGGTGATCTCTGAAGATCTGGGTATGAAGCTTGAGTCCGTGACAATGGACATGCTGGGTTCCGCCAAGAAAGTGTCGATCACCAAAGACGAGACCACTGTTGTGGACGGCGCTGGCGACAAAGCCGAGATCGAAGCGCGGGTCACTCAGATCCGTAACCAGATCGAAGAAACCACATCCGACTATGATCGTGAAAAACTGCAGGAACGTGTTGCCAAACTGGCCGGCGGTGTTGCTGTGATCCGCGTTGGCGGCATGACCGAAGTCGAAGTGAAAGAGCGTAAAGACCGCGTTGATGATGCATTGAACGCAACCCGCGCCGCCGTGCAAGAAGGCATCGTTGTTGGCGGTGGTGTTGCATTGGTTCAGGCCGGCAAAAAACTTGACGGTCTTGAAGGTTCGAACAACGACCAGACAGTCGGCATCAACATCGTGCGCAAGGCCATCGAAGCGCCGCTGCGTCAGATTGCTGAAAACTCCGGCGTTGACGGTGCGGTTGTTGCGGGCAAAATCCGTGAAAGCGCAGACCTGACATTCGGCTTTAACGCGCAAACCGAAGAATATGGCGACATGTTCAAATTCGGTGTCATCGACCCTGCAAAAGTTGTGCGTACCGCACTGCAAGATGCGGCGTCTGTTGCTGGCCTGTTGATCACAACCGAAGCAATGGTTGCGGATCGTCCTGCCAAAGACGGCGGTGGCGCCGGCGGTGGCATGCCCGACATGGGTGGCATGGGCGGCATGGGCGGCATGATGTAAGCCAGCCTCATGTGCTGAAAAATTGGGGCGTGCCGGTGACGGCGCGCCCTTTGCTTTTGTTCATTTTGGCATTGGCTTGCCGTGTTTTACAGCGGCAGTTCAATAATCCGCGAATAGGTGTCCAGCATGTCCAGCGCTCGGGCCAGCGTTTCGGACGGGTTTTCCTTGACGACATATCCCGCGACATTATGTTGATACGCCGATTGAACATCCTGGGGGGTGTCCGATGTGGTGAAAACAAAAACCACCACCCGTGACAGGCTTGGGTCACTGCGCACCGCTTGCAGAAATTCCAGGCCGCCCATGCGCGGCATGTTCAGATCCAGCGTAACAATATAGGGCGGCAGCCCAGCACTTGCGCTGACCTCACTTTTTAGAAATTCCCAGGCATGTTGCCCGTCTGAACAGACATGGGTTTCGTTTGCGATCTTGAGTTTGCGCATTGCCCGCTGCATGGCCATGACGCTGATCTTGTCGTCATCTACAATGAGGAACTTTGCTTCTCTCAGCGCCTGTTTCATCCTTTGGTACCTTCTGGTTGGTCAGGCCGCTTGGGCATGGCTGGGTTGATCCTGGCGGGCGGTCCGTGATCCAAGCGGCAGGTTGACCGTGATCGTTGTGCCCCTGCAGATATCTGGCGTGGAAGCCAGTGAAATTGTTCCTCTTTGGCTTTTGACAAGTTTCTTGATGATCGCGAGGCCCAGGCCGCTGCCTTCGACCTCGTCACGGGATTTCAAGGTCTGGAACAGGTCAAAAACCTGTTCATGGTAGCGCGGCGCGATTCCGCCACCGTCATCGGTGATTTCAAGGCAAAGCGATGTGTCGGAGAGCGTGGTAAATACTGCAATCTTGCCAAATTCCCTGTCATGGTGTTTCACCACATTAGACAGAAGGTTTGAACAAATCGTTTTCAAAGCTTCGCTCGGGGCAAAGATCGGTTGGCTGAGACCGGTATATTCAAGCGTAAAGCGCTTGTTGATGTCCTGTAGTTCAAGCTGTTCACGGATCAGTTTTTCAAGATCGACCTCTCGTGCCTCGGCCGAAATATGTCCTACTTGAACATAGGATAACAGATCGCTCAAATGCCGGTTCAGGCGGATTGCGCGTTCCTCAAGCAAGGTCAGATAGGCGTGACTTTCTGGAGTGAGCTGGTTCTCGTCGTCTTCCAACGTCCAACTGCATAATTCGCGAATGGCCCGCAAGGGCGAGCGTAAATCATGCGCCGCGATATAGGCGAACTTTTCAAGTTCGTCATTGCTGTCGCGCAGGGCCTCGGCATTTTCTTTGAACACAACCAATGCATTGGCCATATCGCCAAGTTCGTCCGGCCCGATCGACGGCACCGGATGATCCAGATCACCCCGGGCAATTGCAAGAACCGAATGGTTCAGCTTGAGAATACGCCGGCTGAACTGGCGTTCGATAATGCTGTAATTGGTAAAAAAAATCACAACCATGCCAATCGAAACCGCGATGACCAATGTCCAGAGAATATTAAGGATTGCCCCGCGTAACCCGCTGGAGGCCTGCTGCACGATGGCATGGGACCGCGCGACAAGATTGGAGGTCAGGCGCGTTGTATCGGCGGTTTGTACCTGTTGGGTTATACGGTGAAGTTCGTAGGATTTCTGCACCTCTTTTTGGGTTTCAAGCTGGGCAAAAATGCCTTTGTCCCCGTGCAATATGCTACGCAGCTGCGCCACATGGGTGGAAAGCTCCCGGCGTTCCGGCCCTTGGGCCAAGGCGGATAATTGACTGACAATCCGTTTGAGGCTGCTTTGCGCCAGCACCGCGCTACGGTCGGGCGGGGTGCTGGTACTGCCTGTACTGCTGGCTTGAACAAGCGCCACAACACGATCCAATTCAAAACTGAGTTTGCTGATGGTCAAGGATGGCAGCACAAGGGTGGCAAATACTTCTTCGACCTGTTCCTGCCGCGTGGATGGTTGATCGTTCAGACCATTGATCAGCGCGGTGGTCCGGCTGGAGATATCCAATGTCAGGTTTTCAAGAATCTGCTGGGTGTGGCGGTGAATGCGGGTGATATCTTGTCGATGTTGGTGCATGGATTGGTCGAGTTCTTGCAGCAACGTTCGATCTGTCAGCATTTCCAGTGACGCCGCTTCCACTCTGTCCAGATTGCTGTCCAGTTGAATGATTTCAGGGTGAACATCCTCAAATTCGTGCAGATTTTGCAGGCTTGACCGGAGCGAGGCTGAAATGGCCGCGATTGTATTGCCCCCTTCCTTGGTGTCTTGATCAAGCGGCAAGGTGTTGATCTGGCCGACCACCGTTGTAAGGCTGGTCAGGCCCTGTTGCATTTGCTCCGCCTGACGCAGCATTGGCAGCGCAATCTCTGACAATTGGTCATAAGTTTTCATGATTTTACGCGCCTGATGCACAGAGACCAGCCACAGCACGCCGGTGGTCACCGCAACAAGGACCAACGCCAGACGTAGGCGCGTGGTGATGCGCTTGAACGTGCTGTAATTGGAAGGAAATCGCGTCATGCCGCGGTAATACGGGATGCCGATTAAGAGGTTCTTAAAGCGTCGCCATTATGCGGGTGCTACCTCTTATTATGAGCCGAAGTGGATCAGGCCATGCCAATCGCCACGGATACATCTATTTTCTTGTCCCGCCGCAGGGTGTTGACAGGTGCCGCCGGCGGCATTGCGGGGCTTTCCTTGGGGGATTGGTCCTTGGTGGCGGAACAATCGCCGCATCTTGATGATCTGGTGGTGGAAAAGATCCGCGCCGGATATCCCGCCCCGTCTGGCCCGTTGTCGTTGCTGTTGCCGCATGGCTCCGGGGCCAATCTATCCCCGGTTGTGACGGCATTCTCCCAGCGAACGGGCATTGAATTGCGGCTGGTTGAGGTCTCGGTTGACGAGGTGGTCAGCGAGATGATCCTTGATAACGTGCTGGGGCGCAAAATATTTGATGTGGCCCTGCCGGCCACCTTTGCCCTGCCCGACCTTGCGGCGGCGGGTATGCTCTTGTCGCTGGATCGCTATAACGCCCACCACGAACCGCCCGGATTTCGGGATGGAAACCTCTATCATGTGGGGGATACATTTGACGGAACCGCCTATGGTTTCCAGACTGATGGCGATGCCTATATGATGTTCTATCACCGCGATATGCTGTTGGAGGGTGATACCCAATCCAGATATGCGGACCGCTATGGGAAACCCCTGCAAATTCCCGACACTTGGGAAGAACTTGACCGGCAAATGGCCTTCTTTCATGCGCCGGATGATGGTGTTTTTGGGGGGCTGTTGTTCCGGGTGCCGCAATATCTTGCATGGGAATGGTGGGTGCGGCTTCACGCCAAAGGGGTCTGGCCGCTGTCCCCCGATCTGACCCCGCAGATTGACGGCGAGGCCGGGGTGCGTGCGCTGGAAGAAATGATCCGGGCGACCGAACATCTTGTGCCGGCGGTGGACACGCTCGGGCTCTTTCAAAACTGGGCGCGGTACGAAAAGGGGGATGTCTTTGCAAATATCGGATGGGGCGGGACGCAAAAATATCTGAACCGCCCAAAATCCAATATGCGTGGACGTATGTTATTTGCCCCCACGCCGGGTGGTGCAGCGACAGATGGCTTGCAAGCAACGCCCTATTTCAATTGGGGATGGAGCTATGTCGTCAGCGCGACGTCGCAGATGCCCGAACTTGCCTATCTCTTTTCTCTATTTGCCAGCAGCCCCCGCATGTCGACGCTCGCGGTGCGGCAACCAGACGGGTTTTTCGATCCTTACCGTGTCGAACATTACCAGGATACGGGCGTTGTCGATGCCTATTCAGAACCGTTTCTGAAGGTCCACAAACAAGTGATGTCGGCTGCGATTCCTGATTTTTACCTCAAAGGGCAATCGGAATATTTCAGCACATTGGCGTCGGGGTTAGATGATGCTTTACATGGCGGCGTTGACCCGGAAAAAGCCCTGCGTCGGGTCGCGCAATCCTGGGATCTGATCACCAGCAGGGCAGGCCGGCACCAGCAGATTGAACGCTGGGCACGGCTGCGCGGGAAATACCCGTCCCACATCCGTGCTGGGCTTCGGGATTTAGCACGCTGAATTTTCTTCTGTTAAGGCAAAAGCAACCCTGTGGAATTATGACTGGGCAAAAGGCCATTGTTTCGAGGTCCCTATGCAAAGCCACCCTGTTCCACCTGCGCCAGATGAACAGTCCCAAAAGCCGGAAACCACTGGCGCGTCGCAGGACATTGAAGACTTCATTTATCTGATCAGCCATGATGTGCGCAGTTCGGTGCGTGCGCTTTTGGAATTGCCCAACTGGATATCTGAAGATCTGGTAGAGGCCGGTTTCACCATTGATGGGTCGGTGGCGACATCCATAGAATTGATGAACCGCCATACCAGTCGGCTTGATCGTATGTTGGTGGATTTATTGACGTTTTCGCGGATAGGACGCATGCAGCGCACCGAAGAAATGTCCCTGCAAACCATGCTGGATCAGGTGTTGGGCGAAGTGGACCTGCCCGCGGGTTTTACACTTACCCAGGATATCCAAGGGGCCATGGTCACGATGGGCAATCGCGATATTCTGACATTGTTCAGCGCCTTGATTGTCAATGCCTTCCGGCATCACGATAAAAAAACCGGGCGCATCCATATTTCAGCGCATTCCAATGCCGAAGCGGTGGTGATCAACGTGGCCGACGATGGGCCGGGCATTCCAGATGAATTTCACGATCGGGTTTTCAAGGCCATGATCACCCTGCGCCCCCGTGACGAAGTGGAAGGAAGCGGCATGGGGCTGGCCAATGTACAAAAGATTGCGGGGCTTTACGGTGGGGAAATACGTCTGTGTGCCTCGCCTTTCGGCCGCGGATGTAACGTTGAGGTGCGACTCCCGGCGCGGAAAACATCGGCCCAATAGGATGGATTTGTCATTAGTTTGCGCCGATCTGCCCTGAGCAATTAAGACATTCTCAACATTCCGGATGCAGGATTTTAACAGTCTCAGCAAAGAAAAGGTTCACAGGATGTTACAATCGGGATCAACCGAAGTTTCCGTGCCGGCACAGGTGTCGATGCCCCGTGATATCCGCGCCCTGCTGTTGGATGACAGCAACTTTGATCGTGCGCGGATCCGGCGGCTTAGTCAAAAAACCGGTCTTTCAATTCACTTGGATGAAGTGGACAGCATTGATGCCATGGATCGGGCGGTTGCTCAGGCAAATTATGATCTCATTCTGATCGATTACCGCTTGCCTGTCGGTGACGGGCTGATGGCACTTGATCATATTCAGCGCAATGACCTGAACCGCGATGCAGGCAAAATAATGATCACAGGCAATGGCGCGGTGGATACGGCGGTACAGGCTATGCGAGGCGGGTGTCATGATTTTTTGAGCAAAGACAATATCAATGAAACGGTCCTGCATGAAGCAATTATGAACGCCATGGCCGCCGCCCATCAACGCCGTACCATGGAAATTCAACTGGTGCAGAATCAGGACATCATGAAGGCTGGGTTGATACGCGCGTTGAATGACGATGAATTGCGCGAAAATGTGGTGACAATGTTCCGGCAGGAATTTGAAGCCATGGCTGCTATGAACCGCCTTGGCCTTTCTGACCTAAGCCGTTCCGAGATTGATGCATTGCTTGTGGGCTTTAACGAGGAGGACGAATTCATTTTTCATTAGGGAATCAACCTCTCTTGCCTCACGATAGGGCCCTTGGTTGGCTCTTGGCGAAGGCGCATTGCTCGGCTATGGCAAAAGGATGCGCCTTGTCTTCCTTATCAGCCTGACCATGATCGCCTTTGCGGCAAATTCCGTCCTGACGCGGATGGCGATCACAGGCGGGCATATTGATCCTTCGGGTTTTGCGTTGATCCGGGTTTTTGCTGGCGCGCTTGTGCTGGGTCTGTTGTTAACGGCGCGGGGCGGTGCGCTGCGGTTGCTGCGTCGCAAACGCCTGCCGGGGGCCTTTAGTTTGGCCGCTTATGTGATCGGATTCTCTTTGGCCTATCTGACCCTGGATGCGGGATTGGGCGCGTTGATCCTGTTTGGCGTTGTGCAGATCACCATGTTTGTCCATTCCGCAATTACCGGTAAAACACCCAGTAAGCGGCAGATTATCGGTGCATCCATTGCTTTTGGTGGCCTGTTGATCGCGCTTTGGCCCGATGCGAACAGCAGCGGCACGCTTTTTGGCGCGGTGCTGATGGTGTTTGCGGGGCTGGGTTGGGCGGCCTATTCGATCATCGGGCGCGCATCGGTTGATCCTCTTGCCGCGACCACGGCCAATTTTATCCTGTGCCTGCCGGTCATGTTGGTGCTTTTGGTGGGGCCCGCCCTGGATTTCAGCATCATTGGCGTTGCTTTGGCAATGCTCTGTGGCGGGGTAACATCGGGGTTGGGCTATGCGCTTTGGTATCACGTTCTGCCAAAACTGGAATCCGCCACAGCCGCGATTGTGCAGCTTAGCGTACCCATCATTGCGATCTGCGCAGGTGCGCTGTTTTTGGACGAAACTGTAGGGTTCAAATTATTGCTTGCCGCCGCTTTGGTGGTTGGCGGTATTGGCTGGGCGGTCAGCGCACGATCTTTTCCAGGGGATCATAGGTAATCGCGCCATCCCCGGCAAAGGCCACGGCAGCAAGGCTGTCGGGTTTGTGATGGAGCTGGGCAAGTTCGGCCTGCGTCACCCAGCGGCGTTCAGTCACGATATTTTCACTGTCCTGCCAATTCGGATCGAGTTCGGCAGCGCCGGAAATGGCACAGCGGAAATAGACATCAACCTGATGAAATCCGCTGGCCGGATCGTGAAATTCATTGACCAGACAGGGCGTGCCGACTGAAATTTTGAGACCGGTTTCTTCAAACACTTCACGGCGCAGATTGTCGGGCAGGGAGGTGCCGCGTTGAACCCCACCGCCGGGTGCACACATCAGATCGCTGATGCCGTCAGGATAGGCATTCACTAAAAGCAAACGATTTTGATGTATCAACACCGCACGCACGGCAACACGGGGAGAGGAAGCAGGCATAGATCATCGGCTTTCACGAGGTTTCGGGCAATAGCATTTCACAAATGGTTTTTTCAGTCTATCTGAAGCCTATGAATTTGCCTGGCCTAATTGCATTGATCCTTGCGGGTCTCACCGGACTGCCTGCGTGGGCTGAACAACGCTGTGCGGTTTTGCTGCATGGGTTGGCGCGGTCGCAAACGTCCTTTGCTCTGATGGAAGCGGCGCTGGAAACTGAAGGATACCGGATTGTCCGCCCCGGATACCCGTCAACCGAGGCCACAATCGAAGAATTGATCACCCCGACGCTGCCGGATGCCATCACGGCCTGCGGCACCAAGACCGTTGATTTTGTAACCCATTCAATGGGTGGCATTTTGGTGCGGCAATGGGTGGCCAAGGTTGGCGCTGACAGGATTGGGCGTGTGGTGATGCTTGCTCCGCCCAACCAGGGCAGTGAAGTGGTGGATGAGCTGGATGATTATGCGGTCTTTGGCTGGATCAATGGACCGGCGGGCGGCGAAATGGGCACCGATGCCCTGTCGTTACCGCGTCGATTGCCGCCGGTGAATTTCCCCCTGGGCATTATTGCCGGCAGCCAATCCCTGAATCCGTATTTTTCGTCACTGCTGCCGGGGCCGGATGATGGCAAAGTCTCGGTTGCATCGACGATGGTGGCGGGTATGACAGATCACATCGTTCTGCCGGTGACCCATACTTTTATGATGAACAATCCGCGGGTGATTGCCCAGACCATGGAATTTTTGAAATCCGGCAGGTTTGACCGGTCGATGACATGGCTTGATGGTGTTTTTGAAACAATGGGTTGCGCCAAAGCGGCCTGCCTACCCGGAATGGACGTTCCCGATGCTGACCCTTGATCTGATCAACGCGCAGGTGCTTTGGCCCGAGGGACTTTCACAAGGGCGGTTGTCCTTTGGCGATGGTGTGCTGCAACATGCTGCGGTTGGCCGCGCCATTGATTTAAGCGGATTTATGATCCTGCCGGGGATTATTGATTTGCACGGCGATGCTTTCGAGCGCCACCTTGCTCCGCGCCGTGGCGCGATGAAGCAGATGAACGAAGGGATTTTATCGGCCGAGGCCGAATTGGCGGCCAGCGGAATCACCACAGCGGTGCTGGCGCAATTTGTCAGTTGGGAAGGCGGGTTGCGCGGGTTGGCGTTCGCTGATCAGGTGTTTTCGTCAATCCGTGCCACCGCGCCCGAGGTCGTAACAGATCTGCGTGCGCAGCTTCGGTTTGAGACCCATATGCTGGATCTTTATGCGGACATGCCGCGGCGGATTCGCGAATGGGGTCTGTCCTATGTCGTGTTCAACGATCACCTGCCCCATGATCGCCTGGCGGCAGGTAAGACACCAAAACGTATGGTTGGTCAGGCGCTGAAGGCGGGGCGCAACCCCGATGTACATTTGGCGATGATGCAGGACATGCATGCGCGACGCGATGAAGTACCAGCCGCGCTGGATCAGCTATGTGCGGTTTTGACGGGGCAGGGCGTGCAGATGGGCAGCCACGATGATCAAAGCCCCGAAATCCGTGCGATCTGGCGGGCGCGTGGTGTGGCCGTATCGGAATTTCCCGAAACCCAAGCGGCCGCCGAAGCTGCGCATCAGGGCGGGGATGCGGTGGTCATGGGCGCACCGAATGTGGTGCGTGGCGGGTCGCATAATGGCAACCTGTCCGCGATTGATGTGATTGCGATGGGGATATGTGATGCGCTGGCCTCGGACTATCATTACCCGTCCCCGCGCCGTGCGGCCCTGGCGTTGGTGGACAGCGGCCTGTGTGATTTGGCAACCGCGTGGCATCTGGTGTCTGCTGGTCCGGCGCGGATATTGGGCCTGCAGGATCGCGGCCATTTTGCGCCGGGTATGCGGGCCGATCTGCTGATCCTTGATCAGAACACCGGCCGCGTGGCCGCGACCCTCGCGGGCGGGCGGTTTTCATATCTGTCAGGCGGCATTGCTGAGCGATTTTTCGGGTAAACGCGATGTTAGCCGCGTTTGATCCGGTTCACATGGCCCATTTTGCGGCCCGCTTTGACCTCTGCCTTGCCGTAGAGATGCACCGCGCAATCGCGCTCTTTCATCAAATCCGGCACACGGTCCATGTCATCGCCAATCAGGTTTTCCATCTCGATATCGGCATGGCGTGATCCGTCGCCCAGCGGCCAGCCGGTCACAGCGCGGATGTGCTGCTCAAATTGATCCACAGTGCAGCCATTCTGTGTCCAATGGCCGGAATTATGCACGCGCGGGGCAATTTCATTCACCACCAGCCCCGTGTCTGTGACAAAAATCTCGACTCCCAAAACACCGACATAGTCGAGTGCATTCAATATCTTGGCGGCCATCAACACCGCGTCCATGCGCTGTGCGGCGCTCAGGCGGGCCGGGATCGTTGTCATGTGCAGAATGCCATCGCGATGCACGTTTTCACCGGGGTCAAAACAGGCCACATCGCCCAACGGGCTGCGCGCGGCGATCACTGAAACCTCATGGGTGAAATCGACAAAACCTTCGAGAACGGCAGGGGCGCCCGCCATATCGGCCAGCGCGGTTTGCGCGTCTTGAGGGCTGCGCAGGCGCGACTGGCCTTTGCCATCATAGCCAAAGCGGCGGGTTTTCAGGATCGCAGGGGTGCCAATGGTGGCCACAGCGGCCTGCAGTGCCTCGGCATCGGGAACATCGGCAAAAGGCGCGACCGCCAGACCAAGACCTTGCAAGAATGTTTTTTCGGTCAGGCGGTCTTGGGAGATGCGCAGCGCCTCGCGGCCCGGACGGATCGCAACCAGTGTTTCGATCAGATCAAGCGCCTCGGTCGGGACATTCTCAAATTCAAAGGTGACCACATCACAGGTCTGGGCAAAGGCGCGCAGGGCCGCGTGATCGTCATAGGCTGCGGTTGTCACGGCATCGGCGACATGGCCAGCAGGCGGGTTGGCACCGGGTTCAAAGATATGGGTCTTGAAACCCAGACGCGCCGCCGCAACCGACAACATGCGCCCCAATTGGCCGCCGCCGAGAATGCCGATGGTGCTGCCTAGCGCAAGTGGATCACGCATCATCGCTTGGCTCCTCGGGGATAGATGCACTGAGGGCCTCGCGCCACGCCTCAAGGCGTTTGGCGAGCGCTGCATCTTGCAGGGCAAGGATACCTGCCGCCATCAATGCGGCATTCGCCGCCCCCGCCGCACCGATGGCCATTGTCGCCACAGGAAAGCCTTTGGGCATCTGCAAAATGGAATACAGCGAATCCACCCCGGACAACGCCTTGGTCAAAACCGGTACGCCGATCACCGGCACACGGGTTTTTGACGCCATCATTCCGGGCAAATGTGCCGCACCACCGGCGCCTGCAATGATCACCTGCAAGCCCCGGTCCACGGCAGTTTTGCCATAGTCCCACAACCGGTCCGGGGTGCGGTGCGCAGAAACAATGCGCGTTTCATAGGCAATGCCCAGTTCATCCAGCAGCGTCGCCGCTTCGCGCATGGTGGCCCAGTCCGATTGGGACCCCATGATGATACCGACAGGGGGGGTGGTCATGAAGCAGGCCTTTGTTCAGAAATCAAGGAAGCGGCACTATAGCCAAGCCAAGCGTGGTGGCAATGCGGCGCGGGGCAGCTTAGGCAATGATATCGGGGGTCAATCGGTCTTCGATCTGTGAAATCAGGTCTTTCAACCGCAATTTACGTTTTTTGAGCCGCTGCAATGTCAACTGGTCACCGGTTTGCCGGTCCACAAGGGCATGAATGGCCTCGTCCAGATCACGGTGTTCGCGGCGGAACACTTCCAGTTCGACGCGCAATACGTCGTCGTTTTTCATCGACAGATCTTGGGGGCCGGTCATGGGCAGATGATTCCGTTTTGGGATCGCTCCGATGAATATAGGGGTTAGGCATCTGCGCGCATAGCCCTTGCACCGCTGCAAATGCGCCCCCATATTCATTTCAACGGGTTGCCGCTTTAGGGGCCTGCACTGGACTGTCGCTTGAGATCGTAAGGACGTGTCGCATGACAAAAATGACGCTTGGCTCTTATCCCCATATGTTGGGATTTGAACAGCTGGAACGGGTGCTGGAACGCACTGCAAAAGGCGGTAACGAAGGGTATCCCCCTTTCAATATCGAACAAACATCGGATTTCAGTTACCGCATCACCCTGGCTGTTGCCGGATTTTCGGATGAGGATCTGTCGATCACTGTGGAGGACCGCCAATTGGTGATCCGTGGCCGGCAATCTGATGACAGTGACGGGCGGATTTTCCTGCATCGCGGCATCGCGGCGCGGCAATTCCAACGCTCTTTCGTACTGGCCGACGGGGTTGATGTGGGCGAGGCGCAAATGGAAAACGGTCTGCTGCATGTGGATTTGACCCGCGCCAAGCCGGAAACCGTTGTTCAGAAAATCGCAATCAAGAAAGGATAACAGAATGGAAAATACCGAAGCCCAAAGCGGCGGGGACAGAACCGTCTACGTCAAAACCATCGCTGTGTCCGATCTGCCCCGCGAAGTCCGCGCGCAGGCACAGGGGTTGGAGCTGCTTTATGCGGTGCATGACGCTCAGGGTCAGCAGCTGGCGCTGGTCGGGGATCGCAAACTGGCGTTTCACCTTGCCCGTGAACATGATTACGCGCCGGTGATGGTGCATTAACCACAATTCCCCCCTCAGAAATACAAAAGGCCGCTGTGATCCACAGCGGCCTTTTTGGTTTTTAGCACCGGGTGATCACAGGCTCATGGCGTTGATCAAACCCATGCTTTCCAGTTTCAACAGCACCTGATGGGCGCAATTGTCCACTTCGACATTTTCGGTCTCAAGCGCCAGTTCCGGGTTCTGTGGCACATCGTAAGGATCTGAAATACCTGTGAATTCTTTGATCGTGCCGGCGCGGGCCAATTTATACAGACCTTTGCGATCACGGCGTTCGCATTCTTCGATGCTGGTCGCGACATGGACTTCGACAAAGGCCCCAAAGTTTTCAACATCCTCACGCACGGCGCGGCGGGTGGTGGCATAGGGCGCAATTGGTGCGCAGATGGCGATGCCGCCGTTTTTGGTGATTTCGCTGGCCACATAACCAATGCGCCGGATGTTCAGATCGCGGTGTTCTTTGGAAAATCCCAGTTCGGAACTGAGGTTTTTACGTACGATATCCCCATCCAAAAGTGTCACGGGACGGCCGCCCATTTCCATCAGTTTCACCATCAAGGCATTGGCAACAGTGGATTTTCCCGAGCCGGAAAAGCCGGTGAAAAACACGGTAAAGCCTTGCTGGCTGCGCGGGGGGCGGGTGCGGCGCAATTCGCGGACCACTTCGGGGAAAGAGAACCATTCAGGAATCTCAAGTCCCTCTTGCAGGCGGCGGCGCAATTCGGTGCCGGAAATGTTCAGGATGGTCACGTCATCCTTGTCGAGAATTTCATCGGCAGGTTCGTATTGGGCGCGTTCCTGAACATAGACCATATGTTTGAAATCGACCATTTCGATGCCCATTTCTTCTTGATGTTCGCGGAACAGATCCTGCGCATCATAGGCCCCATAAAAATCGTCGCCGGATGAATTTTTGCCCGGTCCGGCGTGATCGCGGCCAACGATGAAATGGGTGCAGCCGTGATTTTTTCGGATCAACCCGTGCCAGACCGCCTCGCGGGGGCCGGCCATCCGCATGGCAAGGTTCAGCAGTGACATATTGGTGGTGGCTGCGGGGTATTTATCCAGCACCGCCTCGTAACAGCGTACGCGGGTAAAGTGATCCACATCACCTGGTTTGGTCATGCCGACAACCGGATGGATCAGCAGGTTTGCCTGGGCTTCGCGGGCGGCGCGGAAAGTCAGTTCCTGATGCGCACGGTGCAAGGGATTGCGGGTTTGAAAGGCAACAATCTTGCGCCAGCCCAGTTTGCGGAAATAGGCGCGTAATTCATTTGGCGTGTCGCGGCGGGCGCGAAAATCATAGTGTACCGGCTGCTGGATGCCCGTAACAGGGCCACCCAGATAGACGTTACCAGCCTGATTGTGCAGGTAATTCACCGCCGGATGCGCATCGTCATCGGCCCCGAATACTTTTTCTGCTTCGCGTGATTTATCTGGTGTCCAGCGGTCCGTGACCGTCATCGTGCCAAGGATCACCCCTTCTTGATCGCGCAGGGCAATGTCTTGACCAATCTCCACAGAGGCGGCGAAATCTTCGCTCACGTCCAAGGTGATCGGCATTGGCCACAGGGTGCCATCGGCAAGGCGCATCTCTTGGACAACGCCGTTATAATCCGCTTCGGACAGGAAGCCCTTGAGCGGGTTAAACCCGCCATTCATCAATAATTCCAGATCGCAAATCTGGCGTGGGGACAGATCGTGACTGGTCAGATCCGCCGCCTCTAGCTTCATTTTCTGGGCGGAATCGTAAGATACAAAAAGCTCTGGAATCGGGGCCAGATTGCTCAACATTGTCATGGTTTTCTCGTTTTTTGCCTCGGGTCGCTGCGCGACGGTCCCGCGCGGTATGACTCTTCAATAAGACAAATGTCTAGCAAAGCGCGAAAAAACCGCATGCAAAAAGGAAAAAGTTCGCGGTTTGGCGCGAATATCACGCCAAACCTTCTGAATTGCGGTCAAACCGCCAATTATGCGTCTGGCCCGTCGTCGGCTTCGGCAAGGAAACGCTCTGCTTCGAGGGCCGCCATACAGCCCATTCCGGCGCTGGTCACGGCCTGGCGGTATTTGTGATCGGTCAAATCACCTGCTGCAAAGACACCGGGGATAGAGGTTTCGGTGCTGTCGGGTTTGGTCACGACATAGCCCCCCATATGGGTCTCAAGCACGTCTTTCACCAGCTCATTGGCCGGGGCATGGCCGATCGCCACAAAAACGCCCTTGGCGGCAATATCGCTGATTTCGCCGGTCTTGGTGTTTTTGACTTTGATGCCTTCAACGCCCAAGGGGCTGTCAGTGCCATAGACCTCGTGCAACTCGTGAAACCACAAAGGTTTGATCTTGGGGTTCTTCATCAAGCGGTCGATCAGGATTTTCTCGGCGCGCAATTCGTCGCGGCGGTGGATCAGCGTGACCTTGGAGGCAAAATTGGTCAAAAACAGCGCCTCTTCGACGGCGGTATTGCCGCCACCGATGACGACAATTTCCTGACCGCGATAGAAAAACCCGTCACAG
Organism: Sulfitobacter sp.; assembly: GCA_047634585.1. Classification (GTDB taxonomy): domain Bacteria; phylum Pseudomonadota; class Alphaproteobacteria; order Rhodobacterales; family Rhodobacteraceae; genus Sulfitobacter. Next base: position 71,469 of record JBLIAN010000005.1, on the reverse strand, counting down.
GTGGCACAGGCGGAAACGCCAAAGCCTTTGAATTTTTCTTCGCTTTCCATGCCCAGCCATTTCGCGCGCGCGCCGGTGGCAAGGATCACCGCATCGGCCACATAGGTGGTGCCGCTGTCGCCCTTGGCGTGGAACGGGCGGCTGGACAGATCCAGATCGGTGATGATGTCGCCGATGATTTCGGTGCCCATCGCCTTGGCATGATCTTGCATGCGGATCATCAGGTCCGGTCCTTGGACCTCGGAATCACCGGGCCAGTTTTCGACCTCGGTTGTGGTGGTCAGCTGACCGCCCGGTTCGATGCCTTGCACCAGAATGGGTTCCAGCATCGCGCGGCTGGCATAGACGCCAGCGGTATAGCCCGCCGGGCCGGATCCGATGATCAGAACCTTGGTTTTTCGTGTTTCGGCCATCTGGCACCCCCGAAGATCAATTGCAGCCCGCCCGATATAGCCATGGCCGCGCCCTGCTTAAACCCCTGAAGAGTCACTGCCGCCCTGCAATGCGTCTTTACCCCCGTGGAAATTGGGATTATCAGCCGCGAACCATATCGGCTTTGGTCCGCGCCAGATTGTTGCGGCGGGTGGGGCCAAACAGGGTGTGGTTTTCGTGTTAGAAAGATTCTTGCGGGTGTGTGAAACATTATTGCGTGCGCCTGCGGCGCTGCTATAACAATCGCAATCTTGAAAGGGGTAATCATGGCAGGCACGCGGCTTGATCCGATTGATCGGAAAATTCTTGCTGAATTGCAGGCGGACGGGCGCATGACCAATGTGGAATTGGCCAAGCGGGTTGGTATCTCGGCACCGCCCTGTCTGCGGCGTGTGCGCACGCTTGAGGAACAAGGCTATATCAAGGGATATCACGCCGACGTGGATGCCCGCGAATTGGGTTTTGAAGTTCAGGTGTTTGCAATGGTCGGTCTGGCCAGTCAGGCCGAAGTGGACCTCAGTTCATTTGAGACAAAATGCCGGGGCTGGCCGCTGGTGCGTGAATGCCATATGTTGAACGGCGAGGTCGATTTTGTGCTCAAATGTGTGGCACCTGATCTGTCGAGTTTCCAAAGTTTCCTGACAGGTGAATTGCTGACCACCCCGAATGTGGCCAGTGTAAAAACCTCGCTGGTGATCAGAGGCGCCAAGGATGAACCGGGCGTACCCTTTGATGTGTTGGAAAAGCGGCTGGAAACCCAGCCCTAAGTTCGCCCCTATCGCGCAAATTCCGCTGTTTCACTGATGTCCGGTTCGGGGGCGCGGGGATGGGCCAGCGGGCCAAAATCCGACAGGTGGTTCATCTGCGGGAACATCGACAAAAACCGGTCCCGCAAAGAGGAAGACATCCTGCGTATCGCCTGCGCACCGGGGTGGAATGTTTCCATTTCGATGCCGCCGACATTGATTGCGGCATGACGGTCCAGGCAAATGTGGAACAGGCGCACCGGTGTTGGTGGCACCACCTCGATCACGTTCACCCCGTCCACAAATTCACGCACGGGTGTTAACATACGGGTGTGATCTGCCTTGCCGCGCAGGTGGTGCGGGGTGTGCAACATCCGCGCTGCCGGACCCACCGTCAGGAATGATGCCGGGCGCGCGGGGCCAAAACTATCTGCCATGATCCGCATCAATGGCATTCTGCGCCCCGCGTCTGCCGGCACAAAATTGCTGGACCCGATCCAGATCAAACGCGCGGGTTCACCCGAAGAGGTGTTGACCATATCACCCGGCTGCAGGTCTTCTACGGCGATACCCCCCTGTGTTGTCTGGATCACCGTGCCACGGGCAAAGGCCGAAAACGCCGCTTCAAACAGCGACAAGGCAGGGGCGCGGTCCTGGCCGATGAAAATTGACCCATCCTTGCGCAGCGCGGCGATTTCAAAGGTGCGCATCGGGACGGGCGGCGGCGGGCGCAGGCCAGGATGGGCAGGTGCACAGGGCGTCATCCCGCGGCGTGATCCAGTGTTTGATGGCGTGCGCAGTGCAGAATTCGTGTTCATTGTCATGCGATCACCTTTGATCAGGTTGGTCACATCCGTGCCGGCCCCCACCGGCAACCACGGAAATAACGGGTGCTATTTCATGTTTTTCTTGGGGCCAATGCGCCATTTGCGCCGTGAGTTGTCAAAATTTGCAGAACATTAACGCCCTTTTCTCTCCTAATTTTAGCTGATTCCGCCTTTCTGTTTCCTTAATCGCTAAGGCCTTTGCCATATTTCACCACAAAAATACCCCGCAAACGAATCAACGCTTGCGGGGCTTATGGAACGTGGAGACGTTCAGTTCCCCGAGGGATCGGGGGGGGAGGGGAATAGTGGTTAGGCGCTCTTGCGCTCTTGAGGGGCGGTGGCGTTGCGCTTGGCGATAAAGGCTGCGCGGGCTGCGCCACGGGTCCAGGGCATCACGGTGTCATTTTTTGCGGCGGCGGCGACGACACTTTTGATGAAACGTGTGTTGGTTTTCATGGCGCTGTTCCTCGTCTCTAATCTGTTGGGCATCTGCCCTTGCTTTGGATTAAATATGACGGGGCAATCGGGCCGGTTTTGGGCAATTTAGAAAATTTCGGGGAAATTCGTCGGGCAGGGTGGCCGCTATTGTGGTCGCGCCGCCATAATTGCAGTTCTCCCTTGTTTTTATGGGGCATCAACCGCGCTACTCAACAATAAGCCGAAATTGAACTGATTGTTTCCAGCGGTTAAGGGGGGCAATGGGGCGTATTCTGGGCGGGATTTGCCGCAATCCTGCCCCGATCACAGCACGATGCAGGAAATCAGCCGGCCATAATCGGCGTGTTTGTCATGGGTGGCGCGGCGATAGGAATAGAATCGCGCCGGATCGCTATAGGTGCAATGGCGCGTCCATTCCGCATGACCAACACCAGCGGCCCGCAACCGGTTCAATCCGAAACCGGGCAGGTCAAACAACATCCGGTCGCCATCGCCTTGGGTGAAATAGCGGGCAAAATCCTGATCTTCGGTGATGAAATTCTCAAAGAATTCGGGGCCGACCTCATAAGCGCGCTGGCTGATCGAGGGGCCGATCACGGCGGTGATGCCTTCGGCTGTGGCCCCAAGCGCAACCATTGCATCCACTGTGGCTTGTAAAACACCGTCCAAAGCCCCGCGCCATCCGGCATGGGCCGCCCCGATGACACCCGCATTTGTATCGGCAAAAAGCACAGGCTGGCAATCTGCCGTCAGGATCGACAACACCAATCCCGGTGTATTGGTAACCAGCGCATCGGCGCGTTGTTTTTCGCCTTGCGGGCCCGTGGCGGTGATGACCTCGGCTGAATGAACCTGATGCACGCTCAGCAGGTTGTCGCGGGTGGCGCCCATCGCATCGGCCACACGGGCGCGGTTGATTTCGACAATTTCGGATTGATCGCTGCTGCCCTGTCCGCAGTTCAACCCCGCAAAAACCCCCGAAGACGCGCCGCCACGACGGGTGAAAAACCCGTGGCGCAGGGGGGCAAGGCTGTCGGTGGTCAGAATCTCAAGCGTCATGGCTGCAATCCCGGCGGCTGGGCGCGCCCTTGGGGGACAAACGCCATCACTTTGAACAGGTTTCCCATTTCTGCGGGATGCGTCAACCGGCGATGTGCGGCAATGTGGTTTTCAAGTGCATCTCCGCCCATCTTTGCGGCAAGCTGTTGCGCACGTCCGGTGATGCCCAGCCGTTCCAGGAACACCCCTTGCGGGGTAACGCGGCCGAAACTACAGGGGGTGGCGGCCTGTGCGAGCGCTTCAAAATCCACATGCGCGGTCAGATCGGCCTGACCGGGGTGGGCAAGAACATCGGCGGGCTTGTGGTCTTGCACGGCCTGCAAGGTATCGCCCAGACTGCGCCAATCGCCATAATCAATGATCAAGGCAGCCCCGCCAAAACCATTGATCCGCTCGGCCAGCAGGGCGGTGATCGTCTGGGCAATGGTGCAGGTTTCCACCAGATCGCCGTCTTTGGTGTCTTCGGCGCGGCTGGCCAGTTCCGGGCGGTGCAGGGCAGGGCCAAGGCCCATCACCAAACTGTCGTTCTGCAGACCGATCTGGCGTTCCTGCCAGTGCGGTCCGGCGCGGACAAACTGGCGGATAGGCAAAGCATCGAAAAATTCATTGGCAATGACAAACAAGGGCTGGTGCGGCAGGTCTGCAACCGTCTCGATCCAGCGGATGTTCTGTCCCGACAGGGTGGCGCGCTGCACCTGTCGCAGCTTTTCCGAGGCTTCGACCAAGACAACCTGCGCCGCTTCAGCAAAGCCCGCAACCCGCCCTGCCGCGCGCAGGGCATCCGCCATCAACGTCCCTCGCCCCGGTCCCAGTTCTGCCAGGGTGAAAGGCGCTGGCGATCCCTGATCCAGCCAGGTTTGGGCGATGCAAAGACCGATCAATTCCCCGAACATCTGGCTGATTTCGGGCGCGGTGACAAAATCACCCGCGCGGCCAAAAGGTGTCCGGCTGGTGTAATAGCCCAGATCAGGATGCAGCAGGCAGGTCGACATATAGGCATCCAGCCGCATCGGCCCTTCGGCACTGATCCGGGCGATGATATGGTTCTTTAGGGTCATCATTGGCGCCGCGCGCGCAGGATCAGGAAGGCTCCGATCAGGATCATCGGCAGGCTTAGGAACTGGCCCATGGTCAACCCGTATCCGCCCAGATGCCATGCCAGACCCAGCGGATTTCCGTCACTGACAAATTGCGCGTCGGGTTGGCGGGCAAATTCGACCACAAACCGCGCCGCACCATATCCGGCAAGGAACGTCCCGCAGATCAAACCGGTCTTATGCAAGGCCCCCCGCCGCCATGCCAGCCAGAGGATCACCGCCCCCAGTAGCAAACCTTCGAGCAGGGCTTCATAAAGCTGTGAGGGATGGCGCGCGCAGATGCCAATGACACCGGGACAGAATTGTGCGGCCTCGGTGGGAAAGGCGACCCCCCAGGGCAGATCGGTGGGGCGGCCCCATAATTCGGCGTTGATGAAATTGGCGATACGCCCCAGAAACAGACCGGGTGCAAGCCCAAGACAGATCATATCACCTGTCGCAAGCCGCGCAATCCGGTGGCGCCATGTATAGAGAAATGCAGCGGTGATCACGCCAAGTGCGCCGCCATGAAAGGACATGCCGCCTTCCCACAATTGTAAAATCCGCACCGGGTTGGCGAGGTAAAAGGCGGGTTGATAAAACAGCACATAGCCCAGCCGCCCGCCAATGATGACGCCCAGAATGACCCAGAACAGCAGGTCTTCGACCTGCGCGGGGGACATGATGGGGGTCTGGTTCTTCCACAGTGCGGGGCGGCGCAGGGTATAGGTTACCAACCGCCAGCCCAGCAGGATACCGGCGATATAGGCCAGCGCATACCAACGCAGGGCAAAGCTCATGCCAAAAAGCGAGATCGAGAAAATCTCGGGAGAGATGTCGGGAAAGGGGATCATTGCTGTCATGGCGCTGATTGAGCGTGACTGAACCGGGAAGTCAACCTTGCGAGCGGCGCAGCAACACCCCATATAGAGGGCAACCCAGCCACCGGAGGCCAGACATGCAGACCCGCAACAAGTTTTTTGATGACGTCAGCCAGATGATGACCAATGCCATGGGCGTCGCCCAAGGGGCCAAAGACGAAGCCGAAACCGCCCTCAAGGGCATGATGGACCGCTGGTTGGCGGACCGTGATTTTGTCACCCGCGAGGAATTTGACGCAGTGCGGGCGATGGCGCAAAAGGCCCGTGAAGAAAACGCGGCGCTCAAAGCCCGACTGGATGCTTTGGACACCAAGCAAGGCTGACCCGAAGGCGGCGCTGCCGCGCCATTGCCGTTTATCGAAGGGTGATGGTGATCCCCCTGATCGCAAAGGGTTGGATCGGGGTGGGGGCGCTTTTGCGTGTATTGAGCCAGATGAAGCCAATGACTGCCCGGTATTTGGCGTCGATTTCAAACTTACACACAAGATATTGCAGTTATCCCCTGCAATTTGTGGTTATCCCCATTAAAAGGGGTTGCCAGAGGCTGCCTCTGCCCGCACCATATCTAGTATAGGCGCTGGGTCGCCCCACGCCTTTTTGTGCAGGCATCCATTTCTGGTGTTGGTTTCACCACTGGATTTGGGAAAAAAAGAGGTGACGAAATGGCCCTGTCCGAGCAGTACCTTGAAGACGACATTCACCCCATTGATATTGTTGAGCATCTTGCCGCGCATCATGAGTGGGATTTTGACCGTATCGCGGATGACCAGATCGCCATGGCGGTTGAGGGCCAGTGGCGGACCTATTCCATCACGCTTGCCTGGTCGGCCTATGACGAAACCTTGCGGCTGATCTGTACTTTTGAAATGGAACCCCCTGAGGAAAAACTGCCCAAGCTTTATGAGCTGCTGAATATTGTGAATGATCAATGCTGGGCGGGTGCCTTTACCTATTGGGCCGAACAAAAGCTGATGGTCTATCGCTATGGTTTGGTATTGGCAGGCGGGCAGGTGGCCTCGGCAGAACAAATCGACACGATGATCGGTGCGGCGGTGATGTCTGCCGAACGTTATTATCCGGCTTTGCAGCTTTTGATCTGGGGGGATCGGACCCCAGAAGATGCCATTCAGGTTGCCATTGCAGAGGCTTACGGGCGGGCGTAACACTTCCCCCTGAACAATCAGGGGGAAATATTCATGGAGAATAGCCGAATAGCGGCCCGCGGGCTGGTCCTGCTGGGTTGCGGGAAAATGGGATCGGCGATGTTGGCCGGATGGTTGGCGCGGGGTTTGCCTGCGACATCGGTCTGGGTGATTGATCCGCATCCGTCCGATTGGGTGCAGGCCCAGGGCGTGCATCTGAACGAAGATCTGCCAAAAGCGCCCGCGATTGTACTGGTGGCGGTCAAACCCCAGATGATGGGTCAGGCATTGCCGGTGCTTCAGCAGATGGGCAATGGCGAAACATTGTTTGTCAGCGTTGCGGCGGGCACCACGATTGCCCATTTCGAGGGTATTCTGGGCCAGCAAACGCCGGTTGTGCGCGCCATGCCCAACACTCCTGCGGCCATTTCCAGGGGCATCACCGCGATTGTTGCCAATGACGCGGCGGGTGCCACGGCATTGGACGAAGCCGAGCTGTTGCTAAGTGCGGTCGGGGATGTTGTGCGTTTGGACAATGAGGCGCAGATCGATGCGGTGACAGGGGTCAGCGGCTCTGGTCCGGCCTATGTCTTTCATATGATCGAAACCATGGCGGCGGCGGGAGAGGCACAGGGATTGCCTGCGGCACTGGCGATGCAATTGGCCAAGGCCACGGTGGCAGGCGCAGGCGCATTGGCGATGGCGGCGACGGAAACCCCGTCACAATTGCGGGTCAATGTGACCAGCCCCAATGGCACCACCCAAGCGGCGCTTGAGGTCTTGATGAATGAAACCGACGGATTTCCGGCTTTGTTGCGCCGTGCGGTCAAGGCGGCAACGGACCGTTCAAAGGAATTGGCCCGTGGCTGAAATTTCATTTGATGATTTCCTGTGTGTTGATATCCGTGCAGGCCGCGTGACCCGCGCCGAACCTTTCCCCGAAGCCCGCAAACCTGCGATCAAACTGTGGATTGATTTCGGCCCCGAGATTGGCGAACGCAAGACCTCGGCGCAGATCACGGTGCATTACAGCCCCGAAACCCTGATCGGGCGGCAGGTGATGGCGGTGGTGAATTTCCCGCCGCGCCAGATCGGACCTTTCATGTCCGAGGTGCTGGTGCTGGGGGTGTCGGATGAACAGGGGGCGATTGTCTTGCTTGCCCCCGATCGGAACGTGCCAGACGGAGGGCAGATGCATTGAAGAAAATATTGATAGCCCGGCCTTTGCCGGAGGTGGTGACCACAAAACTGGCGGGGTATGATGTGACAGTGCGTCCGCAGACCTTGCCGCTGACCGGTCAGGAAATGCGCGCAGCGCTGGTGGAATACGACGCGGTGATGCCGACGCTGGGGGATTTTTTCTCGGCTCAGGTTTTTGCCGATGTGCCTGAACCACGCTGCAAGATATTGGCCAATTTCGGCGTCGGTTATAACCATATTGATGTGGCTGCGGCGCAAAAGGCGGGGTTGGTTGTATCCAACACGCCGGGTGCGGTGACAGATGCCACAGCAGACATCGCCATGACCCTGATGCTGATGAGCGCTCGGCGCGCGGCCGAGGGCGAAAGGCTGGTGCGGTCCGGTACTTGGCAAGGCTGGCATCCGACACAGATGTTGGGCCTGCATCTGAGTGGTAAAACCGTGGGCATTGTCGGCATGGGCCGGATCGGTCAGGCGATCGCGCAGCGCTGTCATTACGGATTTGGCATGCAGGTCGCCTATTTCAGCCGCAGCGAAAAAACGCTGGCCTATCCGGCGCAGCAATTTGTCGATCTGCAGGACATGGCGGCGCAGGTGGATGTGCTGGTGGCGGCGGTGCCCGGCTCTGTGCAGACCCATCATCTGATCAATGCGCCGGTCTTGGCCGCGATGCAGCCTCATGCCCATCTGGTCAACATTTCCCGCGGTGATGTGGTGGAAGAGGCGGCATTGATCGCAGCCTTGCAAGCCCAGCAGATCGGCGGGGCGGGGTTGGATGTCTATGAATTCGAACCCAAAGTCCCCGACGCCCTGCGTGCCTTGGACAATGTCGTGTTGCTGCCGCATCTGGGCACATCGGCCTTGGAGGTGCGCATCGACATGGGGTTGATGGTGGTTGAAAACCTGAAGGCGTTTTTGTCCGGCTCCAAGCCACCCAATCAGGTATGATCAGGCGGTTTGCGTAAGCCTGAGTGTATCGGGCCTGCGTGGCGTGTCGGGCGGGCGGGGCACAGTGGGGGCCATTTCAGGCCGCTGGCGACTTGATGATCACTGTTCTACTGCGGCACGCCAATGTCTGCGGCAGAGGGAAATATAGGTTTCATTGCCGCCGATCTGTACCTGTGCGCCATCGCGCAGCGCCTTGCCGTCCGCGCCCATCCGCACCACCATCGTCGCCTTTTTCCCGCAATGGCAGATGGTGCGGACTTCGCGCATTTCATCCGACAGGGCCAGAAGGGTTGCCGATCCGGGGAACAATTCACCGCGAAAATCCACCCGCAGGCCAAAACACATGATCGGCACCCGCAACTCGTCCACGGCCTGTGCCAATTGCCAGACCTGAGCGGGTTCAAGAAACTGCGCCTCGTCAATAAAGATACAGGCGCAGGGGCCCGTGTCGATGCGGGTTTTGATCTTGGCAAACAGATCTTCGCCCGGGGCAAAGGTATCGGCTTTTTCACCGATGCCGATGCGCGATGCGATGCGCCCTTCACCGGCGCGGTTGTCAAATTGCGCGGTGATCAAATAGGGTACCATGCCGCGTTCGACATAGTTATGCGCCGCTTGCAGCAGCACCGTCGATTTGCCCGCATTCATGGTGGAATAGTGAAAGTACAATTTTGCCATGGCCGCTGTGGTACGCCAGTTGGCTGGCTGGCATCAAGGCTGCTGTCATGGTTTCGGCCCCATTTTTTTCAGCGCGACATGACGTCGGGGCGGACTAAAGCGGGTTTTGTCAGGGGGCAGTGATTTCGGCGGCTGGCCCTAAGACGGGTTTTGCGACATCGGGCCCGCCAAACCGGATGTTTGCCCGTTCGGGCTGGCCGTTGCCGGATAAGGCTGGGGCAGGTCGGTATCTTGCTGGACCGCGATTCAGAACCGGGCGAAAGGCCGGGCACATGCGCCATTTGGCTGTCGTAGTTAATGCGTCAGCCGTGGCGTTGCACCACCACCGAGCCGACAGAATATCCGGCACCAAACGAACAGATCAATCCGGTGTCGCCGTCCTGCAGGTCGTTTGAATGTTTGGCAAATGCAATGATCGACCCCGCCGAAGAGGTGTTGGCATATTCCTGCAGGATATTGGGTTGTTCACCGGGTTCCGGTGTCCGGCCCAGCACTTTTCGGCCAATAAAATCGTTCATGGACTTATTGGCCTGATGCAGCCAAAGCCGTTTGAGATCAGCGCTTTGTACATTTTCTTCGGCCAGATGCCCCGCGATGTGATCGGCCACAAGGGGCAGTACTTCCTTGAACACCTTGCGCCCGTTTTGCATGAATTGCATATCGCGGCGGTCTTTGACGCCATCAGGGCGCGAGCGGCGCAGAAATCCGTTGTTGTTGCGGATGTTGTTGGAAAAATCGGTGGCGCAGCGGGTTGATTTGATTGTGAAATAGGGGCCAGTGGCGGCGTCTTCGCGTTCAATCAGCGTCGCGGTGGCGACATCGCCAAAAATGAAATGGCAATCCCGATCGCGCCATTCCAGATGGGCCGAACAAATTTCAGGATTGACCACCAGCGCCGACCGGATCGACCCCGCACGCACCATATCCGCCGCTGCCTGAATCCCAAAAGTGGCCGAGGAACAGGCGACATTCATATCAAAGGCAAATCCGTTGATGCCCAAAAGATCCTGAATTTCAATGGCCACCGCCGGATAAGCACGTTCCAGATTTGAGGCGGCACAGATCACCGCATCCACATCCGCCGCGGTTTTGCCTGCCTGAGACAGCGCCTTGTGCGCGGCATCCACGCCCATTTCGGCCATCAGGCTGGGTTCGTCATCATTGCGCTGGCGCAGCAGGGGATGCATTATGGTAGGGTCAAGAATTCCTTTTTTGTCAATGACATAGCGTTGTTCTATGCCGCTGGCCTTGACGATAAATTCTTCTGAGGAATGGTCCTTGGCGGGCCGTTCACCGGCCGCAATCGCATCGGCATTTTCGACATTGTACAGATCGACATAAGCATTGAAGGCCGTGACCAATTCGGCGTTTGTGATGATCTGGTCCGGGGTGAATACACCGGTGCCGGTGATGGCAGGATTGTACATGTTTTGGCCCTCTTGCGTTTGGCCAGCGTATACAGGGGCGGGGGCACGGGGCAAGGGGCATTGCGGTACGCCAGGTTCGGGGTTTTCGTATGTCAGTACTTCTTTAACGTCTTTGGTGGATGTTGCCCGCACAGATTGAAAAGGGGCGCATTATGAAGTCGATTTGGCGGTTTTTCCTGATCGCTGCGGTGGCGATGGGGGCCGTGGTTGCCCCGATGGCTGCGGGCGCGCAGGATGCAGGGGAATTACGGTTGCAGCTGCTGGCGCAGCAAGAGCAACGGGCCTACCGAATTGCCAAAGCCGCCTGTCTTGTGATGTCGGGCTCGCAATCCGATTTTCAAGCCACCTCCGCCACGCAAACAGCGCAGGCATTTGATGCGGGTATGCAGGTTTTGACGCAGGGCGATCCAGCGGTGACAATGGCACCAGAATCCGATCTGATGCGCCGTCAGGAACTGGAAGATATTTCCCGCCTTTCCAAAGGCATGACGCGATCTTCTTTGCAAATTGCAGCGGGGGATTTCCACACGGTGCCGGTGTCGCTTTTGTTGATCCGCAACCAGATCGTGGCAGACAGGATACATCTGGCGATGGCGCATGCATTGCCCGTCTATGCCCCGCCGGAACAACCCATCGAATGGCGCAATGCGATCCAGCAATTGCAGGGCCAACATGCGCTGATCGAAGAATTACTGCGTGATCTTTGCTATGCGCGCCTGTCTTTGGGGCCGGCGGATATGGCAGAACAGATGCGCGCCCGGATGATACGTTTTGAACAGGTCAATGCAGCGTTGATTGCTGGGGATGCGAAATTGGCCGTCGCAAAAGCGCCCAATATCAGTATAAAAATCGCCTTGGGTCAGGTGGACAGCAAATGGATATCGCTGCGCGCCTTGCTGGATGCTGCCGCGAATGGCGCAGAACAGGATGTCCGCGACGTGCAACTGGCCTCGGTACTGGGCGAAACCTTGACACGTCGCTTGGACAAGCTGATCGGCATGTATCACAAATTGTGACGATCACCCCTGAAGCGCTTTGACCCCGATTTCATCTTCTGCCTGTGCCTTGATCGCCAAAGCCGCAGCATAAGCCCCTGCCGCCGTGGTGAAATACGGGATTTTGTCATAAAGCGCGATCGAGCGGATGGATTTGCTGTCTTCGACCGCTTGACTGCCTTCGGTGGTGTTCATCACCAGATGCACATCGCCGTCTTTCATCATGTCGGTGATGTCGGGGCGACCTTCATAGACTTTATTCACCACCGAACAGGTTAGCCCATGCGCCGTCAGCCAATTGGCCGTGCCACGGGTGGCAATCAGGGTAAAGCTTTGATCAAGCAAGATTTTTGCACCTGCCAACATCTCGTCGGTTTTGTCCATATCCTTGATTGACAAGAACGCACAGCCACGGCGCGGCAGCGGATTGCCCGCGCCCATCTGCGCCTTGAGAAAGGCGCGGGGGAAATCGCGATCCCAGCCCATCACCTCGCCGGTCGAGCGCATTTCCGGCCCCAGCAAAGTATCAACACCGGGGAAGCGCGCGAAGGGTAGTACCGCCTCTTTCACCGAGAACCACGGCATGTCAGGATTGGCCAGGGTCATCGGATCGCCCAGCGGCATGATGTCTGAATAGGAGCTTTGTTCAGGATAGGGCGCACGCAGCGGGAAGTTGGACAAAGGTTCACCCGCCATAATCCGCGCCGCAATGGAGGCAATGGCACTGTCTGTTGCTTTGGCCACAAACGGCACGGTGCGCGAGGCACGCGGATTGACCTCGATCAGATAGATATCACCGTCTTTGAGCGCAAACTGGATGTTCATCAGGCCGACGACATTCAAGGCCAGCGCCAAGGCGCGGGTCTGTTTTTCGACCTCTGCAATCACCTCACGAGACAGCGAATAGGGTGGCAACGAACAGGCGCTGTCACCGGAATGCACCCCCGCTTCTTCGATGTGTTGCATGATGCCCGCGACATGCACGTCCTTGCCATCACAAAGCGCATCCACATCCAGTTCCACCGCCCCCGACAGATAACTGTCAAGCAACACGGGGCTGTCACCCGAGACCACCACAGCGGTGGAAATATAGCGTTCAAGCGCGGCGTGATCGCGGACGATCTCCATTGCGCGGCCACCCAGAACATAAGACGGGCGGATCACCAGCGGAAAGCCGATGTCGGCCGCAATTTCCAAGGCTTCGGCATCGGAATGGGCGATGCCATTATGCGGTTGTTTGAGGCCCAGCTTCTGGACCAATTGCTGAAAACGCTCGCGGTCTTCGGCCAGATCAATCGCATCCGGTGTGGTGCCGAGGATCGGAATGCCCGCGGCCTCAAGCGCATTGGCCAGTTTCAGCGGAGTCTGGCCACCGAACTGGACAATCACCCCGTGCAGAATGCCGTTTTCCTGCTCGACCCGCAGGATTTCCATGACATGTTCAAAGGTCAGCGGTTCAAAATACAAACGGTCAGACGTGTCGTAATCCGTTGAAACTGTTTCAGGATTACAATTGATCATGATGGTTTCATAGCCCGCTTCGGTCAGCGCATAACAGGCGTGACAGCAGCAATAGTCAAATTCGATGCCTTGGCCGATCCGGTTGGGCCCGCCGCCCAGAATAACCACTTTCTTGCGGCCCGAAGGGCGGGCTTCGCATTCGACCTCGCCCATCATCGGGGCTTCGTAGGTGGAATACATGTAAGGCGTCTGGGCCTCGAATTCGGCGGCGCAGGTGTCGATGCGTTTGAACACGGCTTTGACGCCCGCATTCAGACGGGATTGGCGCACCGAGGTTTCGGATTGACCGGTAAGATGGGCCAGACGCGCATCGCTAAAGCCCATCATCTTGAGGTGGCGCAGGGCGGTTTCGTCGCGGGGCAGGCCGTTGGTTTTCACGTCCTCTTCGGCCTCGACGATTTCGCGGATACGGGCAAGGAACCACGGGTCAAACATCGTCACGCCGTGAATGTCGTCGTCAGACATACCATGACGCATGGCCTGGGCGATGGTGCGCATCCGGTCCGGGGTTTGTTTGCTGATCGCTTTGACCAGAGCGGCCTTTTCCGGCGCGCCGGGGATGGCAATTTCGTCAAATCCGGTGAGGCCGGATTCCATCGACGCCAGGGCCTTTTGCAGGGATTCATGGATCGTGCGGCCAATCGCCATCGCCTCGCCCACAGATTTCATCGCGGTGGTCAGGTAAGGTTCGGAGCCGGGAAACTTTTCAAAAGCGAATTTCGGAATTTTGGTGACAACATAGTCAATGGTCGGCTCAAAGCTGGCCGGGGTCACGCCGGTGATGTCATTGTCCAATTCATCCAGCGTGAAACCAACGGCGAGTTTCGCGGCGATTTTGGCAATCGGGAACCCTGTCGCCTTGGAGGCCAGTGCCGAAGAGCGGCTGACGCGCGGGTTCATTTCGATCACCACCATACGCCCGTCCGCAGGGTTAACCGCCCATTGCACGTTGGACCCGCCGGTTTCGACACCAATCTCGCGCAGCACCGCAATCGAATGGTTGCGCATGATCTGGTATTCTTTGTCGGTCAGGGTCAGCGCCGGGGCCACGGTGATGGAATCACCTGTATGCACGCCCATCGGATCGACGTTTTCAATGGAACAGACAATGATCGCATTGTCAGCGGTGTCGCGCACCACTTCCATTTCGAATTCTTTCCAGCCCAGCAGCGATTCATCAATCAGGATTTGCCCCATCGGTGAGGCATCCATGCCCGAGCGGCAGAAAAATTCATAATCGGCGCGGTTATAGGCCACACCGCCGCCGGTGCCGCCCATGGTAAAGGCAGGGCGGATGATGGCGGGCAGGCCAATGTCCTCAAGCGATTCAAGGGCGAGGGCGACCCCGGCAGCGAGGTCCTTTTTGCCATCGGCGCCCTTGGGCGCGGTACAAATGGTGGCACGGGGGTTTTCAATGCCAAGCCGGTCCATCGCATCGCGGAACAGCTTGCGATCTTCTGCCATTTCAATGGCTTCGCGTTTGGCCCCGATCATTTCAACACCGAATTTTTTCAACACGCCCATTTCTTCGAGCGCCAGAGAGGTGTTCAATCCGGTCTGCCCGCCCATGGTCGGCAGCAGCGCATCGGGGCGTTCTTTTTCGATGATCTTTGCGACGATTTCGGGGGTGATCGGTTCGATATAGGTGGCATCGGCAAGGCCCGGATCGGTCATGATCGTGGCCGGGTTGGAATTGACCAGGATGACCCGGTAGCCTTCTTCCTTGAGCGCCTTACAGGCTTGGGCCCCCGAGTAGTCGAATTCGCAGGCTTGTCCAATCACAATGGGGCCTGCACCAATAATCATGATCGACTTGATGTCGGTTCTTTTTGGCATGGCTCTGGCCCTCGACTATGTGCAAATTGTCCTGCGTTATAGGGATGGGGGCGGGGGGTGCAAGGGTTGAATGGGGGCCAGCCCCCATACCCCCGGAATATTTACGGCCAAAAAGAAAGTGGCATGGCGGGTGATCTGTCTAGGAGTCAAGAAATATCCGTGTCGCGGCTTCGAATTCGCGGGGTTTTTCGGCGTGCAGCCAATGGCCCGCATCCGGCAGTTTGGCAAAGCGGGCGGCGGGGAACAATGCCTTGATTGTTGCGCGGTGTTCAGTGCGCACATAATCGGAGGCGCCCCCGGATAAAAACAGCGTGGGGCCGGTGAACGGGCCACTGGTGATCTCGGGCCAGCCGATGATTCTGGGCATTTCCGCTTCGAGGACATCCAGGTTCAGCCGCCATGCCTGATTGGGCACATCCAGCGATTGGGTGAAGAAACTTTGCAAGGCCCGTTCAACACCGGCGTTGGCCAGCTGGCTTTCGGCATCCGAGCGGCGGGTAATGGTGGACAGATCGACACTGCGCATCGCGTCAATGTACATTTGCTGGGTATGTTCATAGGTGGTGGGGGCAATATCGGCGACGATCAACCGGCGCAGCAGATGCGGGTGGTTGAGGGCCAGCACCATTGCCGCCTTGCCGCCCATAGAATGGCCGCAGACATCCACCGGACCACCGAGGTGATCAATCAGATCGGCCAGATCCTGCGCCATGTCAGGGTAGCTTTGGCTGGGCATACGCGGGCTGGTGCCATGATTGCGCATGTCCAGGGTGATGACGCGGCGGCTGTCGGACAGGCGTTTGGCGATCACGCCCCAGTTGCGGCCAGAGCCATAAAGCCCATGCACAATGATCAGGGCGGGTCGGTCGGAGCTGGCGGGGCTGTCCCCGAATTCGGTATAGCTGAGCATGGTAAAGGCGTAGCGCCATTGCGGCGGCGGGGCCAGAGGGATTACAAGGGAGCATGCACCCGGAAGATGACATAACCGCCAAGATCAGCGTAATTCTGGCCCTGCTTGCCGCGAAGTTCGGGATCAAGACCCGCGATTTCACCACGGCCTTGCGACGGGTGGGGCGGCGGTTGCCGCGCGCAATCCGGGCGCAGGCCGGGATATTGCTGCGCGCACAGGCCGCTGCGGGTAATCCGCGCCTTGAGAGGCAGATGGATTCCGCGCAGATCAACCACGCCTATGTCGCGGTGTCAGCGCATCTGCGCGGGATTGATGTGCGCGAACGGCGCAGGTCGCGTCTGTTGCGGATGGCGGGGACCATCGTATTTTATCTGTTGGTGGTCATCACCGCTTTTGTGGTCTGGCTGTGGTGGCGCGGCTATGTCTGAGGCTGGTATTGGGCATCGCTGACCTGTTCGAGCCAATCCACCGCTGAACCGTCCAGTTCTTCTTGCAATGCGATATGGGTCATGGCGCAATCGGGCGTGGCCCCGTGCCAGTGTTTTTCACCCGGTTCAAACCAGACGACATCGCCCGGGCGCAGGGTTTGGATGGCTTCGCCGTGTTTTTGCGCCAGTCCCGCACCGGAGGTCACAATCAGTGTTTGCCCCAATGGATGGGTGTGCCAAGCGGTGCGCGCCCCCGGTTCAAAGGTAACGCTGGCGCCGCGCAGGCGGGCGGGGGCCGGTGTGCTGATCAACGGGTCCAGGCGCACCGATCCGGTGAAATAATCGGGGTTGCCGATGCCGGAAGGGCGCGAACCTGCGGGGTGGATGATCATGATCTGTCTCCTGAGTAATCAAGCGCGGCTGTCATCATATGGCGCAGCATATGTTCATAGTCGCGGCTTTGGGGGGAAGGGTAATCGGGCAGTTTGAGAGTCTTTTCGGTGACGATGATCCCGAACAGCACCGAAATAAACAACAATGTGCGTGGGGGGGTGCCGATCACCGTCAGCAAAGGCTTGTAGAAATGTGCATCGGTCAATTGGCGCACTTTTTCGCCGACCTCATCATCATGGGCATTGCTGAGGATCATCCGCACCACTGTCGGCATGTCCTCGCCGCGTGGGGTGGTGACAAAAAGCCGGGTCATGGCATCGACCAGAGCGTCAGGGGTGACGGGAAAGGCAGAAGCATCGTCAAAGGCATCTTCGAGCGTGGCATCAAAAAGGCCCATCTTGCCGCCGAAATATCGTGAAATCAGTGCCACATCGACCTCGGCTGCCTTGGCAATCTGGCGCAGGGACACAGGCGAATAGCCTTTTGTCCAGAGCAGACGGCGGCCCTGACACAGCAGTTTTTCACGGGTATTCAAGGTGTTGGTCATGGGGCGACTTTAGCCTGACACGAAACGCTGTCAACAAGTGTTGACAAATGTCGGGGGCGGCTTACCTTGCCTGTCAACAACTGTTGACGTCACTTATCAAAGGATTTGACCCATGGGGAATACCGCACTTGTTACCGGCGCATCGTCTGGCATCGGCAAGGAAATTGCCCGCTATCATGCCGCAAAGGGCGGGGATCTGATCCTGACGGCGCGCCGCGCAGAGGCATTGAACGCCCTAAAAGCCGAGCTTGAGCAGAAACACGGCATCACCGCGCATGTTTTTGCGCTTGATCTGGGGGCCGCTGGCGGGGCTGAGGCGCTGTATCAACAGATCAAAGCGGCGGGGTTGCAGGTGGATGTCCTGATTAACAACGCGGGATTTGGCGGGCAGGGCGCACATATTGACCGGCCTTTGGCGGATGAACTGGCGATGATTGATCTGAACGTCACTGCCCTGGTGGCGCTGACACATCTGGTGGCCAGTGACATGGTCAAACAGGGGGGCGGCAAGATTTTGCAGGTGGCCTCAACCGCCGCTTTTATGCCGGGGCCAAATCAGGCGGTGTATTTCGCCACCAAGGCCTTTGTGAAATCCTTCTCCGAAGCGATAGATCAGGAATTGCGCAGCCAGGGTGTGACCTCGACAGTATTGGCACCGGGTTATGTGGAGACGGAATTTGCCAAGCGCAGCAATCTGGAAGGCACCAAGCTGGTGTCGGGCGGTGGAAAAACACCCGAGAGCGCGGCCAAACACGGCTATGACGCAATGCTGCGGGGCGATCTGGTCGCGGTGAATGAACGCGGGCTGGGGTTCATTGTGAACTGGGTGATACCGCTGCTGCCCCGCCGTCGGGTGTTGAAGATGGTGCAGGATATGCAGGCCAAATAGCGGGCAACTGCCCTTTGCACCTGGCAAAAAAGCCCCCGCAGTCTTGCGGGGGCTTTCGTCGTTTCATCCTGTAGCCGCCTGATTACAGATTCGGATACATCGGGAAACGGGCGCACATGGCCTCGACTTCGGCTTTCACCTTGGCTTCGACCTCGGCGTTGCCGTCTTCGCCATTGGCCGCCAGACCATCAACCACTTCGATGATCCAATCCGCGATTTTGCGGAACTCTGCCTCGCCAAAGCCGCGTGTGGTGCCTGCGGGCGATCCAAGGCGGATGCCGGAGGTCACGGTCGGCTTTTCAGGGTCAAAAGGCACGCCGTTTTTGTTGCAGGTGATATGGGCGCGGCCCAGTGCTTTTTCTGTGGCATTGCCTTTGACATTCTTGGGGCGCAGATCAACCAGCACCACATGGGTGTCGGTGCCGTGGGTCACTGTGTCCAGGCCGCCTTTGATCAATTGATCCGACAGCGCCTGTGCATTGGTGATCACCTGCTGGATGTAGTCTTTGAAGTCGGGGCGCAGGGCCTCGCCAAAGGCAACGGCCTTGGCCGCGATCACATGCATCAACGGGCCACCCTGAATGCCGGGGAAGATCGCGGAATTGATTTTTTTCGCCAGGGCTTCGTCGTTGGTCAGGATCATGCCGCCGCGCGGGCCACGCAGGGTTTTATGGGTGGTTGTTGTCGCGACATGGGCATGGGGAAACGGCGAAGGGTGCAGACCCGCCGCCACCAGACCGGCAAAATGCGCCATGTCCACATGCAGATAGGCACCAACACTGTCAGCAATTTTGCGCATACGGGCAAAATCAATCTGGCGCGGGATCGCTGATCCGCCTGCAATGATCATCTTGGGCTGGTGTTCTTTGGCCAGTTCTTCAACCTGATCGTAATCCAGCAGATTGTCCTGTTTGCGCACCCCGTATTGCACGGCGTTGAACCATTTGCCGGATTGGTTGGGCGCGGCACCGTGGGTCAGGTGCCCCCCCGCATCCAAGGACATGCCAAGGATTGTATCACCGGGCTGCAACAGCGCCTGAAACACGCCTTGGTTGGCCTGAGAGCCGGAATTCGGCTGCACATTGGCAAAGCTGCAGTCAAACAATCTGCACGCGCGTTCAATGGCAAGGTTTTCGGCCACATCCACATGTTGGCAACCGCCATAATAGCGCCGGCCCGGATAACCTTCGGCATATTTGTTGGTCATGATCGACCCCTGTGCCTCAAGCACGGCGGCGGATACGATGTTTTCCGAGGCAATCAGTTCAATCTCATCGCGCTGGCGGCCCAGTTCACTGGTGATAGAACCAAAGATTTCGGGATCGGTTTGAGACAGGGAAGCGGTGAAAAAGCCGGACATATCAGGGTTCCTTTGGGCTGCGGAATTTCGGGTTTCGTATCGGAAACACCACCGCCTTGGAAGTGGGTAAAGCGACGCAACGCTGGATATGTGCGGCAATGCTGGTAGCGCGAGGAATAATGTGATTGTTTTGGCGCTAATTGCGCCCAATCGGAAACTTTGCCCCATGTCTATGAGAATCGCCTTTGCCGCCAGCCGCGCCAGCGTCGCACAGACGGCGCGTGCGGCGTTGATCGGGCGCTATGGCAATGTGCCCCCCGAAGAGGCCGATGTGATTGTGGCGCTGGGCGGCGACGGATTCATGCTGCAAACCCTGCACAACACCCAAGACCTGCCCGCGCCGGTCTACGGGATGAACCGTGGCACCATCGGATTTCTGATGAATGTCTACAAGGAATCCGATCTGGTGGCGCGGCTGCAGACGGCGGAAAAGGCCGTGATCAACCCGCTTGAAATGCGCGCCACCGATCAACGCGGCAAGGTTCATACCGCGTTGGCAATCAACGAAGTGTCGCTGCTGCGGGCGGGTCCACAGGCGGCAAAGTTGCAGATCACGGTGGACGGGCGCTTGCGCTTGCAAGAACTGGTCTGTGACGGGGCTTTGGTCGCTACGCCTGCGGGGTCCACGGCCTATAATTATTCCGCGCATGGTCCGATCCTGCCAATTGGTGCGGAAATTCTGGCGCTGACCGCGATGGCGGCCTTTCGGCCCCGGCGCTGGCGCGGGGCGTTGCTGCCCAAATCCGCGCAGGTGCGCTTTGATGTGTTGGAACCTGACAAAAGACCGGTGATGGCCGATGCCGATGGCAAATCCTACCGCGATGTTGTGACGGTCGAAATCCGCTCTGAACCCAGCGTATCGCATAGCATTCTGTTTGACCCCGGTCATGGCCTCGAAGAGCGCCTGATCAGCGAACAATTCAACTGACCTGGTAAAAATTTTCCGGTTTCAGTGGAACGCCAAGGCAGGGTTTGCCGTTGTTTTCCCAGAACGCGCCGTCGGCGCTGCACTGGAAACACAAGGAGAACAGCGATGAATTGGGACCAGATCGAAGGCAAATGGAAGCAGATTTCAGGGGACGTTCAGGCCAAATGGGGCAAGCTCACCGATGATGAGGTTGATCAGGCCGAGGGCAACCGCGAGAAACTGGTTGGCAAGATTCAGGAACGCTATGGCGTGGCCAAAAACGAAGCCGAACAGCAGGTTGATGATTTCTTTGCTAAACTTTAGGGCTGGCAACGCTGGACGCATGAAAGGGGTGGCGTGACAGCCGCCCCTTTTTAGCGCCCACATCAGCACCTATTTGGCATAGCCAATGCTTTGCAAGGCCAGCTTGATCTCATCCAGGATCGCCGGATCATCAATGGTGGCAGGCGGCTTGAAGGCTGCGCCATCGGCGATTTTTACCATCGTTGCGCGCAGAATCTTGCCGGATCGGGTCTTGGGCAGGCGATCCACCACCAGCGCCAGCTTGAAGGCTGCCACCGGGCCGATCTGGTCGCGCATGCGTTTCACACATTCCGCCGTGATCTCTGCATGAGGGCGGTTCACGCCTTTGGACAGACAGAGAAAACCCACAGGGGCCTGCCCCTTGAGCGCATCACTGACCCCGATTACCGCACATTCCGCGACATCGGGATGCCCTGCCAGAACCTCTTCCATCGCGCCGGTTGACAGGCGATGCCCCGCGACATTGATCACGTCATCGGTGCGCGCCATGATATAAAGATAGCCGTCTGCATCCATCATCCCCGCATCGCCGGTTTCATAATATCCCGGAAAGGTGGTGAGATAGGATGTGCGAAACCGCTCTTGGGCCTGCCACAGGGTGGGTAAGGTGCCGGGGGGCAGCGGCAGTTTGATCGCAATTGCGCCCAGTTCACCGGATTTCTGCGGCTGGCCCGCCTCATCCAGAATATGCACCTCATAGCCGGGCATTGGCACTGTCGGGGATCCGATTTTCACCGGCAACGCCTCAAGCCCTGCGGGATTGCCCGCAATTGTATATCCGGTTTCGGTTTGCCACCAGTGATCATAGACAGGCACATTCAACACATCCTGCGCCCATTCGATGGTGTCAGGATCGGCGCGTTCTCCGGCCAGATACAACGCGCGCAAGCAAGACAGATCGTATTTCTGGCGGTATTCCCCTTTGGGGTCTTCGCGTTTCACCGCCCGGATCGCGGTCGGCGCGGTAAAGAAACTGCGCACGTTATGTTCCTCGATCACCCGCCAAAAGGTGCCTGCATCCGGCGTGCCGATCGGCTTGCCTTCAAACACCACGGTGGTGTTGCCATGCACCAGCGGCCCGTAACAAATATAGCTGTGTCCCACGACCCAACCCACATCCGAAGCCGCCCAGAACACATCGCCGGGATCGACATTATAGATATTTTTCATCGTCCAGTTCAGCGCCACCAGATGCCCTGCGGTAGGGCGCACCACGCCTTTGGGGGCGCCGGTGGTGCCAGAGGTATATAGAATATAGGCGGGATGATTGCCCTCGACCGACAGACACTCGGCGGGGCTGACACCCACTTGGGCGTCATACCAATCCAGATCACGCCCCGCTATCAGTTCACAGCGGTGCTGGTCGCGTTGCAAGATGATGCAGACCTCTGGCTTATGCGCGGCCAGTTCAATTGCCCCATCGAGCAGTGGTTTATATTCAACCACACGCCCCGGTTCCAACCCGCAAGAGGCGGCAAGGATCGCCTTGGGGGTGCAATCATCTATACGCACCGCCAGTTCGTTGGCGGCAAATCCACCAAACACCACGGAATGCACCGCGCCAATGCGCGCACAGGCCAGCATCGCCTCAAGCGCCTCTGGCACCATCGGCATATAGATGATCACCCGATCGCCCTTGCCCACCCCCTGCGCTGCCAATGCACCAGCAAGTGATGCCACACGGGTTTGCAATTGCGCAAAGGTGATCTTGCTCTTGGTGTCGGTGATCGGGCTGTCATAGATGATCGCGGCCTGATCGCCCCTGCCGTTTTCCACATGGCGGTCCACGGCATTGTAACAGCCATTCACCTTGGCATCGGCAAACCATTCAAACATGTCATTGCCACGCTCGAACAGGGCCTGCTGCGGGGCCACATCCCAATCAATCGCCTGTGCTGCGTTCAGCCAGAATGCTTCTGGATCCTGCTGCCAACTGGCATAAGTGTCGCGGTATCCCATGGTGTCCTCCCCTGTCTTCCCTGCATATTGGGGTAAGCAGCGGGTTTACACCAGACAAGAGGCACCATTATCGCCGCGTCAGTTTTGCAAATAAGTTTTCTGGAGCACATGCGAAACTGTCACGCGGCTTTCCCGTTCATTTGGCCGGATAAACGCAACCCGCAGTCTCCGGCTTGGGGTGACTGCGGAATGTTGTGGCGGGCCCCGCCCGCCGCCGTTGGATCTGGGATCAGCCGTAATGCGCCACGGGGGTGCCTGCGATGGCACCGACATTCAGCAATCCGCGTGCCGTGATCGACGAGGAAACAATATGCGCGCGGTTGCCCATGCCCATCAGGATCGGTCCCACCTCAAGCCCGCCCCCCTTCATTTTCAGAATGTTGCGCACCCCGGATGCCGCATCCGCATGGGCAAAGACCAGAATATTCGCCGCCCCCTGTAAACGGTTTCCGGGTAACAGGCGGGCCCGCAATTCGGGATCAAGCGCCGTGTCGATGTTCATTTCGCCCTCATAGGCAAAATCATCCCCTGCCGCATCCAGCAAACGCAGCGCGGCGCGCAGGCGTTTGCCGCTGCCTTCGCCCTGATTGCCGAACTGGCTTTGTGAACAGAAGGCAACCTTTGGTTCGATGCCGAAACGGCGCACATGGCGTGCGGCACCTCGGGCGATTTCGGCAATCTGTTCCGGTGTCGGATGCAGATGCACCTGTGTGTCGGCAATAAACAGCGGCCCGTCTTCGAGAATCATCATCGACAGCGCACCATGGGGGCGCAGCCCGTCCCGGCCCAAGACCTGCTCCACATAGTTCATATGCCAGCGGAATTCACCGAATGTGCCGCAGATCAGGCTGTCGGCCTCGCCGCGATGCACCATCACCGCGCCAATTGCTGTGGTATTGGTGCGCATGATCGCCCGCGCAATGTCAGGCGATACGCCGCGCCGCGCCATCAGGTGATGATAGGTTTCCCAGTAATCGCGATAACGCGGATCGTTTTCAGGGTTCACCAGATCAACATTATCCCCCAGCCGCAGCTTTAGTCCGGCCTTTTCCATGCGCCGTTCGATGACTTCGGGGCGGCCAATCAGGATCGGGCGTTCAACGGTTTCTTCGATGATCGCCTGTGCGGCCCGCAACACCCGTTCGTCTTCGCCTTCGGCAAATACCAGACGCCGCGGCGAGGACCGCGCCGCTTCAAACACCGGACGCATGACCATTGCAGATTTGAACACCGACCCGTCGAGTTTCTGTTTATAGGCGTCAAGGTCTTCAATCGGGCGGGTCGCCACGCCGGTTTCCATTGCTGCCTTGGCCACCGCTGATGAAACAACACCGATCAGGCGCGGGTCAAACGGTTTTGGGATCAGATATTCTGCCCCGAATGTCATTTGTTCACCCTGATAAGCGGCTGCCGCCTCGGCAGAGGTTGTGGCGCGGGCGAGTGCCGCAATCCCGTCAATACAGGCCAGTTTCATTTCGTCATTGATTGTGGTGGCCCCGACATCCAGCGCCCCGCGAAAGATAAAGGGAAAACACAAGACGTTGTTGACCTGATTGGGGAAATCCGACCGCCCCGTGGCGATGATTGCATCGGGTGCCACCGCACGGGCCAGATCAGGCAGGATTTCGGGCGTCGGATTGGCCAGCGCGAAAATGATCGGGCGTTTGGCCATTTTCGCGACCATTTCAGGGGCCAGCACACCGGGGCCGGACAGGCCAAGAAACAGATCGGCGTCTGGGATCACTTCATCCAATGTGCGCAGGCTGCTGGCCTGTGCGAATTCGGATTTGATCGGGTTCATGTCGATCTCGCGGCCTTCATAGACCAACCCGTGTATGTCACAAAGCCAGACGTTTTCGCGCTTTACGCCCAGTTTCAGCAGCATGTTGAGACAGGCAATGCCCGCCGCACCGCCCCCGGTCGAGACAATTTTGATATCTTCGAAATTTTTGCCCGCCACATGCAGGGCATTGGTCACCGCCGCGCCGACAACGATGGCGGTGCCGTGCTGATCGTCATGGAAAACGGGGATGTTCATACGTTCGCGGCAAATCCGTTCCACGGTAAAGCAATCGGGCGCTTTGATGTCTTCAAGGTTGATCGCACCAAAGGTCGGGCCAAGGGCGCAGACAATATCCGCCAGCTTTTCGGGATCGCTTTCTTCCAGTTCGATGTCAAAACAATCAATGCTGGCGAATTTTTTGAACAGAACGGCCTTGCCCTCCATGACCGGCTTGGATGCCAGCGGGCCGATGTTGCCCAGACCCAGCACCGCCGTGCCATTGGTGACAACCGCGACAAGGTTGGCCCGCGAGGTGTAAAGCGCAGCAGTGGCAGGGTCTGCTTTGATTTCAAGGCAGGCCTCGGCAACGCCGGGGGAATAAGCGCGGGCCAGATCACGTCCGTTTGCCAAGGGTTTGGTGGCCCGGATCTCAAGCTTGCCGGGTTTTGGAAAGGCGTGATAATCAAGTGCGGCCTGACGCAGATTTGGCGTGTCGGACATGAGCGGGCTCCCTAAAAAATAATGGTTTAGCGTTAAACTATTTTTTTAAACCCGCCAATCCGGTATTTCGGCGGGCCAATGATTTTGCAGCCCTTCTAGCAGATCGTTGCGGCAAGCGGGTGGATATTCTGCGTTTTTCCATCGCAACCTTGGCCAGAGTTTCCTAGTATCGGTGCAAAAGAGGATGTCATGACAGCAGATTTAAGAACAGCAGCGGTGATGGTGCGCGAAAACGCCCATGCACCATATTCCAATTTCAAGGTCGGTGCCGCGATCCGCGCCGCATCCGGCACCATCTATGTCGGCTGCAATGTTGAAAACGTCGCCTACCCCGAAGGCACCTGTGCCGAAGCGGGGGCCATCGCGGCGATGGTGGCCGCCGGTGATACTGCCGTGCTCGAAGCCTATGTGGTGGCGGGCAGCGACCTGCCGGTGACGCCCTGCGGTGGCTGTCGTCAAAAGCTGGCGGAATTTGGCGCAGGCACTGTGCCTGTCACCATGGCGACCACGGGCGGCATTGAGGAAAAAACCACCTTGGCCGATCTGTTGCCGGGGGCTTTTGCCTCGGCTCATATGGGGGGCTAGGCGATGAATGCCCGCGTGATACTGGCCAAACTGCGCCACGGCAGGGCGCTTGATCCTGCCCAATTGCGCTGGGCTGCCAATGCTTTGGCCAATAACGAGATGAGCGCGGCACAGGCGGGTGCCTTTGCGATGGGGCTGTGTCTGAACGGGCTGGATCAGGCGGGGCGCGTGGCGCTGACGCTGGCGATGCGCGATTCAGGGCGGGTGCTTAGCTGGGATCTGGACGGGCCGGTGCTGGACAAACATTCTACCGGCGGGGTGGGCGATTGTGTGTCGCTGATCCTTGCCCCGGCGCTGGCGGCCTGCGGCGCCTATGTCCCGATGATTTCGGGCCGAGGGTTGGGCCATACCGGCGGAACGCTGGATAAACTTGAGGCCATTCCCGGTGTGACCACGCAGGTTGAGGAATCCGATCTGCGCAGGATCGTCGCGCAGGTGGGCTGCGCCATTGTCGGGGCCACGGGGGATATCGCGCCTGCCGATAAACGGCTTTATGCGGTGCGCGATGTGACCTCGACAGTGGATTCGCTGGATCTGATCACCGCCTCGATCCTCAGTAAAAAACTGGCGGCGGGGCTGGACGGGCTGGTGCTGGACGTCAAAGTGGGCAGCGGTGCCTTCATGAAGGATTTGAGCGAGGCGCAGGCCTTGGCCAACGCCCT
The DNA here is from genome assembly GCA_047634585.1 of Sulfitobacter sp. Taxonomy (GTDB): domain Bacteria; phylum Pseudomonadota; class Alphaproteobacteria; order Rhodobacterales; family Rhodobacteraceae; genus Sulfitobacter. The sequence continues at coordinate 44,796 of JBLIAN010000005.1, read as the reverse complement.
GAGTGAGACCGCCAATGCCGCCGGATGCCGCACCACGGCGGTGATCAGCGACATGAGCCAACCTTTGGTGCCCAGCCTTGGAAATGCCTTGGAAGTCATCGAAGTGATGCGGGTGCTTACAGGCGACGGGCAGGGGCCGATTGTCGAGGTGGCAGTGGCATTGGGCGCGGTGTTGCTGGCCAATGGCGGTTTGGCGGCGGATGATGGGATCGGTGCACAGATGATCCGCAGCGCGATCGAAAACGGCGCGGCAGCAGAGCGGTTTGGCCGGATGATCACAGCCCTGGGCGGGCCGCAAGGGTTTGTGGAAAACTGGCAGCGGCTGTTGCCCGAGGCCACGGTGATCCGCGCCGTGACTGCGCCACAATCGGGCTATGTCACGGCGATCAACGGCGAGGCGCTTGGCCTTGCGGTGGTCGAACTGGGCGGCGGGCGCAAAGTGGAAAGCGACGTGATCGATCCTGCGGTGGGCCTGTCAGAGGTGATCCGTCTGGGCAGTTTTGTGACCAAGGGGCAAACCTTGGCAATGGTCCACGCCAGCCGCCCCGATCAGGCAGATCAGGCGGTGCAGGCCGTTCAAGGCGCGTTTGCCCTTGCGCAACAACCCGCGCCGGAGCCCGATTTGATACTTGAAAGGGTCGGCTAATGGCACGTGCATTTCTGGTTGTGATGGATTCGGTTGGCATCGGTGGCGCGCCGGATGCGGATCAGTTTTTTAATGGTAGTCATCCCGATACGGGGGCCAATACATTGGGCCATATCGCGCAGGCTTGCGCCGATGGGCAGGCCGAAGAGGGGCGCAGCGGGCCATTGCATCTGCCAAATTTGGCGGGGCTGGGTTTGGCCAAGGCGGTGAAACTGGCCAGTGGCATGGACGTGGCGCATATGCAGGGCGCTGTGACAGGGGGGTGGGGCGCGGCCACGGAAATTTCGCGCGGCAAGGACACTCCCTCGGGCCATTGGGAATTGGCGGGTCTGCCGGTCCCGTGGGACTGGCATTATTTCCCGGATCAGACCCCCGCCTTTCCAGCCAATGTCACCGCGCATCTGATGCAGGTGGCCGGGACGGACGGGATTTTGGGCAATTGTCATGCCTCTGGCACGGCAGTGATTGCCGACTGGGGCGCAGAGCATCACAAGACGGGGTGGCCGATCTGTTATACTTCGGCGGATTCCGTATTGCAGATTGCCGCCCATGAGGAACATTTCGGCTTGCAACGGCTGCTGGACCTCTGCGCGGCGGTGGCGCCGATGTTACATGAGATGAAGGTGGGCCGGGTGATTGCAAGGCCCTTTGTGGGGGATGCCGAAACCGGGTTTCAACGCACAGCAAACCGCCGCGATTTTGCGATCCAGCCGCCGCATCCGGTGCTGAGCAATTGGGTGCAGAACGCAGGCGGGCGGGTTTATGCCGTGGGCAAGATCGGCGATATTTTTTCGATGCAGGGCATTGATGAGCTGCGCAAGGGCCGCGATGCGGTGTTGATGGGGCATTTGCATGATCTGGTCGCGGAGGCCGGGGAGGGATCGTTTACCTTTGCCAATTTTGTCGAATTCGACAGTGAATACGGCCATCGTCGTGATGTGTCTGGTTATGCCCGGGCGCTGGAATGGTTTGACCGCGAGATTGGCTCTGTCATTGCGCAGTTGCGCAGGGGGGATTTGCTGGTGCTTACCGCGGATCACGGCAATGATCCCACCTGGATTGGCACTGATCACACCCGCGAGCGGGTGCCGGTTTTGCTGGCGGGCGGGGCGCAGGGGGCGCTGGGATTGATGGGATTTAGCGATGTTGCGGCAGTGGTGGCGGATCATCTGGGCGTTGGTGTGCCGGTCTGATCGGGCAGGGGGCCAGCCCCCGTCGCGGGGGACCGCGACTCCCCCGGAATATTTGAGGGCCAAAAAGAACCGGGTTAAAAAGACTTGGGCTTGCTTGCGAAATCCGGCGTTTCAGGCCACAAGAAACACCTAAATTACAGGAGCTGCCCCATGTCCCATGCCGCCGATCATTTGACCGTTGTTGATCACCCTCTGGTCCAGCACAAGCTGACCATTATGCGCGACAAGGAAACTCCGACAGCGGTGTTCCGGCAATTGCTGCGCGAGATCAGCCAGTTGTTGGCCTATGAGGTGACGCGCGGTCTGCCGATGACCACCAAAAAGATCGAAACCCCGATGCAGGAAATGGATGCGCCAACGCTGGATGGTAAAAAGCTGGCGTTGATTTCGATTTTGCGGGCGGGCAACGGGCTGTTGGATGGGGTGCTTGAGCTTATTCCATCGGCGCGGGTCGGGTTTGTTGGCCTGTATCGTGACGAGAAAACCCTCAAGCCGGTGCAGTATTATTTCAAAGTGCCCGAAGCCATGGAGGACCGTCTGGTGATTGCAGTTGATCCGATGCTGGCCACCGGCAATTCATCGGTCGCGGCGATTGATCTTTTGAAAGAGGCTGGCGCGACCAACATCCGGTTTTTGTGTTTGCTGGCCTCGCCCGAGGGCATTGCGCGGATGCGCGAAGCCCATCCTGATGTGCCGATTGTCACCGCCGCTGTTGACCGGCAGTTAAACGAGATGGGGTATATCGTGCCGGGTCTGGGTGATGCCGGGGATCGGATGTTCGGCACGAAATAGCCGGATGTCCGATGGAAAACCTTGAAACCTGCCGGTCATGCTAGACTTGGGCGGGTAACTGGGGCATCCTGACAACATCTTGTGTGGGGACACGACATGAAGACGGTTCAAGCCATAACTATCGCTGTATTTGCCATTGTTTTTGGACAGGGGGCGGTGCAGGCGCAAGACCTTGGTCAACAGCCGACCGAATTTCCGCCCGCATCGTACAAGGGCAAGCAATATGTGGACAGCCAGGGCTGTGTCTTTATCCGCGCTGGAATTGACGGGGATGTGACATGGGTGCCGCGTGTGACCCGGGACCGCAAGATCGTTTGTGGGTTCCAGCCAAGCCTGTCCTCGCAGGTGGCCAGCGCCGCACCGGTGGTCGAACCCGCCGCGCCGGTGATCCCCGAGATTGCGCCTGAAAGTTCGGTCAAACCTGTGGTCAAGCCAGTGATCGCCAAGGCGCCAGCCGCTAGAAAAGCCCCGCGCGTGATCCGCCAGACCGCGCCGAAACCGGTGGTGATTGCTGCCGTGCCACGGCCCGAAGATGAATTTCCGGCACCGGTTGAGGGGGGGAATGGCGCAGGGACCAGCGCGGACGAGATCACCCGCCAGACCCGGATAGTGCCGTTGCATGTGGCGGTGAACCGGATCAACACCCGCAATGTGCAAGTGCCACAAGGCTATCGCTCGGTTTGGGATGATGACCGTTTAAACCCCTACCGTGCCGAGCAAAACCTTGACGGGCGCAGTGATATGTTGCTGGTCTGGACCCAGAGTGTGCCGCGCCGTTTGATAGACCGGCGCAATGGCCGCGATGTGACCGCAACGGTGCCTTTGGTCTATCCCTATCTGGATGTTTCGGTGCAGGCCCGCGATCTGGGCGAGGTGACAATCGTTGAACGCAATGGTCAGCAGCTCAAGCGGATCATCCGCAACCAGCAACCATTGCGCGTCGCCCGCGCCCCGGTGTATTCGTCGCGCTCTGCGCCTGCGGCTGCCGTTGCGAAACCCGCCGCGCAGGCGATGCCCCAGCCGAAAGGGCCGGCGCAATATATTCAGATCGGGCTGTTCAGCACTCCTGAAAAGGCCCGCGCCGCCGCTCAGAATGTGGCGCGGTTGGGTCTGCCCGCGCGGATTGGCAAACAGCGCCAGTCCGGCACGACCTACAGCAGTGTTCAGGCCGGGCCGTTTCAGGGCGACACGGCCACCCGCAACGCCCAGCAGCGTTTGGAAAGATTTGGCTATGCTGGGGCGGTGCTGCGGAAGTAATCCATTGATTTGGCAATATTTTTCCGCCGTTCTGTGGTGGTGCGGCGGATGGGTTTCGGGCGCGCCTCTAACCGCCGCAGATGTTTTGCAGGCGCAGCCAATTGGCATCAGACATCAGCGGTTCGGTCAGCTTGCCGGTCATCGGATCGCCTTCGATGAGGTGTAAAACCGTTTCGCCAGTGATGTCGCGGGCATAGGCGTAGGGCGTGCTGCGCAGGGCTGCGGCCTCAAAGCGGGCCAGTTGCGCGGGCAGATCGGGGGTGGCGGGCGGCACTGTCATCAGGTGTTCAGCATAGGCGGCAAGGGCATCGGGGGCCACATCCCCCGTGGTCAGCAGGCGAAAATTCTCGCGCAGGCCCACGACCTCAAGCAGATCGCGCAGCGGATCTTTGGCGGCGCGTCGGGTCATTTCGGTGATAACAAAACCCGCGGCAACATCGGGTTCTTCCCAGTCTTCCAGCAGATCACGGTCCAGCACAATCAAGCCACCGGGCAAATGCAGGCTGGGTTGGGTCATTTCGGGCAGGACCACAAGTTTGCCTGCCTCAAGGCGTTTGGACAGCAGTGCCAGTGCCGCCAGCCCGCTCGCATCCTTGCAGCGCGGGCCCGACACCCGTTCAATACGTTTGAGCAGTTCCGCGCCAATGGCGGCGCGTTTGACGCCGGGGACCACTCTTAGGGTGTGATCCTGCATCGCAGCCGGCAGCCAGAACAATGCCAGCGCAACCACCACGATCACCGATCCCAGCAACCCGATCCAGCGCAGGCGTCCGGGTTTGGGGCGGCTGCGGTGGATCACACGGCGCAGGGTTTCAATCGCCTCGACCATTTCGGTTTCATTTTCGGGCAGTTCCAGCGTTTCACCGGGATCCCCGTCTGGATGATAAAGCGCGGGTATCTGGGCAGGGTTGGCGCGTTCGATCGCGGCCAGCGACCAATGGGCCAAGGCTTGATCCTTGAGGTCGCTCAGAACCAATGTGGCATCGCCCACAGAGACCACCACCTCGCGCCGCTGGGCATCGGGGCTGGCCCGCCACAGACCCGTCGCTTCGAGGCGGGTGTATTTCTTGAGCGCGGTCATGGGGTGCTGCACGGCCTTGTTGTTTTGCCGTCAATTTAACACAGGCAGAGGGTGGGGCAATGGGTAGCGGCATGTAAATAGCGTCAGGGCCACTACCGCAGGTGGAACGCCCTGGGGCAGTGGCACGACATGGGGCCTGTTTGCACCGCTCAGCGCAGGTTTGCGGCCGCGATGCGCAGTTCGAATTTCTGGATTTTCCCGGTCGAGGTTTTGGGCAAGTCCTGAAACACCACCCGTTTCGGGGTTTTGAAACCCGCAAGGGTTTCTCGGGTAAAGGCGATCAGCGTGGCTTCGTCCACCTTGGTACCGGGCTTCAATTCGACAAAGGCACAGGGCACTTCGCCCCATTTGTCATCGGGTTTGGCGACAACTGCGGCAAGGTTCACATCGGGGTGTTCCATCAACACACCCTCGACTTCGACCGAGGAAATGTTTTCGCCACCGGAAATGATGATGTCTTTGGCGCGGTCCGCGATCTGGATATAGCCGTCAGGGTGCTGCACCGCGAGATCACCGGAATGGAAATACCCGCCCTGAAACGCCTCGGCGGTCGCTTCGGGGTTTTTCAGATAGCCTTTCATAACCGCATTGCCACGGATCATGATTTCGCCCTGTGTGGTGCCGTCTTGGGGCACTTCGATCATGGCGCTGTCGGTGACGGTGATATGGTCCATCATCGGCATGGCGATGCCTTGGCGGGCTTTGATGGCGGCGCGGGCGGATTGATCCAACACATCCCAATCGGCATTGCGCCACAGGCATTCGGTGACATGACCATAGGTTTCGGTCAGCCCGTAAACCTGTGTCACATTGAAACCCAGCCGCTCGATTTTGGACAGGGTTGCAGGGGCAGGGGGCGCACCTGCGGTAAAGACTTCGACCAGGTGGTCAAAGTCGCGGCGTTCCTTGTCAGAGGCGTTGACCAACATGTTCAGAACAATCGGCGCGCCTCCGAAATGGGTCACGCCTTCATCGGCAATGGCGTTGTAGATCGCGCTGGCGGTCACATCGCGACAACAGACCAAGGTGCCACCGATCAGCGGCATCATCCAGGTGTGATTCCAGCCGTTGCAGTGAAACAGCGGCACAATCTGCATGAACACCGGATGCAGGACCATACGCCATGAAATCACTGTGCCCATGGTCATCAGATAGGCCCCGCGATGGTGATAGACCACGCCCTTGGGCCGCCCGGTGGTGCCGGAGGTATAGTTCAAGGCAAGGCTTTCCCATTCGTCTTTTGGCATCAGCCATGCAAAATCATCTGCGCCATCCGACAACAGATGTTCATAGGTCTTGTGGCGCCCCGAGGGTTTGTGGCGGGCGTTTTTATCCACGACTTCGATGATCAATGGTGGGCTGCCATCCATCAGCGCCGAAGCCGTTTCGACCAGATCCATAAATTCGCTGTCCACCAGCATTACCCTGGCGCCGCCATGATCCAAGATATAGGCGACGGTGCCCGCATCCAGCCGCGTGTTGATGGTGTTCAGAACCGCGCCGCAGGCCGGTACACCAAAATGCGCTTCGGCTTGGGCGGGCAGATTCGGGATCATTGTGGCGACCACATCACCAGGGCTGACGCCGATCTTGACCAAAGCCGAGGCAAGCCGCGTGCAGCGTTGATAATAGGTGCCATAATCCACGCGATGATCGCCATAAACCACCGCAAGGCGGTCGGGAAATACCTCGGCGGCGCGGCGCAGATGCGACAGGGGCGTGAGGGGCACATAATTGGCCGCGCATTTGTCGAGACCGGTTTCGTCTTGCATCCAACCCATGGTGTTCTCCCAGAAATTCCACGTCGCTTTGGGGGTTGAATATTGCCCTGCGAGCGTGACTTTGGAAGAGCTGATTTTAGACAAAAGGTGGTTTGTGACAGGACAGGTGCTAAAACCGGGGTTTGCGGCGGTCTGTGTGTTGGGTGGGATGGCCGCTTTGGGGCTGACTGACAATTTTGTGCCGCATATTTCCGAACGCGGATCACTGTGGCAGTTCCATCTGGTGCGGTCCTTGATGGTGTTTGTGGCATTGGGGGTGATCGTCGCCCTGGGGTGGGGCAGGGTCAAAATGATCCGCCCGGCTGCGGTACTGGGGCGCAGTCTGTTTCAGGCGGGGTCGATGTTGATATACTTCGGCTGCCTGTCGGTCTTGCCCATCGGTGTTGTCGTGGCGGGGCTGTTTACCTCGCCGATGTTTGTGGTGCTGATTTCAATCCTGTTTCAGGGCAAATCTGTCGGCGCGTTTCGCTGGACGGCGGTGGTGACCGGTTTCATTGGCGCGGTGATGGTGATCCGGCCCGATCCTGCGGCCTTGGATCCGGTGGCGTTTTTGCCGATTGTGGCGGGGCTGCTCTATGCCATCGGGGCAGTGGCAACGCGGGCATGGTGCGAGGGCGAAAGCACGCTGTCGCTGACCGCCGGATTCTTTGGGGTGTTGGGGCTGTTTGGCCTGATCGGGGTGTTTCTGGTGTCCGGTGAAGCGCCCGCAGGCCATGCGGGATTTGTGCACCGCGCCTGGGGGCCCATGGACGCGGAAATGCTGTTCTGGTTTGCAATGCAGGCGATTGGATCACTGATCGGGATCGGCTTGATCTTTCGCGGCTATCAACTGGGCGACGCCAGCCATGTTGCGGTGTTTGAATATTCATTGCTGGTGTTTGCCAGCTTTTGGGCATGGGTGTTGTGGGACCAGACAGTGCCGCTGTTGGGGTTGGCCGGCATGGTTTTGATTGCGATTGCAGGCAGCATCATCGCGCTGCGCAGCACTGCGCCTGTGGCCTCCGGACGGGTGCCGGAATGAGGCACCTGCCATGATCATCAGCCACGGACGGTCCTTTATCTTTGTGCATATCCCCAAGACCGGCGGCACCTCGATGGCGCTGGCGCTTGAGGGGCGCGCGATGAAAGACGACATCCTGTTGGGGGACACCCCCAAGGCGCTGAAACGGCGGCACCGGGTCAAGGAGGCGCAGGCCAGCGGGCGGCTGTGGAAACACAGCACATTGGCAGATATTGACGGGTTGGTCCGCGTCGCTGACATCGCGGCGATGTTCTGTTTCACACTGGTGCGCAACCCTTGGGACCGGATCGTCAGTTATTATCACTGGCTGCGCGATCAGCGGTTTGACCACCCTTCGGTGCATCTGGCCAAAGCGGTATGCTTTGACGATTTCCTGCGCAGCCCGCAGACCCAAGACAGCCTGCGCCACTGGCCCGCGCGGCGGTATATGAGCGATGCATCCGGCGTGGACCGATGCAGCGCCTACATCCGGCTGGAGCATTTTGAACAGGACGCCGCGCCGCTGTGGGATCATCTGGGGTTTGCGCTGGAGTTGCCCAAGGTGAATGCCTCGGATCGGGCGCAGGCCTATCAGCCCTATTATTCAGCGCAAACCTCGGCGCTTGTCGCAGCCTGTTGTGCCGAAGATATCGAACGGTTCGGCTATAGATTTGCGTGATCCCTGCGCTGGCATGGCGCATGATCCCAAGGCGGCGCAGGGCGCTTATCGGTGCGGAATTGGCTGCGTTTTGTCACGAAAGGGGTGAAATTACGGAATCGGTTGATCGAAATCCACGGTGGTGCAAACATCGCTTAACGGCGTCCTACCTCATGAAACGCGATCCGGCACAGGCCGGTGATTATTTTGGAGTACAGAACTTGCCTTTTGCATCCAGTGAAATTCGTGGCTTTAACGGTTTGGGGAAGGGCATCAGCGGCACCGCCAAAAACGCTGTGGGTGAAGGCGGGGCGATGGCCGGTTTTGATCCTTGTTGTATGGTCTATTCAGGGCCGGTCCAAGCCTCGGTCGCTGGCGGCACGATCGCCCTCGCCGCGCCGGCCTTGGGGGTGGCCAACGGCACGTTCATCCGCAACAAAGACGATTGTGTCACCTTTGGTCAGGCCACAGCAGGCGGGTTTCTGGTCAGCGACCAATTCGGCGGCTGCGACATGACCATCCTGCGCGCACCCGACGGGGCCTATTGGGGCGCGCATGTCTATAGCTCAGCCAGTTGTCGCGCCGCTGTGGCGGCCCCGCCGCATGGCTGGTCGGTCATCGGCACCTGGAGCAGCAACGGCTATGCCGCCCAACACCCGGATTGCGGGGCGCTGTTTGTCTTTGCCTTCTTTGAGGGCGGCAAGGTTGTGATCGTGACAGTGGGCGGCGGCGGCTATCCCATCGCCGTGCGCCATGTCGGGATCGCCGCAATGTTTGATCTGCCTTAAAGCTGCGGGGCGGGGCGCTGTGCCGCGATCAAAAATGCCACAAAACGGGGCACCCAAGCGCCCCGTTTAAAATCATCGTGAAATAGCGATCAGGCGGCGGCAGCTTCCTTGGGGCCAAAGCGGCCATAAAAGCTTTGGTTCTTGGCCGCCATTTCGCGCAGCAGGTCAGGGCATTTGAAGCGCGGCCCATATTGCGCCTCAAGCTGGTCACAGCGTTCTGCGGCATAGGGCGTGCCAAGCGTATCAAGCCAGCTGAACGGTCCCCCCGAAGACGGGGCAAACCCCCAGCCAAGGATCGCGCCGACATCGCCTTCACGGATGTCCATCAACACGCCTTCTTCCAGCGCACGCACCGCTTCGAGCACCTGCACAAACATCAGACGGTCCTGTACTTCGTGCACGTCCGGCTGTTCTTCGGCCAGCGGGTATTTGTCGTGAATGCCCTGCCAGTATCCGGTGCGCTTGCCCTTTTCGTCATAGTTGAAATAGCCCGCATTGGCCTTGCGGCCCAGACGCCCCATGTCTTCCATCCAGACAATCAGATCATCGGCTTCGGAGGCGGGATATTCATTGCCCATCGCCGCCTTGGTGGCGCGCATGATCTTGGTCGCCAGATCAATCGAGGTTTCATCGCCCAACTGGATCGGCCCGACCGGGAAACCCAACATCTGTGCGGCATTGTCGATCAGCACAGGTGCCACGCCTTCGGTGACCATGCGCGTCGCTTCGTTGCCATAAGGAATGATACAGCGGTTGGCATAAAAGAACCGCGCATCATTGACGACAATCGGGGTTTTGCGGATCTGGCGCACATAATCCAGCGCCTTGGCCACCGCACGATCACCGGTGTTGGCGCCTTTGATGATCTCGACCAGCAACATCCGCTCCACCGGGGAAAAGAAGTGGATGCCGATGAATTGGTCCTGACGGCCCGAGGCTTTGGCCAGTTCGGTGATCGGCAAGGTCGATGTGTTGGAGGCAAAGATGCAGTCCTCGGGGATCACCGCTTCGACACGCTGGGTCATCTCGGCTTTGACTTTGGGGTCTTCGAAAACCGCTTCGATGATCAGGTCACAACCTTTCAGCGCCTCCAGATCAGGGGTCGCGGTGATCAGCCCGAGCAAGGCTTCTTTCTTTTCGGGCGTGGCCTTTTTGCGGGCGATGCCCTTGTCCATATAGGCTTCGGAATAGGCTTTGCCTTTGTCTGCGGCGGCTTGGTCGCGGTCGATCAACACCACTTCGATCCCCGCCTGCGCAGACACCAATGCAATCCCCGCACCCATCATGCCAGCACCGAGAACACCCAGCTTTTTCACCCGCTGATCGGGCACATTCGCCGGACGCACCGCGCCTTTTTCCAAGGCTTCCTTGTTCAGGAACAAGGACCGGATCATCGCAGAAGAAGACGGGTTCAACAGCACATTGGTGAACCAGCGGGCCTCGATCTTGAGGGCGGTATCGAACGGCACCAAGGCCCCTTCATAGACCGCCGACAACAGCGCCTTGGCGGCGGGAAACGCGCCTTTGGTCTTGGCGTTGACCATCGCATTTGCCCCGACAAAAGTCATGAAACCCGCAGGGTGATAGGGCGCGCCACCGGGCATTTTATAGCCTTTGGCATCCCAAGGTTTGACCAGATCCGCGTCTTTGGCGTTCAACACCCAGTCGCGGGCGGCGGAAACCGGATCGCCAACCACCTCGTCGATCAGCCCGGCCTTGGCCGCCGCCGCAGGGGCGACCATCTTGCCTTCCAGCAGGAACCCCGAAGCGGCCATCGCGCCCAGTTTAAAGGACAGGCGCGTGGTGCCACCTGCGCCGGGGAAAATCCCGACAAGGATTTCGGGCAGGCCGATCCGCGCCTTGGCATTGTCGGCACAGAAAATCCGGTGTGTCGCCAAGGGCAGTTCCAGACCGATTCCCGCTGCCGTGCCGGGCAGGGCGGCGGCAATCGGTTTGCCACCTTTCAGGGTTTTCGGGTCCATGCCCGCACGTTCGATCTTGCGCAACAATTGGTGCATCCGCATGGTGCCTTCAAACAGGCCCTTGGCCGGATCATCGCCCGCGTCTGCCTTCATCTTGGCCAGCAGGTTCAAATCCATCCCGCCTGCAAAAGACCCGTCTTTGCCCGAGGTGATCACCACCCCTTTGATGGCGTCATCGGCCAATGCGCTGTCGATCAACGAATCCAATTCGTTCAGCCCGTCAAAGGACATCACGTTCATGGATTTCCCGGCCACGTCCCAAGTAATCAGCGCGACGCCATCGGCGTCAGTTGTCATTGTGAAATCGGTCATTTTTTTCTCCCGGATTTGGGGTTGTTCGAAGGCCGCTGCGATTCATAATCAGCGAATTTGTCCAGCAACATCTTGATCAGCGCCAAAGTGGCCGCGGGTCCGTCGCTGCAATCTTCCTCGCTCAACAGGATGCGTTTGAAATGGTCAAATTCGGCCCGGTCAAAGCTGTCGCTGGGATCAAGCTTGTGCTTGAAAAACAACGGCGGGCTGTTTTGGAACAGGCGCACATAGGCGCCATCGCGTTCGACCTTGAGGGTCAGATCATCCATGCCCTGACGCGCCGCCAAAGCGGCAACCGCATGGAAAGGGTGGGGGTGCTGCGCCATTATACGCGCTCGATTATGGTGGCGGCACCCATGCCGGAAGCAATGCACAAGGTGGCGAGACCGACCTCTTTGTCGCTGCGTTCCAATTCATCCAGCAAGGTGCCGATGATCATTGCACCGGTCGCACCCAACGGGTGACCCATGGCAATCGAGCCCCCGTTCACATTGACCTTGTCATGATCCACATCAAAGGCCTGCATGAACAACATCACCACAGATGCAAAGGCTTCGTTCACCTCAAACAGGTCGATGTCGCTGATCTTCATGCCATGATCGGCAAGGATTTTCTGGGTGGCGGGCACAGGGCCGGTCAGCATGATGGTTGGATCAGTACCGATTTTGGTGGTGGCACGGATGCGGGCACGGGGTTTGAGACCGTATTTTTCGCCAAATTCCTTGTTGCCGATCAACACTGCCGCCGCACCATCGACGATGCCCGATGAATTACCCGCGTGGTGGATGTGGTTGATTTTTTCCAGATGCGGATATTTCAGCATCGCGACCTTGTCAAAGCCGGGCATGACTTCGCCCATTGCATGAAATGCAGGGTTCAGACTGCCAAGCGATTGCATGTCGGTTTGGGGGCGCATGTATTCGTCGCGGTCCAGAATGGTCAGCCCGTTCTGGTCTTTGACACTGATCACGGATTTGCTGAACCGGCCTTCCTCCCAGGCTTTCTGGGCGCGCTGCTGTGATGCAACGGCAAGCTGGTCGGCCTGTTCACGGGTAAAGCCGTATTCGGTGGCAATGATGTCTGCCGAAATGCCCTGAGGCACGAAATATTGATCCAGCGCCAGGGTCGGATCAACAGCAATTGCCGCCCCGTCACTGCCCATCGCGACACGGCCCATCATTTCAACGCCACCGGCGATATAGGCCATGCCAGCCCCGCCTTTGACCTGATTGGCAGCAAGGTTCACCGCTTCCATGCCGGAGGCACAAAAGCGGTTGATCGCCAGACCGGGAATGCGTTCATCCAGATCAGAGCCCAGCACCGCAGTACGCGCCAGACAGCCGCCCTGTTCCATCACCTGGGTCACATTGCCCCAGATCACATCCTCAACGGCGTGGCCTTCGAGGTTGTTGCGTTCTTTGACGGCGTTCAACGTCAGTGATGACAGCCGCGCTGCGGTGACTTCATGCAGGGATCCGTCTTTGCGGCCTTTGCCACGCGGGGTGCGCAGGGCGTCATAAATATAGGCTTCGGTCATTTTACTCTCCTTCAGGCGCGGTCAGCGGGGCTGCCGGGCATCAAATCATAGGGGGCTTTCCAGCCGTCTTCATGGGACAAGCGCGTCAGCCAGGCGTCGATATTGGGCCATTGCGCGCGGTCAAATCCAAAAGGTTCAGGGTAATAGAGATAGCCACAACAGCTGAGATCGGCATTGCTGAGGCTGTCACCGACAATCCAGTTGCGCCCTTCAAGGTGGTCGTTCAGCACGCCATAGGCGGCTTTGAGGCGGCCTTGATTAAAGGCGATGACGTCGGCGGGGCGTTTGTCGGCGGGCAGAAAGTTCATCAAGAAACGGGTCATGCCCGCCATTGAGCTGAGCTTGTGATTGTCCCAGAGCACCCAGCGCAGGATCTCGCGGCGTTCGGCGGCATCGCGCCCGTTGAACCGGCCGGATTTTTCCGAGACGTAATCCTGAATCACCCCCGATTGGGTCAGGCGGATATCGCCGTCAACCATCACCGGCGCTTCGCCCATGACATTGACCTCGGCGCGATAGGCGGGGCTGCGGGTTTCGCCGCCAAAGAAATCAACCTTTACCGGGGTCCAATCCAGACCGGACAATTGCAGCGCCAGCGCCGCCTTATAGGCATTGCCGGATTCACCGAAGCAGTGGAGTTTAATGGTCATGTGTTGATCCTTCCTGACTGTTGTGCATCGGGGGGTTCACACCCCCGAACCCCCGTGGAGGTTTATTTGGCCAAATGAAGATACATGGCGGCGCTGCTTTGGCGGAACAAGGGCTGTGGTGGTCTGCCCGGTGTTCATTTGGTCACATAAGCGCATCGCTGTTTTCCTCATGGTGGTGGTCGCGATTACAAACTGCGTGCGATCAGTTCTTTCATGATTTCATTGGTGCCGCCGTAAATCCGCTGCACGCGGGCATCTGTCCACATTTCACCGATGGCATATTCTTGCATGAAGCCATAGCCGCCGTGCAGTTGCAGGCAGGCATCCAGGACTTCACCCTGGGTGTCGGTCAGCCAGTATTTCTGCATCGCGGCTTTTTCCACGGTCAATGCGCCGCGCAGGTGATCGGCGATACATTCATCCAGAAAGGCACGGGCGACCATGGTTTTTGTTTTGCATTCGGCCAGTTGGAAACGGGTGTTCTGGAATTGGGTCAGCGGGCCGCCAAAGGCTTCGCGTTCCTTGCAATAGGCGATGGTGCGTGCCACCGCGCCTTCCATCGCGCCCACCGCGCCGCAGCCGATGACCAGCCGTTCCTGGGGCAATTGTTGCATCATCTGGTAAAAGCCCTGGCCTTCTTTCTGGCCAAGCACGTTTTCCGGCGGGATTTCGACATTGTCGAAAAACAATTCGGAAGTATCGGCGGCATGCAGCCCGATCTTGTCAAGGTTGCGCCCGCGCTGGAACCCGTCCGCGCCATCGGTTTCTACAACAACAAGCGATACGCCTTTGGCGCCTTCGGCAGGGTCGGTTTTGGCGGCGACGATGATCAGATTGGCGTGTTGGCCATTGCTGATAAAGGTTTTCTGCCCCGACAGGCGGTAGGCATTGCCATCGCGCAGCGCTTTGGTCTTGATGCGTTGCACATCCGATCCGGTGGAGGGTTCGGTCATCGCCAAGGCCCCGACCAATTCACCGCTGGCCATCTTGGGCAGCCAGCGTTTTTTCTGTTCTTCGGTGCCATAGGCCAGAATGTAATGCGCCACGATGCCCGAATGGATGCCATTGCCCCAAGAGGCCAGATTGGCGCGCGAGCCTTCGATCAGGATGGCGGCCTCATGGCCGAAATCGCCACCCGCGCCGCCATATTCTTCGGGCACGGAGGGACAGAGCAGCCCAAGCGCGCCTGCCTGTGTCCAGGTGTCGCGGTCCATCTGGCCCTGCTTGCGCCATTTTTCGAAATGCGGTGACCATTCGGTGGTGATGAATTGCGCGGTCATTTCCGCAATCATCCGGTGTTCGTCGCTCATCCAGTTGGATTGTGTGGCGGTGGTCTGGTTCATCTCACCCCTCCCAAGGTGCCGTTCAGCGTTTGCGGTCTTCCAGTTCGGAATTGAAAAGACGCAGGCGCGCGGTCAGGTTTTCTTCGTTGATGACGCTGTTAAAATTCTCAAACAGGAATGACAGCGCCTCGCCTTCGTCCAAACCCGCATCGGCGCTGAACCGTTTGAGCCGCCGATGGGCTTCTTCGGTCATGGCGACAGGAAAGCGGCGGGTCAGGCGAAAGCGTTTTGGCATGGGGTCTCCGGCGGTGCTCGGGTGGGGGATGCCCCCCACCGCTGATCTTAGAATTGTGCCGCGTCAAGGGCCATGACGGTATCGGCACCGGATTGGATGCGGGTCAGGTGCAGCGCCGTGGCGGGCAATTGACGTGCCATGTAATAGCGCCCTGTTGTCAGCTTTGTCTCATAAAACGCCGCGTCACCGGTGCCACTGGCCAAGGCTGATTTTGCTGCCAGACCCATGCGCGCCCACATCAGGCCAAGGCAGACATGGCCGAACATATGCATAAAGTCGTTGGACCCCGCGAGCGCATGGTTGGGATTTTTCATGCCGTTTTGCATGAAATACATGCCTGCGTTTTGCAGATCCTTGCTGGCGGATTTGAGCGGGTCAAGGAAGGCGGCGTCAAAATCGGCATCCTGTCCGGCATTGTCTTTGATAAAGCCTTTGATCAGTTCAAAAAAGGCCATCACATGTTTGCCGCCGTCTTGGGCCAGTTTGCGCCCGACCAGATCAAGCGCCTGAACCCCGTTCGCGCCTTCATAGATCATCGCAATCCGCGCATCGCGGGTGAATTGGGACATGCCCCATTCCTCGATATAGCCGTGGCCGCCGTAAATCTGCTGGGCTTTGACCGTCATGTCATAGCCCTGATCGGTCAGGAACCCTTTGATCACAGGGGTCATCAGCGACACCAGACCATCGGCGTCTTTATCCCCGGAACGATGGGCCGCGTCGATCAGGGTTGCGCCCCAGAGGATAAAGGCGCGTGCACCCTCGGCAAAGCTTTTCTGATCCATCAGGGACCGGCGGATATCGGGGTGTACGATCAACGGATCGGCAGGTTTGTCCGGTGCCTGGGCACCGGTCACCGCGCGGCCTTGCAGGCGGTCTTTGGCGTAATCGACAGCGTTCTGATAGGCGACCTCGGCGGCGGCCAGACCCTGCATGCCGACACCGACGCGGGCTTCGTTCATCATGGTGAACATGGCGCGCATGCCTTTGTGTTCTTCGCCCAGCAGGAAACCTGTGGCGCCGTCATAGTTCATCACACAGGTGGAATTGCCGTGGATGCCCATTTTTTCCTCGATGGAACCCACGGTGACGCCATTGCGTTCGCCAAGGGATCCGTCTTCGTTGACCATGAATTTCGGCACAATAAACAGCGACACGCCTTTGATGCCTTCAGGGCCGCCTTCGATCTTGGCGAGCACCAGATGGATGATGTTGTCGGCCATGTCGTGTTCACCCGACGAGATAAAGATTTTCTGGCCGGTGATTTTGTAAGACCCGTCCGCCTGTGGCGCGGCTTTGGAGCGCATCAGCCCCAGATCGGTGCCGCAATGCGGTTCCGTCAGGTTCATGGTGCCGGTCCATTCGCAGGCCACCATATTTGGCAGATAGGTGTCTTTTTGCTGGTCGGTGCCATGGGCAAGGATCGCCGAAGCCGCACCGTGGGTCAGACCCTGATACATGGTAAAGGCCTGATTGGAGGACGAAAACATTTCCCCCACCGCGGTGCCGATCACATAGGGCATGTTCTGGCCGCCGTATTGTTCGGGCATGTCCAAGCCGGGCCAGCCGCCTTCTTTGACCTGCTCAAAGGCTTCTTTGAAACCTTTCGGGGTATAGACCACGCCATTTTCCAGACGGCAGCCTTCGGTGTCACCGATGACGTTCAGGGGGGCCAGCACCGCCGAGGTCAGCTTGCCAGCTTCCTCGAGGATCGCAGAAGTGAAATCCGCTTCCAGTTCGTCATAGCCGGGAATGGTGGATTCGGTCACTTTCAGCACGTCGTGCAGGACGAATTGCAGGTCTTTGGTGGGGGCTGTGTAGCTGGGCATATGTCTCTCTCCCTAAAGCGCGGTTGGTCAGCTGGATCTGGGGCAGGGGCGGATTATTCCGCCGCCTTGCGGCTTTGATTCATGGAGGCAATCATCTTTTCCCCCCATTTGATCTGGTCTTGCAGGTCTTGGATGGCTTCGTTCAGCTCATCCCGCTGCGATATCATGTCACCCAGACGGTCGCGGGCAATGTCATAGGTGCGCGCGATCTGGGTCTGTTGTTGGTCCCCCATGTGATAGAGATCCAGCAACTGGCGGATTTCCTCAAGGCTAAAGCCGAAACGCTTGCCGCGCAGGATCAGCTTGAGCCGCGCACGGTCGCGTTTGGTAAACAGGCGTTTTTGACCTTCACGGATCGGGAACAGCAGTTCCTTGGCTTCGTAAAAGCGCAGGGTGCGGGGGGTCACGTCATATGCATCGCACATCTGACGGATCGTCAATGTTTCGGTATTCATAGTCGGTTCCTCTGTCAGAAAAGCTACGTTCTAAAGCACATCTGGGTGTTCGGTGACGGGCTTACAATATTGCTTGACGTTGACGTAAGCTGAACGTCACGTCATTTTCCTGATTGGGCGATTTTTCGCCGGCCCTTGCCTGCGGGACTGCGTCTTGTTGCTGGTCACGCGGGTTGAAGTGGTTATATGGGGCCGCTCACATCTTCCTCCGTTGCGCCGGAAGATGACAATCTTTGAATATGTGCTACCTTGGGCTGAGGACGGAGGGGACCATGACGGATGCTTCGCCGCTAAAAGACTTTGTGACAGAATGCGAGAACACAGATCAGCTTGCCGATTTGTGGGAACTTGTCGTGCAGTTTTTCCAAAGCCGTGGCATTGCGATGATCAGCTATCATGGCGACCAGAACCTAGGCCCCGGATTGGGCCAGCAGGGCATTCTGGTCAGCGGCTACCCCGAAGAATGGGTCTGCCAGTATATGGAGGCCAGTCTCAGCCTGATTGACCCGATGCCCGATCTTGCGGCGCGGCTGGGACGGCCGTTTCTATGGTCTGAAATCAGCGCGCTTGCCAATCTCACCCAAGACCAGCAACATTATATGAAATTGCGCGCGGCCTCTGATCTGGGCGAAGGCGTGGCGCTGCAGGTCTATGGGCCGAACACCCGCAATGCGCTGTTCTGTCTGGGGTTTGGCGGGACCACGCCCTTGCTGTCGGCCGAAGCGATTTTTGAATTGCAATGCGCGGGCCAGATTGCCCATCTGCGCTATTGCACGATCAGCGGCCCGCAGGAAACCACGCCGGTCGATCTGTCGCCACGTGAATTGGAAGTGCTGCGCTGGATCGCGCGGGGCAAAAGCAATTCGGTGATTGCCGATATTCTGGGGATCTCGCGCCATACCGTTGACACGATGACACGGCGCATGTTTGACAAGCTGGATGTGAACGACCGCACCACCGCCGCCGTGCGCGGCTTGGGGTCCGGGTTGTTGCATCTAAGACGCAAACAGGTGGTGTAGCGCAGTTGCGTGACATGACCTGCCATGTCGCTGGGCATAGCTACCGCCGATAAAGTTTCAAAATATAAATTCAGCCAGAATGGCTGTAGAGGTAGCAATGACTGAAACCACCCTGAAAAAGGCATCGCTAAAGCCTGCGGAAGAACTGCAAGAAGCGGTCATATTGATCGAACGTGCGACATATGATTTGGCCGAAACCGCGCGAAGCGAAACCATTTCGAACCTGATCGCGATTGCCGCAGAACTGCAAGCTGTCATTGACGGCCTGTTGTCGTCACGGGGCAGCTCTTACAGCTGAGCGCAGGACAGGATCACCTAAGCCTCTGAACCAGCAATGGATTTTGCCGTATCATCGCGCAGCTTCTGCAGCTCGGTAATGGCTTCTTCCAATTGTTTGCGCTGATCGGCCAGTTCCAGAAGCTGGCCATCGGCCATCTTGACCCATGCGGCCATCTGCGCGGCGTTGCCTTCGTTTTCATAGATCAGCAACCATTGCCGGATATCTTCGAGCGAAAAGCCGAATTTGCGCCCGCGCATGATCAGTTTCATCCGCGCCTTTTCGCGCAGCCCATAGAATCGCGCCCGCCCTTCACGGTCCGGTTGCAGCAATTCTATGTATTCATAGTACCGCAACGTGCGTGGCGTTACGTCAAACGCGGCGCACATTTCCTTGAATGACAGGCGGTCGTCGGCCATGGGTAATCTCCTCGCGGGTAAGCTATGGCGCTGGCACAGCAAGCGCAAGCAGCGGGCTTGCCCTTTGTGGACTGCGGGATAATAAAGGGCACAACACCACGCCGGACGCCAAACCTAGGAATGCCATTACATGTCGGAAAAGATCAAAATGGCCCGCCAGTTCATTCAGGCATTGCCGCATTCCCGGGCACTGGGCATGGAATTGGACGAACTCGACAATGGCACCGCCGTGATCTCGATGCCCTATTCGGAAAAATTGATCGGTGATCCCAAAACCGGCGTTGTGCATGGCGGCGCGGTCTCGGCCTTGATGGACACCAGCTGTGGTGCCGCCGTGATGAGCCACCCCAGCAATCCGGCAGGCACCGCAACGCTGGATCTGCGCATCGAATATCTGCGCGCCGCCACGCCCGGCCAGACGATCACCACCCGCGCCACCTGTTATCATGTGACCCGCTCGGTGGCCTTTGTCAGGGCGGCGGCAACCGATGAAGACAGCGACAACCCTGTTGCCATCGCCACTGGCACCTTCACTGTGGAGGCAAAATAATGGCCCTGCGTCGCCCGCCCGAACCCGTGCAAGTTGTCAAAAAACGCCGTGACGCGGTGCTGCGTACGATGGTGCAGGGGGTGCCTTATATTCAATTCCTTGGCGTTGAATTCGAACGTCGTGGGGATGAGTTGACCGCGATCATGCCGTTTGACACAGCGTTGATCGGCAATCCGATTCTGCCGGCCTTGCATGGCGGGGCGACGGCGGCGTTTCTTGAGGTCACGGCAATCATCACCCTGAGTTGGGGATTGATCTGGGAAGACATGGAAAGCGGCGCGCTGGATGTGACCAATCTGGATCATGATCAATTGCCACGCCTGCCAAAAACCATCGACTTTACAGTGGATTACCTGCGCACCGGCCTGCCTCGGGATGCCTATGCACGGGCGCGGATCAACAGATCGGGCCGCCGCTATGCCAGCGTGCATGTGGAAGCATGGCAAGACAACCGCGCCAAATTGTTTGCACAGGCGACAGGGCATTTTGTTCTGCCCGCGCGTCAGGGGTAATGGCCGATCCGCTTGAAGATGCGGACCTGCGCAAGGATGTGCCACAGGCGCTGAGCCCGGAGCAGGCCGTGACCCATCGGCGGGTGTTGCAGATTGCCCTGCCGATTGTGATTTCCAATGCCACCGTGCCGATCCTGGGGGCGGTTGATACCGGCGTTGTCGGGCAATTGGGGCTGGCCGCGCCGATTGGTGCTGTGGGCCTCGGGGCGATTATCCTGTCGGCATTGTACTGGATTTTCGGTTTTTTGCGCATGGGCACCGTGGGGTTGACGGCGCAGGCCGCAGGTCATGGGGATCATCCCGAAGTCGCGGCGCTGTTGACCCGTGGTCTGATGATCGGGGCCGGGGCCGGGGTTGCGTTGATTGTGCTGCAACTGCCGCTGTTCTGGGCGGCGTTTCAGGCCGCTCCCGGATCACCCGAAGTCGAAGGCCTTGCCCGTCAGTATATGACAATCCGCGTCTGGTCGGCCCCGGCGGCAATTGCGCTTTATGCGATCACGGGCTGGTTGATTGCGCAGGAACGCACCCGTGCGGTGCTGGTGTTGCAGGTCTGGATGAACGGGCTGAATATCCTGCTGGACCTGTGGTTTGTGCTGGGGCTGGACTGGGGTGTGGAAGGGGTTGCGCTGGCGACTTTCATCGCGGAATGGAGCGGCGCTGCGCTGGGCCTGTGGTTCTGTCGCGCGGTGTTTCACAGCGGGGCATGGTGCAATTGGACACAGGTTTTCGACCGCCCGCGCTGGGTGCGGATGATGCAGGTCAATACCGATATTCTGATCCGGTCGCTGCTGTTGCAGGCGATGTTTGTGGCGTTCCTGTTTGTCGGGGCGGGCTTTGGTGATGATGCTCTGGCCGCCAATCAAGTGTTGATGCAATTTCTGATGATCACCTCTTACGCCCTTGACGGATTTGCCTTTTCTGCCGAGGCAATTGTCGGACAGGCCTTTGGTGCCGGGCGGCGCGGGGTGTTGCGGCGCGGGGCGGTTCTGACCTCGGGCTGGGCGTATTTTGTCTCTGCGGGGCTGACATTGGTGTTCTGGGCTGCCGGGCCTTTGGTGATTGATCTGATGACCACCGCGCCAGAGGTGCGGGAACTGGCGCGGATCTATCTGCCCTATCTGGTGGTGATGCCGCTGCTGGGCTGCGGCGCTTTTATGCTGGACGGGATTTTCATCGGTGCAACCCGTTCACGGGACATGCGCAATATGATGGTGCTGTCGTTCGCCTTTTATGCCGTGGTGGCGGTGGTGCTGGTGCCGGTCTGGGGCAATCACGGGCTTTGGGTGTCGATCCTCATGTCCTTTGTGGCCCGTGCCGCAACCCTGGCATGGCGCTATCCTGCGCTTGAGGCAGCGGCCTTATCTACAACAGCGCCATAACGTTTTCCGGCGGGCGGCCCAAAACGGCGCGATCACCCTTGATCACAATGGGCCGTTCGATCAGAGCCGGATGCGCCACCATCGCCGCCCGTAAATCCGCCTCGTCCATGTCTTTGCGCAGACCCAATTCTTTGAACAGCGCATCTTTGCTGCGCATCATGTCAATCAGGGGCGGCGTGCCCAAGGCCTGCCGCGCCGCTGTGATTTCTGCGGCTGAGGGCGCATCCTCAAGGTATATGCGCAGGGTCACGGGCGCGCCTGCGGCCTCGATCAAGGCCAGCGTCTGACGCGATTTAGAACAGCGCGGATTGTGCCAGAGGGTGATCACAGCCAAGGCTCCTTTCGGGTGCCGATGGCCTCGGCCACATTGGTGAAACCGTCACGCGCCAACAAAGCATCCAGCCCAGCGGCGATGGTGCTGACCAGTGACAAACCGCCATAGACCAAAGCGGTATAAAGCTGCACCGCAGCGGCCCCCGCGCGGATTTTGGCATAGGCGTCTTCGGCTGATCCAATACCGCCCACACCGATCAACGGGATGTCCGTCAGGGTGGACAGCCGCGCCAGAACACGGGTGGATTTTTCAAAAAGCGGTGCGCCGGACAGGCCGCCCGCCTCGTGTTGATGGGCATTGTGCAAGCCGCTGCGATCCAGCGTGGTATTGGTGGCGATAATGGCGCTTACCCCCGCCGTATTGGCGACGTCGGCCACATCAGCGATTTCGCTGGCGCTCAGATCAGGGGCGATTTTCAGGAACACGGGTGTGGCCCCGCGCACCTCCATCACCCCGTCGAGCAGGGCGGCAAGTGCGGCTTTGCCCTGTAGATCGCGCAGCTTTTCGGTATTGGGGGACGACACATTGACCGTGGCAAAATCCACATGGTTGCGTGCGGCGGTCATCACGCGGGCGAAATCGGCGGCGCGGTCACTGCTGGTCTTGTTCGCCCCCAGATTCAGCCCCACAGGCACGCCGCCGCCCCGGCGTGACAGGCGTGCGACAATGGCGTCCATACCTTCGTTGTTAAATCCGAAACGGTTGATTGCGGCGCGGTCTTCGCTCAGGCGGAACAGCCGTGGTTTGGGATTGCCCGGTTGGGGCAGGGGGGTGGCGGCGCCGACTTCGATAAATCCGAAACCCGCGCGTGACAGCGGTGCAATCGCGGTGGCGTTTTTGTCAAATCCGGCAGCAAGGCCGACAGGGTTGGGCAAGGAAAGCCCCGCCACCGAGGTGGCCAGCCGCGAGGATGTCACTGGACCGGGCGTCGGGGCAAGGCCCAGACGCAAGGCGCGCATCGCCAATCCATGCGCCGCCTCGGGATCCAGCCGGTGCAGGGCCGCAAGGCCCAGCCGTTCGACCACGGCGTTCATGCAAATTCTGCCGTGATCGGCAGGCTGCCACAGCGGATCAGCCTTGAGGTTTTGACCGCTGCCTGACGGTGGATGACGGCCTGTTGATAGACCGGATCAGACACCATTTCGAGAAAGGCATGTGCCGTGGGGTAGCGGGCGATGAACATCAAATCCCATGTTTCATCCGAGGGGCCGATCAGGGTTGTCTCAAAGGCGCCGCGCCAAAGGATGCTGCCGCCGACACGGCCAAAAATCGCGGCGCTGTCGCGCCCGTAATTGCCATAGGCCTGTGCGCCGCTTAATCGGTCACGGGCCAGGTGATGATCGCCGGGGTAATTGGCCATATCATTGAGGCGCACAAGGTTCAGCATTTCAATCGGCGCATCCCGGTTCAACCCTTTAAAGGCATCAAATTGGGCGCGGTCGGGATCTAGATAATTGCTCAAAGGCTGGCCTCTTCCAATCCGGCAGGGAATTGATGCCCCCCGTCAACCAGTGGCAGGGGCTGTGCCCAAACCACATCGGCCATCGTCATCTTGCGATAAAGATGCGGGAACAGGGCATCGCCACGCGACACTCCCCATTCCAGTGCCTCTCCGGCCTGATCGGTTTCCACCGCAATCAGAAACAGCCCCTCGGCCCCGGCAAAATGTTTTGCAGCGGTTTCAGCGGCCTGTGTGGCGGTTGAGAAATGGATATAGCCGTCAGCCACATCAATCGGCGCGCCGGTGGTTTCACCATCGCGGCGCAGGGCGGCCCATTCATCGGACCGGAATATCTTGAAAATTAGCATAATCATGTGATGCCTTGGGGAAATGGCGGGGTCAAGAGCGCGAATATCAGGCAAGACACACAACCTCTTTGACAGCGCCCCGCGCCCACGCCACGATATGCGCATAACAAACCAATAGGGGAAAACCGATGAAACGATTCCTGACAGCGACTGCCGCGCTGGCTTTGACGGCGGGTGTGGCATCTGCCGATTACAGCCTGACGATCCTGCACACCAATGATTTCCATGCCCGCTTTGAACCGATCAGCAAATATGATGGTCCCTGTTCCGCAGAAGACAACGGCGAGGGCAAATGTTTTGGCGGGTCTGGCCGGATGATGACAGCGATCACCGCCGCACGGGGCCGCAGCAACAATTCCATTCTGGTGGATGGCGGTGACCAGTTTCAGGGTACCTTGTTCTATACCTATTACAAGGGCGCCTTGGCTGCCGAGATGATGAACAAGATGGGCTATGACGCGATGACCGTGGGCAACCACGAATTCGACGATGGGCCTGAAGTGCTGAAAGGTTTTATGGATGCGGTGAATTTTCCGGTCCTGATGTCCAATGCGGATGTATCCGGTGAACCGCTGTTGGCGGGCAAGCTGGCCAAATCCACAGTGATTGAACGCGGCGGTGAAAAGCTGGGTCTGATCGGCCTGACACCTCAAGACACCGATGAACTGGCCAGCCCCGGTGACAAGGTCATCTTTACCGATCCGGTACAGGCGGTGCAGGGCGAGGTTGACAAACTGACCGCCGAAGGCGTGAACAAGATCATCGTGCTTAGCCACTCTGGCTATGTGGTGGACCAAAAGGTTGCCGCAGAAACCACCGGGGTTGACGTGATTGTTGGCGGGCATTCCAACACTTTGCTGTCCAACACCAACGAACGCGCACAGGGGCCCTATCCGACAATGGTCGGCGATACCGCGATTGTGCAGGCCTATGCCTATGGCAAATTCCTTGGTGAATTGAATGTCACCTTTGATGATGCGGGCAATGTCACCCAAGCGGTTGGTGAACCGCTGGTGATGGATGCCAACGTCACCGAAGACCCGGCCACAATTGACCGGATCGCCGAGGCGGCCAAACCCCTGGAAGAAATCCGCAGCAAAGTTGTTGCCCAGACCGAGGAAACCATCGGAGGCGACCGCGAAGTCTGTCGCGCGATGGAATGCACCATGGGCAATCTGATTGCCGATGCGATGCTGGCGCGGGTCAAGGATCAGGGCATCGAAGTTGCGATCCAGAACGGTGGCGGTATTCGTGCCTCCATCGACGCGGGCGAAGTGACAATGGGCGAAGTGCTGACAGTGCTGCCGTTCCAGAACACATTGTCCACCTTTCAGGTCTCCGGTGCGACCTTGGTTGAGGCGCTCGAGAACGGTGTCAGCCAGGTCGAAGAGGGCGCCGGGCGTTTCCCGCAGGTTGCGGGCATGAGCTATGCCTTTGATGGCAAAGCCGACGCAGGCAGCCGCGTCAGTGACGTGATGGTGGGCGGTGCACCGATCGACATGGGCAAGGTCTATGGCGTGGTGTCCAACAATTATGTGCGCAACGGCGGTGACGGCTACAAAATGTTCCAGAACGCCGAGAACGCCTATGACTTCGGCCCCGATGTGGCGGATGTCACAGCTGAATATCTGGCGGCACATGCGCCTTACAAACCCTACACAGACGGGCGTATCACGCTGAAATAATCCCGCAACAGCGGCTCAGCAAATGAAAGGCGCGGTCACACTGGCCGCGCCTTTTTATGTGGCTTAGGGTGATCGTGAAATTCTGGCTGCAAAGAAAGGCATGCCGATGTGTGGTCGAATGGCCGTGACCTTGCCCCATGATGCCATGGCCCAATTGTTTGCGGCCACCCCTGCCAATGCGCTGCCCGAGGTGCCGGATTATAACGTCTGCCCGACCAATGCAGTGCATATCATCACCAGTGATGCCGACGGCCATCGCAAACTTGGCGCGATGCGCTGGGGGTTTATTCCCGCATGGTACAAGAAACCCACTGACGGGCCATTGTTGATCAATGCGCGTGGTGAAACCCTTGCCGAAAAACCGGCCTTTCGCGCGGCGGCGCGGGAACGGCGGGGGCTGATTGTCTGTAGCGGTTTTTATGAATGGACCAAAGACGGCCAAGGCGGGCGCGACCCGTGGTATATCACCCGTTGTGACACCGCACCGCTGGCCTTTGCGGCTGTCTGGCAGGATTGGATGACCCCCGAGGGAATTCGCCTGCAAACCTGCGCCGCCGTGACCATCGCAGCAAATGAACCGATGCAGGCCATCCACCACCGGATGCCGGTGATCCTGCAGCCGCGAGATTGGCCTTTGTGGTTGGGGGAAGAGGGAAAAGGCGCGGCAACACTGATGCGCCCTGCAGCAGATGATCTGCTGCAGTGGCACCGCGTTGAGCGTGCGGTAAATTCAAACCGGGCGTCAGGGCCCGACTTGATCAAGCCCATTTAACAGTGGCCTGCCAGATCAATGCCCTGCGAGCGGCGCATCTTCATAGGTAATCTCGCCGGTGATGGTTTTGCCATCCGAATCAACCCCTGAAAAGGTCAAAGGCGTGTTCTGGGCCAGCGCCAGCCGGTAGGTGCCATTCACCGCGATCTTGCCGGATTTCCAAGTGCCCGCTGGCCCTGATACCTTGTGGCTGACATCGCTTTCATTGGTGAAAAGGATGGTATCACCAGTGTTTGCATAGGTGATTTCAGGGAAATAGGCCCCGTCAACGATCAACACCGAAAGTTCTTCTGCTGCGGCCTGAGTGGCGAAAAACGCAGTTGCAGCAGCAAGAACACAGGTGCCCTTGCGAATTGAGTTAAGCATCGAAGTGTTCCTTTCAACGGCCCCCACCGTTCATAAAATTGTCCATATCTGTAAAATTGGGCGAAATTTGGGCAGGCTGCAGATTTGGATCAATCGGCAAGCGGGGCTTGGGCCTGTTCGGCCAGCCAGTTTCGGAAGGATATCAGCGCCGCACCGTCTTCGCGGTCGCGGGGCCAGACAAGGTAATAGCTGCCGATGCTTTGGGTGGTTTCGCGCGAGGCCAGCATCAACTGCTGGTTCCGCAGATAAGGGTCGGCGAAAAATGTCGGCAGCAGGGCCACACCAAGCCCGTGAATCGCTGCCTGTGCCATTGTCGAAAACTGGTCAAACACCATGCCTGCGGGGGGATCACCTTCAACACCCAGGGCCGCCAGCCACCGCGCCCAGCCGCGTGGGCGGGTCTCAAGGTGTAGCAAGGGATGGTCCAGAACGTCGCGCGGATTGGTCAGCGGTGCCCCCAGCAGATCGGGCGCACAGACCGGCACCACGGTTTCGGGCATCAGCGGCAGGTAATTCACCCCCGACCAATCCTCAAACCCGAAATGGATCGCGGCATCAAAACCGCTGTCCTGAATGGCAAAGGGCTGCAGGCGGGTGCTGAGGTTCACCGTCACTTCGGGGTGCGCACGGGCAAAGCCGCGCAGGCGCGGGGCCAGCCAATGCATCCCGAAGGCGGGCAGGATGGCAAGGTTCAGGGACCCGCCGGTAGGATTGGAACGCACGGAAACCGACGCCTGCGCCAGCCGGTTCAGGATCACCCGTACTTCGATCACATAGGTCTGTCCCGCCCCGGTCAGGGTTAATTGCCGGCCTTGACGGGTCAGCAATGGCACGCCCAATTGTTCCTCAAGGGTCTTTAACTGGCGGCTGATAGCGCTTTGGGTCAGGGACAATTCATGGGCGGCGCGGGTGGCACTGCCAAGCCGCGCCACGGCTTCGAACGCCAGCAGCGCAGAGATCGAGGGCAAAAAACGGCGCGGGGCGATCATATGATTTTTTCTCATGAATGCAGAACAAAGCAGCGATAGTGTTCCGGGGTTGGATTTGCAATACTGCGGCCAAATTGCAGACCTCTGAAAGGAAATGCCATGCCTGCCGAAACCCCCGCTTTGCGTGCCAAAGACGCCCCCGATCTTGGATCATTTGATTGGGCAGACCCGTTCCGCCTGACCGGTCAATTGAGCGATGATGAACGGATGATCCAAGACAGCGCCCGCGCCTATGCGCAGGAAAAGCTGCAGCCACGGGTGATCGACGCCTTTGCCAACGAAGCAACCGATCCGGCGATCTTTAAGGAAATGGGCGACATGGGCCTGTTGGGCATTACCATCCCCGAAGAATACGGCGGGCTGGGCGGTGGCTATGTGTCCTATGGTCTGGTGGCGCGCGAAGTGGAACGCGTTGACAGTGGCTATCGTTCGATGATGTCGGTGCAGGCCAGCTTGGTGATGTATCCGATCTATGCCTATGGATCAGAAGCACAGCGCCAGAAATACCTGCCCAAATTGTGCAGCGGCGATTGGATCGGCTGTTTTGGCCTGACCGAACCGGATGCGGGGTCTGACCCGGCGGGCATGAAAACCCGTGCGGTGAAAACCGCCACCGGCTACAAGATCACCGGCTCCAAAATGTGGATTTCCAACGCGCCGATTGCCGATGTCTTTGTGGTTTGGGCCAAATCCGAAGACCACGGCGACAAAATCCGTGGGTTTGTGCTGGAAAAAGGCATGAAAGGCCTGTCCGCCCCCAAGATCGGCAATAAGTTGTCCCTGCGCGCGTCGATCACCGGCGAGATCGTGATGGAGGGTGTGGAAGTCGGCGATGATGCCCTGCTGCCGCATGTTCAGGGGCTGAAGGGGCCGTTTGGCTGTCTTAACCGGGCGCGGTACGGCATTTCCTGGGGGGCAATGGGGGCCGCTGAATTCTGCTGGCATGCCGCACGTCAATATGGGCTGGACCGCAAGCAATTCGGCAAGCCGCTGGCGCAGACCCAATTGTTCCAGAAAAAGCTGGCCGATATGATGACCGAGATTTCGTTGGGCCTGCAGGGGTCTTTGCAAGTCGGACGGTTGATGGATGCCGCCAATGCCGCGCCCGAGATGATTTCGATCATCAAACGCAACAATTGCGGCAAGGCATTGGATGTGGCGCGTCAATCGCGTGACATGCATGGCGGCAACGGCATTTCCGGCGAATTTCAGGTGATCCGTCACATGATGAACCTTGAAACCGTGAACACCTATGAAGGCACCCATGATGTGCATGCGCTGATCCTTGGCCGTGCGCAAACCGGGCTTCAGGCGTTTTTCTGAGGCAGCATTGAGGGGGCGTTCCTCCCCCTCAAACTCCCCCTCCGAGTATTTATTGCCAAAAAGAGAGAAGGCTTGGTCTTTCGTTTTGGCATTGATCCGCCTGCTGCCGCTGCGGATGTGACTTGCCAAGCAGAGGACCGAGATGGACCGCGTCAGTATTGTGCATGAAAACTTCCTGCGTCGGGTGCCCGCGCAGGATTTCCCCGTTGGGGTGTCGCCGGTTGCGGCCTTGGAAAGCCAAATGGCCTTGCGGCTGTTTCAGGCGCAGGTGTTAAGCCGCGCTTTGGATGTGCAAAGCCGGGTGATGCAAAAGCAGGGGCAGGGGTTTTATACCATTGGATCTTCGGGGCACGAAGGCATGGCCGCGCTGGGGCATGTGCTGCGGGTCGATGATATGGCCTTCCTGCATTACCGCGACGCGGCCTTTCAGATTGCCCGCGCCGCCAAGGCCGGACATGCGGATATTCTGCGCGACATGTTGTTGAGTTTCGCCTGTGCGCTAGAAGACCCGACCAGTGGCGGGCGGCACAAGGTTCTGGGATCGCGGGCATTGATGATCCCGCCGCAGACCTCGACCATTGCCAGCCATCTGCCCAAAGCCGTCGGGGCCGCCCATAGCATCGGATTGGCGCGGCGCAACCGGCCCGAACATGCGGTCCTGTCCCGTGATGGCATTGTGATGTGCAGCTTCGGGGATGCTTCGCTGAATCATTCCACCGCGCAGGGTGCGATCAATGCCGCAGGCTGGACCGCGGTGCAGGGTGTGCCGCTGCCGTTGTTGTTTGTCTGCGAGGACAACGGCATCGGGATTTCCACCAAGACCCCGACAGGTTGGGTCAAGGCATCAATGTCCGCGCGGCCGGGGTTGAAGTATTTTGAGGCAGACGGTTTGGACATCTATGCCGCCTGTGCGGCAGCCAAAGCCGCGGCAGATTGGGTGCGCCTGCACCGCAAACCGGCGTTTTTGCATCTGCGTACTGTGCGGCTGTATGGCCATGCGGGGCCGGATGTTGTGACCTCCTATTTGCCAAAAGCCGAAGTTGAGGCGGATGAGGCCCATGATCCGCTGCTTTATTCGGCGCGGGGATTGGTGGCGGCAGGGGCCGCAACCGCCGATGGTGTTTTGCAGATTTATCAACAGACATTGGCGCAGGTTGCCGAGGCCGCACAGGACATGGCGCAGGCCCGGCGCCTGACAACCGCCGCCGAGGTGATGCAGAGCCTGATTCCGCCCGCGCGCGCCTGTACGCCCAGCAATGGCCCTTCTGCCGACCAGCGCGCCGAGGTTTTTGGCGGCGATATGGCGCAGATGGACCAGCCCCAGCCGATGTCGCGGCTGATCAACTGGGCGCTGCATGATCTGATGTTGAGCCACAGCGAGACCCTGTTGATGGGCGAAGATGTAGGGCGCAAGGGTGGCAACTACGGTGTGACCCAGAAATTGCATGGCCGCTTTGGCCCGGCGCGGGTGATTGATACGCTGCTGGATGAACAAAGCATTCTGGGGCTGGCCATCGGGCTGGCGCATAACGGTTTCATTCCGATGCCGGAAATTCAGTTTCTGGCCTATCTGCACAATGCCGAAGACCAGCTGCGCGGTGAGGCCGCGACCCTGCCGTTTTTCTCCAACGGGCAATGGAGCAATCCGATGGTCGTGCGGATTTCGGCGCTGGGGTATCAAAAGGGCTTTGGCGGGCATTTCCACAATGACAATTCGCTGGCTGTGCTGCGTGACATTCCGGGCCTGGTGATTGCTTGTCCCTCCAGCGGGGATGAGGCGGCGATGATGCTACGTGAATGTCACCGTCTGGCGCGCGAAGAACAACGGGTGGTGATCTTTCTTGAGCCTATCGCGCTCTATCCGATGCGCGATCTGCTGGAAACCGGCGATGGTGGCTGGATGCGCCGCTATCCTGCACCCGATCAACGCATTGCGCTGGAAACCGTCGGCGTGCATGGCGATGGCGATGATCTGGCGATTGTGACCTATGGCAACGGTCATTATCTGAGCCGGCAGGCCCAGCATGATCTGGCCGGGGCGGGGATCAATACACGGGTGATTGATCTGCGCTGGCTGGCGCCACTGCCCGAAACCGCACTGCTGGCGGCGATTGGCGATCGTCCGGTGCTGATTGTCGATGAATGTCGCCGCACGGGCGGGCAGGCCGAGGCGCTGATGGCGCTGATGCTGGAGGCGGGCAAAGCGAACAGCGCCCGGGTGGTGGCCGAGGACAGCTTTATCGCGACCGGTCCGGCCTATGGGGCCACGCTGCCATCCCGCGCCGGGATCGTGACAGCAGCGCAGCAGGTGTTGTCTACCAAGATCTAAACCTCAGTCTTGGGGGCGGGGGCACCGCCCTGAAAGTCATTGCCATTGACGTAATCACAAGGCGCTTCCTGCATTTGTAAATGCAGGTCGCCACCAGTGTAGGGATTGGCCCGCGCCAGTGCTTCATCCACATCAATGCCCAGACCCGAGCCAGTGGGGGCAGGAATGAAACCACCCTCAACGCGGATTGATCCTTTGATCAGCTGGTCATGGAATGGGGTCTCAATGGTTTCCGCCATCAGGATGTTGGGGATCGACACCGACAGGTGAATATTCGCCGCCCATTCAATCGGTCCCGCATAAAGATGCGGTGCCATCTGGGCGTTATAAACCTCGGCCATCGCAGCGATCTTTTTGGTTTCCCAAATCCCGCCGGACCGCCCGAGCGCGGGTTGCAAGATTGCCGCCGCGCCCGCCCGCAGGATCGGGGCAAATTCGGCCTTGGTGGTCAGACGCTCACCCGTGGCAATCGGAATGCGCACAGATCGCGCCACCTGCGCCATCTGCTCCACTGCATCCGGCGGCACCGGTTCTTCGTACCACAGCGGTGAATAGGGCTCCAGGGCCTGTCCCAGCCGGATCGCGCCTGCCGTGGTGAATTGTCCGTGGGTGCCAAACAACAGATCGGCCTTGTCGCCCACAGCCTCGCGGATGGCTTTGCAAAAGGCAACGGATTGGCTGATGTCGCGCATCGCGGGCATATGGCCGCCGCGCAATGTATAGGGGCCGGCGGGATCAAACTTTACGGCAGTAAACCCGCGCGCGACACAATCAGCGGCGGCTTCGGCGGCCATCTCGGGGGAAGTCCAGAACGCCGACACATCATGATGCGCCATCGGGTAAAGATAGGTATAGGCACGCACCCGTTCATTCATCCGCCCGCCCAGCAGCGCATAGGTCGGACGATCACGGTCTTTGCCCAGAATATCCCAACAGGCGATTTCCAGCCCCGAAAACGCGCCAATCACCGTCAGATCAGGCCGCTGGGTAAACCCCGAAGAATAGGCACGCCGGAACATCAATTCGATGTTCTCGGGGTTTTCATCCTGCATGTGGCGGGCAAAAACATCTTCGATCACTGCCGTCATCGCCTTTGGTCCAATGGACGAGGCATAACATTCACCCCATCCTGTGACGCCGGTATCAGTGGTCAGTTTGATCAATATCCAATAGCGCCCGCCCCATCCGGGGGCTGGCGGCGAGGTGACAATCACGTCGAGGTCTTGCAGTTTCATATCAGACACTTTCACTCTGGGCGCAGACCCATTCTCTTTTTGGCAATAAATACTCGGAAGGGGAGTTTGAGGGGGAGGAACGCCCCCTCAATCCAACCGATGATCCACGCGGAACCGCCGCAGTAACCGCCTAGCGATCTAACATGATCACATTGCGCCGCGCCGCGCCGGATTTGGTATCGGCAATCGCCTCGTTGATCTGCTCCAGACTCCAGCGGCCCGAAATCAGTTCATCCAGCTTCAGACGGCCCTGCAAATACAGATCAACCATCCAGGGAATATCGCGCTGGATCACCACATCGCCCATTTTCGAGCCGACCATGCCTTGCCCCATCGCGGCCAGCATCACCGGCTCATAGGTCGAGGTCTGGCCGGAATGCGGCATGCCAACCATGATCACCTTGCCGCCTCCGGCCAGATAACGTGGTGCGCTGTCATAGGCGGGGATGGCCCCCACGGTGACAATCACCGCATCCGCGCCACGGCCCATGGCCTTGATGGCGCTGCGCCAGGGTTTTGGATCACTGGCCAGCACCCCGTCGGTAGCGCCGAATTCTTTGGCGACAGCCAGCTTTTCGTCGCTCATGTCCACCGCGATAATGCGCCGCGCACCCGCGATCCGCGCACCTTGAATGGCGTTCAGCCCCACGCCCCCCGCGCCGATGACCACAACATCCTGACCTGCCCGCAGACCCGCCGCATTGACCACGGCACCCACACCCGTGATCACGCCACAGGCAATCAGGCTGGCCGCATCTTTGGGAATGTCGGGGCTGATTTTCACGACCTGCGATTGTTCCACCACAACCTTTTGCGCAAAGGCCCCGGCGGCCATCGCCTGATGCAGCTTGCCGCCATCGGCGGTTTTCAACGGGCCGAAATCCCCGTTATAGGGGGTTTCGCAAATTGTCGGCTTGCCGCCCGAACAGCTGGGGCAGGTGCCACAGGCGCGGATCAGCGTGACCACAACACTGTCGCCTTCGGACAGACCGCGCACAGAGCCACCAAGGGCGGTGATGCGTCCGGCGGCCTCGTGGCCATAGACCGCTGGCAATGATCCGCCCCATGCGCCTTCGGCAAAGGAAATGTCGGAATGACAGATTGCCACGGCGTCCAGTGTCACCTCGACTTCGCTGCCTTCGGGCGCGCGCAGTTGGACGTCTTCGATTTTCAGGGGCGCGCCAAATTCATGCGCGACAGCGGCTTTGATCAATTGCACAGGATGTCCTTCCATTCACATTTGGCCGCAGCGTGAACAGAAAACCGCCGATGCGCAAGCGCCGATGCACCTTGGGAAAACCCTTTTATGTGATGGTGCCGGGGCGGCGCGATTGCATAAAAATCGCCAGTGCCAGAATGCTCAGCCCCATGGCCAGCAGAAACGGCGCACCAGGCAGATAAAAGCCGGTGCCGCTGTGGGTGAATTCGGCAAAACTGGCGGTCATCATCAGTGGTGACAGGATCATCGCCAGCGCCGTGGCCGAGGTCAGCGCCCCTTGCAATTCACCCTGGGCGTTGGCGGCGACACGGCGTGACATGATGCCTTGCAGGGCCGGAGGGATCACCCCGGCCACCGCCGCCACCGGCGTCAGGATCAGCGCCCAGGTGCCCGAGGTGATCACGCCAATGGCGCCATAACTGAAAATCGCAAAGACAAAGCCCAGCGTCACCGTGCCACGTTCGCCAAACCGCGCCAGTGACAGACGGATTGCACCGCCTTGCACCAAGGCCATCGAGACCCCGAACAGGCCCAGTGACAGGCCGATCACCGCGGCAGACCAGTGAAACCGCTCCTGCCCGAAAAAGGACCAGACCGAAGGGTAGACTGCAAAGGCCAGATGATACAGGAAATACACCGCCAACAGCGGGCGCACACCGGGCAATTTGCCCAGGTGTTTCACTGCTCCAAAAGGATTGGCGCGGCGCCAGTCAAAGGCGCGGCGGGTGGCATCGCTGACGGTTTCCTTAAGCACAAACCAGCCCAACACGACATTTGCCGTGGCTAGCGCCGCCGCCGCCCAGAACGGCGCGCGGGTGCCATATTCGGCCAGCAGGCCACCGATCAGCGGCCCCAGCACAAAACCCAACCCGAACCCCGCCCCGATCAGGCCAAAGTTCTTGGTGCGGTCTTGAGGCGCGGAAATATCGGCCATATAGGCGGTTGCCGTTGCATGGGTGGCAGCGGTGATCCCGCCGACAATCCGCCCGATCAGCAACAGCCAGATACTGCCCGCAAAGGCCATGACGGTATAATCCAGCGCCATCACCACCAGCGAGGTCAATAGAACCGGCCGCCGCCCGTATCGGTCTGATAATCCGCCCAATGTCGGGCCAAACAGGAATTGCATCACCGCAAAACTGGTGCCCATGACCCCGCCCCAGAGCGCGGCTGCGCTCAGGGCACCGCCGCGTATTTCGCGGATCAGATCGGGCATCACCGGCATCATCAGACCAATGCCCATGGCATCAATCATCACGGTCAGCATGATAAACAGAACTGCGGGGCGGATCACCTTAAAGCGCCTTGGCGCGCTGGGCAAAATCATAGGCGGATTGCGCGGCATTGCCAGCCCCCGCAACCGGATCAAAAGCACGCGCATCCAGTGCGGGATAGGCGGCGCGGGCCAGATCCTGTAGCGGGCTGCGCTTTTCCATCACGTCCAGACACAGGGCTTTGGTGGCTTTTTGCGCCTCGGGACGTGGCATCAATTCGGCCAGGGCAAAGCTCAGGGCCTCGGCATGGATCAATCCCAAAGAGGCCTCAAGGTTGCTGTGCATCTGCACAGGGCGCGGCGCGATGCCTTGGGCCAATCGTTTGGCGTGGTGCAAGGCCGAGGCCAGTGCCAGCGACAGCTGCGGCACCACCATCCATTCGGTGAACCACGCCGCCCCGTCCCGCTGGTGCTGATGCGCGGCGGCGGTTTGCAGACTGCTGCGCAGCCCGCCGAAGTGATGCGACAGTGCAATCAAGGCCGAAGGACCAACCGGATTTTGTTTTTGCGGCATCGTCGAAGATGCGCCCGCGCTGCCCAGTGATACCTCCTGGCTGTCGCTCGAGGTCAGCGCAAAAGCCGATTGCGCCATATGGGCCAGCCCCGCCATGACCTGTCCTTGCCAATCGGCAATGCGCAACAGCGGGCTGCGGTCGCTGTGCCATGTCCGCTTGGGATCCCGCAGGCCAAGCGCCTTTGCCAATGCCGCGCGGGTTTCTGCGGCCTGCGGGCCAAGGGCGGATGCGGTGCCGGAAGCCCCCGACAAGGACACCCAAAGCGCGCCATTGCGCACCGATTGCAGCTGGTCCAGCGCATCCAGCAAGGGCAGGCCCCATTCGGCCACCACCGCCCCCCAGGTGGTTGGCGTGGCATATTGCCCATAGGTGCGCGCCGCCATCGGCAGGGTCGCATGTTCTGCCGCCTGATCGCCAAGCGCGCCAAGAATTGCGCGCAGGTCACTTTCTGCCAAGGCCAAGGCCTGACGCTGGCGCAGCATCAGGGCGGTGTCGATGATGTCTTGGGATGTGGCCCCCCAATGGGCGAATTGGGCATGTTCGGGGGCTTGCATTTCATCGCGGAATGCCGTCACCAACCCCGGCACGCTGACCCCGTTTTCGCCCGTTGCCTTGGCAATCGCACCGGGATCAATCTGAATTTCCATGCTGGCACGGTGGATCGCAGCGGCGCTCAACTCGGGGATCACCCCCAGATCACCTTGTACCTTGGCCAATGCCCCTTCGACCAGCAACATCGCGCGGATTGCGGCGCTGTCGGAAAACAGCCGTCCGGCATCCCCCGTCGCGAAAAGCTGTGCATAGAGCGGGCTGTCAAAAACCGATGCGGCCATAATGTGTTTTCCGATTTGTCAGGCCCGAAATTTCAACTGTCATCGCCATTTCTTGCTGTCGGGCGCAGCACGTGAAAGGCCTTGTGGTGTGCCGGCAGATCAAAAGCGCCGGCGTGCCGCCTTTGGGGGATCAGATATGACCCACAGATTTCAAGAAACCGCTCAGGATTTCTGCGTATTCTTGCGGCTGTTCCACACAGGGCAGATGCCCTGCCTTGCGGATCAGGTGGCATTTGGATCCGGGGATCAGATCAACGGTTTCGCGCACCAGATCAGGCGGGGTTGAACCGTCTTCCGATCCGGCAATCCCCAAGGCAGGCAAGCGCAACCCCGAAGTTGGCGTGTAAAAATCCGTGCCTGAAATGGCTGCTGAACATCCGGCATATCCGTTGTCTTCTTGGCGCACCAACATGTTGCGCCACAGCTCGATCTCGGGGGTGGCGCGGAAACCGGCGGAAAACCAACGTTCCATCACCGCATCGGCAAGGGATTCAATGCCGTCTTTTCTGACCGCTGCGATGCGTTCGTCCCATATTTGCGGATTGCCGATCTTGGCCCCGGTGTTGGACAGCACCACCGCGCGGATCAGATCAAGCCGCTTGACCGCCAGCCCTTGGGCAATCATGCCGCCAATCGAAAGGCCGACAAAAACGCAATCCTTGACGCCCAGAAAATCCATCAGCTTTTCTGCGTCGGTGATCAGAGATCCCATCGAATAGGCCCCCGACGGACAGGAGGATAACCCATGCCCGCGTTTGTCATAGCGGATGATCCGCAGGCCCTTGGGCAACAAGGGCAGGATCGGATCCCACAGCCGCATATCGGTGCCTAGCGAATTGGCAAACACCACCGGCGGCCCGTCCGCAGGGCCGTCCACACGGTAATGCAGGCGCACATCGCCGGTATCAAAAATATTCATTGCATGCCCTCGCGCAGTTGGATGGATCGCCATGATCTTTCGGTGATCGGATGGCCGTTAGTATAGGGCGCTTCGGGGTGGCTGCCATCGCCCAGATGGTCATTCAGCACCGAAAATCCGCTCATTTCGTTGATAAATGCCGCCGCATCAGGAATTTTCCCGTCAAACAGCCGATACAGAGGCGGCTTATCCCAGACTGTCCAGCGCGCGGGCAAACATGGCCGGATCGACGTTGCCACCGGAAATGGTGACAATCACATCCGCGCCTTCGATCGCGTCGCGCCGGAACAATGCCGCCGCCAATGCCGCCGCGCCACCGGGTTCGGCAACCACTTTCAGACGGTTAAAGGCATGGCCCATCGCCTGTAGGGCCTCGGCTTCGCTGATCGCCAATCCGGGGCCGGCAAGGCGCTGCATGATCGGAAAGGTCAAATCCCCCGGCTGGGGGGTGATGATCGCGTCACAGATATTGCCCGAGGTACGGGCGTTGCGTTCAATCGCGCCTGACCGCAGCGAACGTGCCACATCATCAAAACCTTCGGGTTCGGCGGTGCGGA
The DNA here is from genome assembly GCA_047634585.1 of Sulfitobacter sp. Taxonomy (GTDB): domain Bacteria; phylum Pseudomonadota; class Alphaproteobacteria; order Rhodobacterales; family Rhodobacteraceae; genus Sulfitobacter. The sequence continues at coordinate 6,943 of JBLIAN010000005.1, read as the reverse complement.
CCCGCATCTGCGGCGCGTCGGCCTCAAGGGCCAAGGCAATGCCAGAGGTCAGTCCACCACCGCCGCAGCAGACAATCACATCGGCCTTTTCAATGCCCTGTTCGGCGGCCTGTTCGGCGATTTCCAGCCCAGTGGTGCCCTGGCCTGCAATCACCAGCGGTTCATCATAGGGGCGGATCAGGGTCAGGCCACGGTCTTTGGCGAGCCGGTCACCGATCTCTTCGCGGCTTTCACCGGCGCGGTCATACAGCACCACCTCGGCGCCATAGGCGCGGGTGTTGTCGATCTTTAGTTTCGGGCTGTCCGAGGGCATGATGATCACGGCGGGCACGCCATGTTTTCTGGCCGCAAGCGCGACACCCTGCGCGTGGTTGCCGCTGGAAAAGGCAATCACCCCATGGGCGCGGGTATCGCTGTCCAGGGCCGAAAGCGCCGACCATGCGCCGCGAAACTTGAAACTGCCGGTGTGCTGCAGGCATTCGGCCTTGACCCAGACACGCCGCCCCGCGAGATCGTCCAGAAACGGGGAATTGAGCAAAGGCGTGCGGCGGGCGTGCCCCTCAAGCCGAAGCGCCGCTGCGCGGATCATGTCGATGTTCATGCCAATGTCCTTAGCCAATGGTGAAGGGTGTCAAGCGCCTCTGGTTCATCCAGAAACGGCACATGGCCCCGTCCGGGAACCTCGGTGGTGATCATATCAGGGCGGCGGCGCTGCATCTCGGCCAGTGTTGCGCGGCTGAGCAGATTTGAGTTTGCACCGCGAATACAGGCCAGCGGCAATCCGTCCAGCGCCTCAAACAGCGGCCAAAGATCAACGGGATCGGCCTTGGTTGCGGCTTCAACGGCATGGCGCAGCGCCGGATCATAGGTGATCCGCAGCCCTGTATCGCCTTGGGTGTAATGCTTGTGCGCTTCTTCGCGCCAGCGGCTGTCAGGGACATCCTGAAAATCGGTGAAAATTGCCGCCATTGTCTTGGCAAGAGCGTCAAAGGTTTTGGCCGCAGGATTGCGCCCGATATAGCCCATGATCAAATCAAGCCCTTTGGGATCCAGCACCGGCCCGACATCATTCAGCGCCACGCCCAGCAGACGGTCTTTGGCAAGCGCGGCCAGCACCATCGCATTCAACCCGCCCCGCGACGTGCCCAGCACCGCAACCTGTTCCAGGCCCAGATGCGCCAGCAGTTCCAGCACATCGCGGCATTCGATGTTCAAAGTGTAATTTTGCCAGTTCGGATCAAAACCGGATTGACCGCGGCCACGATAATCCAGCCGGATCACCCGATGGCCTGACAGATGCGGCAGCACATAATCGAAATCGGCACCCGTGCGGGTGAGCCCCGCAAGGCACAACAGCGGCAGGCCCGCGCCCTCGTCCGTGTAAAAGAGCGACAGGCCGTCAGAACTGTTGAAATGCGGCATCAGGCACCTGCCAGCGCAGGAATGCCTGTCAGGTCTGACAGCAAATGCGCAGGGTGCCAGGGCAGGCGGTCCACCGGATCACCGGCGCGGTTGACCCATGCCGTTGTAAATCCGTATCCGGTGGCCGCGCCCGCATCCCAACCGTTTGAGGACACAAACAACACTTCATCCTTGGTGCAGCCAAAATGCTGCCCCACCAGATCATAGACCCGTGCATCAGGTTTGAAGATGCCAACACTTTCCACCGACAGCGACACGTCCAGAACATCGCCTATCGCGGCGGAATCGACCGCGCCCTGCAACATCTGCGGCGATCCGTTGGACAAGATTGCGGTGTTCAGACCTGCGGCCTTGAGCGCGGCCAGCATGGCGGGTACTTCGGGATAGGCCTGCAATTCCCAATACAGCGCCAGCAGCCGTTCGCGCAGCGCCGGATTGCCACCATGCCCGGCCTTTTCCAATGCCCAATCCAACCCGTTTTGCGTGACTTCCCAGAAATCTGTATGGGCGCCTGTCACGGCGCGCAGCCATGAGTATTGCAATTGCTTGAGACGCCAATGATCGGCAATCTGTGGCCAGTCGTTTTTGATCGCCGCAAAATCGGGTTCCAAAGCGGCCTGCCGTGCGGCGGCGGCAACGTCAAACAACGTGCCATAGGCGTCAAAAACACAGGTGGTGATTGGCATTGTGATCTCCTTGCAATTGGGCGCAGAGTGGCACGGGCAGGCAGGGGGGAAAAGGCCCGAAATGGCCTTGGCACCCTCGGGGGTTTACACTTTGTTTCGGCTTTGAAAAGGTGCCCCGAATCTGGAGCACCCGTGCAGATACGCGGCCTCCCCCCTTTTCCCCCAAAAATTGGAGATTTTTATGGCTGAGGTCAAATCAGGCGATACCGTTGCAATTCATTACACAGGCACGTTGCTGGACGGCAGCACCTTTGACAGTTCCGACGGCCGCGATCCTTTGGAATTTGTTGTTGGCTCGGGTCAGATCATTCCCGGCCTTGATGTGGCGCTGCCCGGCATGGCGGTGGGTGACAAGAAAGTCGTCAAAATCGCCAGCGAAGATGCCTATGGCCCGTTGAATCCTGAAATGCGTCAGGCGGTGCCGCGTGAAGGTATCCCTGCGGATATCCCGCTTGAGGTTGGCACGCAGTTGCAGATGCAGACCCCCGATGGCCAGGCGCTGCCGGTGATGGTTGTCGAACTGGACGAGGCGACTGTGACACTGGATGCCAACCACCCGCTGGCGGGCAAAGACCTGCAATTTGATATTGAACTGGTTTCAATCGCTTAAGCGACAGCTGCGGGTGATCCCGTATCAATCGTCATTGCGGCGGGTGGCCAAACGGCGGCCCGTTGCAACGGCCTGACCCTCTGTTTGACCGGATGTGCTGCCAAAGCGGTTGATCTTGACCCCGGTTGGGGCTGGCGGGGCTGATGGGGCGTTTCGGGATGCCGCAGGTTGTGCCACCCGCCCGCTGACCCACAAGATTGCATCACTGCCTGCGATCGCCAGATCCTGACGCAATTGCGGTTCTGAACGCAGGATCGCCCCGAGGGTTAGCATCAGAACAATTCCCAGAAGTCGCGACCAGAAGTGTGCCCGCCGTGATCTGTCACGGCGCGACTGGATAACTTCGTGCTGATAGGTCTCAGAGAAACGCATGCGGGCGACATAGCTGAACAACACGGCCAAAAAACGGCAGACCGATGAAATCGCGAATTTCTGATCAGCCCCCCTCGCGGTGGCAGCGCCAAGGCCCTATGCAGGGGCATGGACACATCTGATACATTCGAGATTTTTCTGGTCTGCGCCCCGGGGCTGGAAGACCTATTGCTGGCCGAGGTGATCGCGCGCGGCTTTTCCAACCCCGAAGCGGGGGCAGGCGGGGTCACGATCACCGGCGGCTGGCCCGAGGTCTGGCGCGCCAATCTGGAACTGCGCGGCGCGGTGCGGGTCTTGGCGCGGATCGGCGGGTTCATGGCCTTCCATCTGGCGCAGTTGGACAAACGCGCGCGCAAATTCCCTTGGGGGGATGTGCTGCGCCCGGATGTGCCGGTCAAGGTGCAGGTGACGTGCAAAGCCTCGAAAATCTACCACGCCAAGGCGGCCAGCCAGCGCATTGAAACCGCCCTGCGCGAAAGCCACGGCATCACTGTTGCGCCTGACGCCGACATGGTGGTGAAAGTGCGCATTCATGACAATCAGGTGGTGATCAGCCTCGATACCAGCGGCGATTCCTTGCACAAGCGCGGCCATAAAGAGGCGGTGGGCAAAGCGCCGATGCGCGAAAACCTGGCGGCGTTGTTTCTGCGTCAATGCGGCTATGACGGGCGCGAACCGGTGCTGGACCCGATGTGTGGTTCCGGCACTTTCCTGATCGAAGCCGCCGAAATCGCTGCAGGGCTGTTGCCCGGCCGCACCCGCGCGTTTGCCTTTGAAAATCTGGCGAGCTTTGATGCGGATATCTGGCAGGAGATGCGCCGCGCCGCGCCTGAAAGTGGTGCCCAACAGCGGTTTTACGGGTCGGACCGCGATGCAGGTGCGATACGGATGAGCAATGCCAATGCCGAACGGGCAGGGGTGGCGGAATGGTGTTCTTTTGCCTGTCACGGTGCCGGCGAGGTCATGCCGCCCGCAGGCCCGCCCGGGCTGGTGATTGTGAACCCGCCCTATGGTGCGCGGATCGGCAACAAGAAACTGCTGTACCCGCTTTATGGCACCTTGGGGCAGACCTTGCTGGAACGGTTCAAGGGCTGGCGTGTCGGGTTGATCACGTCAGAGCCCCCCTTGGCCAAGGCCACAGGGCTGCCGTGGAAGCCATTGGGCCCGGCCGTGGCGCATGGCGGGTTGAAAATCTGGTTGTGGCAGACGCCGCCGTTGCGCTGAGCGGTGCTGTAGCGCCGCCATCAATAGGCCGCCTGCCCCAACATTCGCACCGCAATGAATACCGTGCTGCGTAGGGTGGGGTTTACCCCACCATCGCGCAGCACCCCATCCCCAAGAGTTCTTTACAGATTATCCTGCTGGGGCATGCCCAGCACGTGAAACCCACCGTCCACGCGGATGATCTCGCCCGTGGTGCAAGCCCCGGCATCCGAGGCCAGATAGACCGCCGTACCGCCCACCGCCTCAAGCGTCGCATTGGAGCGCAGCGGTGCGTTCTGGTCCGTGTGTTTATAGGTTTTGCGCGCCCCCCCAATGGCCGCCCCTGCCAATGTCTTCATCGGACCGGGCGAAATGGCATTCACGCGAATGCCCTCCGGCCCCAGATCATTGGCCAGATACCGTGTGGCGCTTTCCAATGCGGCCTTGGCCACGCCCATGACATTGTAATTGGGCACCACGCGGTTGGACCCCTGATAGGTCAGGGTCATCAAGGTGCCACCGTTTTCAACCATCAAGGGATGGGCGCGCCGCGCCACTTCGATAAAGCTATAGGCAGAGATATCCATCGAATGTTTGAAATTCTGGCGACTGGTGTTCAGGAACCGTCCGGTCAATTCGGATTTGTCTGAAAAAGCAATGGCATGCACGACAAAATCAAGGCTTGACCAGCGCGCGCCCAATTGTTCAAACGCGGTGTCAAGCGATGCATCATCGGTCACATCCACATCGACCATGAAATCGGATCCAACCGATTCAGCCAGCGGTTTCAGCCGTGACCCAAAGGCCTCGCCCTGATAGGTGAAGGCCAGTTCCGCGCCCGCGCCCGCCATCGCCTTGGCAATGCCCCACGCAATGGAACGTTCATTGGCCACGCCCATAATCAGGCCGCGTTTACCCTTTAGCATATCAGACATCCTGGTCTCCTAACCCTGATATTTTGACAGGATCATCGACCCATTGGTGCCGCCAAACCCGAATGAATTTGTCATCACGGAATCAAGTCCGGCATTGTCCACCCGTTCCAATGCGATCTCGGCGGCATCCAGTGCCGGATCGAGGTTTTCAACATTGATCGACGGGGTGATGAAATCATGTTCCAGCATCAAGAGACAGAAAATCGCCTCCATCGCGCCTGCCGCGCCCTGACCGTGGCCGGTCATGGATTTGGTGGAACTGACGGGCGGTGTGCTGCCTTGGCCAAAGACGCGGCGTACCGCTTCGATCTCGCCGACATCCCCCACAGGTGTCGAGGTGCCATGGGCGTTGATATAGCTGATCTTGCGGCCTTCGGGCAGGGTTTGCAGCGCCAGCTGCATGGCGCGGGTGCCGCCCTCGCCGGAGGGCGCAACCATGTCATGGCCATCCGATGTCGCGGCAAATCCGGTGACTTCGGCGTAAATTTTTGCCCCGCGTGCCAGCGCATGTTCAAGGTCTTCCAGCACCACAATGCCGCCACCGCCGGTGATGACAAACCCGTCGCGGTTGGCGTCAAAGGCGCGCGAGGCCTTTTCGGGACTGTCGTTGTATTTGCTGCTCATCGCGCCCATTGCGTCAAACAGACAGGACAATGTCCAATCCAGTTCCTCGCCGCCGCCGGCAAACATCACGTCCTGTTTGCCCATCATGATCTGTTCGGCGGCAGAGCCCATGCAATGCAGCGAGGTCGAACAGGCCGAGGTGATCGAATAATTGATGCCTTTGATCTTGAACGCCGTGGACAGGTTGGCGCTGATCGTCGAGGACATGCATTTTGGCACCGCAAAAGGCCCGATGCGTTTGGTTGCGCCGGTTTTATCGACGGTGTCATGGGCGATTTTCATTGCAGAGGTTGACGGCCCGCCCGAGCCTGCGATCAGGCCGGTGCGCGGGTTGCTGATGATGTCTGCGCCCAAGCCGGCATCGGCAATTGCCTGTTCCATCGCGATAAACGCATAGGCGGCGCCCGGCCCCATAAAACGCAGGGTGCGTTTGTCGATTTTTTCAGTGACATCCAGCTTGATTGTGCCCGCGATCTGGCTGCGGAACCCGTGTTCGGCCATTTCTGGGCTGGCCTCAATGCCGGATTTTCCGGCCTTGAGCGCGGCGAGCACTTCTTCTGCGTTGTTTCCGATGGATGAGACAATACCCAGACCAGTGACGACGACACGGCGCATAACGCACTCCTTTGTTCAGTTGGTTCTGTGTAGGACAGCAGAGCAAGGTCGCGCAAGCAATTAGGGGCTTGCGGGTCATGTGGTTTGGCACTGCCCGGCCGGTTTGCTGCAGGCCGGACAATATTGCCCGACCGACCATCCATGCGGCCTCAGCTTTCGCTGAGCGCCACTTTCATGTCTTTCACCTGATAGATCACGTCGCCATCGGCCTCGACGATGCCGTCCGCCACACCCATGGTCAGGCGGCGGGTCTGGATCGCTTTGGTGAAATCAATCTTGTAGGTCAGCATCTTACGGTCAGGGCGCACCATGCCGGTCAGTTTGACCTCGCCAACACCCAAGGCATAGCCGCGCCCCTGCCAGCCACGCCAGCCAAGGTTGAATCCGGTCAATTGCCACAGCCCGTCAAGACCCAGACAGCCGGGCATGATCGGGTTGCCGGGAAAGTGGCAGTCAAAGAACCACAGCTCAGGGGT
>JBLIAN010000004.1:0-258521 GCA_047634585.1 Sulfitobacter sp. | reverse complement strand
CTGGCTGCGCAGCTCGTCTATTTCGGCTTGTTGTTCGGGGGACAGGGGCATGTCAGGCGGTCCTCATTGGGGGCTTTCGGCGCGTTGGATTCGCAGATCACTATATCTACGCAAATCCACCTGCGGAACCGCGATATGCGGTATTGTTTTTTGACCACCCTTAGGAAGTTATTCAACCACAGGAAGGCAGCGGCGTTGACAAAACCGCCTTTGATTTGAGACTGTGACGCAAAACAAATAAAATATTGAGCTGAAGGCAGGCTAACATGAAAATCAATGCAGCGGGGCTTTTGCTCTGTACATTTCTTGTAGGATGCGGTGGCACGCCGCCGTTCAATGCAGATGAAACCGATGGTGGCAGCACCGACGGCGGCACCATCGACAGTGACCGCACATTGCCCCCCGGCACCGCATCGCCGCAACCCTCCAATACGATCTTTCGCAAAGAGGCCGTTGACAGCGAGGGCAACGGTTTTGCCGAAGGCATCGCCTATAATTCGGTCGATGACACTTTCACCGTGGACAACCTGCCCTTTGATGGCGGTGATGACACGCCCTATAGTCGCGGCCAGGCCGTCGGGAGCCTTGGCCCCTATGCGGTCTATGAAGCGGTCGAGCAATACCCGGATTCCGAAACCAATGCGACCATCAACCAGTTCCGCCACCGCGCGATCTATGGGGTAAGCACCAGCGGCAATACCAAATTCGCGATTGTGCGCACAGGTGCCTATATCAACTACGGTTTTGGCGGTTTTGTATATGAACGCAACGGATCAGTGACCCTGCCGACCACGGGTCAGGCCTTGTATAACGGGGTGGGTGCAGGTCTGCGCGATTACAAAGGCCGCGGCGGGCTGGAATATACCACATCGGATGTTCAAATCGCCGTCGACTTTGATGATTTCAACGAAACGACAGGGCGCTATGAAGGGGCTGTTGACGGCTTTGTTTTCAATCGCAAGGTATACAACCTTGCCGGCGACGACATCACCAGTGACATCTATGGCCGCGTGGGCGCAGACAACAGCGCCACATTAACCGCCATACCGACAGCCGTGTTCAACGTGTCCACCAATGCACTGGACGCCAACGGCGAAATCACCGGCACGCTGGGTTCTCGTTTTGCCAAAGACAACGGCGATGTTGTCGCATACGAGGCCGGCCAGTATTACGGTATCATCTCGGGGGATGGCGCAGAAGAAATTGTCGGCATCATCGTGCTAGAAAGCACCATTGACCCCACCGCCGATGCCGTGCGCGAGACCCTCGGATTTACCATTTATCGCGGCCAGAACTAACATGACCCCCCTGCGCCGCTTGCAAAGCTGCGCAGCCCTTTCAGGTGTTTTGGCCTGCCTGTCGGGCCTGCCTGCGGCTGCGCAAATGACATTGGATGCTGCCGGCATGCGCCAAGCCGCGACACAAGCGTTGCGCACCGGTGATGCCGCCCGCGCCCGCGTGTTTGCCGAAGCATTGCTCAAACGCGATCCAGAAGATTTGAACGCGCATCTGATCCATGCCCGTGCCCTGCGCGATCTGGGGCACATCCCCCCGGCCCGCACAGCGGCGCGCAGGGCATGGCACCTGGCCAATACCGACGCCGAGAAATATTCAGCGGCGCTGATCACCGCGCAGGTTCTCTCTTCCGCAGGCAAACGCACCCGTGCGCAGCTCTGGCTGCGCCGCGCCAGCCAACATGCGCCCAATGACCTGCTGAAAGCCCGTGCCAAACGTGATTTTCGCTATGTGAAACAGCGCAATCCCTGGCACACCAGCCTTAGTTTTACGCTTGCCCCGAATTCCAACATCAACAACGGCAGCGCCCGCGACCGATCCGAATTGAACTATGCAATCAGCGAAATCCTGTTTGGACAGCCGATTGAATACAATCTTGGTGGCAGTGCTGTCGCGCTCAGCGGGTTGGAATTTGGCGGTGCACTGCGCATGCGCTACCGGTTTCACGAAACCCCGACCACCGCACATGACCTCAAAGCCGCCCTATCCTATCGAAGCTTTGCCCTCTCCGGCAGCGCCCGCAACACTGCGCCCGATGCTTCGGGCGGTGATTTTGCCTTTGGCACCGCGTCACTGGGATACGGGTTTCAACAGATCAACTTTGCGCGCAAAGGCGAATTCTCATTTGATCTGGAAGCCGGCCAAAGCTGGTATGGCGGCGCCCGTTATGCCAGCCACCTGCGCGCCGGAGTCTATCAGAGCTATCGCCCCAGCCGTGACAAACGCTATCGTTTTGGCGTCGATGTGGAGAAACAATTCGGTCAGGCAACGCCGGATGTGGACACCCTGACCCTCAGTGGCAACCTGACACAACGCCTGTCAGCGGGCGATACGTTGTTCCTCGGGCTGAGCGCCGCCGCGTCCCGCTCCATTGAAAAAGACGCCGAATACGGCGAGATCGAACTGCGCAGCGGCTATGTTCTTGCCAAACCTGTGATGGGGGCCTCGCTGCAATTCGGCCTTGGGGCGGCGTTGCGCGATTACGATGTGTCACGCCATTCGGCGCAGGGGCGGCAGGATCGCAAACTATTTGCCGATGTCACCGCCACCTTTACCCAGATTGATTATTACGGATTCAACCCGTCGCTGACCCTGAGCGCCTCAAAAACCGACAGCAATATCGGGCTTTATGATGTCAATCGCGTCGGGCTGAGCATTGGCATCAAATCGGCATTTTGATCCGCCGCCTGTGGTCAAAATCCCGCGATCTGCTGGCAACGGCGGCGCGCTGTGTTAGGTTGTGCAGGCACGAAGCACAACGAAGGACCAAACATGCCAATCAAATTTCTGCACACGATGGTGCGCGTCAAAGATCTTGATGCCTCTATCGCCTTTTACAAACTGCTGGGTCTGATCGAACGCCGCCGCATCGACCATGACGGCGGGCGGTTCACGCTGGTGTTTCTCTGCCCCCCCGATCAGGCAGACGGCCATGCGGATGTTGAATTGACCTATAATTGGGACGGCGATGACGGGCTGCCCTCCGACAGCCGCCATTTCGGGCATCTGGCCTATACTGTCGATGACATCTATGCCACCTGCCAGCACCTGCAGGACAACGGCATCATCATCAACCGCCCGCCGCGTGACGGGCGCATGGCCTTTGTCCGGTCGCCCGATAATGTCTCTGTGGAATTGCTTCAGGAAGGCGAGGCACAGACCCCGCAGGAACCTTGGGCCAGCATGGAAAACACAGGCCATTGGTAAAAAAACTGGCCTCTGTTGTGGCGCTGGCACTTGTGCTGGCCGTCCCGACGGGGGCCAGCGCCTGCCGTCTGGCGCTGCTTTTGGCGCTGGATGTGTCCAGTTCAGTTGATCCGGTTGAGGACCGTCTGCAGCGCAGCGGATTGGTGGCAGCCCTGACGTCCCCTGACGTTCAAACGGCCTTTTTCGCCGCAGATCAACATGTTGCGCTGGCGGTTTATGAATGGTCAGGGCGCTATAATCAGGAAATGCTGCTGGACTGGACCCTGATTGACAGCCCGGAAACCCTGCTGACCACCGCTGAAATCATTGCCCGCAGCACCCGCAGCCACAATGAATTTCCCACTGCGATGGGCTATGCCTTGGGGCATGGGGCGAAACTGTTTCAATCGGCCCCGCCTTGCCTGCGCAAGACCCTTGATATGGCGGGGGACGGCCAGAACAACGAAGGTTTCGGGCCGCAGATCGCCTATCGTGAATTTCCTTTTGGCGAGATCACGGTGAACGGATTGGTGGTGAATGCTGCCGATTTTGAAGGCGAGGTTGGCTTGATCGCCTTTTACCGTGCCGAGGTTCTACATGGACCGGGGGCGTTTTTGGTGATCGCCGACGGGTTTGAGGATTACGAACGCGCGATGCGCCAAAAGCTGGAACGGGAATTGACCCCGCCCGCCATCGGCGCCTTGCCTGGAACGGCAGGGTCGGCGGGATGATCCGTGCCGCGGTTCTGGCAGTATTGTTGGCAGGTGCCGCATCCCAAAGTGTGGCTGCCTGCCGGCAGGCCTTGGCACTGGGGCTGGATGTTTCCGGATCAGTGGATGCGCGGGAATACCGCCAACAATTGGAGGGCCTGGCAGAGGCCCTGAACACCGCCGAAGTCCGGGGCAAACTGCTTGAAATGCCTGCCGCCCCCGTGCGGCTGCTGATCTATGAATGGAGCGGCCCTGCCGATCAAATGCTGCTGCTGCCCTGGACCGAAGTGCGTGATACCGCCACATTGGACCAGATCATCGAAACCCTGCGCCAGACCCGCCGCCGCGCTGCAACGCCGGGCACCGCGCTTGGGGTGGCAATGTCACAGGGGCGCGGTTTTCTGGACCAACAGCCAGACTGCTGGAAACGCACCCTGGATATTTCCGGCGATGGTAAATCCAACCTTGGCCCGCGCCCGCGCGACATCAAACATGCAATCCGCGCCAGCGGCATCACCATCAACGGCTTGGCGATCGGCGCAGATGCCCCCCAAAGCGGTGATCTGCGTCAAAGCGAGATCTCCGAACTTTCCGCCTATTACAAGGCCGAGGTCATTCTGGGGCCGGATGCCTTTGTGCAAACCGCGCTTGGCTTTGACAGCTACAGCGACGCGATGAAACGTAAACTGCTGCGCGAGTTGGACGGGTTGATCCTGTCATATCTGCAAACCCCGCGCCCCTGAACCATCACAATCTGGGTCAATAAATGTATCGGATTTGATCTGTCCAATAGCGTTCCATCCGTTTCAGCGAGGTCGTGATATCGGCAACACCGCTGGGGCCAAGCACACCTTTGTCCTCAAGCCCGTCCGCATGACGGGCAAACAGATCGGCCACGACATCGCGGATATGACGCCCCTTTTCGGTGAGGCGCACCCGCACAGAGCGGCGGTCGATTTCGCATCTCTGATGGTGCATAAACCCCATCTCGACCAATTTCTTCAGGTTATAACTAACGTTGCTGCCTTGATAATATCCCCGGCTTTTCAATTCGCCTGCCGTGACTTCGTTATCGCCGATATTGAACAGCAACAGCGCCTGCACCGCGTTGATCTCCAACACACCGACACGTTCGAATTCATCCTTGATCACGTCCAGCAACAGCCTGTGCAGCCGTTCAACCAGTGACAGCGCCTCCAGATATCCCACCATAAATCCGGTGTCTTTGGCAGGTCTGGCAACCGGTTCTTGAATGCTCATTTGTTTCTCCGACTCAATGCGTTGTCGGGGAAAGTGCGTAAAAAAATAGAATATTTCGTTAAGCGGAAAATGTGATTGAATTATGCACAAATGCCGCGCGATGCCAAAACTGCGGCAGGGGCACTGCCCCCGCCTGATGCTTCAGGGGCCAGGCCCTAGACCTGACCAACAGGTTGGTTTTCCACCTGTGTCTGGATATCGCCGATCAATCCGGTGTATTCGGGGGGCGTTTGCGCCTGCCCCGTGACCCATTGATAAAGATCGTGATCGTTTTCGTTCAACATCCGATCATAGAGCGCCAGCATGGTGTCCTCCATGTCAGCCAGGCGCAGACCGGCATAGGCAGAGAGGATCAGATCCATTTCCTTGATCCCGCGCCGCATGGATCGCATATGCAGGCGCTTGACCTTGTGCGCGCGCAGTTCCTCAGTCAACTTTCGCGTCCTCCAGCATCCGGCGCACACGTTTTTCCAGACGGCCCATTGCCTCGGCGCGCTTTTGCATCTCAAGGCGCATACCGCGGATTTCGTTCAGAATTTCGCTTAGGTCGCTGTTGTGTGGCGTCACGATATCAGGCCCGTCCAGCCCTTCACCTTCGCCGTTGATCAACCACATCATTGATACATTCAACAGACCCGCCAGCATCGACAGGCGGTTGGCGCGGGGTTCGGATACGTCGTCCTCCCAGCCGCGCAATGTGGATTGTTTCACGCCCAGTCGTTTTGCCAGCCCCGCAGGGGTCATCCCTGCCATTTCACGCGCTGCGGCGACCCTGTCACCAAATGTGGCAGCGTCCGGTCCGTACCAGTCGGATTGTTCAGTCACTTAACATCTCCTCGATCTTTGCATTCTCACCAATGTCGCTTGATCGGTGCGGGGGGGACCCCTATGAGTGTGCTGCACACATAGACAAACTGAGGCCAAAATGGAACTGCTCTCTGCATCACTTGCCCGCGTCAAACCCTCTCCGACCATCGCCGTCACGACAAAAGCCGGCGAACTTAAGGCCGCTGGCCGTGACGTCATCGGCCTTGGCGCCGGTGAGCCGGATTTTGATACACCGCAGAATATCAAGGATGCAGCCATTGCCGCGATCAACGCTGGCAAGACCAAATATACCGCTGTCGACGGGATCATCGAACTGAAACAGGCGATCTGCGCCAAGTTCAAACGCGACAACGGCCTTGAGTATACCCCCGCGCAGGTCACTGTCGGCACCGGTGGCAAGCAGATCCTGTATAATGCGCTGATGGCGACGATGAACCCCGGCGAAGAAGTGGTGATCCCCGCCCCCTATTGGGTCAGCTATCCCGACATGGTGCTGCTGGCAGGCGGTGAACCGGTGATTGCACCTGCAACACTGGAAGACGATTTCAAACTGACCCCTGAAGCCCTGGAAGCGGCGATCACGCCCAAAACCAAATGGTTCATCTTCAACTCGCCCTCCAACCCCACCGGTGCGGGCTATACCAAGGCCGAACTCAAGGGCTTGACCGATGTGTTGATGCGTCACCCGCATGTGATGGTGATGACAGATGATATGTATGAACACCTTGCCTATGACGGCTTTGAATTCTGCACCCCCGCCGAAGTCGAACCTGCCCTCTATGAACGCACGCTGACGGTCAATGGCGTGTCCAAAGCCTATGCCATGACGGGCTGGCGCATCGGCTATGCCGCTGGCCCCGAAAAACTGATCGGAGCAATGCGGAAAATTCAATCGCAATCCACCTCCAACCCCTGCAGCGTCAGCCAATGGGCGGCGGTCGAGGCCTTGAACGGCACTCAGGATTATATTGCAACCAACAATGAAATCTTTGTGCGCCGTCGCAATCTGGTGGTGTCGATGTTGAACGAGATCGACGGCCTCACCTGCCCGACACCGGAAGGCGCGTTTTATGTCTATCCGTCGATTGACGGCCTGATCGGTAAAACCTCGGCTGCAGGCACCAAGATTGCCAATGACGAAGATTTCGCCACCGCATTGCTGGAAGAAACCGGCGTCGCTGTGGTGTTTGGCGCGGCATTCGGGCTGTCTCCGAACTTCAGGGTCAGCTACGCTACCTCGGACGAGGCGCTCAAAGAGGCCTGCACCCGTATCCAGACCTTCTGTGCGGGCCTCACCTGAAAGGCACAGCATGGCGGCAGAGCTACCCGAGTATTACTTTCGCATCCGCGAGAACGGCGCGGCGGTTTTCCGTGTTGACGGGGCAAACCGCCACCGCCGCATCGAAATGGATCAGATCGCCGTTGTGAACATCCGCAACGGCGTGATCAAACCGCATGGCGATGTCACCCTGAGCGACGCGGATCTGGCCCGCATCAAAGACTGGATGGACGAACGCCTTGCGGTTTTGGCCCAGCGCGACATCGACGATATTTACCGCGCAGTGGATCACCTGAATCTGACCACGCAATGGGCGCAATCCAAAGCAAGCGAGCCGCAGCTTGAGGCGGTCACAGATGCGTTGTTATTGGCCATGCATGACCTGCGCAGCACCTTGGTGCGCAAGAAGGCCGAGCGCCTGATCGACAAGGGCTAAAGGGTGCGGCGAGGCTAAAGGGCGCGGCGATATTTCCCGCCGCCCCTGTCAGACCCGCCCGCTATGCCCCGATCCCGTTATGCCCCGACAGACAGACCAACCTGTTTGATCGTCACCCGCCAGAACCGCAGGTTCAACAGGATTGCCGCCACGCCAAGACCGACAACCAGCCCCGCCCAGACGCCAATCCCTTCAAAGCCATAGGTAAAGCCCAGCAGATAAGAGGCCGGAATGCCCACAACCCAATAGCTGAAAGCGGCCATCCACATTGGCACCCGTGTGTCTTGCACCCCGCGCAGCAGGCCCAGTGCAATTGCCTGCGCCCCGTCCACCAATTGAAACAGCGCCGCCATCGCCAAAAGCCCGATCCCCACCGCAAGAATACCAACCCGCGCAGGTTCGCTTTTTTGCATGAACATCGAAATCAACAGCTCCGGCCAGACCACAAAGCCGATGATCGTCACCGCCGCAAACCCGATGGAAAGCGCCGTCACAATCACCGCGCCGCGCGCCATATGCCCCGCATCGCGCCGCCCATAGGCATTGCCGGCCCGGATCGTCGCCACATTGCTGAGGCCCAGATGCACCATAAAGGTGATCGAGGCGAGCTGCACCGCGATGCCATGTGCCGCCAGCGCAATTGTCCCCAGCCATCCCATCATCATCGCAGAGGCCGCGAACAGCCCCACTTCGCTGAGGGCGGTCAGCCCGATCGGCAGGCCCAGACGGAACACCCGCATGAACATCGGCGCATCCATGCGCCACAGGCGCACAAACAACTGGTGCTGGGGCAGTACCAGCAAAATATAGATCAAAATACCCACCAGCGAGACCACCTGCGTGGACAGGGATGCAATCGCCGCCCCGACAACCCCAAGTTCCGGCGCGCCCCAATGACCAAAAATCAGCGCATAATTGGCCAACCCGTTCACCAGTGCTGCGGTCAGGGTGATCCACAACACCACCTGTGTGCGCTCCAGCGCCGCCAGATAGGATTTCAACACCATGACAAACAGTGCCGGAATGATGCCCCAGCCCGCCACCGACAGATATTGCCCCGCCACCGAGGCCAGCGCATCACCCTGCCCCAGCTTTTGCAGGATCACTTCGGCCCAGATCATCACCGGTGTGGCGATCAGCGCAAACAACATCGACAACCACAGCCCCATGCGCGTGGCGCGGCGGATGCCGATTTCATCCCGTTCAGCCGCAAAAGATGCCACCAAAGGCATCACCGCCCAAGCAAAGCCCGACCCGAAAATGAACAGCACAAAAAAGAACGTACTGCCCAGCGTTACAGCCGCCAGTGCCTCGACCGAAAACCAGCCCAGCATGATGGTGTCCGTCACCCCGATGGCAATCTGCCCCAGATGTCCGCCAATCAACGGCACACCAAGTGTCAAAACAGCGCGGACATGGCCGCCATAGGTCATCGGATGTGTCGCTACATGTGTCATCTCTCAGGCTTACGCCCGGAATCTGAAAAGGGAAAGAGGCGGGCATGCCATCCCCCCTATACACGCCCCAGATGCGTGTCTTTAAAGTGACCCTTGTATTTCAACCCATAGCCCATTGCGCGGTCGAACCCGATATGCGCGCCCCAGATCAAGGCCACCAGAATCGCGGCCTCTGCCCCCGCCCCCTGCCCCGACACAGCCAAGGCCAAAGGCGCCAGATAGCTATGCCCGATGTTATATAGGATTGCGCCAATCCGCCGCCCCGCCAGATAGCCCAGCATAAAGATATCCGGCGCAAGGATCAGCACGGCAAACAGCCCCCATCCGCCCCCCAGTTGGGCATAGAAATAACAAGACAACAGACCCAGCGCCGCGCCTTCGGCTTGCAACGGGATGGCGAGGCCGGGTTTGGCCGATGGCGTGCGGGTGGCGCCGGACGGGGCGGCATTCATAGATGTCATATCGCGTTCCTTTCTAAGGCAATCCTCGAAATGCCTGATACAGTTGGTATCACCTAATGCGTTGAAATCTTTGATTTCAGATGGCGTTACCGGGATCAGGTTTTTCCAAACTGCTATGGGTTGCCTGATCATGCCCTGCGCCCCGCCTGAAATGAATTGTCCAATGTCGTATAGCCAGCTATCATATTATGATGAGCGACACCTTCCCCTCGTTGGATCACATTCCCGCCTTTCATGCGGTCATGACCACCGGCAGCCTGAGCGCTGCAGCCCGCGCCCTGCGCCTTGCCCACCCTACGGTACGCCGCCATATCGAAGCGCTTGAGCAGGATTTGAACACCCAGCTGTTTACCCGTGCCGCCAATGGGCTGACGCCCACTGACATGGCACAAACCCTGTTGCCATTGGCGCAATCGGTTCTGGAAGAAGCCGCCGCTCTGCACCGTGCCGCCTCGGCGCAGAAGGACATCCTGGAAGGCGTGGTGCGGATCACCAGCAGCCGCGTTGCTGCCACCCATGTGCTGCCGGTGCCCTTGGCCCGGCTACATGCCACCGCCCCCAAACTGAGGTTTGAACTGGCGGCCACCGACAGGGCTGAAAACCTTGCCCATCGCGCGGCGGATATTGCCCTGCGTTTTACCGCACCCAAACAACAATCCTTGGTCGCGGCGCGTCTGGCAGATGTGGACATCGGGCTGTTTGCCAGCCCGACATACGCCCTGCCCGATGATCTGAAAGACCTGCGCGAGCTGCCGTTCATCGCCGATGACCGCGAGGCGCTGATCCTGCCCGCCTTGCAAAAGGCCGGCATGGCGCTGCCCCGGCAAATTGTGTTGCGTTGTGATGATCCGCTGGCACAGATCACCCATATTCAGGCTGGGCTGGGCGTCGGATTTTGTCAGGCCAATCTGGCGGGGCGTTTGGGATTGCGCCGCGTGTTGCCGCATCTGACATATGCGATGCCGGCCTGGCTGGTGATGCATGAAGACCAATCGCGTATTGCCCGCATCCGGTTTGTGTTTGATCATCTGAAAGCAGAACTGGGCACATGGATGTAACGGCATCTGCCCTGCGCGGAACAAACGAAAGGAACGCCATGCACACCCAAGAGGTACAGTTAAACGGCAAGCCGTTTTTCATCCGGCACTGGGGCGATGAAACATTGCCCAAGCTTTTGTTGCTGCACGGGTTTCCCGAATATGGCGGATCATGGGATGAACTGGCACAGCTTTTGTGCCACCGCTTTCATTGCATCGCACCGGATCAGCGCGGCTATGGCCAAAGCTGGGCCCCTGCGGAGGTGTCCCAGTATACCACCTCGGCGCTGGTCGGGGATATGGCGGCGCTGATCGGGTCGGACCCCGTGATCGTTCTGGGCCATGATTGGGGCGCGGCAGTCGCCTATGGGCTGGCGATGTTCAAACCCGAACTGGTGCAACAGCTGATCATCATGAACGGTGTGCATCCGGTGCCGTTTCAACGCGCGATGGCGGCGGGCGGGGCACAAACCGAAGCCTCGCAATACATCCGATACCTGCGCGCTGAAGGCTCAGAAGACCGTCTGGCGGCCGACAATTTTGCGCGCCTGCTCGCGTTGTTTTCCGCAAACATGGATCTTGGCTGGCTGTCCGAGGACAGGTTGAACGCCTATCGCCGCGAATGGGCGCGCGCGGGGCGGTTGCGCGGCATGATCAACTGGTATCGCGCCTCGCCGCTGCGGGTTGCCGATGTTGGCGTCCCGATTGTGGATCTGCCCGAATTTCCGGTGGATCGCTTGCAGGTCCGGTGCCCGCATCTGTTGATCTGGGGCACTGACGACACCGCGCTATTGCCCATCGCCACCCAGGGGCTTGAGGCATTCGCCCCCGATCTGACCCGGGTCGCAATTGGCGGCGCGGATCACTGGCTCCATCATCAGCAACCCGCAGCGGTGGCGCAGGCGATTCTGGAATGGCTTGAGACTAAAGGTTAATGATGGCCCCAATCGTCCGGGTCATCAGAATTGCCCGGACTGAGGCCAATCACATCCCCCTCGGTGGAACAGCCAAGGCCCAGAACCGTGCGGTTGGCATAGGAAAAATAGGCGCTGACCTGATTGATTTCCAGCACCGCACCATCATCCCAGCCCGCATCGCGCAGCGCCTGCACATCGCCCTGCACCATCTGCCCCGGTGTCCGGGTCAGTTTCTGCGCATAAAGCATCGCCGCCTGCTGTGCGCCATTCAGCGGGGCATCGGAAATCTGGCGCGCCTCAATCGCGCTGCGGATCGCATCGGCGCGGGCATCATCGCGCAACAATCGTTTCATCCCGGCAAAATGATGTTCCACACAATAGGTGCAATCGTTCAACACCGACACATAGACCCCCAGAACCTCAAGAAACCATTTGGGAATCTCGTTGTCCTTGTGATGCAGCACATATTTATAGATCGCCATATGCCCCTCCATCGTATGGGGCCGCAGGGAATGCATCATCATGATGTTATCGACATTGCTGTTGGGGCCGGTGACCCGTTGATACAATTGTTTGAGCCTGCCGGTGGCGGCCTCAAAGGGAATGGTTTTGATCCAAGGCATGATCTGCCCTCCATTTTCGCCCAACCTGCGCGGCATCGGCGCGGCCCGCAAGAGGGTTCTTGAACGCTCGGGCGGGAAACCTGTGGCACTCATCAAGAAGTCCAAATGCGTCGGATATCTTGTGCCTGCCCTTTGTGGCTGGCCACGTTGCTAAGGATGCGAACAAACTCACGGCCTATGAAACAATGAGAACCTGCCTGCATTTGAACGGGCCAAGACCCCGGTACGAAACCGTGCAGGCCGGTGATCTGATCCGCGAGGTTGCCCAAAGACGCATCGACAAAGACGATCTGGCGGCATGGTTGCGCAAGAAGGCTGTGGATTAATCGCGCAAGCGGATTGCCCGTGGCGCAACACCCTGTCAAAATAGCCGCCAACCCAAAGAAAGAACAGCGCACCATGTCCGATCTTCTCACCGGCACCCAGCCCAGCAAGGAATATGACGCCTCCTCGATTCAAGTCTTGGAGGACATGGAGCATGTGCGCCTGCGCCCGGGCATGTATATCGGCGGCAAGGATGATCGTGCGCTGCACCATATGGTGGCTGAAATCGTCGACAACTCGATGGATGAGGCCGTGGCAGGCCATGCCACCTGGATCGAGCTGGAACTGCATGAAAACGGCCATGTCACCGTGCGCGACAATGGCCGTGGCATCCCCACAGACCCGCACCCCAAAGACCCCAGCAAATCCGCGCTCGAAATCATTTTCTGCACCCTGAACGCGGGCGGCAAATTTTCCGGTGACAGCTATGAAACCTCGGGCGGCTTGCACGGGGTTGGATCCTCGGTGGTGAATGCGCTGTCTGATCACCTGCGTGTCGAAGTGGCCCGCAACCGCGAATTATTCGCGATGGAATTCTCGCGCGGCATCCCGCAGGGCAAGTTGGAAAAAATCGGCGCGGCCCCGAACCGCCGTGGCACCGCCGTGACCTTTCACCCCGATGCAGAAATCTTTGGATCGCTCAAGCTGAAACCGGCGCGGCTTTTTGCAATGGCACGGTCCAAGGCCTATCTGTTTTCCGGTGTGGAAATCCGCTGGAAATGCGGCCAGAGCGATGGCGACACCCCCCAAGAGGCCAGCTTTCATTTTCCCGGCGGCCTGTCGGACTACCTGAACGAAACCTTGGGAAAATCAACCACCTATGCCGAAGCACCCTTTGGCGGGATGGTGGATTTCAAAGAAAAGTTCAACACCCCCGGCAAGGTGGAATGGGCGATCAACTGGACCCCGTCGCGCGACGGATTCATCCAATCCTATTGTAACACCATCCCCACCCCCGAAGGCGGCACCCATGAGGCTGGTTTCTGGGCGGCGATCCTCAAGGGGATCAAGGCCTACGGCGAATTGGCAGGCAACCGCAAGGCAGGCACAATCACCCGCGAAGACCTGATCACCGGCGGCTGCGCCTTGGTGTCGTGTTTCATCCGCGAACCCGAATTCGTCGGCCAGACCAAAGACCGCCTTGCCACCGTCGAAGCGCAGCGCATGGTCGAGAACGCCGTGCGCGACCACTTTGACAACTGGCTGGCCGCTGATACCAAATCGGCGGGGGCGATCCTTGATTTTCTGGTGCTGCGCGCCGAAGAGCGCCTGCGCCGCCGTCAGGAAAAAGAAACCGCCCGCAAGACCGCAACCAAGAAACTGCGCCTGCCGGGAAAATTGACCGATTGCACCAGCAAGACCCGCGAAGGCACCGAATTGTTCATCGTCGAAGGCGACAGCGCCGGCGGCTCGGGCAAAGGCGCGCGCAACCGTAACAATCAGGCACTTTTGCCGCTCAAGGGTAAAATCCTCAACGTGCTGGGGGCGGCGTCAAACAAGCTGACCACCAATGCCGAAATCAGCGATCTCTGCGAGGCACTGGGCGTTGGCATGGGCAGCAAATTCAACCTTGATGATCTGCGTTATGACAAGATCATCATCATGACCGATGCCGATGTGGACGGGGCGCATATTGCCGCCTTGCTGATGACGTTTTTCTTTACCCAGATGCGGCCGCTGATTGACCACGGGCATCTGTATCTGGCCTGCCCGCCGCTGTATCGTCTGACGCAGGGCGCGAAACGGATTTATGTCGCTGATGATGCCGAGAAAAACCACTGGATGGAAAAGGGTTTGGGCGGCAAAGGCAAGATCGACGTGCAGCGATTCAAAGGGCTGGGCGAAATGGACGCAAAAGACCTCAAGGAAACCACGATGGACCCCGGCACCCGCAAGCTGATCCGGGTGACGGTGGACGAGGATGAACCGGGGGAAACCGGTGATCTGGTCGAACGTCTGATGGGTAAAAAGCCCGAGCTGCGCTTTCAGTATATTCAGGAAAACGCCCGCTTTGTGCAGGAGCTGGATGTTTGAAGGCGGGCGGCATAGGCCGGACAAAGCCGTCCGGCACAGGCACCAAAGCACCGGATCCCGTAGGCCGGACAAAACTGTCCGACCACCCCATACAGCCCCATCACAGCCAAGGCCCAACACCGCCTCACATTTAACAGCTTGCGTGCAGATCCACCCGCAGTAGGCTGCAAATACCCAAGCAACGAGGCCCGCAATGACACCCGAAACCGCCCAACGTTTTCTGGAAGACAATTTTGCGCCTTGGGTCATGGCCCTGAAACCCGTTGTTGTGCAGATTGATCCCGCGCTGACCGTGCTGCGCATCCCGATCAGCGATGCGTTGAACCGCACGGGGGGCATTGTATCGGGTCAGGCGCTGAGCGCGCTTGCCGATACTGCGATGGTGCTGGCCTGCGGCGGCCATCTTGGCGACATGCAACCGGTGGGGACCGTCACCCTCGATACCCAGTTTCTGCGCCCCGCCAGCGGGACCAGCCTGCGCGCCGAGGCCGAAGTCACCCGCGCGGGCAAATCAATGATCTTTACCCGATGCACCCTGATTGCCGAGCCCGCCGAAAAACCCGTGGCCCTTGCCACAGCAACCTTTGCCCGATGATCCGCGTTCTGGTCCTGCTGCTGGTCCTGTCCTCTTGCGGACGTGTATTAACCGAAAATGAACGCGCCTTTCTGGGCGGCATCCACGGCACATCTCTGGATATGGCCAAGGTGCGCCTGCATGACGGGGCGCCGACACGGGCCGTGACCTTTCGGCGCAAACCGCGCCCGCGCACCACCTGCCGTGAATTGATCCTGCCGCCCAGCACCGATGACATCGTGACCTCGAAACCCGCGGCCGTCACGCTGTTCAACACCGTGTTGTTTGACAAGGATTGGTACATTGATGATTACCTGCCCGAATATCCCGACCGCATCGGGCTGATTGCGGCGATGTTGCTGGCCCATGAAATCACCCATGTCTGGCAATGGCAGAACCGCGCCAGCACCGGCTATTCGCCCCTGCGTGCAGCATCCGAACACGGCGGCAAGGCAGACCCCTATCTGTTTGAAATCAATGCAAACCCGCAGTTTCAAGACTTCGCCTTTGAACAGCAGGGATCCATTGTCGAGGAATTTGTCTGTTGTCGGGCCTTGGCGCCACAGGCACCGCGCACCAAACGGCTGCACGGGCTGATTGCGCAAGTCATGCCCGTCGCGCCGCTGCCCCAATCCCGCAGTGCCGATGTTGGCCTGCCGTGGAAAGATGTTCAACTCAAGGGCATTTGCGGTTAACGCTGGATCGCTTCCAGATAGGCCAGCACGCCGGCCAGGGCACGCGGCGTCGGGGTGAAAACACCGTCCACGTCAACCGGCACCAGATCATCGGCCATCGCCCCGCCAAATTGTGGCATCACCCGGGCCAGATGCCCTTGCTCTGGATCACCGTAAATATAGGAAAGCGCGCGCGCGGTGGGAAACGAACCGCCATTGTCCCGCGCCAGCAGGGTCAAGTCCACAGGTTTGCGGCCGAGATCAGCCGCCAATGGCCCATCGCCTTGCCCGCTTCCCCCATGACAGGCGGTGCAGTTTCGGGCATAAAACACCGCCCCGTCGCTTGCCTCTGGCATGGCTGTGGGCGCGCACCCCAGCACCACAGCGGCAAGGCCCGACAGGGCTAAAGACACCATAAAAACCCGCATCCCACACTCCTGATCCAAAGGTTGCGTTTTCATCCTTGTCTCTTTGGCGGTGGCTGGCCATGATCCAGATCAAATCATCCCAAAAAGGCACGCCCCACATGGCCCAATACGCGCTTATCATGCTCATCGCCGGCATCGGCATTCCGGTACTCGCCGCCCTGAACGCTGCTTTGGGCACATGGGTCGGATCGCCCGCCGCCGCCGCAATGGTGCTGTTTGTCGTGGCGTTTTCCTGTTGCGTGATTGTGGTGCTGGCCACCGGCCCCCATGCGCTTGACCGCTTTGCAACTGCCCCCAAACATCTGTTTCTGGCGGGGATTCTGGTGGCGTTCTATATTCTCAGCATCACTTTCATCGCGCCGCATTTCGGGATCGGCAATGCGGTGTTTTTTGTGCTGTTGGGCCAGTTGATCTCGGCGGCGGCCATTGATCATTTCGGGCTGTTTGGGGCGCAGGTGGCGCCGCTTGGGCTGGCCCGTGCAGGCGGCATTGCCCTGATGGCCGCCGGGGTCTGGATGACCCAACAAGTCTAGGCCTGTTTGGCCTTTGCGCCTGCAAGCCCTTGAATAAGCTGCCAAACCGCATCATCGACATCCACCGGATCGCGCGCTGTCTTGTTCTGGCCCGGCATACGCGCACCTTCATCTGTGGCGGCGGCGGTGGCCAATGCCGCAAGCCGCGCCCCGAAATCGGGCGATGAAGACGGATCAATGATGATGTAATACTGGCCCAGATCATGCGGTGCGCCCTGCGGTGCCTTTAGCGGAGTGACATCCTGTGACAACACCCCGCCGGTCATGCCAGCGGCAAGGATTTCCGCCATCAGGCCAAAGCCCCAGCCCTTGTAGCCGCCCATCGACACCAGCGATCCTTGCAGCGCCGCCTCGGGGTCTGTGGTCGGATTGCCAGCGCTGTCCACAGCCCAGCCCAGGGGAATTGATTGACCGGCGGCCTTGGCCATCGTGATCTTGCCCAGTGCCACGGTGGTGGTGGATTGATCAAACTGCATGGCAATGCCGCCGCGTCCATCCGGCACCGAAAAGGCAATCGGATTGGTGCCGATCACCCGCGTCTTGCCCCCCGGTGCGGCCACGATCGGTGATGCATTGGTAAAGCCGATCCCGATCAAACCCGCATGGGCGATCTGTTCGGTGAAATAACCCAAGGACGTACAGGTATGGGCATGACCCACTGCCAATGTTGCCACCCCCGCCTGCCGTGCAGCATCCAGTGCCACCGGCAAACCATAGGCAAAGGCAGGCTGCGCAAAGCCAAAGCCCGCATCCACATGCACCGCCGCTTTACGTCGCGCATTGACCACAGGCACCACGTCGCCTTTGACCCGCCCCGAGGCCAATTGCTGACAATAGCTTTCCACATAATACAACCCGCAAATCCGGTTGCCCACGGCCTCGGCCTTGGCCACGGCCCGTGCAACTTCGGCGGCGGGAAACGCATCTGCGCCATGCGCAATCAGCGCGGCCTGCGTGGTTTTCTCGATGGTCGTGAGCGAAATCTGAACCATAGCTAATCCTCATTGACCCTTGCCATCAGGGGTGAGGTTCAGTCTGACCCGATCAGATTTGGCACGTCAAGCGTGAGACAGGCGTTCAGTGGCGATAAATCGCACAAAATCGGCCCAGTGACGTGTCTGCGAATGACGTTCACACGTCTAACGATAACCCCCTGCCTTTTCAGTATCTAAAGCGGCAGCAACTGCCCCGCATCCAGCCTGATCTGGCGGTCCATACGCGCTGCGAGTTCCAGATTATGGGTGGCAATCACTGCGGATAATCCGGTGCCGCGCACCAAGGCCATCAACGCCCCGAACACCTGATCCGAGGTCTGCGGATCAAGGTTTCCGGTCGGTTCATCCGCCAGCAACAGACGGGGTTGATTGGCCAAAGCCCGACAAAACGCCACCCGCTGTTGTTCCCCCCCCGACAGCGCCGCCGGACGATGTTCGGCGCGCGGCGCCATGCCGACCTGCGTTAATAATTCCCGCGCATGTGCCTGTGCCGCTGCTTTGCCCACCCCATTGGCCAGCTGCGGCAAAACGATGTTTTCCAGCGCCGAAAACTCCGGCAGAAGGTGATGAAACTGATAGATAAACCCGACATCATTGCGCCGTACTCCGGTGCGCTGACGATCGCCCTGTCCGGTCATATCCACGCCTGCGATCTGTACCTGCCCCGCATCCGGCGTGTCCAACAGCCCGGCAATATGCAGCAGCGTCGATTTACCCGCACCCGAAGGCGCCACCAACGCCACAACCTCGCCGGCCTGCACCTCAAGTTCAATACCACGCAGCACATCCACCTCATTGGGCGCACCACGGTTATAGGCTTTGGTAATGCCCGACAGGCGCAACACCGGTTCACTCATAGCGCAGGGCCTCTACCGGATTCATCCGCGCCGCACGGCGGGCAGGAAATAATGTCACCACAAACGACAGGCCCAGCGACAGCCCCACCGCAGACAAAACATCGCCCAGTTGCAATTTGGCAGGCAGGAAATAAATCCCGCGAATGGAAGCATCCCAAGCCGTCCCCCCCGACAGATAATTCACAAAACCGAAAATCTGATCCACATAAAGCGCAAACAAACAGCCAAAAATCACCCCCAAAGCGGTGCCAATGATGCCAGTGAACGCCCCGCAGATGAAAAACACCCGTAAAACCGATCCTTCGCTCAGGCCCATGGTGCGCAGAATGCCAATGTCGCGGCCCTTGTTTTTGACCAGCATGATCAGCCCCGAAACAATGTTCATCGCTGCGATCAGCACCAGCACCGACAAGATCACAAACATCACCCGATCTTCGATATCCAGCGCGTTCAAAAACGATCCCGAGGCATCCCGCCATGTCCAGACCTGTGCCTGCGGGCCAATCGCCGTCAGCAAAGGCATGACCATGTTATCCACAGCTTCAGGATCTTGAACCATCACTTCAAGTTCATCCACAACCCCTTCACGATTAAAGAAGGATTGCGCATCGACGATCGGCAGGTAAACGCGGGTGCGGTCAATGTCATAGCGCCCCGCCGAAAAGATATACACAACCTCATAGGCATTGACCCGCGGGCTGGTGCCAAAGGCGGTCTTCACGCCATTGGGTGAAATCAGCTTGATCTTGTCGCCGATCCCGACACCCAGCGTATTGGCCACCCCGATGCCCAACGCGATCCCCTGATCAAAGGCATCAATATCGCCCTGCCCGGTGGCAGGATCAGCGATGCGCGGAATCGCCTTGAGATCGGATTTCGCGATGCCATAAACTTCGACACCCGCGTTGGATTGACGGTTATTCGCCATCACCTGCTGGCGCACCACGGGGGCCACCCGGATCACCCCCGCAACCGCGCTCACCTGTGCTGCCAATGTCTGATAATCGGAAATGCTGCGGTCAATCCGGCCCTGCGCGTCAATGTCGCCCAATTGGTAAATCGTCACATGGGCATTGGCCCCCAGAATCGTATCCACAAATTCGGCCCGGAATCCTGACCGCACCGACAGTGTCGCAATCAAGGCAAACACCGCAAGGGTGATGCCGGTCAGGCTGATCCATGTCATCACGCTGACGCCACCTTCGGCACGGCGCGCGCGCAGATAGCGCCAGGCGATCATCCATTCAAAAGGCGCAAAGGGCGCGGTGTTCATGCCAAGGTCTTTCTGCAATAGATCCGGTGAAATCTGGCGCAACCTGAGGCTTTGCCGCGCAAGGGTCAAGCAGGCTTTGCCGCCCCGCGCCCTGCCCGGCGAAACGGCCAGGCCAGCAACCGCAGGATCATCCCCAGCAACACCGTACCCAGCAAAAATCCGATCCCGCCAAAGGTGATCCCCGCAAAATTCAACGGCACCGCAGGTTCATAAACCTGCCATGCCGCCTGTGCAATTTCCGGGTCGCGCAGCCGCGGCAGGTGATAGGCCCGCATAAACGGCCCCTCGCCCTGTAGCACCGCCAGATCGCTTTTCAGCCGCGCATAGCGTGTGAATGTCGCCGTCATATCGCGCCGCCGCCGGTCCAGGAAATCACTGCCCTGCATCTGTTCAAGCGCGGTGGCCCGGTCCAGCCCCACTGCCTTGGCAGAGGTATCAAAATCCGTCACCACACCAGCCAGCGCATCCACTGCCCCGCCCAGACGCTGGGTGTATTGTTGCGAAAATTCAGGGAATTGCGAGGTGGCCGTGGCCCCGGCCAAACCACCTGCAAGGGTCAATGCCCGCAAGATCATCTGATCTGTTCTCCGCTCAAGCCCATCGTGCATACTCCTGTTTGCCTGCAGGCTAACAGATGTCAGCCCACAAACAATGGATCAGGCGATACCCGCGTAAATCTGTGCGATTTTTTCAACCGCCAGCTCGGGCGTCATCTCTTCGCTTTCGCCGGTGCGGCGGCTGGTCAATTCAACCACGCCGTTTTTCAACCCCCGCGGCCCCACTGTGATCCGCCAAGGCAGCCCCAGCAAATCCATTGTGGCAAATTTGCCGCCCGCGCGCTCGTTACGGTCATCATAGAGCGGCTCCAGCCCCAAGGCCGTCAACGCGGCATAAAGCGCCTCACAGGCGGCATCTGCCTCGGCATCGCCCTGTTTCAGATTGACGATACCCGCATGAAACGGCGTTACGCCCTCGGGCCAGATGATGCCTTTGTCGTCATGGCTGGCTTCGATGATCGCACCCAACAGGCGGCTCACCCCGATGCCGTGGCTGCCCATATGGACGGGAACAGGTTTGCCATCCGGGCCTTGCACCTTGGCACCCATCGCTTCTGAATATTTGGTGCCGAAATAGAATATCTGCCCTACTTCGATGCCCCGCGCCGTGCGGCGGCGTTCTTCGGGCACCGCGTTGAACAGGGCTTCGTCATGGGTTTCATCGGTGCGGGCATATTTGCTGGTGAATTCTTCCAGTACCGCCGCACATTGATCCACATTGTCATACTCAATCGCCCGATCACCAAAGCTCAGGTCGGTGACAGCACTGTCATAAAACACCTCGGATTCACCGGTTTCGGCCAACACCAGAAATTCATGGGTGTAATCGCCGCCAATCGGCCCGCCATCTGCGCGCATCGGAATCGCCTGCAGCCCCATGCGCTCGTAGGTGCGCAGATAGCTGACCAAATGGCGGTTATAGGCATGCAGCGCGTCTGCCTTGGTCAGATCAAAATTATACCCGTCCTTCATGAAAAACTCGCGGCCCCGCATCACCCCGAAACGCGGGCGGATTTCATCACGGAATTTCCACTGCACATGATAAAGCGTCAGCGGCAGGTCTTTATACGACCCGACATGCGAACGGAAAATATCGGTGATCAGTTCTTCATTGGTTGGGCCATACAACATATCACGCCCGTGACGGTCCTTGATGCGCAGCATCTCCTCGCCGTAATCGTCATACCGCCCGCTTTCGCGCCACAGATCGGCGGATTGCAACGTCGGCATCAGCATCGGAATATGCCCGGCGCGCTGCTGCTCTTCATGCACGATGTTTTCCAGCTTGCGCAGCACCTTGAAACCCAGCGGCAACCATGAATAAATGCCAGCGCTGGCCTGTTTGATCATCCCTGCCCGCAGCATAAGACGATGGCTGACAATCTGCGCTTCAGAAGGGTTCTCTTTCAGCACAGGCAGAAAATAACGGCTCAGACGCATGGCGCGGCTCCTCGGCAAGATCAATTTCGACCTTGCCTAGTTCAAACCCCGCGCTGACACAATCACCATCCCCTTTCGCCTTTCTTTTTGGCTAAAAATATTCTGGGGAGTTTGAGGGGCAAAGCCCCTCATCCTGTGAAAAACCACCTGCGGCGCCGCCGCTCACTCTGCCCCGGTGCAGGCCAGTTGCGCCAGTTCCAGCGCCACCTGTGTCGCCAGTGCCATATCCTGTACCGAAATCCACTCAAGCGGGCCGTGAATTTCCTGCATCCCGGTAAAGATATTCGGGCAAGGCACCCCCATTTCGGTCAGGCGCGATCCATCCGTGCCACCCCTGATCGGCACCGACACCGGATCAAGCCCCGCTTTGCGCACCGCCTGATGGGCCAGATCGACCGGGGTCATGTCCTGCTCCAGCCAATAGCGCATGTTGCGGTATTGCGGGCGGATCTCGCAGGTGATTTCGGCGCGCGGCTCGCTTGCCGCTACCGTGTCGCAGACCTGCTGCAACAGCGCGCCTTTCGCCGCCAGCCCCTCGCGTTCAAAATCACGCAGGATCAACACAATTTCGGCCTCGCTGGACCCGCCGTTGACCTCGGACACATGAATAAAGCCTTGCCTGCCCTCGGTGGTTTCCGGCGTCATCGTCACCTGCGGCAGGGTCATGATGATTTTTGACACCAGATGCAGCGCATTGACCATCTTGTCCTTGGCAAAACCGGGATGGGCAGAGACACCCGTGACCTTGACCAGCGCCCCATCGGCGGAAAAGGTCTCGAATTCCACCTCACCGGGTTTGCCACCATCAAAGGTATAGGCGAAATCCGCCCCCAGATCACCGGGCAGCCGCGCATCCACGCCGCGCCCGATTTCTTCATCCGGCGTAAAGGCCAGCCTGATTTTACCGTGGGGAATCCCGGGGCTCTTGAGCAAGTGCCGCGCCGCGGTCATGGCAATTGCCACCCCGGCCTTGTCATCCCCGCCCAGCAAGGTGGTGCCGCTGGCGGTGATGATGTCTTCGCCCATTTTCTGCCCCAGATAGGGTGAATTTTCCGGCGACAGCTTCAGATCCGGCGCATCGGCAAAGGTGATATCCCCGCCGTTATAACCGCGATGCACCACGGGTTTGACCCCCGAAGCGTTGAACTGCGGCGCGGTGTCCACATGGGCCAGCCACCCCATCACCGGCGCATCCTTCACCGTTGCCGGCAGCGTGGCCAGCACCACACCATAATCGGTCAGCATGACATCCTGCGCGCCCATTTCCAGTAGTTCCTCAACCAAAAGCTGCGACATCTGCAACTGGATTTCGGTGCTGGGCGATGTCGGTGACGCGGCGTCGCTTTGGCTGTCGATGGCGGCATAGCGTAGCAGCCGCGCTTCCAGTTCCTGATCAAAATCACTGCGCATATCGGCTCTCCTTGTTTTGGGGGATAGAGCCGCGTCCCGCGACCCGAAGTCAAGACGCAGAAATACTTGACGCCAGCAAGCGGCCGATGCTCTGTGGGGCCGACCCAAAAGGATGCCCCCATGTTCACCATCACCGAACCCGCCCGCGACACCCCTGTCATCCACCGCACCGGCGTGTTGGTGATCGGCTCTGGCCCCGGAGGTCTGGCAGCGGCGCTGGCGGCGGCGCGTGCGGGGGCAGAAGTGACATTGCTGGACAGATTCGGCTGTTTTGGCGGCAATATCACCGTGGTCGGCGTCGAAGGTTTTGCATGGTATCGCCATGAACAGACCGTCGAGGCCGGCGGGATCGGTTGGGAATTTGAACACCGCGCCAAGGCCATGGGCGCCGCCACCCCGGAATCCCAATCCCTGAGCTACGAACTGGACAGCGAAGGGTTTAAACTGGTCGCCGACAAATTGGTGCAAGAGGCGGGCATCCACCCGATGCTGCACCGTCAATTTGTCGCCCCGATCATGCAGGGCGACCGCATCACTGGGGTGATTGTCGAATCCAAAGCGGGCCGCGAGGCGATCCTTGCCCAGGTGGTGATTGACGCCACGGGGGATGCCGATGTGGCCCAGCGCGCAGGCGCGCCGACCCTGAAAACCCCGGTCGAGGCCATGCAGGCCGCCTCCGTGATGTTTCATATCGCCGGCGTTGATAAAGCCGCGTTTATCGCGGGCGTACAGGCCGATCCGCAAACCTACAAGGATTGGTCCTCGGGCGAATGGCAGGTCGAAACCGACGGCAAGGAAGACGACATGTATTCGCCGTTTCTGGGCAAACCCTTTGAACGGGCGATCAAGGACGGGCTGATCCCGCCGCATCTGAATACCATTGGCGGCACATGGGGCGCGGTGCATGACAGCGGTGAAATGACCTATATGAATCTTGTGCATCTGGCGGGCTGTGATGGCACCGACCCCGACAGCATGACCCGATTTGAAATCGAAGGCCGCGCACAGGCGATGTTGGCGATAGAGGTGTTGCGCGCCTATACGCCGGGCTGCGGGGCGGCGCGGCTGCGCAATTTCGGCATGTCCATCGGCATCCGTGACACCCGCAAACTGGATGCGGTCTATAACATGACCGAAGTGGACGCCCGCCATCAGGGCCGTTTTGAGGACAGCATCGGCATCTATCCCGAATTCATTGACGGCTATGGCGTGCTGATCCTGCCGACCACGGGGCGGTATATGCAGCTGCCTTACCGCGCGATGTTACCCAAAAAGATCAAGGGCTTGCTGGTCACGGGCCGCGCCATTGGCGGAGACAGGATTGCCCATGCCGCGACCCGCAATATGGCCTGTTGTGCAGTGGCCGGCCAGGGCGCGGGTGTTGCGGCGGCATTGGCGATTGCCCAAGGGGTTGAACTGGACGCGGTGAATATCAGCGCCGTACAGGACATTTTGAAACAACAGGATGTGCGGGTTTTCTAACGCCACCCGCATCGGTGATCCGCGCCTGCCCCTTGAAACAAAGCTGCGATTGGGCGATGTGATAGGAAACACAACCGGAGTGACCCATGGCCCTGCCCGTCCGAGACCAGCTCAAATACTGGAGCGCCGCAACTGCAGTGATCCTGCTGTTGCTGTGGTTTCTGGGGGATGTCCTGCTGCCATTTGTGCTGGGCGGCGCGATTGCCTATTTCCTTGATCCGGTGGCGGACCGCCTTGAGCGCCTTGGCCTCAGCCGCGCTTTGGCGACCGCCTGTATCACCGTGGTGGCGCTGCTGATCTTTGTGGTGATGGCGCTGCTGGTGGTGCCAACACTGGTCAATCAAACCGTAAGCCTGATTGAAACCGCGCCGCAGCTGACCCGTGATTTCACCAATTTCCTGATCGAAAGATTTCCATCCCTGCTGGACGATCAATCCACCCTGCGCACTTCGCTGACCACCATCGGCGCAACCATTCAGGAACGCGGCGGGCAGGTTCTGGAAACCGCGCTGGCGTCATTTGCCTCGATCATCAACATCATCTTGCTGTTTGTGATTGTGCCTGTGGTGGCGGTGTATCTGCTGCTGGATTGGGACCGCATGGTCGAAAGCATTGATCACATGCTGCCCCGTGATCATGCCAATGTCATTCGCCAACTGGCGCGCGACATTGATAAAACGCTGGCCTCCTTTATCCGTGGCATGGGCACTGTCTGTCTGATCCTTGGCACCTATTACGCCATTGCCCTGATGATTGTCGGGTTGCAATTCGGTCTGGTGGTCGGGTTCATCGCCGGATTGGTGACGTTCATTCCCTATCTCGGGGCGATTTTGGGCGGGGCTTTGGCCATTGGTCTGGCGCTGTTCCAGTTCTGGGGGGATTGGGTGTCGATTGGTCTGGTTGCAGGTATTTTTGCGCTGGGTCAGGTGATCGAAGGCAATGTGCTGACGCCAAAACTCGTGGGCAATTCTGTCGGCCTGCATCCGGTCTGGTTGATTCTTGCCCTGTCGGTGTTCGGTTCTTTGTTCGGCTTTGTCGGCATGTTGGTGGCGGTGCCGGTGGCGGCGTCTTTGGGGGTGATTGCCCGCTTTGCAATCGGCCAATACCGCCAGAGCCTGCTTTACAAAGGCACCAGCGACAATCCCGCCGCCGCGCCGAAAGAAGGCTGACATGGGCAGACAACTTGGCCTTAATCTTCCCAGCCGGACGGCGCTGGGGCGGGATGCGTTTTTTGTCGCACCGTCCAATGCGATGGCAATGGCGATGATCGACGGCTGGCGCCATTGGGCGGGTAACAAGCTGGCGCTGACCGGGCCTGCCGGATCAGGCAAAACCCATCTGGCCCATGTCTGGGCCGATATGGCACAGGCGCGGATTGTACAGGCCGCCGATCTGGGGGATGCCGATATTCCCGCCCTGGCGCAGGGCAATATCGCGATCGAGGACATCCCGCTGATCGCCGGCCAGCCCAAAGCACAAACCGCGCTGTTCCACCTGCACAACCTGGTGCTGGCCGAAGGCCATGCGCTGTTGCTGACCGGCACGCCATCGGTTCGGCACTGGCAACTCACCCTGCCTGATCTGGTCAGCCGCCTGCGCGGGGCCACGGCGGTGGCGCTGGAACCGGCGGATGATACATTGCTGTCGGCGCTGCTGGTCAAACTCCTGGCAGACCGCCAATTGACCCCGAGGTCCGATTTGATCCCCTATCTTCTGTCGCGCATGGACCGCAGCTTTGCCGGGGCGATTGCGCTGATTGAACGGCTGGATGCCGCCAGTATTGCCCTCAAACGGCCGGTCACCCGCCACCTTGCCATGCAGATGCTGGACAAAGACCACCCCGAGACATGATACTGGGTGCACACTGGGGGCAAAGCCCGCCGCCCCTGTCGCATATCCGTTACACATCAACGCCATAAGGCGCCTATGACACAAGCTGATTTTCTCGAAAGCCCGTTCCCCGAAGCCACCGATCTGCCGGATCTTGATCTCACGGGCACGGGCCGATTTTTTAACCGTGAACTCAGCTGGCTGGGCTTCAACTGGCGGGTCTTGGAAGAGGCCGAAAACCCCCGTGTGCCTTTGTTGGAACGACTGCGGTTTTTGTCGATCTCGGCGGGCAATCTGGACGAATTCTATACAGTGCGCGTTGCGGGCCTGCGCGAACTGGCCCAATCGGGCAACACCACCCCCGCGGCAGATGGCTTGACGCCCGCCGAACAACTGGTGCTGATCAACGAAGACGCGCGCAACCTGATGATGAGCCAGCAGCGCGTTTTGGTCGATCTGATGGCCGAGATGGACACCCAGAACATCATGCTGGAACGGATTCCCGATCTCAGCGATGACGACCGCAGCTATCTGAACGAAGTGTTCCTCAATCAGGTATTTGCGGTTTTGTCGCCACTGGCAATCGACCCTGCGCATCCGTTTCCGTTTATCCCCAACACCGGATATGCGCTGGCGCTGCAGCTTGAGCGCACATCGGACAAACACCCGTTGCAGGCGCTTTTGCCGGTTCCCGCACAGATTGACCGCTTTGTATCCCTGCCCGCCCCTGAGGGCTGCAAACGCTACCTGCCTTTGGAAGACCTGCTGGTCATCCACATCCCCGATCTGTTTCCGGGCTACAAGTTGAAGGCGCATTTTGAATTCCGCATCCTGCGCGACAGCGATCTCGAAGTCGAAGACGAAGCCGAAGATCTGGTGCGCGAATTCGAGGTTGCCCTGAAACGCCGTCGCCGTGGCGAAGTGGTGCGTCTGACCCTGTCGGCGGGGGCACCCGAAAAGTTGAAATCGGTGATTATGCGCGAATTGGGCGTGCATGAACGCGATGTGATCGAAATTGACGGCATCATCGGTGTGGATGACCTGAGTGAACTGGTCACGGACAGCCGCCCTGATCTGTTGTGGCCGCAATTTACCCCGCGCATCCCCGAACGGATCAGCGACCATGACGGGGATATGTTCGCCGCCATCCGTCAAAAAGACATGCTGCTGCACCATCCCTATGAAACCTTTGACATGGTGATCCGGTTTCTGGCGCAGGCGGCGCGTGATCCCGATGTGGTGGCAATCAAACAGACGCTCTACCGCACCTCGCGCGACAGCCCGATTGTCGAGGCCCTGTGCGAAGCCGCCGAAGACGGCAAATCCGTGACCGCCCTGGTCGAACTCAAGGCGCGGTTTGACGAGGCCGCCAATATCCGCCAGTCCCGCCGCCTAGAACGCGCGGGCGCCCATGTGGTTTACGGTTTCATTGATCTGAAAACCCACGCCAAAATTTCCACCGTGGTGCGCCGTGAAGGCACACAGCTGGTGACCTATACCCATTACGGTACCGGCAATTACCACCCGATCACCGCACGGGTTTACACCGATCTGTCGCTGTTTACCTGTGATCAAAGACTGGGCCGTGATGCGACCAAAGTGTTCAATTACCTGTCCGGTTATGCCCAGCCCGACAGCCTTGATAATCTCGCGATTTCACCGACCACACTGAAACCCCGCCTGCTTGAAATGATCGCCGCCGAAGCGGCCCATGCCGCCAATGGGAAACCTGCCGTGATCTGGGCCAAGATGAATTCGGTGATTGATTCCGAAGTCATCGACGCGCTCTATGCCGCATCCCAGGCAGGGGTGAAGATCAGCCTGGTGATCCGGGGCATCTGTGGCCTGCGCCCCGGTGTCAAAGGCCTGTCGGAAAACATCCGCGTGAAATCCATTATCGGGCGTTTCCTTGAACATTCGCGGATTGTCTGTTTTGGCAACGGTCACGGTTTGCCGCATAAAAAGGCGCGGGTCTTCATGTCTTCTGCCGATTGGATGGGCCGCAACCTGAACCGCCGCGTGGAAACCTTGGTCGAGATCGACAACCCCACGGTCAAAGCCCAGATCACCAGCCAGATCATGGCGGCAAACCTTGCCGATGTGGCACAAAGCTGGGTGATGGCATCAGACGGCACCTTTACCCGCCCGCCCCTGCCCGAAGGCCAGTTTGCCTTTAATTGTCACCGCTTCTTTATGGAAAACCCGTCCTTGTCAGGGCGTGGCACCGCGGGCGCATCCGATGTGCCAAAGTTGACCCATACCGAAGATTGAAACGCCGATCCCGCAGGCCACGCCCAAACGGGGCTGGTCCTATGGGCGCTGATCCGAGGGCCAGATACAGCCCGCCTGCCACGGTTTAACGATTGACCTGATCCCGTCCCTGCCCCACTTTGCCCCGCAACTGCCACCTCCCGCAGGAGAAAAAATGGCCCATAAGACCGAGCCGACAACCGCCAGAACTGTGCCAGAAACCGGGCTGACGGATTTGGGGCTTTTTGGCAAACCGCTGTTTCAAGATCCCGGCGCAAGGGCGCTGGCCCGTGTGGGGGTTGTCGATGTCGGGTCCAACTCGGTGCGCTTGGTGGTGTTTGACGGCGCGGCGCGTTCCCCGGCCTATTTCTACAACGAAAAAATCATGTGTGCCCTTGGCGCGGGCATGGCCGAAACCGGCCACCTGTCACCCACCGGACGGGCCCGCGCCCTGTCTGCCATGCGCCGCTTTAGCAAACTTGCCGAAGGTATGGGCCTGTCGGAACTGACAGTTGTGGCCACCGCAGCCGTGCGTGATGCCAGTGACGGGCAGGAATTTTGCGATGATGTGCTGCGTGAAACCGGATTGCGCATCTGGGTGATCGACGGGCGCGAAGAGGCCCGCCTGTCCGCCCAAGGGGTGTTGTTGGGGTGGCCCGGTGCCTATGGTCTGATCTGCGACATCGGCGGATCCTCGATGGAACTGGCCGAAATTTCCGGCGGGCGTGTCGGGCGCCGCGAGACCTCCCAGCTTGGCCCGTTAAAACTGCGCGACCTCAAAGGCGGCAGCAAGGCGCGCGAAGCGCATATCAAAGAGGTGATCCAAGGCCTGCACAGCCAAATGGGCAGCCAACGTGACCGTCTGTTTCTGGTGGGTGGATCATGGCGCGCCATTGCACGGATCGACATGCTGCGCCGTGGCTATCCGCTGCATGTTCTGCATGAATACCGCATGTCCGCCCGCGCCGTCAGTGCCACGGTCAAATTCATCAAGAAATCAAACCTTGACGAATTGCGCGCCGCCTGCGGGGTTTCCTCTACGCGAATGGCCCTGGTCCCCTATGCCGCCGATGTCCTGTCGCGGCTGGTGCTGACCTTCAAACCCAAAGACATTGCAATTTCCAGCTATGGCATCCGCGAGGGCATGTTGTACGAACAGATGCCGCAGCGCCTGCGTGACCGTGATCCCTTGATCGAGGCCTGCCGCTTTGCCGAGGCCAAAGACGCCCGCATGCCCGGTTTCGGGAAAATCCTGAACAGCTTTATCGCGCCGCTCTATCGTGCTGCACCTGCCCCGCGCAAACGTCTGGTTAAGGCTGCCTGCCTGTTGCATGACGTCAGCTGGCGCGCCCATCCCGATTACCGCGCCGAAGTCTGTTTTGACAACGCCACCCGCGCCAATCTGGGCGGGTTGAAACATTCCGAACGGATATATCTGGGTCTGGCCCTGTTGCACCGCTATTCCAACAAACGTGAAAACACCCGTTTCGAAGATCTCTATGAAATGGTGGATGAAAGGACCCGAAAAGAAGCCGAAATTCTGGGCAAAGCCATGCGGTTTGGCGCGATGCTGTGGATGAACAAAGACGCCGAACGGGGTGAATTACGCTGGTTCCCCAAGAAAAAGCTGCTGCAACTGCGCCTGCCCGAAGGCATGGTGGCCCTGTTTGGAGAGGTCGCAGAAGCGCGGTTGAATTCGCTGGCCGCCTCGTTGGAAGCTCAGGTCGAAGTGAAAACCGTCAAAGCCAGCAAACCAGAATAACGCCCCGACTAAAGATCGACCTGCGGCGCAGGTTCGGTCGGAGTGTCGGGTTTTTCCAAGGGATGATCGGGTTTTCGCCGGATGATGATATCGCCGTTGGGCAAGATTTCCGGCGCTTGATAGACGCTCCAATCCTCGACCTGATCCAGCAAATCCGCCAGTTTCGGCCCCATCTCATCGGCAAAGTTTTTCAGCGCCGGACCCATCTGTTCGGCCAGTCCTGAAAATTCATCAATCGCGGGCTCCATCTCTTTCAGGATCCCTTCCATGAACAATTGCGCGCCGCGTTCCATCAGGGACAGACCGCGGTCTTCCTCTGCCATCACAGAGAAAGGCAGCAAGGCGATGGCAAAAATCAAGCTGAGCTGTTTCATGATCCCAATATAGCCCAAGATCACCGGGTTTTCGAGGGGATACCCTGATCATCCGCGAAATCCAGCGTGACCGGAAAATGATCCGACGCCGTCACCAGCGCATCACGCAATACCGGATCTTGCCAACACTCAGGATCATCCATCGGATGCCAAATCCGCCATTTCGCGCCTCTTTTACGAAAATCAGGCGTCACCATCACATAATCCAACAGCGCCTGAAGATAGCGTTTTTCCGGTCTGATCCAGAACCGCGACGTTGTCGGCGTGGCCCCCAATCGGCGGCTCAGGGCCTGTTTGGCATGAGGATCAAACAGACAATGCGCCCCGGTTTCACCAAGAATGATCTCAACACAAGAGCGCCCGAACAGGCTTTCGAATTCATCCAGCCCCGGACCGTCATTCAGATCCCCCAACACCAACAAAGGCGTCTGATCCTGCAAATGTTCCTCAATCCGGCCCCGCAACCAGATCGCCTGCGCCAGTTGTTTGCGCCGGTTGGCGATGGCAACGCTCATGACTTCAGCCGGGTTTTTCGCACCATGCGGGGCCTTGGATTTCAGATGCGCGCCGATCATCTGAAAGCTAAACCCGCCCTTGGTGGTCACCGACAATTCCAGCGGCGGTTTGGAAAACACCACACGATCCTCGCTGGCGTCAATATCCAGATCAATCCGCAACACCCCGTCAAAACGCGGCGCGCCTCTGGCGCCTTGCGGCCCCGATGTTTCCCCGCGCGGATCATGTTGCACCTGCATCACCTCGGGATCATAGAGCAGCGCAATTTCCTGCTGGGTGTCATTGGCAAACCCGATCACCGCCTCACGGGCCCGCAGACCGAACCGCGCCGCAAATCCGCCGAGCGCCGCAAGCGTTGAACGGCTTTTGCTTTGATCCGGCGCTTCGATGATCATCACCGCATCCGCATCCAGCGCCTGAAACACCCGGCCCAGCGCCTGTGTCTGTTCCGCCCGCGTCACCTGATACCGCCCTGACCACCCGCCATCCTCCAACAGGTGATCCTTGTCGTCAAACAGGCTTGAAAACCATTCGACGTTATAGGTCGCAATCCGCATCAGCCGGCTTTGCCCGACAAGGTTTCCCAGGCGCGGTTGATGTCGATCATGCGTTTTTCGGCCATCTTTACCGCCTCTTGCGGCAGGCCCCGCGCCACCAAAGCATCCGGATGATTGGCCCGTACCAGCCTGCGCCAAGCCGCGCGCGCCTGTTCTTTGCTGGCATTGGGCGCAATGCCCAGCACCGTATGCGGCAAGGGCGATGTATCGGGCACAAACCGCGCCTTCAGCGTGGCAAATTCGGCCTCCGTCATCCCGAAAATTTCAGCAACGGTTTCCAGAAACGCTTCCTCGTTGGGGTGATAGGTGCCATCGGCCATCGCGATGTGAAACAGACCTTCCAACAGATCGGTCAGAATATCGGATTGCCCTTCGAACATCTGCGCGATCCGGCGGGCATAATCATCAAATCCCGCCACATCGCGGCGCGCAAGGTTGAACACCCGCGCGGCCCCGGCTGCATCGGCCTCGGCGATCTGGAACACTTCACGAAACGCTGTCACCTCGTCGCGGGTCACCAATCCATCCGCCTTGGCCATCTTGGCCCCCAGCGCAATCACCGCAATGGTAAACCCGACCGACCGTTCCGGCGGGCTGCGCAAGCGGTCAAAAACAGCAGCCAGCCCCTCGCCAGAGGTCAGCGCAGAAAGTGCTTCGGTGATGCGTATCCAAATTGACATGCGGCGATCATAGGGGCTGCACACAAGGAAGTCAGGGTGGGGAAAGGCTTTTCTGCATCAAAACAAGGTCAAGTCGCTGCCCCTGTTTGAAACCGACCTCAGGCATCACCCCGACCTGCGTGAATCCCAGGCGCAAGTGAAATTCCACCGCCCCGCGATTGGCCCCGCTGATCCCCGCAACCATGATGTGAAGCCCTTGATCTCGCGCAGTTTTTTCAGCCACATCCATCAAGGCCCGGCCGATCCCGCGGCCCTGATATCGCGCAGCCAGAAGAATACTATGCTCCACCGTTGCCCCATATCCGGGACCGGCGCGAAACGGCCCGTAGGTCACAAAACCGGCGCATGTTTCC
Source organism: Sulfitobacter sp. (assembly GCA_047634585.1). GTDB lineage: Bacteria > Pseudomonadota > Alphaproteobacteria > Rhodobacterales > Rhodobacteraceae > Sulfitobacter. The sequence goes on along the minus strand of JBLIAN010000004.1, from coordinate 225,409 downwards.
GCCTCTGCCAGCCAAAATGCCGCAGGCCGCGCTTTGATCATCGCGGCCACTTCCGTCGCGGTCTTTTCTTGGGTGGTAAAAGTGTTCAACGTGTCGCGGATCATTGCGTTCCACAGCCGCGCAATCACCGGCGCATCACCGATTTCTGCCGCGCGAATGATCATGTCAAAACCTTCTGCGCCCCTGCAACATCAAACTGCGCAACCAATCCCGCAGCACCGTTCACAAATCTGACCAAATCACCACGCAGCACAGGCGCCAAAAGCGCCGCCAGCGCACCGGCCTGTGGATGGCTGACCTGCAGCCCCGTCATCCGGCACCCCGATGGCCGCAGCCGCGCCGCCGGATGCGCTGGCCCGTCCCATTCAATCAACGCGGGCGCACAATTGTCATAGGGCAATATCCCGTCCAAAGGCACCGCCATCCGCCACCGCAGATCGCCCCGCTGCAAGGACACCGGCGCGCCAAACCCTGACGGCAGCACCGCCAAAGCCGCCTCCAGATCATCACAGCGGCAAATCCAGTTGGTCAGCCGCGCTTGCCCCGCAAACCGGTCCAGATCAAACCAGCGCGGCCGCGTCGGCACCGCCCCATCAGGATTGACGGCGATTGCCTCCAGATAAAGCCCATCCTCCAAGCCCATTAACATGTTGTGGGTAAAGAAAACGTCATGCTCTCCGCCCTGCTGCACCCCGACACCCAGTGCCGCCTCGACATGGGCCTGCGCCGCCGCAAGGGTTTCCCCCGCGACGGCAATATGATCCAACTCCATCATCCGCGCGCCTTTCCTGTCAGCCTGACCCTATTTTCTTTTTGGCCCCAAATATTCTCGGAGGGGGTTTGGGGGAGGCAGACACCTCCCCCAATTTCACGACCCGGCCGCGCGGATCAGCCTGAGAATATCCTGCGCCGCCGTGGGGATATTTGTCCCCGGACCAAAAATCGCCTTGACCCCCGCATCATAGAGGAACTGATAATCCTGCTGCGGAATGACCCCGCCACAGATCACCAGAATATCCTCGGCCCCCGCCTCCTTTAACGCCTGGATCAACTGCGGCGCCAGGGTCTTGTGACCTGCGGCCTGCGAACTGATGCCGATGACATGCACATCGTTGTCCACCGCATCCTGCGCGGCCTCCGCTGGGGTCTGGAACAAGGGGCCGACATCCACATCAAACCCGATATCGGCAAAGGCCGTGGCAATCACCTTGGCGCCGCGGTCATGGCCGTCCTGTCCCATCTTGACCACCAGCATCCGGGGGCGGCGGCCCTCGGCCTCGGCAAAGTCTTCGACAGATTTCTGGATCTTGGCGAAACCTTCATCCCCCTCATAGGCCGCGCCATAGACCCCCGCGAGGGTTTTCACCTCGGCGCGGTGGCGGCCGAATTCATCTTCCATTGCCATGCTGATTTCCCCCACAGTGGCGCGGGCGCGGGCGGCTTCAACCGCCGCTTCCAACAGGTTGCCGCCGTCACGGGCGCGGCGGGTCACTTCGGTCAGGGCCGCGTGACACCCCGCCTCATCACGGCTGGCGCGGATGCTTTCCAGACGTTTGATCTGGCTGTCGCGCACCGCCACATTGTCCACATCCAGAATATCAATCGGATCTTCGCTGTCGCGGCGGTATTTGTTGACCCCGACAATCACCTCGGTGCCACGGTCAATATTGGCCTGACGGGTGGCGGCGGCTTCTTCGATGCGCAGTTTTGGCATGCCCGATGCCACGGCCTTGGTCATGCCGCCCAGTTCCTCGACCTCTTCAATCAGTTTCCACGCCGCTTCGGCCAGATCATGGGTCAGTTTTTCAACGTAATAAGACCCCGCCAGCGGATCAACGACATTGGTGACACCGGTTTCTTCCTGCAAGATCAGCTGGGTATTGCGGGCAATGCGGGCTGAAAAATCGGTGGGCAGGGCAATTGCCTCGTCCAATGCGTTGGTGTGCAGGGATTGGGTGCCGCCCAGTGCTGCTGCCATCGCCTCATAGGCGGTACGCACCACGTTGTTATAGGGATCCTGTTCCTGCAAGGACACGCCAGAGGTCTGGCAATGGGTGCGCAGCATCGAGGATTTCGGATTCTTCGGTTCGAATTCCGCCATGATCCGGTGCCACAACAGGCGCGCCGCCCGCAGTTTGGCGGCTTCCATGAAAAAATTCATGCCGATAGCAAAGAAAAACGACAGGCGGGGTGCAAAACGATCCACATCCATACCCGCTGCAATCGCGGTGCGCACATATTCGCGGCCGTCCGCAAGGGTAAAGGCCAGTTCCTGCACAAGGTTCGCACCCGCCTCTTGCATGTGATAGCCCGAGATCGAGATCGAGTTGAATTTCGGCATGGTATCAGAGGTATATTCGATGATGTCCCCGATGATCCGCATCGAAGGTTCCGGCGGGTAGATATAGGTGTTGCGGACCATGAATTCTTTCAGAATGTCATTCTGAATGGTGCCCGCCAGCACCGATTTATCATGGCCCTGCTCTTCGCCTGCAACAATGAAACTGGCCAGAATCGGGATCACCGCGCCGTTCATTGTCATCGACACGCTGACCTTGTCCAACGGAATACCGTCAAACAGGATTTTCATGTCCTCAACGCTGTCAATCGCCACGCCGGCCTTGCCGACATCACCTTCCACACGCGGATGATCGCTGTCATAGCCACGGTGGGTGGCCAGATCAAAGGCCACGGAAACCCCCTGCTGTCCTGCGGCCAAGCCGCGCCGGTAAAAGGCGTTGGATTCTTCAGCCGTCGAAAAACCCGCATATTGCCGGATTGTCCAAGGGCGGCCCGCATACATTGTCGCCTTGACCCCACGGGTAAAGGGCGCTGTGCCGGGAATAGATCCCAGATGGCTGACGCCTTCCAGATCTTCGGCCGTATAGACCGGCTGGATGGCGATCCCTTCAAGGGTGTTCCATGTCAGATCCTCAACACTGCGCCCGCGCAATTCGGCTTCGGCAGTCTTACGCCAGATGTCCTTTGATGTGTCCTTGTCCGCTGTCATCTTGATGTCCTCTTGTCCTGTGATCCGGCGGCAGCGGTGTTGCTGCTCTTGTCCGGGTCTTGTCCTCTGTCAAATGGGCCAGACCATCGGCACCGGCGGTCAGCCAGTACAGATCATCTGCATAGGTTTCCGCCAATCGGGCGGATTGTTCCGGGGTGAAGGGATGCCAACGGCCCTGACCGTCGGGCAATTGATCAGGGTCCGCGCCCTGTGCCCGCAAGACCCGGCGCAGGGCCGGCAGATCAGGCGACCGGTTGAGCCAACGTGACTGCCGGTCTGGCGGTGCCGCGCGGCTTTGGGCGGCGGTCAAAATCGCATCGGGGCGACCGGCAAAATGCTCAAACGGCATGACCTTGATCTCCACGCCGGGCAAGGCGCAAGCCAGATCTGTGATCACCGCGCGCCAGCCCCGCGCATGGGTCGAGATCGCCTCATAGGTCTGCGGTTTTGGCAAAGGATGGCCGCGCGCCACCGTCATCGCCGCCACCGAAGACCACCACAGATCAGGCGCGCGGATACACAGCACCACCCGCGTCACCCGCCCGCCAAAAGCTGCCGTGACCCGCGCCATACGTTCGCCAATCGACGGATATAACACCCGCGCCTTAAGACAGCCGCGCGGCGTACCGATCATGTTTTCATCACTGACCAGCAGATCCCGCACCCCCAGATCAGCGGCATTGCGCGACAATAACGCCACGCGCCCCTGCGCATGACGCTGGCGGTTACGCCCGTTGGCAGCGGCAGGGCCGGGAAACAATCCGGGAAACACCGATTTTCGGGTGCGCCACGGCCCCCAAAACCCCATGCCCTGCGCGCCCAGCCCGTCGGCATGATCGCGCAGATAGTGTTGGAACGTAGTTGTTGCGGTGCGATGCGCACCCAGGTGAAGAATAACATCCATGACAGCGGTGCCAATTCGGCTGATTACGGCCGCCCCCATCGGCCGTGATGCAGGGGAACAGCCTGTCATGTCCTCAAAGCCCTTGAATTGTCCTTAATGCGCAAATCCGACGGATTTTGCATCGCAATCAGCGCCAGACCCCCTATATCTGTCAGGACAGGAGCCTTTATGAACCCCATGATACCGCTTGTTATTGCTGGATTTTTTGCCACTTCGCTTGCTGCGCAAACACTGGATACCGCGCCGCAGGATATGCTGTTCCGCCCTGCCGATATGGCTGATTTAAGCGAATTCCGGTGGAAAAAGCGCCCCGTGGTGGTCTTTGCCGACAGCCGCGATGATCCGGCATTTATTGAACAGCTGGAACTGCTTGAGGCACGCCCGGAAGAATTGCGGGAACGTGATGTGGTTGTGTTGACCGATACAAACCCCAAGGACGGCGCCGCGCTGAGGCTCAAGATGCGGCCCCGCGGGTTTATGCTGGTGCTGGTGGGCAAGGACGGCGTGATCGAATTGCGCAAACCCTTTCCATGGGACGTGCGCGAAATCAGCCGCAGCATCGACAAAATGCCGATGCGCCAACGTGAAATCCGGGAACAGAAAGAAACCGCCGCCCCCGGGTGATCCTTGAATGCCGGGCGGTGCTGGCCTATGTTGGAAGGGCAGCACACTTGTAGGTCCGAGATGGAAAAAGATCCAAGCATACCGTTCACCCCGATCCCTGTGACATGGCGGACAGGTCCGCGTCCTGGGTATTGATGATCCGCTGGGCCGCAGTGGCCCCGCCATCGGAATAGGCCTTGATCAATCTCAAGGCATGTTTTCCGAACAGGAAGGCCTGTTTCCGCATCCCGACATAATCTGAATACATCGCAATCCGCCGGTCCACATCCAGCGTTTTGAAGGTCGCTCCGCGCATGTCGTCAGCCAGTGCCGCCACCGATTTGATCAGGCTGTAATAGGCGACAATTGCATCAATGGTCTGGCGCGGCAGCACGTCAATTTCGGAAATCACCGCATCATAAACATGGTCGTGATGTTCGCGCGGGATAAACGGCACATAGGTTCTGTCCTGTGCCATGCGCTCGAACAAGGATGTGACATAGGCGTCGGTTTCCCCCGCCACCCAAAGCGATTCAAGCGTGTTGCCAATTTCGGCGTAGATCGCCTTGTGATAATCGCGCAGCCGCTCTGCCCGCCCGCGCGATTTGGCCAGTTCGGCAAAAATAGCCGCAGTCAACCAGCCAACCGCAATCACCAATCCGGCAATCATCGCCTGCTGAATGCCGGTCGCCAACTGCCCCAGAAACGGCAACGCCACCCAGACCGCCGCGCCGATGATCACCACCACTGGCAGGCCGATGGTCAGGAAAAACTGCGCGATGATCAAACCGGCGGTGCGGGCCTCTTTCCATGCCACCAACAGACCAGCGCAGATCACTGCGCCAATCATCAAGAGCCAAGGCAAGGAGGAGGCAACGCCGGTCATCAGATCATTCGAATTCGAGGATCACATCGTCCACCGCCAGGCTGTCACCGGCGCTGGCGTTGATCTTGGACACAACGCCGTTTTTCTCGGCACGCAGGATGTTTTCCATCTTCATCGCCTCAATGGTACAGAGCGCCTGCCCGTCATGGACGGCGTCACCCACCGCCACGTCCAGTTTCACCACCAGACCCGGCATCGGACAAAGCAGCATCTTGGAGGTATCGGGGGCCTGTTTTTCAGGCATCAGACGGGCCAGTTCGGCCTGACGCGGGGTGCGCACATGCACCCGCAGATCAGCGCCACGGGTGCGCACCCGGAACCCGCCCGAGATTTTGCCAACCTTCAGCACCAGCGGCACTTCGCCAACCGTCATCACCGCCAGTTGATCCCCGGGGGTCCAGTCTCCGCAAACCCGCAGGGTATCGCCGTCAGGGAAACCAACGGTTGCGCCGTCCTGATCTGCCGCGATTGTCACGTCAAAGGATTGGCCCTGCAGGGCAACATTCCAGTCACTGCCAACCTTGCGTTCGTGGTTGTCCATCCGCCCAGACACCCGCGCACGGCGAATTTCGGCAACCCTGTGCATCGCCGCCAAAGCCGCCGCAATCCGGCGCAATTCATCCGCCGCCAGCTCAACCCCTTCAAACCCGTCAGGATATTCTTCGGCGATAAAGGCGGTGGTCATCTCCCCCGCGATAAAGATCGGGTGATCCATCACGGCAGACAGGAACGGCAGGTTGTGGCCAATGCCCTCGACCTCGAAACTGTCCAGGGCAACCCGCATGCGTTCAATCGCTTCGGCGCGGGTCGGGGCCCATGTACACAGCTTTGCAATCATCGGATCGTAATACATGCTGATCTCGCCGCCCTCATAGACGCCGGTATCATTGCGCACCGCCGTGATTCCCGCAGGCGCATCATCTTGCCATTTGCCATTGTCCAGCAGCGGCCCAGCAGCAACCTCCTGGGGCGGGCGATAGCGCGTCAATCGGCCAATCGATGGCAGGAACCCCCGATAGGGGTCTTCGGCATACAGCCGGTTTTCAATGGCCCAGCCGTTCAGTTTGACATCGGATTGTTTGATCGTCAGCGCCTCGCCATTGGCCACGCGGATCATCTGTTCGACCAGATCCACACCGGTGATCAATTCGGTGACCGGATGTTCCACCTGCAAACGGGTGTTCATTTCAAGGAAGTAAAAGTTCTTGTCGCCATCCACGATGAATTCCACCGTTCCTGCCGAGGCATAGCCAACCGCCTGCGCCAGTGCCACGGCCTGTTCGCCCATCGCCTTGCGGGTCGCTTCATCAAGAAAGGGGCTTGGTGCTTCTTCGACCACTTTTTGATTGCGGCGCTGGATCGAACATTCGCGTTCACCCAGATAGATGCCGTTGCCGTGGCTGTCACAGAGCACCTGAATTTCGATGTGGCGCGGCTGGGTTACGAATTTTTCGATAAAAATCCGGTCATCGCCAAATGAATTGGCCGCCTCGTTCTTGGAGCTTTGAAACCCTTCGCGGGCCTCATCGTCGTTCCAGGCAATGCGCATGCCCTTGCCGCCACCGCCAGCCGAGGCTTTCAGCATCACCGGATAGCCAACCTCATTGGAGATTTTCACCGCTTCATCGGCATCCGCAATCAGCCCCATATAGCCGGGCACCGTGGACACGCCTGCCTCTTGGGCGATCTTTTTCGAGGTGATCTTGTCGCCCATCTTTTCGATTGCCCCCACCGGCGGGCCGACAAAGGCGACGCCAGCGGCCGAAAGCGCCTCGGCGAACTTGCTGTTTTCCGACAAAAAACCATAGCCCGGATGCACCGCTTCAGCGCCCGAGGCTTTGACCGCCTCCATCACCTTGTCGATGACAATATAGGATTGATTGGCTGGCGGCGGGCCGATGTGGACCGCCTCATCCGCCATCTGGACGTGCAGCGCCTGTGCATCCGCATCCGAATAGATCGCCACGGTGGTGATGCCCATTTTACGGGCGGTCTTGATGACACGGCAGGCGATTTCGCCCCGATTGGCAATCAGCAGTTTCTTGAACATGGGACGTCCTTCTGGGTCTTGGGGAAAACACAAAGACCCCGCTGCAGCACAGGCTGCGCGGGGTCGCAATAGGGGTGAAACATGACAGCACCGCGCCGGTTGGACCGGCCCGCTGCCACGGGGAATGTCAGGGATGGATCAGTTACATTTGCCGGGGTTGAGCTGGCAATAGGCGACATTGCCCGCCACACCGATGGCCGCGCCCTGAATAAGGCTGCCGCTGGTGATTGCCGCTGCACCTGCACCGATGGCCGCGCCGCCCAAGGCCTGTTCGCCAAGCGTGTCACCACAGGCGGCAAGGCCACCACAGGCAAGAAGACTGAGAATAATGTTTTTGAAAGGCATCTGCCCGTTCCTTTACTGCTTTTGTCTACAGGGTTAACGCGGCAGATCTGGTTTGGTTCCGCGCGCCCTGAATGATCTTGGCCAAAATCATCAGAACCGCACCTTTCGGAAAAAACGGGCAGCACTGGCGGGGGGCCATTGTGCTGCCCTTCAGGGGAAGGGGTTGGGTCTGATTGCACAAGGAACGCATTGTTTTCAGGCGCGTCCTTTGTATCTGTGACCCTGTCCAAATCCGCACCAACAACCAAGCGCATTTCACCCGTCACGGGAAAATCGGCCAAGGACCGCTGAAAACGCAGGGCAACAGGCGCGAACATGCCGATCACCCCTCAAAGGCTTCGGGAAAGGATGCCCGCGCGACAGCTTCGTTGATCACCAACATGGATTCATAATGCGCCGGATCAAAAGGATCACTGGCGGGCAGGACCTCGCGGCCAAACAACCAAGACAGACGCCCGGCATCCAGATTGCCGCGTTCGAAAGGGCGATCGCCAAAACATTCCCAAAGCGCCTTCATAAAGGCCGCATCGGCGCGGCGGTCCGGCGGACGGCGATCTGAGCGGCGCTCGCGCTGGGTGATCGGTGTGACCCCTTTGGGATTGGGGCGGCGGATGATAAATTGAAAATCAGTGCCCGGAAGGCGGCCGGGAAACCCGCGATGCTTGAGCATATAAGCCTGCATTACACACCCTCCTGACCAAGGGTGGCGGGGAACAGGACAGGCGCAATCGCCTGCCCTGCAACAGGCTTATTTGTATTTGCCTGTGTAGGTTGGTTCAACCGAGATCGGCTCTGGGTCAACCACAACGTATTCTTCTTCGGTTTGGCCGCTTGTGCAGGCCGATACAGCGGCAATAAAGCCGAATGCTGCCAACAATTTGATGCTCTTGGACATCTTGGTCTCCTGTTATTGTTGATGGAACGCCGCACTGCTACATGCCCCGCGCGTCCCGGTTCTGAAGTCGGGAACACAACGGTATTCCCGGCCGCGAGAATACGCAAAACCGGATGGGATTGATACGCTTGCGCTTTCAATCGGCGGTTCTGTGACGCCAAAGCCTCATTTGCGCGTGTTGCCGCGCATCCTGTCTCAACATGTTGTGGTTGCATCAATAACCCTCCCAGATGCAGGTGCCATCCTGCGCACGGAAGGCCTCAAAAAACTGTGTGGCGTCTGGGTCGGCCACCCCGAATTCAAGCGCACGGTCGGCCAGTGACACCACGATCACATCGCCGCTCAGGTCAAAATCCGCGATATAAGTCAAGGCCAGATGCGTGCATAAAAACAGCATATCCTGCGCGGTTTCATCCGCATCCGCGGCGGCGCGCGAAATCTGCGGTGCGACAAAGCGAAAGCGCAGCCAGGTTTCGCTGCCCAGATCATCAACCAGCACCTCTTGCAGGTCCGCCGATTGCCCCGAGGGCAGTTCAAGCGCCAGCGCCGGCAGGGCCACGAAAAACCCGAGCACCAGTGCAGAGATCCGGCAGATCATGGCACCGGCAAACGTGCCATCATCGGCATGGGCGATGGTAAAGGCTTGGTTTTTCCACAGGGTCATTGTCGGGCCTCATCTGGGCTAAACGATCTGGTGCCCTGCCCTTTGGCCCAGCGTGGCACTACGAGAGAGATCGCGCCGTGCAGGGGGGCAAAGGGCAGATGCACCACAGAGGGCATCACAACGGAATGTTGTTGTGTTTCTTCCAGGGTGTTGTCACCTTTTTATTGCGCAGGGATGCAAAGGCGCGGGCGATACGTTTGCGTGTGGTGCGCGGCTGGATCACCTCGTCGATGAACCCGCGTTCGGCGGCCACAAACGGATTGGCAAAGCGGTCTTCGTAATCCTTGGTGTGTTTGGCGATCTTTTCGGGGTCTTTCAAATCCTGACGATGGATGATTTCGGTGGCCCCTTTGGCCCCCATTACTGCCACTTCCGCAGTTGGCCATGCATAGTTGAAATCCGACCGCAGATGTTTGGAGGCCATCACATCATAGGCCCCGCCATAGGCCTTGCGGGTGATCACTGTGACCATCGGCACTGTCGCCTCGCCATAGGCAAACAACAGTTTCGCACCATGTTTGATCACGCCACCGTATTCCTGACCGGTGCCGGGCAGGAAACCGGGCACATCCACCAGCGTCAGCAGCGGGATTTCAAAGGCATCACAAAAGCGCACAAACCGCGCCGCCTTGCGGGAACTGTCAATATCCAGACAGCCCGCCAGCACCATCGGTTGATTGGCCACAACACCCACGCTGCGGCCTTCGATACGGATAAAGCCGGTGATGATGTTCTTGGCGAAATCTTCCTGAATTTCATAAAAATCGCCCTCGTCCGCCAGTTTGTGGATCAATTCCTTCATATCATAAGGCGTGTTGGCATTGGCGGGCACCAACGTATCCAGCGAGGCCTCAATGCGGCCCGGTTCATCAAAGAACGGGCGCACCGGCGGCATCTGGCGGTTGTTGGCGGGCAGGAAATCCACCAGCCGCCGCACTTCGGCCAAGGCTTCGACGTCATTTTCAAAGGCCGCATCCGCCACCGATGATTTACGGGTATGGGTGCTGGCCCCGCCCAGTTCTTCGGCGGTGACGACCTCGTTGGTGACGGTTTTTACCACGTCAGGGCCGGTCACAAACATGTAGGATGTGTCTTTGACCATAAAAATGAAATCGGTCATCGCAGGTGAATATACCGCGCCCCCGGCACAAGGCCCCATGATCAGGCTGATCTGCGGGATCACGCCCGACGCTTCGATATTGCGCTGGAACACTTCTGCATATCCGGCAAGCGAGGCCACGCCTTCCTGAATGCGCGCGCCCCCGGAATCGTTGATCCCGATCACCGGCGCGCCATTCTGGATTGCCATGTCCTGAATTTTGCAAATCTTCTGGGCGTGGGTCTCGGACAAAGACCCGCCAAAAACCGTGAAATCCTGCGAAAACACATAGACCAGACGGCCATTGATCGTGCCCCAGCCAGTGACCACGCCATCCCCTGCAGGCTTTTGATTTTCCATGCCGAAATCGGTGCAGCGATGGGTGACAAACATGTCGAATTCTTCAAAGCTGTCTTCATCCAGCAACAGCTCGACCCGCTCGCGCGCGGTCAGCTTGCCGCGCCCGTGCTGGGCATCAATACGTTTTTGGCCACCGCCCAGACGTGCGGTCTCGCGGCGATTTTCAAGCTGTTCCAGAATATCTTTCATGGGTAACCCCTGCATTGGTTTTGACAATCATAGCCAAGCGGGGCAGGCAACCAAAGCGGATTTGTGAATATTTGCAAATATTTTTCAACCATCAGGCTGCAAAATGCAAATTTGCAAACAGGCCGATCCTTTCTGGACAAGCGCCAGACATGGGAATACCTGCATTTGCATGAATTCTACACCCGTTGTGCGTTTCTTTGATCGAACCACCCCGCCCCATATCGCAACGTTGATCCTTTTGGCCGGACTTTCGGCCATGGTGATGAACATCTTCCTGCCGAGTCTGCCCCAAATGGCGGAATATTTCGGCACGGATTACGCGATCATGCAGCTTTCCGTGCCGCTTTTCCTCTTGTGCAGCGCCATTTTGCAGCTGTTTATCGGGCCGATCTCGGATAATCTGGGCCGCCGCAAGGTGATGATCGGCGGGCTGATCCTGTTTATCGCCGCGACGCTGGGCTGTATCTTTGCCCCCAACACCGCGGTGTTTCTGGCATTTCGGGTCGGACAGGCGGTGATTGCAACCGCGATGGTGCTCAGCCGTGCGGTGATCAGGGATCTCTATACCCAAGATCAATCCGCCTCGATGATGGGTTATGTCACAATGGGCGTGGCCTTGGTGCCGATGATCAGCCCTGCCATTGGCGGTGCGATCGAACAGGTTTTCGACTGGCACATGACATTCTGGCTGATGGTGGTGGTCGCGGCGCTGATCCTTGTGCTGGTCTGGTTTGACATGGGCGAAACCGCCCGTCATTCCGGTAAATCCATGTTGGGCCAGTTCAAGGAATATCCCGAATTGCTGCGTGCGCCTCGGTTCTGGGGCTATGCAATGGCGGCGGGTTTTTGTTCCGGTGCCTTTTACGCCTATCTGGGCGGTGCGCCCTTTGTGGGCAGCACAGTATTCAACCTCAGCCCGTTCTGGCTGGGCATCTATTTTGGCGCGCCCGCCATCGGCTATTTCGCCGGTAATTTCCTGACCGGCCTTTATGCCACCCGTTTTGGCGTCAATGCGATGGTGCTTTGGGGCTGCCTGGCCAATGCCATTGGCGGCGCGGTATCTTTGCTGATTTTCTTTAGCGGTCATGGCACCGCCGAGACGTTCTTTGGCTTGATGACGTTGGTCGGACTGGGCAATGGCCTGTGCATTCCCAATGCGACCGCTGGCATGTTGTCGGTGCGCCCGCATCTGGCGGGCACGGCATCGGGGCTAGGGGGATCCATCATGATCGGCGGCGGTTCTGGGCTTGCGGTCCTGGCGGGGGCCTTGCTGACCCCTGAAAGCGGCGCTTATCCCCTGTTGTGGCTGATGTTTGTCACCGCGATTGCCGGTGTATTGTCCATCCTGCTGGTGATCCGGCGCGAAAAGAAACTGGGGCTGACCTGATCCTTAGGCTTAGGGGCTTAGGACAATGTTAACCAAGCTGAGCCACCTTGTCTGGGTCGGTTTGCAAAGCTAGGCTGCGCCAAACTGCAAAGTTGCAAAGGGCGTGGAATGGCCAATCAGAAACTCTATGCCGGTGCCAAATTGCGCGAATTGCGCACGCGGGTAGGCCTGACCCAAAAAGATTTTGCCGCGCGCATGGGGGTGTCCTTGCCCTATCTCAACCAGATGGAAAACAACAACCGTCCGGTCAGCACCACAGTGGTGCTGGCGCTGGTCACGGAATTTGGGCTGGATGTCGGTGAATTGTCGACCGGCGATGGTGAACGTCTGGTCAGTGACATGCGCGAGGCCCTGGCCGATCCGGTGTTTGGCGGCAACATGCCACCGCTGGCCGATCTGCGCCTTGCGGCCTCCAATGCACCGGGACTGGCGCGGGCGTTTCTGGAACTGCATCAAAGCTATCGCCAGACCCATGAACGCCTTGCCTCGCTGGACGAGGCATTGGGCCGTGGCGATGCCAGCGCCTCGCCTTCGGCATGGGAAGAAGTGCGCGATTTCTTTCATTATTGCGACAATTACATTGATGCGGTGGACCGGGCCGCCGAACATTTTGCCAGCCGCGAAGGCGGCCATCACAACATGCGCGTGGCGGCGGCATCGGCCTTGGCCAACGCCAATATCACCGTCACCTTTACCGATATGGACCGGCTGCGCCACTATGATCCGGCGCTCAAATCCCTCAGCCTTTCTGCCCGCGCCGCGCCCGAAACCCAGACCTTTCAGATGCTGCTGCAAGTCGCCCTGACCCGGCAGGATGCACTGCTGGAAGCGACGCTTGATCTGGCCCGGTTCCACACCACCGAAGCCCGCGAGATCGCCAAAATCGGCTTGGCGAATTATTTTGCGGGGGCGGCGCTGATGCCCTATGGCACCTTCCACGCCAAGGCACAGGAATGCCGCCATGATCTGGAATTGCTGTCGGGGCATTTCGGTGCCTCCATCGAACAGGTGGCGCATCGCCTGTCCACCCTGCAACGCCCGGGCACCAAGGGAATCCCGTTCTTTTTTGTGCGCGTCGATCAGGCCGGCACCATCACCAAACGTCATTCCGCCACACGTCTGCAATTTGCCCGTTTTGGCGGTGCCTGCCCGCTGTGGAATGTGCATCGCGCCTTTGAAACGCCGGGGCGGTTTTTGCGCCAACTGGCCGAAACCCCCGATGGCGTGCGCTATATCAGCCTGGCCCGCGACATCACCAAACCCGGCGGGCGGTTTGGCGCACCGGTGCGCCGTTTCGCCATTTCGCTGGGCTGTGAACTGCGTCACGCCCCCGCATTGGTCTATGCCGATGGTCTGGACACCAGCCGCGACAGCGCCTTTGAACCGATCGGGATTTCCTGCCGGATTTGTGAACGCAAAGAATGCCACCAACGCGCGGTGCCGCCTTTGGAACGGCGACTGGTGGTGGATCCCAACCGCCGCGATGTCCTGCCCTACCGTGTCGAATGATTAACGCCGCGCCGCCCGCCAGCCCGAGGCCCGCGCCTGGGCTTCAGAGCAGAACCAGCGTTCGCCTTTATCCAGCCTGATCCCGGTGCGCGCATAAAATTTCTGCCCCGGCATATGGTAAATCCGCACGCCCTTGGCCGAAATATTGCCCTTGATCTTGCAAGCAGGGTCTTGGGCATCGCGGCCTTTGATCCGCGCCAGCCGGTACCGTGCAGGCGATTGCATGGTAAACCCGTGGATGCCACGTTTTGCCACCAGCGCCGCCTTTTCATCCAGATCATAATCCATCGCATATTTGCGATAGGCAAAGGCCCAGCCCTCTTGGACAAGTAACTGACCGATATCGGTTTTTTTGACATAGCAGGTTGCTACAATCCGCCCGTAGCTGTCTTGATCCCTGGCGATGCAACGCGCGGTCTTGCCGTCAAAACGGTCGCGCACCTGCCGCGTCACCCAATCCCCGCAGCCCCAGTTCTGGCCCTCGAGCGTGGTGCAGGGTTGATCGCGTTCCGGCGCATCAATGCCGAAAATCCGCACGCGGGTTGTGCCCACATCCACGGTATCCCCATCAATCACCCGCAGTTTTCCGGTGAAGTCCGCCGCCTGAACAGATGGGCCAGCCAGCACCAGCGCCAGCGCCACAAGGCAAAATCGCAAACATATCTTTAACATAGCCCCAGTATGGCCACGAAACCCGCGCCCTGAAAGGGGATATGTTAATAAAGGTTAACGAAAATCTACCGCTGTTCGGTTTCCCAATCGGGATGAATCCACGGCCTGTCATTGGCCCGCGCCAAAGGATCAAGCCCCAGCAACAGATCCGATACTTTTTCCCCCACCATGATCGAGGGCGCATTCAGGTTGCCGTTGGTGATGCGCGGGAAAATCGAGCTGTCCGCCACCCGCAAGCCATCCACACCGATCACCCGCGCCTCTGGATCAACCACCGCCATCGGATCATCCACCGCGCCCATTTTACAGGTGCCACAGGGGTGATAGGCGCTTTCGGCATGTTCGGCGATAAACCCGTCCAGCTCCGCATCCGATTGCAACGCGGCACCGGGCTGGATTTCATGTTTCACAAACGGCTTGAATGCCTCTTGGGCAAAAATCTCGCGGGTCAGCCGGATACATCTGCGAAAATCCTCCCAATCTTCGGGATGGGACATATAATTGAACCGGATCACCGGATCGTCTGCCGGATCCGATGAACGCAGACTGACCGCGCCACGCGATTTGGATCGCATCGGGCCGGTATGGGCCTGAAAACCGTGACCTTCCGCCGCCGCCTGCCCGTCATAGCGCACCGCAATCGGCAGGAAATGATACTGGATATCAGGATAGGCCACGCCGGCCTTTGAGCGGATAAAGGCCGCGCTTTCAAACTGGTTCGATGCGCCCATGCCGGTCTTGGTGAACAGCCATTGCGCCCCGATCACCGCCTTTGAAAACAAATTCCAGTGTTTATACAATGTGATCGGCTGCGAAGCCGCCATCTGGATATACAATTCCAGGTGATCCTGCAGGTTCTGCCCGACACCGGGACGGTCAACTTTGACCGCGATCCCCTGTTCGGCCAGATGCGCGGCAGGGCCAATGCCCGACAACATCAACAGTTTTGGCGAATTGATTGACGAAGCGGCCAGCACCACCTCGCGCGCGGCTTTGATCACCTCGATCTTGCCGCCACGGGACACTTCAACGCCGGTTGCCCGCCCGTCCTCGATCACCACCCGCTGTGCAAAGGCGCGGATCACCTCGACATTTCCACTGCGCTGCGCCGGCCGCAGATAGGCATTTGCCGCCGACCAGCGCCGCCCGTTCCAAACGGTCTGTTCCATCGGGCCAAAGCCCTCTTGTTTTTCGCCGTTGTAATCGCCGGTCGCCTCGTAACCTGCTTCTGCGCCCGCTTTGACAAAGGCCGCAAACAGCGGGTTCTTGCGCGGCCCGCGGCTGACATGCAGCGGCCCATCCGTGCCCCGCCAGCCCGCATCACCGCCATGACCGCCGTCATGCCAGCTTTCCATACGTTTGTAATAAGGCAGCACATCGGCATAGCCCCAGCCCCGCGCGCCGCTTTCTTCCCAATGATCAAAATCCATCGCATGGCCGCGCACATAGACCATCCCGTTGATCGAAGAGGATCCGCCAATCACCTTGCCCCTCGGACAAGCCAGGGTGCGTCCGCCCAGATGCGGCTCGGGTTCCGACCGATAGCCCCAATCATAGCGCTTCATGTTCATCGGGTAACTCAGCGCCGCAGGCATCTGGATAAACGGGCCCGCATCGGTGCCACCGTGTTCGATCACAATCACCTTGCGCCCGGCCATCGCCAAACGATAAGCCATCGCACAGCCGGCACTGCCAGCCCCCACAATCACAAATTCCGCTTTCATCACGTCCCCTTATGTGATTCCACTCAGGGTCAAGGAGGCGCCCCGCGCCCCAAGCTGTGCTTGGCTTGTCCTTGACGCTGCGGGGAATCGCAGCCTTAAAATTGTCGCGGTGTCTTGAGCCACGGAGTGTGGGCTCAAGCACCTCTCAGCAAATATATTCCGCCCTTTCGGACGCCACAGCGGCGCGGGCCGGGCTCAGATCACCGCAAGCCCCCAAAATCGAATGCGCGGCAGCGCGCATTTTCACAGCGCCTCGGTTTACAGCGCCTCAGAACGGTGCGTCCACGTCATCCATGCGCACAAACACCGATTTCAACTGGCTGTAATGTTCGATCGCCGCCTTGGAGTTTTCACGCCCGACACCCGAATTTTTAGACCCGCCAAACGGCGCTTCTACGGGGGCGTCATTATAGCTGTTGATGAAACAGGTGCCTGCCTCGAACCGCGCCGCAACCCGGTGTGCGCGGGTCAGATCATTGGTGAACACCCCTGCTGCAAGGCCAAATTCACAGTCATTGGCACGGGCCATCACATCATCTTCGTCCTCGAAATCCAGCACCGCCATCACGGGGCCAAAGATTTCCTCACGGGCAATCACCATATCATCGGTCACATCGGCAAAAACCGTCGGCTGCAGATAGAAACCTGCGCGCTCAATCTGCGCGCCCCCGGTCACCAGGCGCGCGCCCTCGGATTGGCCTTTTGCGATATATTCCAGCACAATTTTCATCTGGCGCTGCGATACCATCGGGCCAAAGCTGGTGTCAGGATCCATCGGATCACCGATCACCGCATTGCCCAAACGTGCGCTGAGCCGCGTCAGGAATTTTTCCTTGATCGCCTTATGCACAAACACCCGCGTGCCATTTGAACAGACCTGACCGGAGCTATAGAAATTGCCCATGATCGCGCCGCCGACAGCGTTTTCGATATGGGCATCCTCAAAGATGATCAGCGGGGATTTACCGCCCAATTCCATCGTCACATGTTTGATGCCCGCCGCCGCCGCCGCATAAACCTTGCGCCCTGTGGGCACCGATCCGGTCAGCGACACCTTGTCCACACGCGGGTCAGTGACCAAAGCATTGCCGACCTCGCCCATGCCCTGCACGACATTATAAAGGCCCGCTGGCAGGCCTGCCTCGTGCAGAATCTCGGCCACTTTCAAGGCACAAAGCGGAGTGGTCTCTGATGGTTTGAAAATCATCGCATTGCCACAGGCCAGCGCCGGCGCGCCTTTCCAGCAGGCAATCTGCGTGGGGTAGTTCCACGCGCCAATCCCGACACAGACGCCCAGGGCCTCGCGCCGCGTATAGACCCAGTTTTCACCAAGCTGGATATGTTCGCCGGTCAGCGATGCCGCAATGCCACCGAAATATTCCAGCGCGTCGGCCCCGCTGGTGGCATCCGCCACCGAGGTTTCCTGATAGGGTTTGCCGGTGTCATAGGTTTCCAGAACGCTCAGGTCATGGTTGCGCGCGCGCAGCAGCTCTGCCGCACGGCGCAGGATACGCCCGCGTTCGGTGCCGCTCATGGCCGCCCATGCCCCCTGTGCGGTTTTGGCGGCAGTGATCGCCTGTTCGATGATCGCCGGGGTGGCGGCATGAACCGTTGCGATCTTTTCTCCGGTGGCCGGATAAATCACCTCAATCGCCGTGCCGGCGGTATCTTCGACATAGGCGCCATTGATGAAATGGCTGGCCTTGGGTTGGGTATCATAAGCCATGTTAGGTCTGCTTTCTGATCGGATCGGTAAGTGGTTGATGGTGACGCACAGGCCGGATCATTCGCCGCGCGGGAAGCGTTTGTTTTCTTCCAGCACGTTCAGATCCATGTGATTGCGCATGTATTGTTCCGAGGCTTTGCGCAGCGGCTGGTAATCCCACGGATAATAGCCCCCCTCGCGCAGCGCCTCATAGACCACCCAGCGGCGCGCCTGTGATTTGCGCACATCCGCATCATAGGCCGCCAGATCCCACCGCGCATCGGCCTTGGCCCGCAAAGACGCCAACGTGCCCTGATGATCGGGGTGACCGGCCAGATTGGTCAATTCATGGGGATCATTTTCAAGATTGAACAATTGATCGGGGTCCAGGGCACAGCGGTTGTATTTCCACGGCCCATAGCGCAGCGACACCATCGGCGCATAAGAGGCCTCGGCGGCATATTCCATCGCGACGGGTTCGGTGCGTTCGACACCCTGCCCCATCGGCACCAGAGATTGCCCCGTGGTCCATTCCTGAACCTCATCCATGCTGACGCCCGCCAGATCGCAAAGCGTCGGGCAGACATCAATGTTGGACACGGCCGTGGTGTGCAGGCCCGGCGCCATCTGCGGCGCGGCAATCATCATCGGCACCCGGGATGAGCCTTCATAAAACGACATCTTGAACCACAACCCGCGTTCACCCAACATGTCGCCGTGATCCGAGACAAAGACGATGATCGCCTCTTGGCGGGTGTCTTCCAGCGTTTTCAGGATGTCCCCGACCTTATCGTCGAGATAGCTTATGTTGGCAAAATAGGCCTGGCGCGAGCGTTTGATGTTTTCTTCGGTGATGTCAAAGCTGCGCCAGTCATTGGCGTCAAAAATCCGTTTTGAATGGGCGTCGTGATCGTCATAGTTCATTGCTGGCACTTCGGGCAGCAGATGATCGCAATCCTCATACAAGTCCCAATATTTCTTGCGGGCCACATAGGGATCATGGGGGTGGGTAAAGCTGACGGTCAGGCACCAGGGCCGGTCATCCAACCCGCGCGAAAGATCGTAAATCTTGCGGGTGGCGTTAAAGGCCACCTCGTCGTCATATTCCATCTGGTTGGATATTTCGGCAACACCCGACCCGGTGACCGACCCCATGTTGTGATACCACCAGTCAATCCGTTCACCGGGTTTGCGGTAATCCGGGGTCCAGCCGAAATCAGCGGGATAGATATCGGTGGTCAGGCGTTCTTCAAAACCGTGCAACTGGTCAGGGCCGACAAAATGCATCTTGCCTGACAGACAGGTGTGATAGCCCGCACGGCGCAAATGGTGGGCATAGGTCGGGATTGAGGAACAAAATTCGGCAGCATTGTCATAGACACCGGTATCGCTGGGCAATTGCCCCGACATAAATGCCGCCCGCCCCGGTGCGCACAAAGGCGATGCCGTATAGGCATTGGCAAAGCGCGTTGATCGCGCCGCCAGCGCCTTGAGGTTCGGCGCGTGCAGAAAATCGGCCGGACCATCTGGAAAGAAAGTACCGTTGAGCTGATCCACCATCAGGATCAGGATATTGGGCTGGGTCATTCAGAGGCCTTTAACAACAAATCTAAGGTGGTCAGGGCAGATCTCAGCGCCGCTTCGGCACTGCCCGATTGCGACAGCGCCGCACGCAGATACAATCCGTCAATCAGCGCCGCCAGGGTTTCGGCATCCGCTTCGGGCTGCAAGGATGCCCCGCGCAGGGCATGGGTCAGGTTAGAGCGCAGCCGCCGCTGATAAATGCGCAACAGACGTTGGGTGCCGGTGCTGGTGCGCGATGCCGCATATAGCGTCATCCAGGCGGATACAGTTTCAGGGGCAAAGCAGGTCTGGTCAAAGCTGGCCGTGATGATCGCCGCCGCACGGTCGCGCGGATTGCTTGCCGTGGCCAGACAGCGCAGAACCTCACCTTTATATTCCTCAAGGATATGGGTCATCGCGGCGAGGAAAATCTGATCCTTGCCCCCGAAGTAATGATGCGCCAGCGCGGTGGACATGCCTGCGCGTTTGGCAATCTGTCCCACCGTCACATCCAGCGAATGCGCGGCACCGATCTCGGCGATCGTGGCCTGCACCAGCGCCGAACGCCGGATCGGCTGCATTCCAACTTTGGGCATGACGGATTCTATCCTTTGACGTTACCTGCCTAGGATAGTTCGATCTTTATTGACCCGTCAATCAAGAAAACTCAGAGCTTGGTCGCATTCGCATGGGGCGTCACCTGCCGTTTCAGCATCGCTTCGCGCCATGTGATGAAGGTGACGGACCCCAAAATCACAAAACCACCCAGGATAACCCAGATGTCCACGGGTTCGCCAAAGGCCACCACCCCCAGCAATGTAGCGCAGACCAATTGTAAAAACGTAATCGGCTGGGTGACTGTGACAGGCGCCGCTGCAAAGGCCAGTGTCATTGTATAATGGCCAGCCGTCGCAAAAAACGCCACTGCACTCAGCAGCAGGATTTCACGCAGTGTCGGGGCGATCCAGACTGGCAAGGCAAAGGGGGCCAAGGCCAGAGTGACAAAGAATGACAACATCGCCACCACCACGGCAGGGCGCACCTCATCGGCCAGAACCTTGGCCAACAGATATGATCCGGCAAAAACCACAGCGGCAAACAGCATCGCCAGACGCCCCAGACTGACCTCGCGAAAACCGGGGCGCAGGATGATCGCGGCCCCCATCAGCCCCAGACAAACCGCCGCAATGCGCCGCGCCGCCAGCTTTTCCCCCAGAAACACGGCGGCCCCCAAGGTCACATAGATCGGCGCGAGATAATTCATCGCTGTCACCTCGGCAATCGGCAGGCGCGTCATCGCGTAAAACCACAAGATCACCCCCAAGGCATGACAAAACCCGCGCAGGCCAAAGAACGACCATTGGCGGCGGGTCAGATCAGACAGGCCCATCGAGCGCAGCGCCGGCAGCAAAAACACCAACCCGATCGCGTAGCGCAGAAACGCTGCTTCGGCGGCGGGCAGACGCGGCCCCATATGTTTGACCAGGGCGGTCACAGCGATGAAAAACACGCCGGTCAGCAACATCCAGAGGATGCCGACGACAGGGCGTTGAGGTGTGGGAATGTTCATGGCGCGACCCTTTCTCAATGCGCACCAAAGGGCAAGATCACATCGACAAAAGTTTCGCCGCAATGCCCCACATGGTCAGGGCGATCGCCCCATCCAATATCCGCCAGCTGAGCGGCTTGGCAAACAGCGGGCTGATCAACCGCGCCCCGTATCCCAATGAAAAGAAGAAACAAAAGCTGGCCAATGTTGCACCGATCCCGAATGATAAACGGTCGGGATATTGCGCCGAGATTGATCCGATCAACACAAGTGTGTCCAGATATACATGTGGGTTTAACCAGGTCAGCGCCAGCACCGTCAGAATCGCCTGTTGCAGTGTCCGGCCGCCCTGCCCCTGTGCCTCAAGGGTTTCACCGCCGCGCCATGCCGCACGGGCATTCAGCGCGCCATACCAGATCAAAAACCCCGCGCCGCCAAACCGCATCAGGGTTTCAAACCACGGCACCGCCTTGGCCAGGGCGCCAAACCCTGCCACGCCCGTCGCAATCAACAGGGCATCCGAGACCGCACAGGTCAGGCACACCCAGAACACATGCTGCTGACGCAATCCCTGACGCAGGACAAAGGCATTCTGCGCCCCGATCGCAAGGATCAAAGTCAGGCTCAGCGCAAAACCGGGTAAAAAAGACGTAAACACTGGCAAATCCCCATCAAATCCAAGGTTTGACTATACAGGCGCTTCACTTTAGGCAAATTAAAGAAAGTAACCCTGAATAAGAAATGCTAATGTCGCTTGATCCAATCCAGCTTGCCGCGCTTTCGGCGATCCTGCGCTCTGGCAGTCTGGATGCGGCTGCCGGATTGCTGGGGGTCACGCCTTCGGCGATTTCGCAGCGGCTCAAGGCGCTGGAGGAAAATGTCGGTGCGACGCTGGTGCACCGCAGTCAGCCGTGCCAGCCCACCGAATTGGGCGCGCGTCTGGCCAAACATGCCGATGATATCGCGCTGCTGGAATCACAGGCGCTTGGCCGGTCCAGATCCGCCGATGCCCCACGCCCCAGATTGCGCCTTGCGGTGCCAGCGGATGCTTTGGCGACATGGCTGATCCCCGCCTTGGCAGCGGTCCCTGAACTGCTGTTCGACGTGGTCATTGATGATCAGGACACCGCAGATGACTGGCTGCGCCGTGGGGCGGTCAGCGCCGCCCTGACCGGACATGACCGCGCCGCGCCGGGCTGTGATCTGCTGTCTTTGGGCAAAATGCGCTATATCGCAACGGCAAGCCCCGATTTCATGCGCAGATATTTCCCAACAGGTGTGACCCGCGACAGCCTAAGCCGCGCCCCGATGCTGGTGTTCAACAACAAGGATCAATTGCAATCGCGCTGGATCAAACAACAGACCGGCAAGCCCCTGCATCCGCCCTGCCATCACCTGCCCTCGACGCACGGATTTGTCGATGCGGCCCTTGCGGGCATGGGGTGGGGCATGAATCCTGAAACGCTGGTGCGCGGGCATCTGGCCGAAGGGCGTTTGATCGCTTTGGGCAAAAACGCCCCGCTGGACGTGCCTTTGTATTGGCAAATCACCCGCGTCATGGCCCCTGCCCTAGCCCCCCTGACCAAAGCCATTCACAGCGCCGCCAAACGCCGGCTTCTCGCGCCGGATTGATTTCTGTAATAAAACCTACACAAAACAGTGAATTCGTCCAATGCCCACTGGCGCACTGCGATGGCTGACCCTATGTGCAGCACACAAGAACAAAAGGAAGACGTCATGCCAGATACCCAGAGCAAACTGGATTTGAGCCAAACCCAATTGGCGGTGATCGAGGCCGCCCTGCACACGCAGTCAAAAATCCTCAATGTGCAGGCCAGCACCGGCAGCCGCAGTGCCCGCACCCGCCTGAACGAAGTCAAATCCGTTCTGACCCAGATTTCTCAGGCGAAGAAACCCGAGGCGATTAAACCCTGTGCCCGTATCGGTGAAGGCTGGTTGGGGATGTCCCGTATTTTCGGGTAATCCACCACCCCCTCTGAATTTTCAGATCGACATTTCACCGTCCCTTTCGGGGCGGTTTTTTATGGCCCTATGCGGTTTTACCTTCGGCCAACCATGCCTCGGCCCCCGCCAGATCATCCAGCGCAAAACCTTTGATCGCCAATCCGGGCAACAGCGCCCCCTCGACTTCGGCAGTTTTGCGCAGCCAAGCGGCATCACTGAGCACGGCACATTTGTCGTATTTCCCCAACAAGCCGATCAGTTCCGGCAGGCGGGCAAATTCAACCCCGATCGCGCCCAGCGTCGGCATGGCAAATTCGGGAATGGTATACAGCATCTGCCCGCCCGAAACGCCCTCTGACAGGGCAATCAGATCATCCAGCCCTCTGCGCATCATCTCCGCATCAACAGCACCATTCAGCACGATATCAACGCGGTGATCGGCAGATTTGCGAATGCTCAACATCTCAATACTCCTTTTCGACAAGGCGATCATACCAATGCGATCCACCCGCGTCATTGATCCCTGTCAAATTCGCCACTTGTTGTACCCGTGGCTGTTGTACCCGTGATGTTCTGCCGGTGGCTGTTGTACCCGTGACTGGCGATCAACGCAAAAGGCCGGCCCCAAAGGACCGGCCTGAAATCTTCAGCACTGTCTATGGATCAAAGCTGTGACATGACCTCGTCGGAGGCGTCAAAATTCGACGTAACCCGCTGCACGTCATCGTCATCTTCCAGCGCGTCAATCAGCTTCATCAGCTTTTGCATGCTTTCCAGATCCATCTCGGTGGTGGTGGTGGGACGCCAGACCAGCTTGGTTGACTCAGATTCACCCAGTGCCGCCTCAAGCGCGGTGGCCACCTCATTCAGATCCGTATCCGCACACCAGACAATATGCCCGTCTTCCGTGCTTTCCACATCTTCTGCGCCCGCTTCGATGGCGGCCATCATCAAGGTGTCATTGTCACCGGCCTCCAGAGAATAGGAGACCTCGCCTTTGCGATCAAACATAAAGCCGACACTGCCGGTTTCGCCCAGATTGCCGCCATTCTTGGAAAACGTCGAGCGCACCGTCGAAGCGGTGCGGTTGCGGTTGTCGGTCATCG
Organism: Sulfitobacter sp.; assembly: GCA_047634585.1. Lineage (GTDB taxonomy): Bacteria > Pseudomonadota > Alphaproteobacteria > Rhodobacterales > Rhodobacteraceae > Sulfitobacter. The sequence goes on along the minus strand of JBLIAN010000004.1, from coordinate 201,224 downwards.
CCTCGACAATCACCGCCACGCCATTTGGGCCATAGCCCTCATAGCGGATTTCTTCGTATTCTTCGCCCTCGCCGCCCAGGGATTTCTTGATCGCGCGCTCAATCACGTCTTTGGGCACGGATTGCGATTTTGCCTCTTTGACGGCCATGCGCAGGCGCGGGTTCTTTTCAGGATCAGGGTCGCCCATTTTGGCGGCAACGGTGATCTCCTTGGCCAGCTTGGAAAACAATTTTGACCGCTGTGCGTCCTGACGCCCTTTGCGGTGCTGGATATTTGCCCATTTGGAATGGCCGGCCATGGAAACCTCATAACTTGGATTTTGCTTGCCACTCTATAGGGCAGCGCGGCGGTAAAGGGCAATCCCCCGCCCGTCATTCCGCCGACAGCCGCGCCACGCCGGTTTTGCCCTTGCACTGGATGAACAGGCAGGGTGTCATGCCCGAAACATCACGAGGCCCCCATGACCCCTGACCAGATCATCCTGTTTTGTCTTTTTGGCGCGGTCTTTGGCCTGCTGCTCTGGGGCAAGTTCCGCTATGATATCGTGGCCTTTAGCGCCCTGATGGTCGGGGTGGTGCTGGGTGTGGTGCCAACCAAAAACGCCTTTGACGGCTTTGGCCATCCGGCGACTTTGGTGGTGGCGCTGGTGCTGGTGGTCTCGGCGGGGCTGGTGCGCTCTGGCGCGGTCTTGCTGATCACCCGCACGCTTGTGGATTCCTCGCGGTCTTTGGGCGCGCATATCACCCTGATGGGCGCTGTCGGCGGTGTCTTGTCGGCCTTTATGAACAATGTCGCCGCCTTGGCGCTGTTGATGCCCGTGGACATCCAGACCGCCCGCAAGGCTGGCCGCCAACCCGGGCTCAGCCTGATGCCGCTCAGTTTTGCCACCATTCTGGGCGGGATGGCCACGCTGATCGGCACACCGCCCAATATCATCATCGCCTCGATCCGTCAGCAATCCCTCGGTGAACCTTTCAAAATGTTCGATTTCGCGCCGGTGGGCGGTGTCGCGGCGATTGCGGGCCTGTTGTTTGTGGCGCTGATCGGCTGGCGGCTGATCCCCGCGCGCGAAGATGCCAGCATCGCCGAGGGTGATCTTGGCCAGTATATTGCCGAACTCACGGTGCCCGAAGACAGCAAACATATCGGCAAACGGCTGGCTGAACTGCTGGAGGTCGCGGATAAATCAGATGTGGCGATCCTCGGATTGATGCGGGGGGGCAAGCGCCGCTATGGTCAGGCCCGCAATGTCGAACTGCGCGCCGGCGATGCGCTGGTGCTCGAAGCCACCCCTGACGCACTGGATGAATTTCGCAGCGCGCTGGATCTGGCCCTGGCCGATACGACCCGCGAAGAACGCCTGAAAGCGGGCGGTGAAGGCGTTGAAATCATCGAAGTCGTGGTGCAGGAACATTCGCGTCTGAATGGCCGTAGCGCACAATCCGTCGGCCTTGCATGGCGTCAACGCACCATCTTGCTGGGCATATCGCGGCAGGGCCGCAAAATCACCTCGCAACTGCGCAACACCGAATTGCACGCCGGGGACATCCTGCTGCTGCTGGTGCCGCGCGATATGGCAGGCCATGTCACCGAATGGCTTAACGTGCTGCCGCTGGCGGATCGTGGTCTGGCAGTCACCGAGAATTCCAAGGTCTGGCTGGCCATCGGCCTGTTTGGCGCCGCTGTGGCCGCGGCCAGTGTCGGGGTGATCTATCTGCCCATCGCATTGGGGCTGGTGGTGATTGCCTACGTACTGGCCAAGATCGTGCCACTGTCCGAACTCTATACCCATATCGAATGGCCGGTTGTGGTCTTGCTGGGGTCGATGATCCCGCTGGGCGCGGCGCTGGAAACCTCGGGCGGCACCGAATTGATCGCGGGCGCGTTGATCGACCTGACCTTTGGCATGGCACCCTGGATTGTCCTGACCGTGCTGATGGTGGTCACCATGACACTCTCGGATGTGCTGAACAACACCGCCACCACCATCGTCGCCGCCCCCGTGGGCATCCAGATGGCACAAAGCCTCGGGGTCTCACCCGATCCGTTTCTGATGGCCGTCGCGGTCGCCGCCTCCTCGGCATTCCTCACCCCGATTGGCCATAAGAACAACACGCTGATCCTTGGCCCTGGGGGCTATTCCTTCGGCGATTACTGGCGCATGGGCCTGCCACTGGAAATCATCGTCATCGCGGTTTCGATCCCCGCCATCCTGTTCTTCTGGCCGCTGTAACCCGCTGCTCCCTGCTTACTTTTTGGCCCTAAATACCTCCGGGGGTTTGGGGGCTGGCCCCCAATAGTGTCTTGTTTGGGGCTGGCCCCCTTAAACCCTATGGTCGGGCGCGGGCCCCAAAGCCCGAATGATCCCTCACCAGATCATCGGGATCACCGCACTGGCCAGCAAGGACATCGACAGGTTCAGCGGGATACCGACCCGCATGAAATCGGTAAACCGATAGCCCCCCGGCCCATAAACCAAAGTATTGGTCTGATAGCCGATCGGCGTCGCAAAAGCACAAGACGCCGCAATCATCACCGCCACCACCAAGGGGCGTGGATCAATCCCCAGGGCCGCGGCAAGGCTGATCGCAATCGGGGTCATGATCACCGCGACAGCATTGTTCGACACGATCTCGGTCAACACCGTGGTCATCAGGAACACACAGAAAATCACCGCCGTCAGCGGCAGGGTGCTTAACAGCGGCGCGATGTTATCCACCAATAGCGAAATCGCACCGGAATTCTGCAATCCGGCCCCGACCGCCAGCATCGAAAAAATCAACGCCAACAACCGCCCGTCCACAAAGGAAAATGCCTCTTCGGCATCAATACAGCCCGTCACCAGCACCAGCGCCACGGCAAGCACCGCCAGCAACAGGATCGGCGCGACATTCAGGGCCGCCAGCACCACAATCCCGAACAAGGCCAGAATGGCAATCGGCGCATGACCACGGCGATAGGCCCGCGCCGAGGGTTGGCTGACATCGACCATATCCATATCTGCCGCAAGGCGCTGGATGTCTTCTGCCGCGCCTTCCAACAACAGGGTATCGCCGACTTTGACAATTAAATCATCCAGTTGCCGCCCGATGTTCTGGTTGCGCCGATGCACCGCCAGCGGATAGACCCCATAACGCCGCCGCAGGCGCATGCTGCCCAGGGCGCGCCCGACCATGCGACAGCCCGGTGTGATCAGCACCTCGACGGTTTTGGTTTCCACCGCCGAGAGTTGATCCACCCGTTTCAGTTCCTTATTGGCCTGAAGGCTCAGCAATTCGGTCATCTGGGTGCGCAGCACCACACGATCCCCGACCTGCAAGGCCACCGCCCCAAGATTGCGCCGCAGGGATTTGTCCCCGCGCACCACGTCGATCAGGCGCACGCCCTCGCGCTTGAACAATTGCACGTCCAGCACCTCGCGTCCGATCAGGTTGCTGTCGGGCGGGATCACCGCCTCGGTAAAGAATTTCATCTTGGAGCGGTCATTGAGCATGCTGGCCATGCTGTCACGATCGGGTAACAATTTGCGCCCGATGGTCGCCATGTAGATCAGCCCCCATGCACAGACCACCAGACCAATCGGCATGATTTCAAAAATCCCGAAGGGTTCCATGCCCTGCGCCCGCGCAACCCCGTCCACCAGCAGGTTGGTCGACGTGCCAAGCAGTGTCAAAGACCCGCCCATAATTGCGGCATAACTCAGCGGGATCAACAGCTTGGAGGCTTTGGTCCCCAAGGTTTTGCTCAGTTGCACCACCACCGGAATCATCACAACCACCACGGGCGTGTTGTTCATGATCGCCGAGGCCGCCATCACCGACAGGATCACCCCGACCACCGCAAGTCGCGGGTTGCTGCGGGCATAGCGTTCGGCCATCCGCGTCAGGACATCCAAAGCCCCGGTGCGCACCAAAGCGCCCATAACAATGAACATCGCCGCAATCGTCCAGGGCGCGGGGTTGGCCAGCACCTCTCGCGCCTGTTCATAGGGCAGAACCCCCAAGGCCAGCAAACTGGCCGCACCGGTCAGCGCCACCACTTCGGTGGGCAGGGTTTCGCGCAGAAACAGGATGAACATGATCACCACAACCGTCAGGGTCAGGATCGCGCTTTCCGTTTGGGACAAATTCAGAAATTGCATAGAACGGGTCCGTTCGCAAAATACATTGGGATTAAGTGTCGCCTGTCGTGCCAAGCGCCGCAAGGGTTGCCCTGGGGCGTGGTTGGACAAAATACATGCCCGCAAACATCACCGCCAGTGCAATCCACAGGGTCGGCGCATATTCTTCGCCCAGAATGATCCGCGCCCAGATCAGCCCGAAACCGGTAACAAGGTAACTGACCTGCACCGCAAACACCGCCCCCGCCTGCCCGACCAGCCAGACATAGGCGGAATAGACCAGCACGTGAATGACCGACGCGGCCAGCAAGGCCAGCTGGGCTTCAGGCAGGGGCCAGTCCGGCGCGATATACTGGCCCGTGGCCCAAACAACCGGCGCCACCAGAACCGCACCGGTCAATGAGGCCCCCAGCATGACCTGAAAGGCGCTGAGCCCCAAGGTGCCCCATTTGGCGACGTAATTGCCTTCAAAGGCGTAAAACAGCGCCGTCACCAGATACAAAGCCGCCCAGAACACCGGAATCGGCTGGCCCATATCCACCGCGGGGGCGACAATCATCAGCACCCCGAACAGGCCAAAAACCAATCCGAACACCCGCCGCCAGCGAAAATGGTCATTGCCCATGCCCAAGGCAATCACAAAGGCAAACATCGGCACCACACTCAGCAACAGTGACATGATACCAGCGGGCAAAAACACCGCCACCTGATAGGAAACCGTATTGGGCAACACCGTGCCGATCAGCGCCAGCACCAGATAAAGCCGCAGCGCCGCGCGGTCCAGCCGCAGGGGTTCACGGCGCAGCGCACAGACCAGCGCCATCAGCGCCGCGCCGATCACCATTTGCCAGAACACCAGCCCGAAATGCCCATACCCCGTGCTGACCGCGATTTTGGTCAAGGGCTGTGTCGCGCCCCAGCCCGCCCCCATCACGATCAGGCAAACCCCGTAAAACGCAATTGCGCGTCCGGTCACGGGGCGCTTTTTTGCAGCAAACCGCCCTCGCGCACCGGGACCACGCGGGTGGCGCGGCCTGTGCGGTCATCGGTTTCGACATAAACGCCTGACAGGGTTGCCTCGCCATTGGCAGGGGTAAAGCGTTCCTTGGGCATGCCGGTGATAAAGCGCCGCAGCGGTTCGGTTTTTTCCATGCCGATCACCGAGTGGTAATCGCCACACATGCCCGCATCGCTCAGGTAGGCCGTCCCCCCCGGCAGGATCATCGCATCCGCCGTTGGCACATGGGTATGGGTGCCCACCACCAAAGAGGCACGCCCGTCACACCAATGGCCCATTGCCATCTTTTCCGAGGTCGCCTCGCAATGCATATCCACAATGATCGCCGAGGCCAGACCACCCAAAGGATGGGTTTTCAACACCGGTTCCAGTGCCGAAAACGGATCATCAAAGGGACGTTTCATAAACACCTGACCCAAGGCCTGAGTGACCAGAACCTTGCGCCCGTTCTGCGCCGTGAACAGCCGCGCACCTTTGCCCGGCGCGGATTTCGAGAAATTCAATGGCCGGATAACCCGCGGTTCCTGCTGGATAAAGCTCATCATGTCTTTTTGATCAAAGGCATGATCACCCAGTGTCAGGCAATCTGCACCCGCCTCAAGCAGCAGTTTCGCATGATCCCCCGAAAGCCCCATGCCCCCGGTCGCGTTTTCACCGTTCACCACGATAAAATCGAGTTTCCAATCGGCCCTGATACGGCCCAGATTTTCAGTGATTGCCCGGCGTCCCGCGCGGCCCATCACATCACCAAGAAAGAGTATTTTCATGGGGTAGACGGGTACGCGGCAATCCAGTCTACGGCAAGCCAAAACCGCGCGGCACGTCGATCACCCCCCGTTCGGTGACGATCATATCCAGCGGCTGGTCCGTGGCTTCCAGCGGCAGATCCGCGTCTTCCTGTCCGGCAAAGGCAAACCCGATGGCCAGCGTCGGGCGTTTGGCGCGCAGCTGTTCCAACGTCCGGTCATAAAACCCGCCGCCATAGCCCAAACGCCCCCCCGTCCGGCTGAAGGCCAGCAGTGGCACAATCAGGATTTCCGGCTCGAAAAACACCGGGTCGACAGGGATCATCGCGCCAAAAGCCCCGGCCACCATCGCGCCCTCCGGCAGCCAGCGGGCAAATTCCAGCGGGCTGTCGGCGGCTTTGATCACCGGTACGCCGACCCAGCCATAAGCGCTGGCTTCGGCCATCGCAGGGGTCGGGTCTATTTCGGTGCGGATCGGCATAAACCCGGACACCGCCACCCCGCGATAGCCTGCCAAGACTTCGCTCAGATACCCGGCCTGCGCCGCATTCGCATTTTCAAACAAGGGCTTGCGCCGCGCAAATGCCGCCTTGCGTGCGGCCTCCTTGCGCGTTGAAAGATCGTTCATAACAACACCAGCGCCGCCAGCCCGAGAAAGGCAAAGAACCCGACAACATCGGTGACCGTGGTCACAAAGGCCCCTGATGCCAGCGCCGGATCCACCCCTGCCCGTTCCAGTAAAATCGGGATGCCTGTGCCTGCCAGACCGGCAACCACCATGTTCACCACCATCGCCGTGGCAATCACATAGCCCAGCGCCGGAGAGCCGAACCAGATCAATCCGACCACAGCCATGACCAGCGCAAAGATCAACCCGTTGATCAGCCCCACCAGACATTCACGCCGGATCACCCGCCAGACGTTTTGTCCGGTCAGATCCTTGGTCGCGATGGCACGCACGGCCACGGTCAGGCTTTGGGTGCCCGCATTGCCCCCCATTGAGGCCACAATCGGCATCAACACCGCCAGCGCGACAATCTGGGTGATTGCGGCTTCGAATTGGGAAATCACCATAGAGGCCGCAATCGCCGTGACCAGATTGACCGCCAGCCACGGCAGGCGTTGTTTGGTGGTTTCAATCACCCGGTCCGACAGCGATCCTTCGCCGACCCCCGCAAGGCGCAAGATGTCTTCTTCGTGTTCTTCATCCAGCACCGCCATGGCGTCATCAATGGTGATCACCCCGATCAGGCGGCCTTCGTCATCGACCACCGGCGCGGAAATCAGGTGGTATTGGTTGAACGCATAGGCCACATCACCCTCATCGCGCATCGCCGGAATCACCTGAAAGGTGTCTTCCAGAATGTCGCGCAGCGGTGTCACCCGTTTGGAGCGCATCAATTTGCCCAAGGTGATATTGCCCACCGGATGCAGGCGCGGATCGACCATCACAATATGGTAAAACTGATCCGGCAAATCCTCTTCGGCGGTGTTGCGCAGATGATCAATCGCCTGCCCTACGGTCCAATGTTCCGGTGCCATCACCACTTCGCGCTGCATCAAACGACCGGCGGAATATTCCGGCCATGTCAGCGCCTGTTCAACGGCAACCCGATCCGCGTCTTCCAGCGCATCAAGGATGGCTTCTTGCTGGTCGTCTTCCAGATCCTCGATCAGATCGACAACATCGTCGCTGTCCATTTCCCGCACCGCTTGGGACAGGACCTGTGGCGTCAGAACCGCGATCACATCCTCGCGGATCGCTTCATCCAGTTCTGACAGGATTTCACCGTCGAATTCACGGTCATACAGCCGGATAAGCCGGCTTCGGTCAAAGGCGTTGATCTGTTCAAGAAGGTCAGCGATGTCTGCCGCGTGCAGCGGCTCCATCAATTCGATCAGCTTTTCGCGATCATCAATATCCACGGCATACAGCACCGCCGCAATGGTTTTGGGTTCCAGGCGATAGGCCTGACTATCGCCATCCTCCGCTGCCGCCGGTTCCAGTTCTTCAATCTGTTCCGACATAATCTGCCCCCTGTTTCGAGCCGACAATAAGCAAGCGGATACATGGTTTCAATGGCACTTGAGACCGCTTACCGATTGTCCCCGACCTTTGAGCGGCCTAGAATGGGTTTATGACAAATCAAACTCTCCTTCTTGGCCCGACCCTGCGTTTTCAGGGCGATCCTTTGCAAAACAACTGGCAGGATTCTGTCTGGATCGACAGCAGCGGCGCGGTGTTGATCGAGGGCGGGATGATTGCCCAAGTGGGCAATGGCGATACCCTGCAAGCCGCACATCCGCAGGCACCGATCCGGCGCTATGGCGGCGATCACCTGATTGCGCCGGGGTTTGTGGATGCCCATGTGCACTACCCGCAGACCGCGATCATCGCGTCCTGGGGCAAGCGGCTGATTGATTGGCTGAATACCTATACATTCCCCGAAGAGATGCGTCTGAACGATCCGGCCTATGCCCAGAGGATCGCAGCGCGCTATCTCGATCTGACCCTTGATCATGGCACCACCACAGTGGCGTCATATTGCACGATCCATCCCCATTCCGCCGATGCCCTGTTTCAGGCCGCGCAAACCCGTGGCCAACGTATTGTCGCAGGCAAAACCTGTATGGACCGCAACGCCCCCGAGGGGCTGCGCGATACGGCGCAATCGGCCTATGACGACAGCAAAGCCCTGTTGAACCGCTGGCATGGCAAGGGCCGCGCCAGCTATGCGATCACGCCACGGTTTTCACCGACCTCAACCGGGGATCAGTTAAACGCTTTGGGCGCATTATGGGGCGAATACCCCGATTGCCTGATGCAAACCCATCTGAGCGAACAAACCGATGAAATCGCCTGGGTTGCGGATCTGTTTCCAGGCAGCCGCGATTATCTGGACACCTACGAAAGCCACGGATTGCTGGGGGAACGCGGGCTGTATGGCCATGCGATCCACCTTGAACCCCGCGAGATTGACCGCATCAAGGACGTGGGGGCCGCCTTGGTGCATTGCCCGACCTCCAACACCTTTATCGGCTCGGGCCTGTTTGACATGGCCGGGCTGGTGGCCAAATCCATTCCTGTGGGGCTGGCCACCGATACGGGCGGCGGATCGTCGTTTTCGATGCTGCGCACGATGGCGGCGGCCTATGAAATCGGCCAGTTGCGCGGCACGCCCTTCCATGCGGCGCAATTGATCTGGCTTGCCACCGCAGGATCGGCGCGCAGCCTGCATCTGGGGGACAAGATCGGCAGTCTGAGCGCCGGCATGGAGGCCGACCTGACCGTGCTGAACCTCGCCTCGACCCCCGCCATCGCCCAACGTGCCGCACAGGCCGGTGACATCTGGGAAAGCCTGTTTACCACGATCATGATGGGCGATGACCGCGCCATTGCCGATGTCTGGGTGAACGGCAAAAAGCGGGGGTGATTCCGGTGGAATGCCCCACAGCCACGCCCGATCGCGCCGCGCGGGCTACGCGATCGCTAAATCCCCTATTGTGCCTTCAACAGGGTGCGGCCAGCACCATCACCCAGATATGCCCCGGGCCGCGGGCAACACCGATCTCGCTGACTTCGCGGCGGATCATATTGGCGTAATGGCCGGGGCTGTCAGCCCAGCTTTGGATCACTTCGCTTAGGCTTTTCTGGCCTTTGGCGATGTTTTCAGCGGCAAAGCACCAGCGATAGCCCTGCGCGCTCACCCGATCCCCGAGGGTTGACCCATCCCGCCCCTCATGGGCAAAATAGCGCCGTTCCGCCATGTCGATGGCATGGCCCAATGCGGCGGCCTCCAGGCGTGGTGCATAGCGCAATGGCGGCAGGCGCTGTTCTACCCGCAAGCGATTCACCGGCCCCAGGACCGCTGGATCCGCCACAGCGGACAGGGCCGTCAAACAGGCCAACAAGATCACAACCAGCCGGATCATCATACGGCCTCGGCCAAGGCTATTGCCATTTGGTTTTGCCGGGCAATCTTTGCCCCCAGATCAATCGTGGTGATATGTCCGTCGCGCACAATCTGGCGTCCCTCTACAAATAGATCCCGAACACTTGTCGGCCCCGCCAGCAACAACGCCGCTTTGTCCCAACTGCCGGCGCTGGCCACGCCCTGCACATCCCAGATCGCGATATCGGCGCGTTTGCCAACCGCGAGCCGCCCGCAATCGGGCCGCCCCAGTATATCCGCACCACCGCGCGTGGCAATCTCAAGCGCCTCGCGGGCACTCATGGCATCCGCGCCACGGGCCACCCGTTGCAACAGCATCGCCATGCGGGCCTCGGCCACCAGATTGCCCGCATCATTGCTGGCCGATCCATCCACGCCCAGCCCGACAGGCACCTTGGCATCGCGCAGGGCGCGCAGCGGTGCAATGCCCGACCCGAGGCGGCAGTTGGAACAGGGACAATGCGCCACGCCGGTGCCTGTCTCGGCGAACAGCGCAATTTCGGACGGGTCCAGTTTCACACAATGGGCGTGCCAGACATCACGCCCGACCCAGCCCAAGTCCTGCGCATATTGCCCCGGCCGACAGCCGAATTTTTCCAGCGAATAGCGGATGTCCTGATCATTTTCGGCCAGATGGGTGTGCAACATCACACCTTTGTCCCGCGCCAGCACCGCCGTGTCGCGCATCAGATCGCGGCTGACCGAAAACGGCGAACAAGGCGCCAGCGCCACACGGCACATGGCCCCTTCGGCAGGGTCATGAAATGCATCAATCACCCGAAGGCAATCTTCCAGAATCGCCGCCTCGGCTTCGACCAGATGATCGGGGGGCAAGCCGCCCGCGCTTTCGCCAATGCTCATGGCGCCGCGCGTGGGTTGAAACCGCAGTCCCAGCTCGGCCGCAGCATGGATTGTATCTTCCAGCCGCACCCCATTGGGGTAAAGATACAGATGATCCGCGCTCAGCGTACATCCCGACAGCGCCAGTTCCGCCAACCCGACCTGTGCCGAGGTGAACATATGATCGGGCGTCATCCGTGCCCAGATCGGATAAAGTGTCTGCAACCAGCCAAACAACAGCGCATCCTGCCCCTGTGGCACGGCCCGTGTCAGGCTTTGATAAAGATGGTGATGGGTGTTGACCAATCCGGGGGTCACAATACAGCCCGCCGCCTCGATCACCTCGCCGTCACTGTGCAAATCATGACCGATTTCAGCGATCACACCGCCCTGCAAGCGCAGATCAGCCCCCTGCATCTCGCGGCGGTCATCATCCATCGTCAGGACGGAATCGGCATTACGGACAAGAATTTCAGACATTGATCTACCTCTTTGGCAAACCTGTCTCATCAAAATGACGATATCCGATGGAAAACAGGAAAAAGAACCGGATACGAGGCCACTTAACCTATGGTTGTCGCGCGCGTCAATGTTCTTTCAGGATCGCCAGAGCCTGTGCATGGATTTCTGCATTGGCTGCGGCCAAGGCCCGCCCGCCATGATGGGCCGGACCGCCCTGCCAATCCGTGACAATGCCGCCTGCCGCCTGCACCACTGCGATCGGCCCCTGAATGTCATATGCTGCAAGCCCCGCTTCGATCACCAGATCAACCTGCCCCGCCGCCAGCAGCGCATAGGCATAACAATCCATGCCATAACGGGTCAGCTGCGCCTTGCTGGCCACCGCGTGAAATCCCGCCGCATCCGCCGCTGCGCCGACTTCGGGAAAAGTGGTGAACACCACCGATTTCGACAGGTCTTTGGCGGCGCGGGTTTTCAGGGGTTTGTCACCATAAGGACCGCTCAGGCGGGCCCCGTCCGGCGCGCCCTCAAAGCGTTCCCCGATATAGGGCTGGTCAATGATCCCGTAAAACGGCCCTCGATCATCAGACACCGCGATCAACACCCCCCATGTCGGCGTGCCGCTGACAAAACCACGGGTGCCATCAATCGGGTCCAACACCCATGTCAGCCCTGACTGCCCATCTTTGACGCCGTATTCTTCGCCCAAAATGCCATCTTCGGGGCGTTCACGGGCCAGAATATCGCGCATCACCCGTTCGGCGGCGCGGTCTGCTTCTGTCACCGGATCATAACCGCCCTGCAATTTGTTATCTGCGGTCAGCGTTTCGGCGCGAAAATACGGCAAGATCACCTGCCGCGCCGCATCTGCCATCAGATGCGCCACACGGCGGATATCGGAATCAAAGGGAATAATATCGGTCATGGCGCTGGCCTGCCACCTCTGACACGGTGATGCAAGCCAATGTCAGTTCGCCACTATGCCACGTCACTTAGAACACGGGCCAATTCGAACAGGCGGCGACGCTGGTCTTCCGGGATGGCGTAATAGGACCGGATCAAATCCATTGCCTCTTTGTCGCCCATCACATCAACCGGCATATTGTCAGAAGTGGTCACCGGCGCGCCGGAATCTTCCATGCCGTCAAAGAAAAACGCGACATTGACCTCAAGCGCATCGGCAATATCCCATAGCCGCGAGGCGCTGACGCGGTTCGCACCGGTTTCATATTTCTGGATTTGCTGGAATTTGATCCCGACAAGTTCCGCCAGCCGCTGTTGGGTCATCCCCGTCAGCCATCGGCGCTGACGAATCCGCTTTCCTACATGTAGGTCAACTTTGTGAGCCATCTCATTCACTCCCCTTGGGCGTTAATACATCAGGTACGGCTTGCAGTTGCAGAGCCCTCTTTCGCAACAAAGAGGTGCCGACCGTTGACCGAGTCTACAAAAGTTCACGGGCACGGGCAAAACTTTTTGACCCAAACACGCCATTTAATCGATTGCAGAGCCTTTGCGTGAAATAAATTTCACTACTCACCCCTAGCATGTAGTCCGAAACCGTCAAAAAGCCAGTCATCTTTTCGTGACCTGTTGAAATGCCCTCAAAATATTGAAATCAAATGAAAAGAGCGACAGGAAAAATCAAACCATTCTCCTAATAGTTGAAACGAATAGATGTGGTAATTTTGTCGAGTGGTAGATATTTCACCACCCGACATTCCTTTTTGGCCATATTTTCGCCCGTTAAACCGCCCTGAGACGCGCCGTATGGCCTGCTGAAAAAGCATTTCGCAACAGCGTCACGAGGGTATCATGGACTTCGTTTTTGCCCGACATCCCGCCATAAAGGTTGATCAACTGTATGGGGAGTTCGGGCAGCGCGCCGTCATGGTCGATCTTTTCCATATGTGGTGGTTCGGTCCCGTCGATCATCGCATTGACCGCAAGGTCGGCGCTGACTGCGGCTTCGATTGTGCGGTCACTGTCGGTGTCCAACGCCATTTCCCATTGCAGATCCGCCCGATCAAGCGCCGCTGTGACATGGGGGCGAAAGGTGCAATAGCGGCAAAACGCCAACCGCAGGGGCCGCTGCCGCCACGTCGCCCCACCGGGGGCGCCAAGCCAGATAAGCCGTTTACTGGCAATGGTTTCGCCACCACTGCCCAGTTCCGGTTCGGTGGTCAGGATGATGTCGCATTCGCCTTTTGAGAACTGGTCTTTCAGCACACGGGTATAGGACGCCTCCAGATGGATCTTGACCCGGGGAAAGGCCGCGTGAAACTGTTTCAGCACCTGCGGAATTGCCGGATAAACGATGTCATGTGGCACCCCGAGACTGATTTCACCTTCATAGGCATGATCGGTCAGACGGGTGATGATCTCGTCATTCAGTGCCACCATGCGCCGCGCATAGGCCAGCAATTGTTCGCCAGATGCGGTCAGCGCAATGGTGCGCCCCGTCCGGTCCAGCAGTTCAAGACCCAACATATCCTCAAGCCGCTTTAGCTGCATTGAAACCGCAGATTGGGTGAGATGCAGAAAACCGGCGGCACGGGTGACCCCGCCAGAATCGGCAACCGCAACAAAAGAGCGCAGCGTCGTGATGTCCAGATTTCTCATATATCAACATCCTTGATGGGTGATCTAACAAACATTCAATTTCATTATGCTCAACTTTCGCCATATATCAAGCATCGAAATGAATAACGCAGATAACATCACAGAATCAGAAAGGTCGCCCCAATGGCACAGCTCATCCAATCCTCCGCCCGTCACACTTCCGTGCAGCGCGGTTCCTTTTCGCTCAGCAACGCGCTGGGTCTTTGGCGCAGCCGCCGCGCGCTGGCACAGCTGGACGCACGCTTGCTGGAAGATATCGGCGTATCGGCAAAAGACGCCAACAACGAAGCAACACGCGCCCCTTGGGATGTACCGGCATATTGGCTCAAATAATCGGCTAGATTGCGGGTCATCCCCGCAGGTTGGCCCTTGAAATGACAGCCAGATACCCCAATATTCATCACAAGACCTCGCGCGCGACGCGCGGGGGCAACGTTTTATTATTGGAGGTCACACATGGCTGACGTGAATACAATCCGGAGCACAGCCGGAGCCCGCGCCGCCGACATCGACGCGGGTCTGCGCGCCCATATGAACAAAGTCTACGGCACAATGTCGATCGGTATGCTGATCACATTTGCAGCCGCCTGGGCGCTGTCCGGCCTGGCCGTGACTACAGACCCAACTGGCGCATCCGCGCAGCTTGGCCCTGACAAATACCTCACCGGCCTTGGCTATGCGCTATATGCATCGCCGCTGAAATGGGTGGTGATGTTTGCGCCGCTGGCCTTTGTTTTCGGCTTTGGTGCTGCGATCAACCGCATGTCCGCCGCCACCGCACAGACCGTGTTCTATGTGTTTGCCGCGGTGATGGGTGTCTCCATCAGTTCGATCTTTCTGGTCTTCACCGGATATTCCATCGCACAGGTGTTCCTGATCACCTCCATCGCTTTTGCAGGGCTGTCGATTTTCGGCTACACCACGAAGAAAGACATCTCCGGCTGGGGCAGTTTCCTGATCATGGGCGTGATTGGCCTGGTCGTGGCCTCTGTTGTGAACATCTTCCTTGCCTCTTCGGCACTGATGTTTGCGATCTCTGCGATCGGGGTGCTGATCTTTGCGGGTCTGACCGCCTATGACACCCAGAAGATCAAAACCGAATATCTGGCCCATGCGCATCACGGCGATAGCGAATGGCTGGGCAAAGCGGCGATCATGGGGGCGCTGAACCTCTATCTGGACTTTATCAACATGTTCATGATGCTGCTGCAATTGTTCGGCAACCGCGAATAACCATCGCATCTTGCGTGACGAGAACAGGCCGATCCTTAACCGGGTCGGCCTTTTTTGTGGCCAACCCTTTGGGTGGCTAAACATGGAGATACCGATGCTGGAACTGCGCCCGAACTGTGAATATTGCGATTGTGATCTGCCACCAGATGCGGCCAAGGCAAGGATATGCAGCTATGAATGCACCTTCTGCGCCAGTTGCGTTGACGGGGTACTGCACAATGTTTGCCCGAACTGCGGCGGCGGCTTTGTCCCCCGCCCGATCCGGCCCCGCACCGCGCGGCGCAAGGGCACAAGCCTGAGCGATCAACCTGCCAGCACCCAAAGGCGCCAGTTGAAGCACAGCAAGGACGACATCGCCGCATTGGTCGCGAGCACCAAGGACACCCCGCCGGAACAGCGCTAGGCGGCGCTGTAACGGGGCAGAACGGGTCGGACGCGGCAAGGAGTACACACTGCCCCCCCAGAACGCAAAAAGCCGCGCTACTGCGCGGCTTTAAAGCATTTCAAAGAGGGGTGATCTTACTTGATCTTGCCTTCTTTGTATTCAACGTGCTTGCGCGCAACCGGATCGTATTTCCGCACAACCATTTTTTCGGTCATGGTGCGTGCGTTTTTCTTGGTTACGTAAAAATGGCCTGTGCCCGCGGACGAGTTCAGACGGATCTTGATCGTGGTTGGCTTAGCCATCTAGTCATCTCCTGCTGCACCTTGACCATTGGGTTGGGTGCGTGAATTCTGAAACCCGGCTTTTAACCTGATGCGGGCCTGTGTCAACCGCAAAACGCCCGGAAATCCTGCTTTGCCTAGAGTTCGACGCGCACATCATGCATCCAGAGTTTCGCAGGCCGTGAAAGCATGAAAACCACCACATCCGCAAGGTCATCCGGTTCGGTAAATATATGATTCGGCACATCTTCGCCCGCTTTGGCAAACATGCCGGTGTTGGTGCCGCTTTGATACAGGCCTGCCACCCGCACGCCGGTGTCGGATTCGTCCTGTTTCAGCACATCGGTAAAACCGCGCATGCCGTATTTTGTCGCGGTATAGACCGATTGCCCCGCCTGCGCCAACACCCCGGATTTCGATACCACATTGAGAATCGCGGCCTCGTCCCTGCGGCGCAATTGCGGCAGGAAGGCGCGGGTCAACTGGATTGCACCGGTCAGGTTGGTGGCAATTGTGTCTTCGATCAGCTGTTCATCAATCCCGTCCAACGGGCCGGTCTTGTGCCAGATGCCCGCATTGTTGATGACAATATCAACCGGCCCCAGCGCTGTGGTGATCGCCGTGGCGGCGGCCTTGATCTGGTGCTTGTCGCGCATATCACAGGCAAAGCCCTGGGCCTGTGCAGCCCCGGCGCTGCGGGCCGCATCCGCCACGGCCGCCAAACGGGTGCTGTCCCGCCCCAGAACCGCGATATTGACGCCCTCGGCGGCGAGTTTCAGACAGATGTGGCGCCCGATGCCATCGCTGCCCCCGGTGACAAGCGCGGTTTTACCATTGAGTTGCATCGCTTTTCCTTATTCTGGTTGCGCGCTGTGCGGCGGGGGCGGAAAATCCGAATTTTCCGCCGCGTTTTCTGGATCAGAAAACGCCACCGATAAAAATGCGCGGAAGGCCTGTAAGCCGGATTTTGTCCCGACCGCAGGCTGTGCTGCGGCCATAGATGACCATTCCTCTGACCACACCGTTGCCGGCGTGGCTATAGCTGCCAACCCGAACCTGCTGGGGCAAAAACATCCCCGCCCCCT
Source organism: Sulfitobacter sp. (assembly GCA_047634585.1). GTDB lineage: Bacteria > Pseudomonadota > Alphaproteobacteria > Rhodobacterales > Rhodobacteraceae > Sulfitobacter. Next base: position 184,479 of record JBLIAN010000004.1, on the reverse strand, counting down.
TGCGGCGGCACGCGGTCCCTATTTGGCATTGCTCCCGGTGGGGCTTGCCTTGCCACCCCTGTTGCCAGCGGCGCGGTGGGCTTTTACCCCACCGTTTCACCCTTACCCCCGGGATCGCAAGCGATGCCCCGGGGCGGTTTCATTTCTGTGGCGCTGTCCGTCGGGTTGCCCCGCCCGGGAATTACCCGGCACCGTTGTTTTTTGGAGTCCGGACTTTCCTCGACAACAGATGTTGCCGCGGTCATCCGGCCTTCCGCGCAGGAAGCGGCCTAGCCTGTCATCGCCAACCGCGTCAATGGGCGCTAATGCCGCGCAGGAGTATTTAAGGCCAAAAAGAGAGCAAAGAAAGATCAGACCAGCGCAGGCAGCGCCAGATCAGCCGCCTGCAGCGGCCCCTGTCGCCAAGGCGCAAAACGCAGGCGTGTGGCGTCAAGAAGGGTGGCGAAGGGCACATCAGCGGTGAATCCGGCCGCACGTGCGGCTTTGGTGAAACCGGCCTCATCAACCGGGCCGGCAGGGACAAGCACGCTGTTGTTGCTGCGGGCCAGCCCCTGGCGCGCCAATCTGCCCCAGTCGAATTTCGGTCCGGGATCGGTTTTGCGCCCCGGGGCCATGTCCGAATGACCGATGACCCCCTGTGGCGTGATTCCCCAACGCGGCATGATCTGGCGCAAGAGGGTTTCGAGGGCCGTCATCTGGGGCTCTGAGAACGGATGTCTGCCGGTATTGTCCAGTTCTATTCCGATCGAGCGCGAATTGATATCGCCCTGCCCCGCCCAGGATCCGGCACCCGCATGCCATGCACGTTGGTCTTCCTGCACCAGTTGCACAACGGCCCCGCAATTGGCGATCAGATAATGTGCCGAGACTTCGGCCTCGGGGTCACAGAGCCGTTTACAGGCCGCCTCAACGCCAGACATGGCGGTATAATGGATCACAACCAGTGAAGGCGTCAGGCCGGCGCGGCGCGGGCCGCAATTGGGCGAGGCATGTTGGGCGACCACAGGCTGTGTCACCGCCGCTTTAGCCCCGAGCGGCGCGTCGGAACGGCATCGGATCCCAGTCACAGGCAAACCCATCACCGTCAGGATCCATGCCTTTGCGGTCTTTTTCGGGGCCGCCGAGCGACAGGAATTCAATCTGCGCCTGTTCGGGTGAATTGACCGAGGCACAGGCGCGTGTGTATTTCGCCGCCTTGTTCAGCCCGATCCGGCGGTAGATTTGTTCGCCCACCGCGTTCTGGGTTTGCAGCGCGTAGGCCACGATATTGGGGCCGGAATCAACACGGTCCGGCAGGGCTTGGGGGGTCACGACCTCGTATTGGGCTTTGTTTGCGGCGATGCGGGCGGCATCATCATCAATGCTGCGCTGGCCTGACACCGCGTCAAAGTTGTTTTCGTTGGAAATACCGGTCGCATTGACCACCGCGGGGGCCGGGTTTGACGGGCTGGCATTGACATAGGGGGATGGCGCGGCACCACCCGGACGGGTGGCAGCCAGCACCCGGGCGGTTTCCGCCGCTGTCGCCGCCGCTGAGGCATCACCACTGGCACTGCCTGCGGGTGACAGCGGCATCTGTGCCACGGGAATGGCGGCCGGTACGCTGCTGGCCAATGCGCTATCGCGGGCGCGCCGCTGGGCCTCGTAGGTATCGCCAAACCCTGCACCCTGACCGGAATCAGGCACCGCCGGTTGACAGGCCGACAGGGTCACACCCGTGACGAGTAGAATAAATGCGTGTTTGATCATGGGCGTGCCTGCTTTGTCTTTTTGACGGTTATTGCCGTTCGTTTACCACCATTTGTCGGCCTTGGCTACAAAGCCAGCCGCCTGTTCCAACGCATAGGCGGAGGACAGCAGGTCGGCCTCTTCCCAAGGGCGCCCGATCAATTGCAGACCCAGCGGCAGACCTTGGCGGTTCTGCCCCGTGGGCACGGCAATGCCCGGCAATCCGGCAAGGTTCACGGTCACGGTAAACACATCATTGAGGTACATTGCCACAGGATCGCTGTCGGTCATTTCGCCCAGGCCAAATGCCGCTGACGGAGTGGCGGGGGTCAGGATGCTGTCGATGCCCTGGGCAAAGACATCTTCGAAGTCTTTCTTGATCAGGCTGCGCACCCGGCGGGCGCGGTTGTAATAGGCGTCATAAAAACCAGCGGACAGCACATAGGTCCCGATCATCACACGGCGCTGCACCTCGGGGCCAAAGCCCTCGGCGCGGGTTTTCTCATACATTTCGGTGATGCCATCACCTTGTTCCAGCGTCGCACGATGGCCAAAACGCACCCCGTCATAGCGCGCCAGGTTTGAAGACGCCTCGGCAGGGGCGATCACATAATAGGCGGGCAGCGCATATTTGGTATGGGGCAGCGAGATATCGACGATCTCGGCGCCTGCGTCCTTCATCATCGCGATGCCTTCGGACCACAGGGTTTCGATCTCTTCGGGCATGCCATCCATGTGATATTCTTTGGGAATACCGATTTTCTTGCCACGGATGTCGCCGGTCAATGCGGCCTCGAAATCCGGCACCGCCAGATCGGCAGAGGTCGAATCCTTGGCATCATGGCCACACATCGCCTCAAGCATGATCGCCGCATCGCGTACCGATTTGGTCATCGGACCAGCCTGATCCAAAGACGAGGCGAAGGCCACGATGCCCCAGCGCGAACAACGCCCGTAGGTCGGCTTGATGCCCACTGTGCCGGTAAAGGCCGCGGGCTGGCGGATCGACCCGCCGGTGTCCGTGCCCGTCGCCGCAAGGCACAGATCGGCCGCCACGGCCGCTGCCGACCCGCCCGATGACCCACCCGGGGTCAGGGCGGCCGTCTCATTGCCGCGCCGCCAGGGGTTGATGGCATTGCCATACACCGACGTTTCATTGGACGATCCCATGGCGAATTCATCCATGTTCAACTTGCCCAGCATCACCGCGCCCTTGTCAAACAGGTTCTGGCTGACGGTGCTTTCGTATTCCGGCAAAAACCCCTGCAAAATCCGCGATCCAGCCTGCGACGGCACACCTTTGGTACAGAACAGATCCTTGATGCCAATGGGCAGACCACACATCGCGGGGGCGTTTTTATCCGCCTTCAGGCGGTCATCCGCCGCGGCCGCCTGTGCCAAGGCCAGATCAGGAGTGTTGTGCACAAAGGCATTCAATGCGCCTGCGCCCTCAATGGCGCTCAGGCAGGCCTCGGTCAGGGCCTTGGAGGTCACATCGCCACGGCGCAATGCATCGCGGGCCTCGGCCAGACCCAGTTTGTTCAGTTCAGTCATTATTCCACCACCTTTGGCACGGCAAAGAAACCCTCGCGGGCGTCGGGCGCATTGGCCAATACCTTGTCCTGCTGATCCCCGTCATTCACCACATCCGCGCGGCGTTTCAGCTGTTGCGGGGTGACAGAGGTCATCGGTTCAACTCCGTCGATATCGACCTCGTTCAATTGTTCGATAAAACCGAGGATATTGTTGAATTCCTGTGCCAGCGCCGGCAGCGCCTCTGGCTCCACCTTGATGCGGGCCAGCTTTGCCACGCGGGCGGCGGTGTTTTCGTCGATTGACATGAAGGCTCTCCATCTGCTTGGGCGGCGGTGTATCCTTCCTTTTAGGCCCTCGCAAGGGTGCGCCCTGCCCCCCTGTTCATTTGGCCGAAAAAACCTCCTCCCGGAGGGCCGGATTGCGGCCCAAAGCCAGACTTGCTGCTGCGCGAGAACGGATTATGCTTTGCCCAACAACAGGGAGACCACAATGAACATCATCTGGCTGGGCCACGGATCATTCCGCATCGAAATCGAAGATCAGGTTGTCCTGATCGACCCTTGGCTCAAGGCCAATCCGATGATGCCCGAAGATCAGCACAGCACCGCCATTGACGGCGCAACGCAGATTTTGGTGACGCACGGGCATTTCGACCATATTGCCGACATCGTCGAGATATCCAAATCCACCGGTGCGCCGGTGTCGGGCATCTATGAGCTGGCGCAATACCTCACGGCAAAAGGCGCGGTTGCAGGAACCGCCTATAACATCAGCGGCACGATCCCGCTGGGTGACAAGGTGACCGCCGCTTTGGTGCCTGCGCTGCATTCCTCAACCACGATGGAAAACGACACCCCCCTGTCACTGGGCCGCGAAACCGGATTTATCCTGCGCGGCGAAGGCCATACGATCTATGTTTCAGGCGATACCGGTATCATGGCGGATATGGATTGGATCGGGGATTATTACAAACCCGACATCGGCATCCTGTCTGCAGGCGGGCATTTCACCATGGGCATGGCCGAAGCCGCCTATGCCGCGAAACGCTATTTCGACTTTAACACCGTGATCCCCTGCCATTACCGGACCTTTGATGCACTGGAGCAATCCGCCGCGGTGCTGGCCGAGGGCCTGCCGGGGGTGAATGTTGTGGAACCGCAGGTGATGCAGGCGATCCGCCTGTGATCACTGGATGACCCAAGCCATGTCCGGCGCGGCACGAACATAGCGTAAACAGCCTTCCGCACCATCAAACGCCAGATCTTCAAACTGGTATTCCTGCCTGCTGCGGGTCTTGGTCTGGAAGGTTGCGCAAATCTCGAAATGATCTGCGTCCAAACGGGCAAAGCGGTAATCCTGTCCGGTCACCGGGTCTTTTCCATCCGGTCTGCCCCCCTGACGCGCACAGTGATCCGGCAGGGTTTTGGGATCCGGCAGGGTTTTGGGATCCGGCAGGGTATTTGCCGCCCCCTCGCCGTTATCAGGATGGATGGGCAGATGGCATTGATAATACCGCCCATAGGCATGCAAATGCCGCGCACGTTCGGAATCATTGTGTTCCATCCGTGCAAAACCCGGCCCACCGACCACCAACAGCGCCGTCATGATGCCGCCCCCGACAAGGACAAGGAACGCCGCCAGCAGCAGCCGATTCATGACGCATCGCCTTTGCGGATGTCATTGAGATAAAACAGAAAGATCATCCCCGCCACCAGGCCAACAACCAGCGCCTTCAGGCAGAATTGCAAGGTGAAATCACCATTCAGAAACGAATAGATCACCGTGATCAACGCGCCCAACAACACCGCAGACGCGGACAACAAGGCCAGATAGGTCATCCAGCGCCGGACCGCCGAGCGGTAAAGCGCCGGATCAGATGCCAGAGTGTCGCGTTCACGCAGGGTCAGTGATAAAAATACCGGCGCGGTCACAATCAACACCGCAATCGCCCAGCGCATCCGCCCGGTCTGGCGATAGCTGCTTTGATCCAGCCACAGATCAATCAACGCATGAAACAACTGCACCAGATGGAGCGCCCCGAACAACAAGGCCCCGAACATCAGCGCATAGATAAAGAAATCCCGCGCTGAAACCGTGAATTGCGGCCTGGGCACAGGCGGCACAAATCCGGTGTCAGCCCAGGCGTTCAAGGCATCCTCGGCTTCGGATGCGGCCCAGCCCGAGCTGGTCAATGCCTGTGAAATCTCGTCGCGGCTGCGCCCCGCCATCAGCGCATCACGGGTGAAACGGGACAGGTCCTTGCTGACAGCCATGATCGTTACCCTTCTCTTTTTGCTTGGAAAAACGCCTTGAGCATCTGCTCTGCCTCCAGGGCGCTGATCCCGTCAAATACCTCTGGCGCATGGTGGCATTGCGGATGCGAAAACACCCGTGCGCCCTGTGCGACGCCACCGGATTTCGGATCGCTGGCCCCATAATACAACCGCGCCAACCGCGCCGCCGCGATCGCAGCCGCACACATCGCGCAGGGTTCCAGCGTGACATAAAGCGCATGATCAACCAAGCGTTCGGATCCCACAACGGCACAGGCCGCACGGATCGCCAGCACTTCGGCATGGGCGGTGGGATCGTTCAATTCGCGGGTGCGGTTTCCGGCCTGCGCCACCACCCTGCCCGCAGAATCGACCACCACAGCCCCCACCGGCACCTCGCCGCGCGCGCCAGCGGCGGCAGCTTCGGCCAGGGCGGCCTGCATATGGGAACGGAATGTCATCCTTTCACATGCCTGCAAATGCCGCCCTTTCGCAAGTCAGACAAACAGGGTAAGGCGAGTCTATGACAGACAAAGCCCCCACAGAGACCCCCAAAGGCGACCGGATCGCCAAAGTACTGGCCCGCGCAGGTGTTGCCTCGCGCCGCGAGGCCGAACGCATGATCGAAGCCGGACGCGTGCGCGTCAACGGCGATCAAATCCTGTCGCCTGCGCTGAATGTGACGGCGCGCGACGACATCACTGTGGATGGCAATCCGGTGTCCGAACCCGAACCGCCGCGCATGTGGCTGTATCACAAACCCACCGGCCTTGTGACCAGCGACCGCGATGAAAAGGGCCGCGAAACCATCTATGACAAAATGCCTGCCGACATGCCGCGGGTGATGTCGATTGGCCGCCTTGATCTGAATTCCGAAGGCCTGTTGTTGCTGACCAATGATGGCGGCATCAAACGCAAACTCGAACTGCCCAGCAGCGGCTGGCTGCGCCGCTATCGCGTGCGCGTCAACGGACGGCCGAGTGACGAAAGCCTTGAACCGCTGCGCAAGGGCATCACCGTCGAGGGTGAAGAATTTCAGCCGATGAGCGTGACACTAGACCGCCAGCAAGGGGCAAATGCCTGGCTGACCATCGGGCTGCGCGAGGGCAAGAACCGCGAGATTCGCCGCGCAATGGAGGCGGTGAGTCTGAGCGTGAACCGTCTGATCCGCGTCAGCTATGGCCCGTTCCAATTGGGCGAGTTGAAAACCGGCGAAGTCGAAGAAATCCGCCGCAAGATTGTGCGCGATCAATTGGGCATCCAGATTGAAGACCCGACAGGCACCGCACAGAAAAAACCCAAAGCGGTGCAGCGGTTTTCAAAACGCCGCCCCTCCAAACCACCGCGGCGCTAGAAGCGTTTTCTTTTAAAGAAAACGGACTGGAATTTTCCAAAAATTCCGCACTTCGCCTCACGCGGGGGTTTCGACTTCGATCACGGGGCCGGGCAACAAGGGTTCTGCGGTTTTCAGGCGGGCCTGCCCCAGACGCGGATGCAACCGCCCTGCTATCCCCCAAGCCACAAAGCTGGCCATCCCTGCCGCAACAAAGATCCCCGAGATCGGCGCGGCCAGCAGGATCATCCATGCCAACCCCGGCGTTGCGATGCCGGACACATCGCGAAACGAGGAATAGATCGCCGACATCTCGGTGCGCTCTGAAGGTTTAACCGCCATCAGAAACGGCAACCCCGCGCAGATGTCCAACAGGATCAAAAAGAAACTGCCCGCAAACAGCAGCGCAACGGTGGCCCAAGGCAGACCCGCACCAAACCCCGCCGCGCAGAACAACAGCCCGCAGGCCATGAACCCCGTGCGCACCGAATGACGGATAGATCCCGCCTGCATCCAGCGCAGCATAACCGGCGACAGGAACAGCGCCGCATTGGTGATCGACAACAACGTGCCACCCAATTGATCGCCCAGCCCGTTTTCCACGGCAAAAATAGGCAGGTAGACCACATAAGCCCACCAGCCACAGGACCGGATCACCGCAAACAACCAGCCCGCAATCAGGCGCGGCTGTTCAAAAAACCGCCCCAGAAACGCCACCGGATTGGGCGGCGGGCGCTTGGCGCGGGTGATCAGCTTGCCATTGCCCAGCCGCATATACAAAAACACGCCCAGCATCGCCGCCGCCGCCACACCCGAAATCACAAAAGGTGCCGGATGCCACAGGCCCCAAAGCATCACCCCCAGCACCGGACCAATGGTCCAGCCCAGCGCTGAATAGAACATGCGCAGGGTCTCGCATTTGCCCAGTTCCACCCGCGCGATATAATCCAGCACATAGGCGTTGAAACACACAAAGGTGGTCACCGTCGCCAGTGAATTCAGCACCAATGCGGCGACAATCATCTCTGGTTGCCCTGTCACCGCCAACAAGGCCGACATCACATAACCCGACGCACCCGCCCCATACATCCAGCGCCGCGGCACAAAGCGATTGAGAAAGGGCACCAATAGACCAACCAGCAAGGAAATGATCCCGATACTGAAATAGATCGAACTGATCAGGGCGGCATCTTTGAGCGCGGCATAGATCGCCACCGGATAGACCGAAATCAACATCCCCCGCGTTACTGCTTCGCATCCGGCCAGCATCGCAAAGCCTCTCACAGAAGGGGCAGGCGCATGGCGCAACCATTCGGGTATCCGGCGTTCAAACATTGGGCAGGCGCTTTCGATGTGGTTTTGCCCAAAATGCGCGCAGCGTTGCAGTTTTCTGTCCGCCCCGCGACATCAAGCGGCGGTTCTGGGCCAAGCGGCACGAATTTTGCATATTCCGCCCGGTCACCCTGCCCCAACAAAAGAGCGCGGGATCAGAATCTCCCGCGTCACACCTCTGTCACATGCCGCCGCTAACCCCTTATATTGCATCACAGAAAACCTGCCGTTTGGGGGGATTGGCAGCAGCAAAGCAGATCACCCAACGGGCGCAAAGATGCGGTATCACTGGCGCGGCCCGCCACAAGCGCCTATGTTGACCCGCAAGAACAGCGGCACATCCTTGTGGTTTGGGGTGGTGGTTTGGGCCCTCAGGAAATGCAGTGATCGTTGCCTTTGACGCAATTATGTTATCAAGCTGGAAACCGACCGAGACAGCACCGCAGGTACCAATGCCCCTGCCGACAGACCTAAGGAAGAAACAATGGCCCCGCGCTCACTCCAGAAATTCGCCTATGTTGCGCTGATTGTGGTGCTGTTCGGGGTCGCCAGTGGCTGGCTCGGGGGGCTTTAGCATGGCAAAACGATTTGGCGGTGCCTATAGCCCCGATGAAAAATCCGGCCCCGGGGCGGCCCCCAGAAAACGCGCCGTTGTTGATCCGGTCGGGGGACGCGCAAATGTGTTGTTCGCCCCTGCCGTGGTTTTGGTTTTCACGTCTTTAAGGGGTGGTGCGGGGGCTTTGGCCTTTGGCATCGCGGGGGCCGCGGCAATGGTGCTGGCCGCATGGCTGTTGCGCGAGGGGCTGCGCGCCCAAGCTGCATTTGAAGATCGCAAGGTGGCCCGCAGACCGGCCATGCCGCGCAAGTTGCTGGCCGCGCTTGTCATGGGCATCGGCGCGGCACTGGCCGTTCTGGCGCATCAGGAGGGCGGGTTAAACCCGATTGCACCGCTGATTTTCGGGCTGTGCACAGGGGTGCTGCATCTGGCCGCTTTTGGGCTGGACCCGATGAAAAGCAAAGGCATGGAAGGCATCGACACCTTTCAACAAGACCGCGTTGCGCGGGTGGTGGATGAGGCCGAAAACCTGTTGGACGGGATGAGTGACGCGATCACCCGCGCCCGAGACCGCCGCGCCGAAGCCCGACTGGCCGCGTTTCAGGACACCGCCCGTGATTTGATCCGCACTGTGCAAGAAGACCCGCGCGATCTGACCGCTGCACGCAAATATCTATCGGTGTATCTGCGCGGTGCCCGCGATGCGACGGTGAAATTTGCCGATATTTACAGCCGCACCCAGGACGTTCAGGCCCGTGACGATTATCTGGTGCTGCTGGATGATCTGGACCGCAACTTTGCCGCCCGCACCCGTAAATCCCTGTTAGAAGACCGCAGCGACCTGACCGTCGAAATCGAAGTGCTGCGCGAAAGACTTTCCCGTGAAGGGGTCCGGCTGGACTGACTTTGCTCTTGAAACACGCATTAAGGAAACCTGTTATATGTCTGATTCTGTTCGTGAAAAAGCCAACCAATCCCTTGCATTGGTCCAAGAGGTAACCGCCGTGGTCCTGCCCGAACCCGCAGATGCCAATGCTGTTGTGTCCTTGGAAGCGGCGGACAAGCCGCTCAGCGCAGAAATCAACCGCCGTATGGCCGAAATCGACATGGGAGATACCCAATCCATCGTATCTTTCGGATCCTCCGCACAGGCGGAATTGCAAGAAATTTCTCAGGCGATGCTGGCCGATGTGCGCAACAAGGATGTCGGCCCTGCCGGGGACAGCCTGCGCAACATTGTGAGCACCATTCGCGGGTTTTCGGTCTCTGAACTGGACGTGCGCCGCAAACGCAGCTGGTGGGAAAAACTGCTGGGCAAAGCCGCGCCCTTTGCACAATTCACCGCACGGTTTGAAAAGGTACAGGGCCAGATTGACCGGATTACCGACAATATGCTGGCCCATGAACATACCCTGCTCAAGGACATCAAATCGCTGGACCTGCTCTATGAAAAGACCTTGCAGTTCTATGATGAACTGGCGCTTTACATCGCGGCGGGCGCGGCCAAGCTGGCCGATCTGGATGCCACAGTGATCCCCGCCAAAGAGGCCGAGGTGAAAAAAGCCCCCGAGAATGATCAGGTGATGGTCGCACAGGAATTGCGCGACATGCGTGCGGCACGCGATGATCTGGAACGCCGCGTGCATGATCTGAAACTGACCCGTCAGGTGACCATGCAATCACTGCCCTCGATCCGGCTGGTGCAGGAAAACGACAAATCACTGGTGACAAAGATCAATTCCACCCTTGTCAACACCGTGCCGCTTTGGGAAACCCAACTGGCGCAGGCCGTGACCATCCAACGCTCTGCCGAAGCCGCCGCCGCCGTGCGCGAGGCCAATGACCTGACCAATGAACTGCTGACCTCGAATGCGAAAAACCTGCGCGAAAGCAACAAGATGATCCGTCAGGAAATGGAACGCGGTGTGTTTGACATCGCAGCGGTGAAACAGGCCAATGCCGATCTGATCGGCACCATCGAGGAAAGCCTGCAAATCGCCGATGAAGGCAAGGCAAACCGCGCGGCCGCCGAAAAAGAGCTGCAGGAAATGGAAGCCAGACTGCGCGATACTTTGGCCGCCGCCAAAGCCAAGAAAACCGGCCTTGGCGATACTGCCGCTGGCGCAGTTCCGGGGTAAACAGACGATGGGCGCAGGGGTGTTGCAACGGGGTATCCGCGGGATCGGGATGGGTGTCATGTCCCTGCCGCTGCTGGCGTGCAACCTGTTCATGCCTGCACAGCCCTCGCTGAAGCCCCAAGCCCGCCCTGCCGTGATGCCCGCCCCGGTTGTGGCACGGCCCACTTCGGAAAAAAGCGCCCAGTTGCGCAGCTATCTCAATCAGGTGCAGACCGCGCAGCTGACCCAAGGTTTGTTGCGTCAGGATGGCGGCGGCAGCGACACGCCCTATACTGCGGATATGCTTGCCAAAAACTTTGAACAAATCGCGTTTTTCAACGAATATGACGGTAATTTTTCAGGGCGGGGCGGGCAAAGCCCCCTGCGCCGTTGGGTGATGCCGGTGCGCATGGAAGTGATCTTTGGCGCGGGCGTGCCGCCCTCTCAGCGCCGCGAAGATGGCTATGACGTGCGCCAATATGCCAATCGCCTGAGCCGCATCACCGGCCATCCGGTATCGACCTCGGGCAAACCGAACTTTCTGGTGATCATCGCCTCTGAAGACGACCGCGCCGAGGCGCTTGAAGTTGCCGCGCGCCGGGTGCGGGGCATCACCTCAGAAAGCCTGCGGGCCTTGAAAAACATGCGCCGCGACACCTATTGTGCGGTGGCCGCCTATGCCGCGGGGCCGGACGCCAATACCTATACCGCTGCGGTGGCGGTGATCCGTTCGGAAAATCCTGATCTGCTGCGCCTGTCGTGCATTCACGAAGAACTGGCGCAGGGGCTTGGCCTTGCCAATGACAGCCCCGCCGCGCGGCCGTCGATCTTTAATGATGACGATGAATTTGCACTGCTGACCAAACAGGACGAACTGCTGCTCAAGATGTTATACGACCCCCGCCTGCGCCCCGGCATGTCGGCCCGCGAGGCCGCCCCCCTGACCCGCCTCATCGCGCGTGAACTGATGGGCGGGCCGCTATGATCCCGATATTTCTGACCACAAAGGACTAATCTCATGGGTATTTTCGATTTCCTCTCCGGCGAATTCATCGACGTTATCCATTGGGTGGATGACAGCCGCGACACGATGGTCTGGCGTTTTGAACGTGAAAGCCACGAGATCAAATATGGGGCCAAGCTGACCGTGCGCGAGGGGCAAGCGGCGGTGTTTGTCCATGAGGGGCAATTGGCCGATGTCTTTACCCCCGGGCTTTATATGCTTGAGACCAACAACATGCCGGTGATGACCACACTGCAACACTGGGATCACGGTTTCAAAAGCCCGTTCAAATCCGAGATTTATTTCGTCAACACCACCCGTTTCAATGATCTGAAATGGGGCACCAAGAACCCGATTATCGTGCGTGATCCTGAATTTGGGCCGGTGCGTCTGCGCGCCTATGGCACCTATTGCGTGCGGGTCAGCGATCCGGCGAAATTCCTGACCGAAATCGTCGGCACCGATGGCGAATTCACCATGGACGAAATCAGCTTTCAAATCCGCAACATCATCGTTCAGGAATTTTCGCGCACCCTTGCACGGGCGCAGATACCGGTGCTGGACATGGCCGCGAACACCCGCGAAATGGGCAAATTGGTGGGCGGTGAAATTGCCGCCCAGATCGCGGAATACGGGCTGTCGATACCGGAACTTTACATTGAAAACATCTCGCTGCCCCCCGCCGTAGAAGCCGTCATGGACAAGCGCACCTCAATGGGGGTGGTCGGCAATCTGAACGAATATATGCAGTTTCAAGCCGCAGAGGCACTGGGCCGCGAGGGCGGCGGTGCAGCGGCATTGCAGGCGGGTCTGGGCGCCGGGTTGGGCATGCAGATCGGTCAGGCCGCTGCCGCCAGCGCTGGCCCTTGGGGCGCAAGACCACAGGCAACACCCGCGACAGCCCCTGCCGCCCCCGCCGCGCAGATGCCACCGCCACCGCCGCCCGTTGAACATGTCTGGCATATCGCTGTGGCAGGGCAAACCAGCGGCCCGTTTTCCAAAGCGGCAATGGGGCGCAAGGCCAGCGACGGCAGTCTGACCCGCGAAACCCATGTCTGGACCCCCGGTCAGGATGGCTGGCAAAAGGCCGAAGATGTGGCCGAACTGGCGCAATTGTTCACCGTCCTGCCGCCCCCGCCCCCCGGCGCATAAACGCAGCGGAAACTTTTCCCGCCCGCGCCCGTGTCTGAAACATGAGATGTTTCACAGATACCGCTTTGCACAACAGGGCCAGCCGGACAGGGCGTTTGTTCCGTGTTTGACCGGATCAAACGCCGCCTGCCACAGCGCCGTGCGATGCTGAAACTGTTGCATTGGGCGATGGTGCCCTTGCTGATCTGGTTTATTCTGGTGACACCGGATGATGTGTTGCCCTTTGGGCCAACGGCGTTTCAAATCCATTCGCTGGTGGCGCTGGTTTTTGTCACGCTGTGCCTGTTGTGGACCGCAGATTATTGGCGGCGCGGGCTGGCCAGCCGTCCGGGCCCGAAACTGCAGGGCTGGGCGCGCAGGGCGCATCAATGGATGCACAAGGCGCTGATCTGGGGGTTGTTTGGTGTGGCGCTGTCGGGCTTTGGTCTGGGGCTGACCTCGGCCAGTTTACTCAAGGCCGGAGGCATCCTGCCGATTGCGCCGCCCTTGGGGTTGCGCCGCGCCAATGACATCATCGGTCAAATCCACATTTACGAATTTTACCTGCTGGCGCTGATCGCTGTGGCCCATGCCGGGTTTCACCTGTGGCGGCATCTGCATCTGCGCGACAATGCCCTGCGGATCATGATGCCCAAGCGCCTGCACCGGTTTTTATAGCCGGACAGGCGGCCACCACTGGCACCCTCGCCCCATCAAGGCTATGTCTGAACTACTTCAGCATGAGGCCCCTATGACCGATCCTCTTACGCCGCCCGCACCTTTGGCAGAATACCGGTTTCCCTGTGAGACGTGTGGGTCCGACCTGCGCTTTGATCCTGATGCGGCGCGGCTGGTCTGTGATCATTGTGGCAATGCTGCCGCGATCGAAGGCAGCGAAACCCGCGCCCATGCGATTGCCGAACTGGATTTGCACAGCGGGCTCGGCGCCGATCTGCCCGGCGCGGAAATGCACGAAACCCGTGTCACCACCTGCCCCAATTGCGCCGCACAGGTCGCATTTGAGGCGGGCAAACATGCCACCGAATGCCCGTTCTGCGCCACCCCTGTGGTGGTGGACACCGGCACCAGCCGCCAGATCAAACCCCGCGCCGTGCTGCCCTTTGCCCTCAGCGAGGCCGCCGCGCGTGACGCCATGACCGCATGGTTGGGCAAATTGTGGTTTGCCCCCAACGGGGTGCAGGAATACGCCCGCAAGGGCCGCCGGATGCAGGGTATCTATGTGCCCTATTGGACCTATGACGCGCAGACAAAATCATCCTATCGCGGCGAACGGGGCACGGTATATTACGTCACCCGCACGATCACCCGCGATGGCAAGCAGGTGCAGGAACAGGTGCAAAAAATCCGCTGGTCCGCTGCTGCCGGACGGGTGGCGCGGTTCTTTGATGATGTGCTGGTGCTGGCCTCAAAATCCCTGCCCAAACGCTATACCGATGCGCTGGAACCGTGGGATTTGACCGCGTTGGAGCCCTATACCCCTGAATACCTTGCCGGATTTCGCGCCGAGGCCTATGCCGTCCCGCTTGAGGACGGTTTTGCCCAGGCCCGCGCCCATATGGATCGGGTGATTGAGCGGGATGTGAAATTCGACATCGGCGGCGACCGCCAGCGGGTGCATGACATCGACACCGACCTGTCCGATCTGACCTTCAAACATATCCTGCTGCCGGTGTGGCTGGCAGCCTATAAATACCGTGGCAAAACCTATCGTTTTGTCGTGAACGGACGCAGCGGGCGGGTACAGGGCGAACGCCCCTATTCCGCATTCAAAATCACCTTCGCGGTGGTCCTTGGCCTGATGGCTGCGGGGATCATCGGTTATTTTATGGCACAAAACGCATGACCCAGATCGACACATTGACCCAGACCCTCAAATCGCGGTTTTCCTGCCGTGCGTTTCGCCCTGATCCGGTGCCTGATGCCGTGATCACCCAGATCGTCAGCACCGCGCGCCATGTGCCGTCCTGGTGCAATGCCCAGCCTTGGCAGGTCAGCATTACCAAAGGCGCGGCCACCGATGGGTTTCGCGCCAGGATGCTGGAAATAGCCACAGCAGGCACCGCCCCGACCCCTGATCTGGCATGGCCCAAAGGCTATTCCGGTGCCTATGGTGACCGCCGCCGCACCTGTGGTTTTCAACTCTATGAGGCGGTGGGCATCGAAAAATCCGACCGCAAAGCCCGGCAAGACCAGATGCTGCGCAATTACGCCCTGTTTGATGCGCCGCATGTGGCGATCCTCCATTCCCCTGAAGAACTGGGCCCTTACGGCGCGATGGACAGCGGCGGCTTTGTCACCGCCTTTACGCTGGCGGCCACCGCCCTTGGGGTTGCGACAATCCCGCAGGCCGCCATCGCCGCCTATGCGCCGCAGGTCCGCGCGCAACTGGGCATTGGGGATGACCGTCTGGTGCTGTGTGCGATTTCGTTTGGCTATGCCGATATGGACAACCCCGCCAACCGATTTCGCACCGAACGCGCCGAAGCCGCAGACATCATCGACTGGAAATCCTGAGATGCGGGCGGTTCTGCAACGGGTGAGCGCGGCATCCGTCACGGTGGCAGGCGCCAAAATCGGCGCGATTGATGCGGGGGTGCTGATCCTTGTCTGCGCCATGCCCGAAGATGATGAAACCACCGCCGAGGCACTGGCGCTCAAAGTTTCAAAGCTGCGGTTATTCAAGGATGAGGCCGGCAAAATGAACCTGTCACTGGTGCAGACCGGTGGTGCGGCTTTGGTGGTCAGCCAGTTCACTTTGGCCGCAGATACCGCGCGCGGCACCCGCCCCGGATTTTCCCGCGCCGCCAAGCCGGATCACGCCAAGGCGCTGTATCTGCATTTTGTCGCGGCCCTGCGGAGACTGGAAATAGCGGTGGAAACCGGTGAATTTGGCGCGGATATGTCGGTGGCCCTGGTCAATGACGGGCCGGTGACCCTGTGTCTGGATACGCAGGCGCCTTGAAAACAGGCAAGGAACGGCCGGTGGGACGGATACTTGAGCGATTGTGCCTAACTGGTTGACAACACGGGTAACCCACCCGATTTTCCGCGCATGACAGTTTCTTCAAACGCCCTGCGCGAGATCACCGAAGAGCCCGACATGGGCATCACCCTCAGCGATGGATGCCGGTTGTCGGCGCGGGTCTGGATGCCCGAGGATGCCGGTGATGATCCGGTGCCGGTGATCCTTGAATATCTGCCTTACCGCAAACGCGACGGCACCTGCGCGCGCGATGCGCTGACCCATCCGTGGTTTGCGATGCGGGGATATGCCTGTGTGCGGGTGGATATTCGCGGCAATGGCGACAGCCAAGGCGTGATGGAAGACGAATACACCGCCCAGGAACTGAACGATGGTGTCGAGGTGATCAACTGGCTGGCCGCACAGCCGTGGTGTTCTGGCACTGTCGGCATGATGGGCATCAGCTGGGGTGGTTTTAACGGATTGCAGGTGGCCGCACTTGGCCCTGATCCGCTGAAGGCTGTGATCACCCTTTGCTCCACCGTGGACCGTTTTGCCGATGACATTCACTACAAGGGCGGCTGCCTGTTGAATGAAAATCTCGGGTGGGGGGCGACAATGTGGTCATATTCATCCCGCGCACCCGATCCGGCTTTGCGCCCCGAAGACTGGCGCGAAATGTGGTTTGAACGCCTCAAGGCCGAACCGTTTCTGCCTTCGCTCTGGTTGCGCCATCAGACCCGTGATGCCTATTGGCAGCATGGATCGGTGAGCGAGGATTTCAGCGCCATCAAAGCCAAGGTTCTGGCGGTGGGCGGCTGGGGCGATGCCTATAAAAACGCGGTGCCGCAACTCGTCGAAGCCCTGCCCGGGGCCAAGGGCATTGTCGGGCCTTGGGTGCATAAATATCCGCATTTTGCCGTGCCTGAACCGCGCATCGGATTCTTGCAAGAGGCGCTGCGCTGGTGGGATCATTGGCTCAAAGACATGGACACCGGGGTTCAGGATGATCCCGATTACCGCGCCTATCTGATGGACGGGGTGCGCCCCGCCGCATGGTATACCGAACGCCCCGGCCGCTGGATCGCTGAAGACCAAGGTGCCACCAGCCATCTGGAAACCGCCACGCTGCATCTTTGTGATACCGGACTGTCAGACAGTGCCGCGCCGCTTACTGCCAAGGTCGCCTCGCCCGCCCATTGCGGCGCAGGCTCGGGTGAATATTGCGCAATCTGGCTTGGCCCCGAAATGCCCGGTGACCAGCGCGGCGATGATGCCTTGTCGAGCTGTTTTGACAGCGCACCCTTGACCCGGGACATGGATATTGTCGGCGCGCCCAAGATCACCCTGACGCTGGCCTCTGACCAGCCCCAGGCACAGATTGCCGTACGGTTGAACCATATCCACCCCGACGGGGCCGCGACGCGGATCACCTATGGGGTGCTGAACCTGAGCCACCGCAGTGATCCGGCCAACCCACAGGCGATGCCCAAAGGCCAGCCCCAAGAGATCACGCTTTCCCTGGATCACATCGCCTATCGTGTGCCCGCAGGGCATCGCATCCGCGTGTCCCTGTCCACCGCATATTGGCCGCTGATCTGGCCTGCGCCTCATGCCGCAACATTGTCCCTGACCGCCGGGCATATCGCCCTGCCCCAGCGCCCGACGGCAGGGGGCGATGAATATGCCTTTCCACCGCCCACCGCCGCCGATCCCTGGGAGATCGAAACCCTGCGCCCTGAAAACCACATCCGCAAACAGGAAACCGATATGGTCACCGGCATTGTCAGCCTGATCATCGAGGATGATTTCGGCGCGGCACGGGATCTGGAACACGGGCTGATCACCAGTTCGGTGGCGCGCGAACATTGGCAGATTCACCCCGACGATCCCGCCTCGGCGCGGGGGCGCTGTCACTGGAGCGATGAATTGCAAAAAGACGGCATCCGCCTGCGCACCGAAACCCATTCCGAGATGTGGTCAGATGCCAAGCAATTCCACCTCACAGCCCGAATCGAAGCCTATGAAGGCGATGAACTGGTCTATGAACGTGACCTCAAAGACAGCATTGATCGGGTCTTTCTGTAGTAACAACAACATAAAGGGCCATTATTAACGCTTGCAGCATTAGTCGAAATGCGCAAACTTGACTCCACAGTCAATAAAACCGCGACCAACGCGGCAATCCAAGGTCAATTGGGAGAACCTAAATGAACGAACAGCTGAAAACCCTGACAGGTAAAGTGGCCACAGGCCATATGACCCGTCGCGAATTTGTCGCCCGCGCCGCCGCGCTGGGTGTAACCGCAGCCGTTGCCAACTCCATGTTGGCAGGCAGCGCCAAAGCCGACGCACATGCCACCCCTGTCCGGGGCGGCACGATCAAGCTTGGCTCTTCTGGTGGTGAATCCACCAACACGATGGATCCGGCCCTGACTGCTTCCGAAGTGCCACTGGCCAACATCCGCCACTGGGGCGAGACCATCGTTGAAGTCACCGAGCACGGCGAACTTGATTACCGTCTGGCCGAAAGCGTAGAAGCCTCGGCCGATGCGAAAACATGGGCCTTTAAGATCCGCAAAGGCATCTCGTTCTCCAACGGCAAAGACATGACCGCCGATGACGTTCTGGCCACGTTCCAGCGTCACTCCAACGAAGACAGCCAATCCGGTGCTCTGGGCATCATGAAGGGCATTACCGACATGAAGGTCGACGGCGACAACGTCATTGTCGAGCTGGAAACAGGCAATGCCGACCTGCCCTACCTGATGGCCGATTATCACCTGATGATCCAGCCAAACGGCGGCATGGATGATCCTTCGGCGGCCATCGGCACCGGTGCCTATACCGTAGAATTCGATGAACCCGGTGTGCGCCACGGCTTTAAACGTCGTGAAGATTACTGGGATGCCGACAACCGTGGCTTTGCAGAATTTTCCGAAGTGCTGGTGCTGAACGATGCCACCGCACGGACAGCCGCACTGCAATCCGGTCAGGTGGATTTCATCAACCGCGTTGACCCGAAAGTTGCCAACCTGCTGGCGCGTGCGCCAAACCTTGACGTGCGCAGCACGGCGGGTCGCGGTCACTATGTGTTTATCGCGCATATCGACACGGCCCCCTTTGACAACAACGAACTGCGTCTGGCGCTGAAATATGCGATCAACCGCGAAGAAATGGTGGATAAGATCCTGCGCGGCTTTGGCTCTGTCGGGAACGACATGCCGATCAACGCGTCCTATCCGTTGTTTGACGCCTCGATCCCGCAGCGCGAACATTCGGTCGCCAAGGCGAAAGAGCATTACGCGAACTCCGGTCATGACGGCAGCCCGATCATCCTGCGTGTTTCTGATGGTGCCTTCCCCGGTGCTGTTGACGCCGCTGCGCTGTTCCAGGAATCCGCCAAAGCCGCCGGTATCCCGCTGGAAATCAAGCGCGAGCCAAACGATGGCTATTGGTCCGAGGTCTGGAACGTACAGCCTTTCTGTGCCTCTTACTGGGGTGGCCGTCCGGTGCAGGACCAGATGTATTCGACCGCATATCTATCCACGGCCGACTGGAACGACACCCGTTGGAAACGCCCGGAATGGGATGCCAAACTGCTGGCCGCCCGTGGCGAGCTGGACGAAGGCAAGCGCAAGCAGATGTATTCCGAGCTTGGCCAGGAACTGCGCAACGAAGGCGGGCTGATCCTGCCGATGTTCAACGATTTTGTCTCTGGCGTTTCCAAAAAGGTTGGCGGCTGGATCGACGATCCGAACGGCGAAGTGATGAACAACAAGGCGAACATCAAATGCTGGGTCATGGACGCCTGAGGGCCATCCGGATATGCACCCCATCTTGAAACTCATTGCCCAGCGCCTCGCGCTGGGCATCCTGCTGCTTTTTGCAGCATCAATCTTGATCTTCGCGGGTACATCCATCCTGCCCGGGGACGTCGCCCAATCCATTCTCGGACAATCCGCTACCCCCGAAGCCCTGGCCAACCTGCGCCGTGAACTGGGCATGAACGACCCCGCATTAACCCGTTATTTCAGTTGGTTGGGCGGATTTATTCAAGGCGATCTCGGCACCGCACTTACCAATGGCCGTGACATCGCGGAAAGCCTTGGCTCACGGTTAAAAAATACCCTTTTCCTTGCCTTCTGGGCCGCGCTTATTTCGGTGCCACTGGCAATCTTCCTTGGCCTGCTTGCGGTGCGTTACAAAGACCGCTGGCCTGACAAACTGATTTCGGCGGTCACGCTGACCACCATTTCCATCCCTGAATTCATGATCGGGTATCTGTTGATCTATTGGGTGTCGATCCGGCTTGGCTGGTTCTCGTCTGTGGCGATCATCAATGACAGCATGAGCCTCGGGGCCAAGCTGAACGCAATTGCCATTCCGGTGATGGTGCTGACGCTTGTGGTTCTGGCACATATGATGCGTATGACCCGTGCCGCGATCCTGAACGTGATGCAATCGGCCTATATCGAAACCGCAGAACTCAAGGGCATGGGGATGCTGAAAATCATCCGTAAACATGCCTTTCCCAATGCGGTTGCCCCGATTGTAAACGTGGTGATGCTGAACCTTGCCTATCTGGTTGTGGGCGTTGTTGTGGTCGAGGTGGTCTTTGCCTATCCGGGCATGGGGCAATATCTGGTGGATCACGTCTCCAAACGCGATGTGCCGGTGGTACAGGCCTGTGGCCTGATCTTTGCCGCCGTCTATATCGGGCTGAACCTGGTTGCCGATATCGTGTCCATCCTTGCGAACCCTAGGCTGAGGCATCCCAAATGAAGAACATCCCTATCTCTGCAATGATTGGCCTGTTCTTTACCGGCTTGTATTTCCTTATGGCGCTGTTTGCGCCCCTGATTGCCCCCTATGGCATGTCCGAGATTGTCGGCGATGTCTGGGAGCCATCCTCGGCCCAATTCTACCTTGGCACCGACAGCATCGGGCGCGATCTGCTGACGCGTTTGATCTATGGCGGGCGCACCACGATCTTTATCGCGGTCATGGCCACCATCCTCAGCTTTGTCACCGGATCGGTGCTGGGCTTTTTTGCCGCGGTTTCGGGGGGCTGGGTTGATCAGGCGCTGTCGCGTTTTGTTGATCTGATCATGTCGATCCCGTCGCTGATCTTTGCGCTGGTGGTTTTGTCGGTGATGCCGACAACCATGCCGATCCTGATCTTGTTGATGGGTCTGCTGGACAGCACCCGTGTGTTCCGTCTGGCCCGTGCAGTTGCGGTGGACATCACGGTGATGGACTATGTCGAAGCGGCACGTCTGCGCGGCGAGAAAATCGGCTGGATCATCTTTCGCGAAACCCTGCCCAATGCGCTGTCACCTTTGGTGGCGGAAATGGGTCTGCGGTTTATCTTTATGGTTCTGTTCATCTCCACGCTGTCCTTCCTCGGGCTTGGCGTTCAGCCCCCGCTGGCGGATTGGGGCGGCATCGTGAAAGAGAACAAAGAAGGCATCAACTACGGCATTCAGGCGGCGCTGTATCCGGCCTATGCCATTGCCACCCTGTGTATCTCGATCAACCTCGTTGCGGACTGGATTTTGAACCGCACCACATCACTGAAAGGCGGTCGCGGATGAGTGAACCACTTCTCAAAGTGCGCGGTCTCAAAATCGGGGCCACGATCTATCCTCCCGGCGAACGCCCGCGCGATATCGAAATTGTCCATGGCGTCGATTTTGATCTCGAAGCGGGCAAGGTTCTGGGCCTGATCGGCGAATCCGGCGCGGGCAAATCCACTATCGGTCTGGCCTCTATGGCCTATGGCCGGGGTGGCGTTGAACTGACCGGCGGTGAAGTCTGGGTCAATGGCCGTGACATCCTGCAATCGGGTCTGCGCGATGTGCGCCGCCTGCGCGGGGCCGAAGTGACCTATGTGTCCCAATCTGCGGCGGCCTCGTTCAACCCCGCCAAAAAGATCATGGAACAGGTGACAGAAGCCGCCATTCTACAAGGCAAGTTCAACCGCAAAGACGCCGAAGCGCGGGCGGTGGAACTGTTCAGAAAACTGGGCCTGCCCGATCCTGAAAACATCGGCAGCCGCTATCCGCACCAGGTATCGGGCGGGCAGTTGCAACGCTGTATGACGGCGCTGGCGTTATGTCCTGAACCCGATCTTGTGGTGTTTGACGAACCGACCACGGCGCTGGATGTCACCACCCAGATTGACGTGCTGGCCGCGATCAAGGATGCAATCCGCGAAACCGGTGTTGCGGCCCTTTATATCACCCATGACCTTGCGGTTGTGGCACAGGTCAGCGATCACATCATGGTGCTGCAACAGGGCGCGATGGTGGAATATGGCACCACGGACCAGATCATCAACAACCCGCAAGAAGACTACACCCAGGCCCTGGTTTCGGTGCGTTCAATCAAACACATCGAAAAAGAACCGACGGATTCGCCACTGCTGAGTGTTGAGAACGTCACAGCGCGGTATCGCGGCACCGATTTCGATGTGCTCAAGGGCATCAATGTGGAACTGCATCCCGGCCAGACCCTCGCCATTGTGGGTGAAAGCGGCTCGGGTAAATCGACATTGGCACGGGTGATCACCGGGCTTTTGCCTGCTTCGGACGGGCAGATTGTGTTTGACGGGCATACCCTGACCCCCGATCTGGCCACCCGCCCGCTGGAGGATCTGCGCGAATTGCAAATGATCTACCAGATGGCCGATACCGCGATGAACCCGCGCCAGACCGTTGGCACGATCATCGGCAGGCCGCTTGAGTTCTACTTTGGCCTCAAGGGCAAAGCCAAACAAAAGCGCATTCAGGAATTGCTGGATGAAATCGAACTCGGGGAAGGCTTTCAGGACCGCTATCCCGCCGAACTGTCGGGCGGTCAGAAACAACGTGTCTGTATTGCGCGGGCTCTGGCAGCCAAACCCAAGCTGATCATCTGCGACGAGGTCACCTCGGCGCTTGATCCGCTGGTGGCGGATGGTATCCTTAAACTGTTGCTGAAGCTGCAAAAGATCGAGGATGTATCCTATCTGTTCATCACCCATGACCTGGCAACGGTCAAAGCCATTGCCGACAGTATCGCGGTGATGTTTCAGGGCCAGGTTGTGCGCTATGGGCCGAAATCACAGGTTTTGGCACCGCCGTTTGACGATTACACCGATCTGCTGCTCAGCTCTGTTCCCGAGATGAAGCTGGGCTGGCTCGAAGAGGTGCTGGCCCATCGCAAGATGGAAAGTGCGGGAAATTAACCCCCTGCAGGTCGGACATGTTGTCCGACCTGCCCTTTGAACACGTCAAACATCCACAATCCAAAACTGAACCACAGGTGAGAGATGGACAATAAACTTTTGCTGATCATTCTGGACGGCGTGCCCTATCGCAACTGGCGGCGGCTGTTTGGCAATCTCGAAGGCTGGGTGGACAGTGGCGATGCCCGCGTCTGGAAAATCCGCTCGGTGCTGCCGTCGATTTCCGCCTCTTGTTATGCCTCGATCCACACCGGTGTGACCCCGGCGGTGCATGGCTGTACCGGCAATGGCAATGTGTTCCGGCTCAAGGAAAAAGACGTGTTCAGCCAGGTCCGCGCTGGCGGCGGCGTCACCGGCGCGGTGGCACATAGTTTCTGGTCGGAGTTCTTTAACCGCCACCCGTTCGATTTTGTCCGGGATGTGGAATATGACGAACCCGAAAATGCCACGATCAACCACGGGCGGTTCCACACCATGACCGGCTATGGCCAGAACAACCAGATGACGCCTTCGGATGTTGATCTGTTTGGATCCCTGACCAATCTGTGCCTGCGCTTTGGGCTGAACTACGGGATGTTGCACACCTGCACCCTCGACAGCATGGGCCACCGGTTTTTCCATGAATCTCAGGAAATGGACCATGCCTGTTTTGTGATGGATGAAATGCTGGCGCCTTTTATCCCGAAATGGCGGGCAGCAGGGTATGAGGTAATTGTCACCGCCGATCACGGCCAAGACGCCCGGGGCCATCATGGCGGCCGCGATCCCTTGCAGCAAGAGGCGGCGCTATATTACTTCGGCGCGGCCGAAGGCCCCGGCCCTGACACGGTGATTGATCAGCTGCAACTGGCCCCGACAATCCTGCACCGCCTTGGCGCACCGATTGCCGACACAATGAAAGCCAAAAGTTTTCTGTCGTGAAACCAGCTGGGGATCACCCCGGCTGGCCACAGGGTCTATGTCCCGTCATAGGGCCATTGCCCCTGCCCCAAGGCAGCAACGGCATCGACAACCCGATCAAAGAAGCGCTTGGCGCGGGCCGAACAGGCCCGTGCGCGCAAACAGGCATGTACCAGCCCCGCCTCCTCAAACCAAACCGCCTTGCCGCCTGCGCCCAGCAGGGCATCGCGGTAGGCCCCGCCATCACTGGACAGCGGATCACATTGCGCGGTCACCAGCACCGTGGGGGGCAGACCGCTGAAATCATGATCCTGCAGCGGCGCAAAGCGCGGGTCGCCCTTGGGGGGCTCTTCGCCGCCGGTGCGCACCCTGTGATAAAAAGCCATATCCGCCACGGTCAATTGCGGCGCATTGGCATGTTCCACATAAGACCCCTGCCCGTGATCGCCGCCCAGACCGGGATAGATCAACACCTGGCCCCTCACCCGCCCGTCCACACGCCCCCGTGCATGATGCGCCATCGCCGCCGCCAGATTGCCGCCCGCACTGTCCCCACACAGCAGGATATCCCCGTCAAAGGCCTTGGTGATCGCGACAAAAGCCGACCACGCGCCGTCAAAACTGGCAGGGAAGACCACCTCGGGCGCCAGACCATAATCCACCGACACCACACGATACCCCGTGCGCGCACAGATTTCCGCACAGACATCATCATGGCTGTCCAGACTGCCGACCACGAAACCGCCGCCATGATAATAAACCACCGTGACCGCGCTTTGGCCTGTCTCATAGCGGCGACAGGGCAATCCGCCAAAGGGCGCATCCGTCACGGTTACCCCGTCAGGCCGCCCCTCATAGAACACCGCACACATGTCGTCATAGACACGGCGCTGGTCCGCAACCGACAACGTCACCGCATCAGGGGGATAGGCCGCATCCAGCCGATCCATATAGGCCCAGATTTCGGCGTCGATCAGGGTTTTGTAATCAGGTGCGTTCATGCCGCGTCCCATGCCCCGGGAAAGCCCCCCAGAACCTCGGCAACCGCCGCCAGATCCGTGCCATTCAGTGCCACTTTGGCGACCAGGCCGCGTTTCTTGTCATCCACCACAGTGGACACCCGTGCCGCATGTCCGGCCTTTGCCAGTTCCTGATCAAAAATCCGCGTGATCGCGTTTTTGCGCAGATCAGGTTTGAAAATCTTGCCCACGGCGGTTTTTGGCAGCTCATCCAGAATGGTGATATGCTTGGGCCGCGCCGCGCGTTCATGGACTTCGGTCTCGCAATATGCCAGCAATTCTTCTGGTGTCACAGTGGCGCCTTCTACCAGTTCGACAAAGGCACAGGGCACTTCGCCGGAATGCGCATCCGGCTGCCCGATCGCCCCGGCAAAAGCCACAGCATCATGCCCCAGCAAGGCTTCTTCGATCTCGGCAGGATCAATGTTGTGCCCGCCCCGGATGATCAGATCCTTGGACCGACCGGTGATCCAGAGATAGCCGTCACTGTCCACGCGGCCCAGATCGCCGGTGCGCAGATATTTGTCTTTGTAATACAGCTTCAGGTTCTTTTCGGCTTCGGTATAGGTGTTGCCGACATAGACACCGGGGTTGGACACACAGATCTCGCCGATCTCGTCCACACCGGCCTCGACCTCGCCTTTTTCGGTGCCCTTGATGATCTTCACATCGGTATAGGGAAACGGAATCCCGATAGACCCCACCTTGCGCAGCCCGTCCACCGGATTGCCCGAAATCAGACAGGTCGCCTCGGTCATCCCATAGCCTTCCACAATGGTCATGCCTGTGGTTTTCTCAAAGCGGCGGAACAATTCCAGCGGCAAGGGCGCAGAGCCCGAAAACGCGGTTTTCACCGTGGATATGTCTGCATTCACCGGCACCTGCATGGTCGCCGCCAGCGCCGTGGGCACCGACACAACAAAAGTCACCTTCCAGCGCTCGACCAGCTTCCAGATATTGGCAAAAACCCCTTCACCGCGATAGCCCTGCGGCGTTGGAAACACGATATGCGCCCCCGAGGACAAAGACCCCAACAGCATCACCTGACAGGCCATCACATGAAACAGCGGCAGCGGGCAAAGCATCACATCGTTTTCATCCAACAACAGCGTCGACCCGACCCAGCCATTGTAGATTGTACCGGAATAAAGATGCTGCGCGACCTTGGGCATGCCCGTGGTGCCGCCGGTGTGGAAATAAAAGGCCACGCGGTCTTCCTGAACATCCTCGAATTCCAGCGTTGTGGATTGCTTGTCACATTCCGCGTTGAAATCCATATATTTGGCTTGGTTCTCGACCCGCCCCTTGGGCCGGATCAGCGGCACAATCCAGGATTTTGGCGGCGTTAGATACCGCACCAGATCCACCTCAAGCACCGTATGCACCCCCGGTGCCAGCTTGACCGCTTCAGCCGTCTTTTCTGCCACATCGGTTTTCGGGAAAGGCCGCAATGTCACCACCACGGATGCACCGGTTTCGCGCAGGATCGATCCGATCTGCTCGGAATCCAGCAAGGGATTGATCGGGTTGGCAATGCCCGCCACGCCACCGCCCAACAGGGTGATCGCCGCCTCGTTACAATTGGGCAGCACATAGGCCACCACATCTTTGGGACCAATACCCAGCCCGCGGAACAGATTTGCCGCCTGCGTCACCCGCCCGTGAAACGCGGTCCAGCTCAGGGTCTCGGCTTTGTCTTTGGGGCCGGACAGAATTTGATAGCTGATCGCATTGTGATTGGGGAATTTCTGCGTGGTATTGCTCAACAACCCATACAGGGTCTTTGGCACGTCACGTTTTTCCCACGGCATTTCCGCTTCAATCGCCTTGCGATCCACTGTTCCGGCTACATTCATCGCCAATCCTCCCCTAAAGTGCCAATTTCGGCTTTGTTTTCCCTAAAAGCAGGATGCGGTGAATTGCAGTATTTCGCAAGCACACAAGGGTTCCCAACCCCGCGTCACCCCGCATGACGTCACGACAAAAGCGCTGCCAGCAATCCAGGCAGCAGCCTTATCTCTTTTTGGCTCTAAATATTTCGGGGGGTCGGGGGGCTGGCCCCCGATATCGCTTATTCTGCGGGCTGGCCCCCCAATGTCGCTTATTCTGCCGCCACACCATCGGTGAATTGCAGCCGCGCCAGCCGCGCATATAGCCCGCCTTTGGCCACCAGTTCATCATGGGTGCCACTTGCCACGATCTGCCCTGCTTCCAACACCACGATACGATCCGCCTTTTTCACGGTCGCCAGACGGTGCGCCACAATCAAAGTGGTGCGGTCCGCGCTCAGACGGTCCACCGCGGCCTGCACCGCCCGTTCGCTTTCTGCATCCAGCGCGCTTGTGGCCTCATCCAGCAACAACACCGGCGCGTCGCGCAGGATGGCGCGGGCGATGGCGATGCGCTGTTTCTGCCCCCCCGACAACATCACCCCACGTTCGCCCAGATAACTGTCATAGCCCTCAGGCAAGGCGCTGATAAAATCATGCGCGGCAGCGGCTTGCGCGGCGGCTTGTACCTCTGCATCGCTGGCATCGGGGCGGCCGAAACGGATGTTTTCCGTGGCGCTGGTGGCAAAGATCACCGGATCCTGGGGCACCAAAGCAATGGCCTGACGAAAATCGCTGCGCGCCAGATCGCGCAGATCAACACCATCCAGGGTAATGCGCCCCGACAGCGGATCATAAAACCGCAAGATCAATTGAATGATCGTGGTCTTGCCCGCCCCTGAGGGCCCGACAAAAGCCACGGTTTCCCCCGGTGCAATCTGCAGGTTCACCCCGCCAAGCGCCGCCACATTGGGGCGCGCCGGATAGGAAAAATGCACATCCTCAAACCCGATCAACCCTTTTACGGGCCGGGCAAGGGCGGGCGTATCAACCGCATCCTGCACCGAATCTTCGGTTTGCAACAATTCCACCAGACGTTCGGTTGCCCCCGCTGCGCGCTGTAATTCGCCCCAGATCTCGGACAGCGCCGCAACCGCACCCGACACCATCACCGCATAGATCACAAATTGCACCAGGGCCCCTGCGGTCATATTATCCGCGCGCACATCCCGCGCCCCGATCCACAGCACCCCGACAACACCGGAAAACACCAGAAAGATCACGATCATTGTCATCAAGGCGCGGGTCTTGATCCGGCGGCGTGCGGCATCAAACGAGGCTTCCGTCATCTCGCCAAACTGGCCACGGCTGGCGCTTTCATTGGTAAAGGCCTGCACCGTTTGCACCGCTGTCAGGCTTTCCGACGCATTGCCCGATGATGCCGCGATCCAGTCCTGATTTTCGCGGCTCATCACCCGTAACCGCCGCCCCAAGGTCAAGATCGGGACCACAACCGCAGGCACAATCAGCAACACCAGCCCCGTGAGCTTGGCCGAGGTCAGCAGCATCAGCACCAGACCACCAAATAAAATCAACATGTTACGCAGCGCGATTGAAACCGACGATCCAATCACTGACAAGATCAACGTCGTGTCCGTGGTGATCCGGCTCAACACTTCGCCGGTCATGACTTTTTCATAAAACGACGGGCTCATTCCGATCACGCGGTCAAACACCGCTTTGCGAATATCGGCAACCACCCGTTCCCCAAGCCGTGTCACCAATGCATAGCGCATCCCGGTGCCCAAGGCCAAAAGCGCCGCAATAAGCAACGCCGCAAAGAAATACTGATCCAGTAATTCAGGCTGGCTGACGCCGAAATTGTCGATCACCCGGCGCACCGCCAACGGCAGGGTCAGCGAAATCACTGCGGTAACTGCCAGCGCACAAATCGCTGCGATCACCAGGGTGCGATAGGGCCACATGAACGGCACCAGGGCGCGCAAGGCCCCTAGTTTGCGGGATTTTTCACGCTCGGTGCCGCCCGCATGCGCAGGGGCTTGAGCGGGCGTTTTCGCGGGGGTCTGCCGGGCCATACAGCGTCCTTTTTTAACGTCCAAAGGTCATGGCCTGTGCCAGCCTCAGGGTCAAGCGTCCGCATGTCGCAGATGAACCGATCACGAAGGCGAGTTGGAGCGGGCGGAGGGAATCGAACCCTCATCTTCAGTTTGGAAAACTGAGGTCTTAACCATTACACAACGCCCGCGTCGCGCAGGCTTGTCCTAAATGATCACCGTCTGAGCGTCAAGTATCCCACGCGCCCCGATTTCGGTTTTCCCGGCTGGCGCCTTTTATTTCATGATCAAAGGGCGCTGGCCACCACCAGCCCCAGCGTTGCCTTGAAAACCTGCGCCTTGGCTGGCCGTGCTGGCACCGCCTTTGCACCGCTGTGTTACAGGCGGCCTTCCTTGACCCATTCATCCAGCAATTGACGGCTGACCTCAAAATGCATGCTGTCCTCCCTGCCCCATGCGGCGCCCCAAACCCAGCCTTCGCTGCGAAAGAAATCTGCCAGAATGGTCAGACCCAACTGGGTTTTGCCATCGCCGAGCGTATCAAGCGACCCGTCAATGTTAAGATCAACCGCCAAGCCAAAGGAATGCGTCGAGGCCCGGCCATTTGTGCCTCTGATCTGGCGCACACAAAGCGCCCCGGCCGTATTGATCCGTGCATAGAGATCGGGGTCGGTCAGCTGGATATTCTGCATGATCTTACGCAGCGATTCCACCGCCGGTTTCAACATCCGCACCCTGATCGGGCCGACCTCTTCGGTGACAAGCTGGTCTTTGAGGCGCGGATTGGTCATGGCCTCGCATCGGTCTGACAGGCTGTCGCGGGGCGGGCCGAACACCTGCGTCAGATAGCTTGGCCCCGCCACCACCAACCCGTCATTGACGTTCTTGCGGTTGGCAATCAGCACCACCTGCGCATAGGCGTCGATGATTTCGTTGGGGCCGCTCTGGCGGAACACTTCTGATCCATCCGGTGCGGCAATCATGCCGGTGCCGCCCCCCCCAGGGCCCCGCCCCGCCGCTGCCGCAACATTGGCCATTTCCGTGCTCAGGTCTTCGATCTGGATTTGCAGATCCTCAACCCGTTGATTGAGCATTTCAATTTCGATGCGCGCCCCGGAATCAATTGCCGGACCGTCAATGCCGTTTTCATCGGCAAAAAGCAGCGGCAGGAAAATCCATATCACCGGTGCCAAAAGGATCGCTATACTCAGTAGGATGGCGGGAAGCAGGCGCATGATCTGGTTTCCAATCGGATACCGCTGTGGACATTTGCCCCAGAGTAAACCCCGCTTCGTGTCTCAGGCCAAGGGGAAACACCGGATGCGCCGCAGGGGGTGTTCAAAATCATTGTTTGACAACGCAGGCTGGGCTAGACTCCGTTCATTATATACCGATCCCCATGAAAGGACGCGCATTATGATTTCTCACTGTGGAAAATATGTTGGTGCGGCACTTGCGATCGCCATTACAATTACCCCGATGGGATTTGCCGCCGCGCAGAATACATCGGAAATGACCGCCGAAGAAATTACCCAAGCCTTTGAAAAACAAAAAACCCGTGGGCTTGTATTGGTGCCTGCCGGTGACGCCGCCGCCCCTGCTGCCACTGAATCCACCTCGGTTCAGGGAACCGAAACCGCCTATTCCGAAGTCGCCAAATCCGATCAGGTAAACATCAAGATCAAATTCGATTTTGACAGCGCCACCCTGCGCGACGATCAGAAAACCAAACTCAGCACGATGTGTCAGGTGATGAAAACCGTGGATGTCAAATTGTTCCAGATTGTCGGCCATACCGACAGTTCCGGTTCAGCATCCTATAACAAAAACCTGTCCCTGCTGCGCGCCCAAGAGGTCAAACGCCACCTGGTGAATGATTGCGGCATTGATGAAAACCGCCTCGAAGCGGTGGGTCTGGGTGAAAGCGCGCCGTTTGATGCGGAAAATTCACGCAGTGACGACAACCGGCGGGTCGAATTCCAGGCCCTCGGGTGATGGACCCCGCTTTGGTCGCGGTAACGGCGCGCCTATGACAAAGTCACTGCCCAGTGACCTTTTCCAGATCGGTGATCTGGTCAACAATACCTATCGCGTCGAGGCTTTGCTTGGGCGTGGTGGCACCTCTGATGTCTACCGCGCAAGATCGGAAATATCGGGGCGTCTGATGGCGCTGAAGGTGCTCAAGACCGAATTTGCCAATAACGACGATTACCTGCTGCTGCTGACCCGTGAAGAAACCATGCGCGAAATCCGCCATGACGCGGTGGTGCGCTATGCGGAAAACAACCGCACCTCGGATGGCCATGTCTATCTGTTGATTGATTATGTCGATGGTCCCGGTCTGGATAAAAAGCTCAAGGAAGGGCCGATGGGGGCGGAGGATCTTTTGGTGATCTGCCGCCGCGTCGCGCAAGGGTTGCAAGCCGCCCATGCCCATAACATCTGCCACCGCGATCTGTCGCCGGACAATGTGATCCTGCGCAAAGGCGATCCGGCGCAGGCGGTGATCATTGATTTCGGCATCGCCAAAGACACCAATCCCGGCGCTGAGACCATTGTCGGCAATGAATTCGCCGGAAAATACGCCTATGCCGCGCCCGAGCAACTGGCCGGCAACACCGATGAGCGCACCGATATCTATTCACTGGGGGCGCTGTTGCTGGCCAATTTCAGGGGAAAATCCCCCGAGATTGGCAACAACCCGATGGAGGTCATCAAGAACAAGGCCAACCCGCTGGATACCAGTGGCGTGCCAGAGCCGCTTAAGGCCCTGTTGGACAAGATGACCGATCCTGCGCCGGCCAACCGGTTTCAATCTGCCGCCGAGCTGCTGGCGGCGCTGGATGGCACGGCAACAGTGCCCCCCGTGCCCGCACCGGAACCCGATGACGCCCTGTCAGATGCGACAATAATTGCACCGCTGGCCAAAAAGGCACCGCAAGCCGCCGCAAAACCGGTGGAAAAACCCCGCAAAACCGAGCGCCAGAAACCCGGTCTTTTGCTGCCTGTCCTCGCGGCCTTGGTGTTGGTTGCTGGCCTGATCGGGGCGTTTATGTCGGGCCTGTTTACCCCGGCGCCGTCCCTGCCCGTGGCAGAGCCATACCGCCTGTCGCTGGCGCGCGCCAAAGATGCACTGCCCCGTGCGGTTGGTTTTGTGCCCTCCCAGCAGATCGCAGAAAACATCCGTCAACGCATGCAATCCCAGGACGGCAGTTCCGATCTGACCCTGGCCAGCGGATCTATTGCTGACAGTTGGGGTGCCGATGTTGTCACCGTGATTGATGCTGTGCAGGCGCTTGATGTCTGGCGGGTGTCGATCACCGGCAATGATGTTGTGGTTGAGGGCGAAACCACAGATCAGGCGCGCTATACATCCCTGCAAAACCTGTTTGCCGCAGGCCGTATCGGGGCGTTGAATATCTCTGCCGAATTCCGGCTGAACGAAATTGTGCTGGCTGCCGCGCGGCTTGATCCGATCCTTGCCAATCGCGCCGATTGCGGCCCGCTGCATTTGGTTAATCCGCCGGCTTTGGGCTATGGCATCGACAGCACCATCGAGGTCAGCGGTGCCCTGTCCAGCCCGCAAAGCAGCGCCGCCTTGGCCAATGCGCTTCAGGCGGTGATTGGCGCACGCAGTGTGAACATCACCGCCACCATCCTGAACCCGACATTGTGCCTGATGGAAAGCATCCTGCCCAAAGCACCAAGCAGCGGCATTGGCTTCAGGTTTTTTAATGGCGACAATGGCAATGCCCCCAATCCGCAAGGCGATTTTGTGGTGGGGGAAAATCCGGTGATTGATATTGAACTGCCCGCCGATCTGACCGAGGGCTATCTGTCCGTGTCGGTGCTGGATGTCAGCGGCAATGTGTTTCATCTGCTGCCCAACATCAACCGCAGTGATAATGCGGTTGCCAGCCTGCGCGGCGGTGCGGCGGGGGAAATTCCCGTGCGCGTGGCTTATTCGGTGGGTGAAGCACAGGAAAACGGCGGTATTGCCTTTCGGGTTGATGATTCAACACTCGGCAAGACCAAGATCATCGTCATCCATTCCTCGGCACCGCTGTTTGACGAAATGCGCCCGACCAGTGAATCCGCCCTCAGCTATTCCGAGGCGCTGCTGGATCATCAAGGCAGCAATGACAACAAGATCTATTCGCTCGACAGTAAAATCCTGACAACCTCGACCCGCTAGGGGCGCGATCGGGCCTTGGTCTCAGGTCACATCCACGACAATCACCGAAATATTATCAGCCCCGCCGCCATCCAAAGCAATCTGGACCAACCGGTCCGCGATGGTTTCCAGCGGCAGGCGCTGCAACACGTCCTCCAGCATCTTGAACGTCGCATATTTGGTCAGACCGTCCGAACAGATCAAAAACCTGTCACCCGCGATCACCTCGCCGCGCACCTTGTCCAGTTCAAGCGCGTCCCCCACCCCCACAGCGCGGGTGATGGCATTGGCTTGCGGATGTTGTTCGGCTTCGTCCCATGACAATTGTCCTGATTGGACCAGCGCGGCAACCACCGAATGATCCACCGTCAGCATCTGGATTTCGCCGTTCCTGAACCGGTAAATCCGGCTGTCTCCGGCCCAGATCGCGACAAAATGCGAATTCGCCAGCATCAGGCTGGCCACGGTGGCGCCGATCACATCAACATTGCGGGTTTTAGCCTCGGCGCGGATCATTTCATGGGCGCTCTGGATCGCCCCGCGCACCGCATGCATGCTTTCCGCGGCAGGCAGGTCAGGATCAATTGTGGCGATCAACCCGGTGATCAGCTGGCTGGCATAATCCCCGGCGGCATGGCCGCCCATGCCGTCAGACACCACCCAGATTTTATGGTCGGGCAAGGCCAGCAGCGAATCCTCATTGATGGTGCGTTTCAGGCCGACATGGGTTTTGGCAGAATACCGCACCTGCGAAATCCCTGTCATGCTGCGCCCTCGGCCCAGATCGGTGCCTGAAAATCAAACAATCCCTGCATCTTTGCGCCCTCCGGCAAACCTTCACAAATCATCAGACGCTGGTCGCCGGCAAAATCCGCCGACCAGAGGCTTGGCGCGGCCAAATGCGCTGTCGCGCACTGCCCGGCCAAAGCAATCAGCAGTTCGGTTTCGCTGCGTCCGTTTTTCAAGGCGATCTCGCGGCTGCCATTGGCGATCTGCACCGCCGTGCCCTGCACCGGAACCGGCAAGGCGGCCAAAGCCGCCGACAGGTTTTCCCGGCTGGCGCCGTCATCCAGCGCCGCCAGCGCAACATCCTCCAGGGCCTGGAATAAATCATTGTTCAGGAAATGATCCTGCACCAGAGATCCCCCGGCACTCAGCGGGGCCATCAGGGTCAGTGGAAACCGCCGCCCGACCCGATCCACCGAAGGCATCAGAACCCCGATAACCGCCGCGGGGCCCGCCACCCCAGCGGACAGGCAGAACCGCCAGATCGGCACCGACATATAAAGCGCGTCCCAACCCGCCCCGTAGGTATGGGTGCCCGACACCAGACAGCGTTGCAGCCAATTGTCCCAGACCGTCACAAAACCTGCGGGCACCTCAAGGCGAAAGAAATCGCCGATGCTGGGTATTTTTCCATATGCGCCAAATCCTGCCCCCTGCATCAGAATGTCTTTGGGCAGCTGAATTTTTGCAACGCAGGCAAGGCAAAGGGATTGATCACCGATCCCGACTGCAGCTGAAAAATCGAAATCCGCCCGCCAACGGTAAAGATCACCCGCTTGCGGTCCGATACATTGGTGCGCCGGATTGCTGCCGCATTCAACAGCCGGAACCACGCCCAGGGGCCGTCCCGCTGCAGCACGCTTTCGATGTTGCGCGGTTGCGGATCAAACACAACACGGGCAAGGCCCACCGCACCGGGCCAATTTACCGTCACCGGTGTCGGGGCGCGGTTGGCATGGGAAAAACTGACCTGAGAGCCGTGAATATCCAGCGTGACCGAGTTTGCTTTGGGGTCAAGCGCCTGTGGCATGATCTGGAACTGGATCGACGGAGCCGCCCCGCCGGCAAAAAACGCCTCGCGGATTTCAGCGGCATATTGCAACTGCTGCAAGACCGCAGGGCTGATGCCGAGGTCTACATCATTGACCCGTTTCCAGGACCAGGGCCGGGTGCGCGTGTCGATGAATTTCAGCAGGTTCTCGTTGACAAAGCTGTCAATCAGCCCTGCCGGACCAAACAGTTTCTGGAAATCCGCAATCGCCACATCCGCGCTTGCCCGCTGATTGAACGGATAGCGGTCATTCAGCGCCTGTTGGCAGAACGGCAGAATATTGGACTGCCAGCGCGCGTTGATCGACGAACGGGTGCTGTCCGATGTGATCCCCGATGATCCCGATGCAATCTGGGTGGCCCAGCGTTCCAACGGGCCATCCGCACGGGCCGCTGCATCCAGAAAACGCTTGATCGCGATGCCGCCTTCCTCGCCCGTCGATGAGCCAGAAAAGCTCATCTTGTTCAACTCCTGATACAATTCGGTCAGCAAGACCATCAATTCATCAAGCTGCGAAGGCAGGCCTGCCTCGGGTGCTTCGGTCAAACGGTGCAGCCATTCGAACCGCTCTTCCACATAGCTGCCCGGTGCCTTGGGTGGTGGCGCGCCGGTGGCCTCGGCGGATTTTGACAGAGCTTCCAGCAGGATCCTTGTGCGGTAACTGACCGAACGCTGCACCTCGCCGTCTGCCGCCTGCCCGAGGTTCTGCGCCACGCCATTGCCCCCCCCTGCATTCAGGTTTTCGGTCAGGCGGGTTTCCTTTGCGATGGCCTTGAGCAGAGTAACAATGGGCGAGGTCGGCCCGGACAGAACATTGGTCACTTCCACCGCATGGCTCAGGGATTCCAGCGGGATGATGTCCACATCCCCCAGAATTGAATCATAACGCGCGATGTAGTCATTGTAATACAGGCTCAGGACATCGCGGCTGAGGGCGGTCAATGCCTGTTCGGTTTGCTCGGCCTCGCCGCGCGGCCCCAGAACCCAGCTTTCGCGCTGGATGCGGGTGGCAACGCCCAGAGCCTCATCCAGAAACACCCGGTTAAAGCCGTCAAAGGTGAAAATCCCTTCGACACCTTCGTTCAGCGGCTTGCCGGACGAGCGCACAAAGACCCGCGACACCGCCGGCCCGCCCGCATCGGTGATCCGCCATTTTGGCAATTCGACCGCTGCCGAACTGTTGATGATGCCGTTATAGACCCGCTGCGCCAGCGGCATTTCCGACAACATCCCCTGCACCTGTTCCACCAATGGGCCGTTCAGGGCAATCTCTTGCATCGGTTGGGTCAGCAGGCTGTCCAGATGGGCCGCAAGATCGGCGCGAAATGCATCACGCGACGGCCCCGGATAGGACAGTGACCAATCCAGCACCATCCATTCATGGACCAGATCCTGATTCATCGGCCCCTGCAGCCCCAGCATCAGATAGATTTTCAACGCCTCATACAGCAGATCGGGGTTGTTCATATTACCGCTGATCTGTTCCTCCAGACGCAGCAAAAGCCGTGGCAGGAAACGCTGGTTCAGGGCGCGGCGGTAGGTTTGGGTGGCCTGTGATCCGATCACGTCGCCCTGATACAGCCCATAGGTCAGTTTGGTTTCAGGGGCCGGATCCGCAACCGTGGGGTTTGCAGGCATATCGCGCAGCGCGTTCAGTGCCTCCACCACCGGCACAAGATCGGTGTCGCCAATCGGGCTGGCGGGCAAGGTGGCGGACATGGCGCTGTAGCTTGAGACACTGGCGTTGGCCTCGGCGATCAAGGCGCTGTTGCCCTGAAAAGACCGCACCAGCAATGCACCGACCCCCAGCGCCACCAATACCGTGGCGGCAATGGCAGCCCATTTGGTGATCCTGTAACGGCGTTCGACCTTGTCATCGGCGGACACCAGCCCGGCCTCGCGGAAAATCACCTGTTCAAACAGACGGGTCAGGAAATATGACCGCCCGGAGCCCTGGCCGCTGCCTATGGCCTGGCGCCCGATGCCAAAGGTACGCGCCATGCTCAACATCAGACGGTCAATCGGCGTGCCTTCCTGTGTTCCCGACGTAAAATAGGCGCCGCGCAGCATATGGCGGTGCTGAAACCGGTTTTCCTGAAACACCTCGGTCAGAAAGGTACGGGCAACCCCGCGCATCGAGGCCACCTGACTGGGAAAGCCCGCAATCAACGACCGGCGTTGCGGGTCGCTTTCCGATTGCATTTTTTCAAGTGACTGCGCATTCAGCCGCTCAAGGATCGCGCCGAATTGTTCATCAAAGGCAGCAACGGGCGATGCATCGCCTTTGGTGGTGTCCAGCGGAAAGGTAAACCCCCAGACCTGTTCGCGGTCTTCCTTGCCCAGACTGTCGTGGAATTCCATGAAACCCGCAATCAGATCGGCCTTGGTAAACAACACATAGACCGGAAACCGCGCCGCAAGGGTTTCGCGCAGTTCAACAAGGCGCTTCCGCACCGCATTGGCATGGCCTTTCTGGGTGATCTCGTCCTGCAGGGCCAGATCGCTGAGGCTGATGGCAATGATCGCACCATTGATCGGCTGGCGTTTGCGGAACTTTTTCAGCAGCCCCAAAAACCCAAGCCATGCGGCATTGTCGGCTTTGGCGTCACTTTCCTGAGTTGTATAGCGGCCCGCAGTGTCGATCAGCACCGCGTCATTGGCAAACCACCAGTCACAATTACGCGTCCCGCCAACCCCGCCAATCGCGGCTTTGCCCATTTCGGCCGCCAAAGGAAACTGCATGCCGGAATTGACAATGGCCGTGGTCTTGCCCGCGCCGGGCGGGCCGATCATGATATACCACGGCAGTTCGTCCAGATGGGTGCGCCCGTTTTTGGATTTGCGCAATTGCGCCATCGCGGTCTTTAACTTGGTCCGCAGCTCTGAGATTTCCTCGCCAACCACATCATCGCCACTGTCGGTGCTTTCGGCGATTTCCGCGACCATCGCGGCATCCTTGCGCCGCCGTCGTAAAAAGATCACCAGCATAGAAATGCCAAAGATCAACAGCACCACGCCAACCGCGATCAACCGCACCAGCAAAGACCCGAAAGGCCGCAGATCATCGGTGCCGATCAGCGGTCCGAAATACCAGATGCACAGCGACAGAACCACGGCAAACAAGCTCAGGACAAAATAGATCGACTGGAAAAACCGGAGAAATTTCATCTGTCCTTCTCCTGCACAAGGATCACTTCGATCCGGCGGTTGGTGGCGCGGCCCTCACGGGTGCCATTGTCGGCAATCGGTTCCGCATCCGCCCGCCCTTCGGCACTCAGCCTGCCGGCATCCCCGATTTTGGCGGCCATCGACTTCATCACCGATTTGGCCCGTGCCAGCGACAGATGCATGTTGGAGGGAAACCGCGAGGACCGGATCGGCACATTGTCGGAATGGCCGACAATGATCACCTTGCCGGGTTCGTCGCTCAGGGCTTCGGCTACCCGCGCAATCGGGGTTTCAAATTTTTCAACAAGACTGTCAGAGCCAGAGCCGAACATGCCCGATCCGGCAATGCGAATGACCAGCGTATTGCCTTTGCCAAAGACCTTGACCAGCCCCTCCTTGATCTCGGGTTCAAGAAAAGACACAACTTTTTCAATCTGTTGATCCTGGCTTGGTACGGGGGGCGGCGGTGGCGGTGGCGGGGCGCGGCGTTCCAGTTCGGCCACCGGTCCGGCATCAATCACCGACAATTGGCCAATCAGGTTTTCGGTGCGGTTGGACAGGACATAGCTCAACCCGCCAAATTCAGCGATCAGCAGAATCCCCGTGACCGCCAAGGCAATCCAGACCGGACGCCAAGCCGACAGGATCCGGTGCGGGCGCTCCACGCCTTTCCAGTTCGGCGACAGGTCACGTTCAAAATCACCCCGCTGGGCGCGGATCAACTGCGCCAGACCCAGGCGGATGCGCTGGTGCTTTTCCGGCCCGCCCTGTTCAACCCGCAAACGCCCCTCAAACCCAAGCGACAGGCACATGTAAAGGAATTCAAGCAATTCCAGACTGTTCCCCGCATCTTTTTGCAGCCGTGCCAGCAGATCATAAAACCGGTCACCCCCCACGGTTTCGCGGTGGAAGGTGCCGACCATCGATTGAAGGCCCCAGTTCGACTGCCCGCCCCAAGGGGTGTTGAGCACAATATCATCAATGGTTGCACAAAGCGCATAGCGCGCCGCCTTGACGGTTTGCGCCACGATCCCCGCCTGCAAGGCCCGGTTTTCAAAGGCGCGGACCTCGGAAACCACCGATTGCCGCAGTTTTTCCACATCCATGTGCTGGGCCTGGTTCTGAATCCGGCTGACCAGTGCAAACAGCGGTGCCGCGCAGGCATTCAGACTGTTCATGCCGGTCAGGACAAGTTCGGGTTCGTTTTGCGATTTGCGGGCCTGTGTCGGGGCGTTGCGTCCGGATTGGCCGCTGGGCACCCCAAAGGATTGTGGCGCGCTGGAAGCTGGCGGGTCTTGCGGGGCGCTGGATGGCGGCGGCGCATAAGGTTCTGTCGGGGCAACAGGGGGCGTGGGCACGGCCGTGCGCCGCCCGCCGGGGTTGGGCTTGATCACCGTTTTGTCAGTATCGCCGGGTTCGGCGAACGGGTCGTCATCAGACATCGCGGCAGCCTTTCCTAACTGTTGCGTATCGCCCAAAGTTCCATATCAAGACCGGGATATTGCCCTGAAACATGCACAGCAATCCCGCCCGATGTTGTCATCTTGCCCCAATAGGGGCTGTCGGCATCCAGTTCAAAATAGACCGTGCCCGCATGATAGGCGACCTGACGCGGGGCGATGGGCAAGGGCCGCAGCGTGATCCCCGGCAGGGCGGAATTGACCAACTGGCGGATTTCCTCGACCGGGCCGATCTTGGATTGCCCTGCGAAATGCCGCCGGATATCTTCGGCGGGCACATCGGCTTTGACCGCAAGGACAAAGCCCGCATTGGACAACAGTTTGCGGTCCGCGATGATGCCGACACTGATGCCGTATTTGCGCTCTTCAAGGGCGATGGACACGGCGGTCTGTTCAAGAACCGCACTAAGATATTGACGTAACGCCCTGAAAACAGGATTGAAAGTGCCGCGCAGATCATCATGTTGATAGGCCGGAAACAGCGGCGCTTCTTTGCTGTCACTCATGAAAGACGCCAGTTCGCCGGCCAGCGTGATACAGCCGCGATAGGCGGTTTCGGGGTGCAGGTTTTCGATATTGGCGAAATGCCGCATCATCGGCAGGGCGCGGTTGACCGTCATCAACAACAGAAAATCGGAAATATCGGCGGTGCCCCGCGCCGGACCATTTTCCGACAACCGCCCCGCCAGCGCTTTCATCCTGTGGGCCAACAGCCCTTCCAGTTCGCTGATGAACCCGGCCAGCGCCGGTGCCGCACGGATATCAAGGCAACTGGGAATAAACGACCGGTCCAGCAGCACCTCTTTGTCGGGACGCACTTCGATGATGCGGGCAATCGGGATAACCAGCATGTCAGACAGATCATCCACCGCCAGTGCAAATTTCAGGCGCAGCTTGCCAACCCCGATGGTCACGGGTTTCTTGTCGGTCCCTGCCGCATCGGTGACTTCGATCTCGGCGGGCAACAGGCGGCTGGCGGAATGGCCGCCCGCGCTGAAATCCACTTCGCTGGCCCCTTGACGGCGCTGCGGAATGGTCAGCAGCACCACACAATCCTTGATGTTCTCCGGCACCTCAAGCGAGGGCGGATGATCCTCGGCCTGTGGCACCCGAAACACGGTGCCGTCCTGCGTCAGCCCGGAACAGCTTTTGA
Organism: Sulfitobacter sp.; assembly: GCA_047634585.1. GTDB lineage: Bacteria > Pseudomonadota > Alphaproteobacteria > Rhodobacterales > Rhodobacteraceae > Sulfitobacter. The sequence continues at coordinate 143,641 of JBLIAN010000004.1, read as the reverse complement.
CGCCGAATTTGCCAACCTTCAGCGCCTCCTCGTCAATTTCCAGTGACGAAAACCCCCAGGCATAAGGCAGGCTGCGCCGCGCCACCCCCGCCACCAGAGATTCCGTATAGCGATCAGCCTGCTGGAAATGATGAGGCTGCAAAAACAGCCCCTCGGTCCAAAGCACTTTGTTGTCCCAAGACAATCGGCGGCCTCCCGTTTATGCGCGAAATTGCGCTATTTCAGTTTCTCGAGCTGGTCTTTATAAGCCCGTGCAAATTCTCGGCTGAACAATTCGTGAAAATCATTCTCGGCCTGATCGGAAATCTGGGAATACATCTTTTCGTAGACTTCCCAGTAGCGGGCTTTCTTGCCCTTGAACATACTGCCAAATGCGTTTGAGGTTTCAATTTGGCCCGCCAGAATTTGCGGGTCAAGTTTGCCAAGCACCCCTTTGATCGCGGCCTGCATGCCGGTCACCATCGCCACCTCATGCGCCTTGATATCATCCAGCGCCTCTTCGGTGGCACTCTCCGAGGAAAGATAGCCTTTGGACTTGGGTTTCACCAAGGCCTCAATCGCGTGATCCTCACTAAGCGAGAATTTCAACGGGTTGTTGCCGCCGGCGCTGATCATGGTTTGATCAATGCGGAATTCCGATTTGATCGAGGTCCGGGTCATCAGGATTTCGCGCAGCCCGACAATCATCGTACGCATCACGCGGCCCATGCGGGTCATGGTCTGATCCAGATCGGCATCGGCAATTGTCAGGTCTTCGCAATCCAGCGCCGCCAGAAACCGCTTGGCGGCGGATTGATCGCCCGCGCCCGTGGTCGCGACTGTCGCGACTGTCGCGACTGTCGGGGCAGCGGCGCCAGATGCTGGCGCCCTTGGCGCCTCGGGTTGGGCGGTGGGCGGCGGCGCAGGAGCAGGCGTGATGGTCACCTCTTGCTGTTGCTGTTGCTCTGGTTCTGGCGCGGCAGGCGGGATCATGGAAGACGCAGGCGCAGCAGGTGGGGGCGCAGGTTCAGCACCATCAGGTTCCAGCAGATCATCCCAATCATCAGGGATCATCGAACCGTCAGAGGCACCGGAGGGCGAAAAACTGTCATTGCCCGACGGGCTGTGCATGGCAATCGAGGCCCCCTGCCCCTCTTGTCCGGTTTCGGGCTTCTTGAAAAACGGGTCTTCTTCTTCGCCCATCGGCTGCAGCAATTCATCAATCGGATCGGAGGTGTCGATTTCCTTTGGCCCCTTCGGCCCGCCTTGCGAACCCAGAAGATCATCCAGAAAATCGCCTTCGCCGCCAAGATCGGACAGCACATCCATCGGATCACCCCTGGGCGCGGCGCGCGGTGGCGCAGGGGCGCTCGGGGCCATGAGATCGGGCAATTCCTGTCCGATCTCCACCACCAGTTCATAGCCGCCCGCAGACAACACATCGCCATTGTTCAACGGTTTTGGCGTGCGCCCCAAAGGCACTTTGGCATAGTTCAGAAATGTCCCGTTGGTGGACAGATCCACAATGACGAAATGGCCGTTGTGATCTTCCAGCACAAAATGGTTTTTCGACAGCACCCGGTCGGGATCGGGCAACACCAGATCATTGGCAGGGCCACGCCCCACCGTAAGGCTGCCGCCTTGCATGGTCACAGGGCGGCCATCACCGGGCACCATGCCTGAAGATTGAAATTTAAGTGTGACCGTCATGCAGAATTATCAGCCTCCGACCAAAACGGTGAATTCACCCAGAACAATCGGGCCACCACAGGCGCAATTGTCGCCGATCCGCGCTGCCAGCATCTTGCCGATCAGCACCGTAGCCGAACCTTTCACAATTGGGTGGGGCGGCGCTGCCAAGGTCAGATCGGACATCCGCGCAGCGGGTAATTTGCCCACCATCACGGTCGGGAAACCGGGCGGCGCAATCGGGATCGGCACCGGCAGGACCGGCGGTGGCGGGATGCTTGGCAGGGCACAGGCGTGCAAATCTGTCATTCTGGCTTGCGGCATGCCCATGGCCTTACTCCTTTGCTTTCTCGTGCGCGGTATCAAATACCCCGTTGCCACCTTTGGCGATATCCAGCGCCCTATCCACCAAAAGCGTCACATAGCTGTCAAATGAATCCATCTTGCGGCCCAAGGCTTCGATATTCATTGCAAAGGCCGCAATCGCAGAACCGCCGACCGGGGCAGGATATTGCGCCATCTCGCCGGGGCCGAGGGTGCCATCAGCATACATCACGCTCAATGCGCAATGCACGGTGTCATCATTGACCTGCGCATATTCCATGCTGGACACGGCAGCGGCACGGTTTTCATCTGTGGGCTGAAACACCCATGCTTCAGCCGCTTGCAAGGACGGCGTGGCGTTTTCCGCACCCTGCCCGACAATATCGCGCGCGGCCAGACAGGCCCACCAGACCCGTTCACGCGCCGGCAGGACCGCCGACATCAGCCGCAGAATATCCACCGGTGCGTTTTTCTGATCCAGTTCGTGCAACACAACATTGATTGGCGCGCTGGCGGGCGCGGTCAATTCGGTTTTCAGGATCGCATTCTGTTCGGACAGGATTTTCGCCGCCGGTTCGGACGGCAGTTTTACCAGATTTTCAAAACGCTTGTCCAAAGTTCACATCCTAGTTGATAAAGACAATACCGCCTTTAAGGGTCAGCATTGCCTCCCCTTTTACGGTTGTCATCGGGCTTGCCACATCGGCTTTCATATCCGCCTTGACCGTGATTGTCGGGCTTTTCAGCGTGATCGACATCGGGTCCATCTTGATCGAGGATCCGCCAACTTTGAATTCGATGGATTTCATTGCCGTGACCGTAATCTTCCCGGCTTTTGCATCAACCGTCATATCCCCCAGTTTCAAAAGCGTATCATGATTGCCTTTGTTCAGGGTGGTCTTGTGATTGCCTTTTTTGATGGTTTCGGTGTAATTGCCCTCGTTGATGGTTTCGCTCACATCATTATGCACCACAACATCAAGATCACCCTTGTCCTTTTTATCCAGACCTATCTTGATCGACGCGTCATTTTTCACAATTTGTTCATAGTTTTTTTCGGATTGGAAGCGAACCAGTTCGTCGTCTTTCTTGTCCTCGAACATCAGTTCGTTAAAGCCGCCGCCCTTGAGGGAGCTGTTGGTTTTCACCCCTGACTGGGTCTTGTTGTCGGGCAGGCTGTAGGGGGGCATGGTCTTGTCGTTATAAAGCATGCCAATGCACAGCGGCCGGTCCGGATCGCCTTCTTCGAACTGGATCACCACCTCTTGGCCGATCCGCGGGATCGCGATTGCGCCCCAGCGTTTTCCGGTCCAGGGCATCATCGCCCGCACCCAGCACGAGGATTTGTCATCCATCTTGCCATCGCGGTCCCAATGAAACTGTATCCTGATCCGGCCAAATTTATCGGTCCAGATTTCCTCGCCCTTGGGGCCCGTGACAATCGCCGTATGGATACCGCCGATATTGGGCCAGGGGGTGGTTGGTGAACTGCGAAACTGCATGGCGCTGTCTATTGCCTTGAAACGCACCTGATGCACCTCTTTGTGGTCAGTGGCGTTGTCTTCGACCCCCGATGCGTCAAACACCGGAGCAAACATCTTTTCATCGCGGGCGCCAACCTGCACCAGGCGGTGATCACATGCGACCAACATCACTTCAACCGGATCATTCGGGCGCGGGGATTGATCAATGCTAAAGGTGTGGCCCACGGCCAGATTCACCGCATCCGAGACACCTTCCAACATCTGGTGTTTCACGGCCTCGCCTTCCATGCGCACCTTGGCAAAATGTTCGCCCAATCCGGCCTTTCGGTAATGCCCGGGGTAATCATAGCGTTCGTGATCGCTTTTGATATAGGACACCCCGGATTTTGCGCTTTCGGCCACCAGATCAGCCGTGGTGTTTTCGAAATCGAAATCATTCAACGTCACCTTGCCACTGCGCAGGGTTTCCACAGGGCTCCATTCAAAAACAACCGGTTCTGAGGTTTCGAGGGTAGATTTCAATGCATAGGGCAAGAACCGCAATTTATTGGGCTTTGTGACAGGTTTATGGGCACTGGCCGCATCCGCCAGAACCAGTTTTTCTGTGTCCCCCGTGTGATCGAAAAAATAATAAATACCTTCTTCCTGCATCAGACGGCTGATAAAATCGAAATCGGTTTCACGATATTGCGTGCAATATTCACGGGCCTCAAACGAATGGCTCAGCTTGTTGCTGATATGCCCCGAAAAGCCATATTCCTCGATCACGGCGGTGATGATTTCGACCACCGTCTTGTTTTGATACACCCGCAGATCGGTGCGCCGGCGCAGGAACCAAAGCCAAGGGCGGATTTCCACCCTGAAATGCCCGCCGACATCCAGCTTGGCGATAAATTCGGCAGAAATACAGGTGCCACGGAACCAGCGCTTGTTTGATCCTTCATCATCCGCAGCCACAAGATGCATGGACTTGCCGACAATGTCATTCAGCGCCAGTTTGGCGTTCTCGCAGTACAGATCCACTGTCACTGTGGGGATCGTGCCAATGCTTTCCTCTACCCTTGCCATCAAGGGCAAAAGTTTTTTGTCTTTGACCTCGCCCTCCAAGCGCAGCGGGAATTTGGCAGGATCGAAATTTTTCAACATTTTCTGCCCTTTCTGAGTGTAACGAGCCTAGCCCAATCCGATTGCGCTGACCAATGTTCTCTGCGTTGTCAGGCGATTGCCGGCCTAAAGACAGGTCAGTCAAAACCGTAACTGAACTCTCCGTCTTTGGCATCTATTTCGACTTTGCTTATGGTTTTGCCCTCCATCATCCGGCGCAGGAATTCCGATGAAATGTCAGGCAACATGGTGTTGGTGACAATGGCGTCAATCATCCGCCCGCCCGATTCCAACTCCTGGCAGCGCGATACAATCGTATCGACCACCGCATCGGTATAGGTAAAGGGCACGCCATGCGCCTGTGACACGCGCTTTTCGATCCGGCCCAATTGCAGGCGGGTGATCTTGCCGATCATATCGGGCGACAGCGGGTAATAGGGAATGGTGACAAGACGCCCCAGCAATGCGGCGGGAAATATCTTGAGCAACGGATCGCGCAGCGCCTTGGCGATGCCTTCGGGTTCGGGCATCAGATCAGGATCCGAACACATATCCATGATCAGATCGGACCCGGCATTCGACGTCAGCAAGATCAGCGTGTTCCGAAAATCAATCGACCGCCCCTCGCCGTCTTCCATGACGCCTTTGTCAAACACCTGAAAGAACAGCTCATGCACATCCGGATGGGCCTTTTCGACCTCATCCAGCAAGACAACAGAATAGGGTTTGCGCCGCACCGCTTCGGTCAGCACCCCGCCTTCGCCATACCCCACATAGCCGGGAGGCGCGCCTTTCAGGCTGCTGACGGTATGGGATTCCTGATATTCGGACATGTTGATGGTGATGACATTCTGTTCGCCCCCATACAGCACCTCGGCAAGGGCAAGGGCGGTTTCGGTTTTGCCGACACCGCTGGTTCCTGCCAGCATAAACACCCCGATGGGTTTATTGGGATTGTCCAGTTCGGCACGGCTGGTTTTGATGCGTTTGGCAATCATCTTCATTGCGTGATCCTGTCCGATCACCCGTTTGGACAGGTGTTCTTCGAGGTTCAGCACAACGGCCAGTTCATCGCTGACCATGCGCCCGACGGGAATGCCTGTCCAATCGCCAACGACACTTGCTACCGCATGGCTGTCAACGATGGGCAGGATCAGCGGGGTCTGGCCTTGCAAGGTTTCCAATTCGGCGTTTTTGGCCTTGAGCTGGGTCAGCAATTCGGCGCGGTCTGCGGCGCTCATCGGGCTTTGTTCTGCCGCGTCTTCGCCTGCGGCCTCCGGAGCATCGACAGGCGCGCCGCCTTCGCGCAATTGCGCGCGCAGATCCAGAATGGCACTGACCACGGCCTTTTCGGCCTCCCAGCGTTGATCCAGCCCGGCCAGACGGGTGGCTTCTTCGGCTTTCAGGGCGGTGACCGCCGCGCGCCGGTCCGCCACCTCCATACCTGCGGTTTCATCGCGTTCGATGATGTCCAATTCGGTGGTCAGGGCGTCGATCTTTTTGCGGCAATCGTCCACTTCGGCAGGCACCGCATGTTGGCTGACCGCCACCCGCGCACAGGCGGTGTCCAGCACGCTGACCGATTTGTCTGGCAATTGACGGGCCGGAATATAGCGCGCCGACAGTGATACCGCCGCCTCAATGCCTTCGTCCAAGACCTGCACCTTGTGATGGCTTTCCAGCATCGAGGCGATGCCGCGCATCATCATGATCGCCTTGGGAATATCGGGTTCCTCGACCTGAACCACCTGAAAGCGGCGGGTCAGGGCGGGGTCTTTTTCGATGTGTTTCTTGTATTCGGCCCATGTGGTGGCGCCAATGGTGCGCAGGGTGCCCCGCGCCAAAGCCGGTTTCAGCAGGTTTGCCGCATCCCCCGTGCCCGCCGCGCCGCCTGCCCCGACAAGGGTATGGGTTTCATCGACAAACATCACAATCGGCACCGGCGAGGCCTGCACCTCGTCGATCACCTGGCGCAGGCGGTTTTCAAATTCGCCTTTCATCGAGGCCCCCGCCTGCAACAGCCCGACATCCAGCGACAGCAGCCGCGCATCGCGCAGGGCGGGCGGCACATCACCACGGGCAATGCGCAGGGCAAAACCTTCGACGACCGCAGTTTTACCGACCCCGGCCTCACCGGTCAGGATCGGGTTGTTCTGGCGGCGCCGCATCAGCACATCGACAATCTGGCGGATTTCCTCATCACGCCCGACAATCGGGTCGATTTCGCCGTTGCGGGCCTGTTCGGTCAGATCGGTGCAGAATTGCTGCAACGCCTCTTCCTTACCCATCGCACCGGGGGCCATCGCGCCCGAGGCCTCACCGGGGACAGCGCCACCGCCGGTTTGGGATCCGTCACGGGGGCGCAGGCTGTCTTCAACCGACCCATCCACCACCGTCATGAAATGATCCGACAGATCGTCCGGGCCGATTTTGGAAAATTCTTTCGAGATGTTGATCAGGATCGGCCGCAAGTCCGGGGTTTTCAACAAGCCAAGGATCAGATGCCCGCTGCGCACCTGATTGGAATTATACAGCAGCGAGGCATAGACCCATGCCCGTTCCATCGCGGTCTGTAAATGGGCGCTGAGATCTGAGATCGAACTGGCACCGCGGGGCAGCGCATCCAGGGCGCGGGTCATATCCGCCGACAATCTGGAGGGGTCCAGATCGTAATGCTGGATGATCTTGCTCAGGTCGCAATGATCGACCTGCACCAATTGGGCCAGCCAATGAATGATTTCCACATAGGGATTGCCCCGCATCTTGCAAAAAACGGTAGCACCTTCAATAGATTGATAGCCAATCTTGTTCAATTTCCCAAACAGGGCAACGCGGCTGATTTCGGTCATCGCAATCTCCTCCGCTGTGGCGCGGCAAGGGTTTCAATTCAGGCCGCCCGCACCTTTGGTGCGGGCAAATCGGCCAGTGGTGTCACATATAAATCCGCAACTTCAGGGGCATGGGGTTCAGCGCCGACCCAACTGGTCAGGCCCAATTGTGTGGTGCCCCCCAATTGCGCCTGCGGCACGTCTTGGCCCTGCAAGACAATGTTCACATCCCAGTCCAGCTGATCCCCGATGTAATTTCGAACAATCGCCCGCAACCGTCCCATCGCGGGGGTGCCGGGCAGCAGGTTTTTATATTCTTCAAGCGACAGTGGCCCGATGCGCAGACGGAATTTCGACGCATGCGACCAAACCCGCCCGCCGATACAGGTGGTCTGGCCCAATCCGGCCGCGCCGCCCAGAATCCAGTGATCCGAAGGTTCCAGTGTCAGCCATTCACCGACAAATTCTTCGAGCGACACCGGCGCATCAAAAAACCCGTTCAGGATCGCCACCAGCCCTTCGGCATTGCGCGGCCCATTGGCCAGATGGCCAACAAAATGCCGTTTTGCCAGATCAGGCATCGCATCGCGGTTTCTGAGGGTCTTACCATGAAAGCCGCCCAGCGCCGCGATCTTTTTCTCGGTTTCGCTATTTTCGCCCCGATCAAAAGACGCGGTTGGCTGTCCACGGACCCAAGCGCGGTACAGCAATGTCATCAGGCGGTGGGTCAACATATCCGCAAAAGCGACAAAGGTTGAATCGTTGAAGTTGAACTTCCGGCTGCGGGCATATTCCGTCAGATGCAGCGGCAATGGCCCATGCGGCCCAAACAACCCGAAAAAGGCATTGGTCAGCGTCGCGGGTTTACCCCCCGCAGGCGGGCGATAATCATAGATCGTGGAAGGCGGAAAGCCCAGATCCGGTTCCTGAGCAAAGCGCACCTTGTCCTGGCGCGGGCGGCGCGATTCCCCAAAGCGTGGCCCCTCGGCAGCTTCGGCTTCAAGCAGGCGCATGGCCATAAAGATATGATGGGATTTCGGATCGCGGATCAGCCCCTCAAGATGGGTCAGATCGCGCGGTCTGTCCCCTTTCTTGGTGACCATCGGGTGATCTCTCCGCGTTGTTGGGTTTTCAATACCATTTCGGTAAAACTGTTGATTGTGGCGTATTTCTGGAAAAACCGCTCAAGCACCGAAGCAAGGGTCAGCACCGAACTGCCCTCAAACAGCGCCTCGTCCAGCTCCAATGTGATTTCCAGCCCGCGCACCGCCGTGGACAGGACACCTTCGTGGATGCGGCGCACGATGGGGCGGGTATTGACAGATACAATGCCGTCCAATTGTTGTTCCATCGCCCGATCCCCGATCGGCGCATATAGCCCGACCAATTCACGCAGCGCCGCCGCCCCCCCGCCTTCGGCCCCCGTATCATCGGAAATCGACAGGTAGTTCAGGCTCAGATGGCTGACCGCGCGCCAGGCTGCATCCCCTTGGGCAATACAGGGTTTCGGTTTGGTCGGGCCGACCAGCGTGCGTATCGCAGCAACAGGGCCGCCATCCGGCAGGTGAAACACATTATCCACCCCGTTGGGCAGCAGCATCGGCAGATCGCGGTTGGTCACCATCGCCTCGACCGCCAATTGACCAAGGCGCGCCGGAAAGGGCGCTTCTTGGGCATCCACCACCGACAGGTAACTTTCCGATCCAAGGTAATTGGTACGCAACCCGCGCAGGGCCTCGCCTGCGCTGCGTTGGCGCAGATGTCGTTTATGGGTGAAATAGGCCTCGCCTCCCCCCCCTGCCGCCGTCATTTCATCGGCGGAATAAAACGCCTTTAACGGCAGGTCATTTTTGCCCTCTTTGCTGATGCCCGACACTTTGGTGACGGAAAAGACCTCGAAATCTTTGGGCGCAGTCCGGTCCGGCACCAAATGATATTCGGTAAACCTTTCGGACACCGGCACACGGTCACAGCGTTTTGGAAACAGGTTGATCGCCGGCACGCAATGCAGTTTGAAGGCCTCAGGCGCGATATTTGCCGCGATTTCGGGCCTGCTGTCACGGATCAGAAAATACAGATCCAGACTGTCTTCCTCACAGCGCGCAATTGCCGGTGCCAGCCCGGAAACCTCGACAAACAGGTTGCGTTCGGGCATCGCAAAATATTCCTGCAACAAGCGATAGCCATCAAAAGACGGGCGCGGTGTCGGCAGCAGGGCCTCGTCGCGTTCCAGCCCCCGCGCATGGACCGGTTTGGCCAGCGTTTCAGTCCAGGGGCTGCGGCGATCCGGGGATTTGGCCACCACCATCGTCGGTCTGGCACAGAGCATTTCATACAATGTCCAGCCGGTGCTTAACTGCCCGCCAAGGAAAAATGTCAGATCCTCCAGCGGCAATTCCTTGATCGGCAAGCCGCCATGCCGCGTGAGGCGCAAGCGCAGGGCAGCGCGGGCATCGGGGTCTTGCGCAACACCCGCCGCAACAAGCGCCCCGCGCCCGTCGATATATTCCGCCTGCGTGACAGTGACCGGCCACAGATGCAGATCCTGCGAGGTGCGAAACTGACAGGCCTTTTGCGCCCCGCTCACGGTTTTCGAGCGCAACATCGTGTGACGCGCCAGCGTATAGCCCAAAGCCAGATCAGCATTGGTCAGGTCAGGGTCCAGTTCGACCACCATCATCGACGGTGTCGGGGCCAGGAAATGCGGGAATACCACGTCCAGCAGATGACTGGTGAACGCCGGATATTGCATTTCCAACTCAAGCTGCACCCGCGCGGTCAGAAACGCGGTGCCTTCCAGCAGGCGTTCCACATAGGGGTCAAGAATTTCCAGCCCGTCCATGCCCAGCCGCGAGGCGATCTTGGGATAGGATTTGGCAAATTCCGCCCCCATCTCGCGCAGGAAGGCCAGTTCGGTTTCATAATGTCTGAGCAGGCGGGTATCCATTGGCGGTTATGCCCCTTGCTCAAGCGTGACCTGACCGGTGGTGGTGTCAAACTGGCTGCGCAGGTATAATTCCGTCGGCAAGGGCTGCGCCCACATGTCCCCGACAATATCAAAGGTGATCACCGGTTCGCGTTTGGCATCCTTGGAGCGGCTGACCACATTCAAAGTGCCATCAATCAGGCGCGGCTCGAACAATTCAACGGCTTTGTGAATCGCATCGCGCACAGCGACCGCACGCCGCATATTGGCAAAATCGCCCGTGGCATCGGGCACCCCATAGTTCAGCACCGATTTTGCAACATGCGGGTATTTTTCCGCGTCGATTTCGCTGTCGATATTCCCGGTGTTCAAAAGCCATGACAGATCACGCTGGATGATCTCGCGCAGGCGACGAATGTCGATCATCCGCTCGGCAGCGGTTTCGGATTTTTTGCTTGGGGCATCGTCGGTTAACCGATCCAGAATAGAAGGTTGAAGCCGCTCTGTGAGGGTCCGGTCAGCCATCCCCCTCATCCCCGTCGGCCGCCGCCATAACCTGTAGATTGCGCAGATCCATCAAGGCATGATCCCCGCCATCTGTCGCAAACAACCGCTGCCCCAGACCCGCAAACAATCCGTCGCCCAGATCATCCCATCGGGTTGTACGTGACAGGCGCATGGCGTCTGTGCCGCGCTCGGCGGTGCCTGCATAGCGCGTCGGGATCAGCCCGACCAATTCACCGCCATTGCGCAGGGTCAGATTTGCAGCGGTCCAGACCGTATCGCGCAAATCCACCGGCGGATCGAAGCGCAAGCTGGACAGCACATTGAACGGCATCCAGAAATATTTACCGTTGATGATGATTTCCAACACCGGACCCAAACGCATGTCCGCATCGGCGATCCAGTCAAATCCGGTGCCGTCTATCTCGCCGGCGCTTGTCGGGGCCTTGTCGAAAGCTTCCTCGCGCAGCGCCGCCGCCCGTGCAGACTGGCCCTGTGCCAGCGCCCTGAGCGCCTGCCCCAGCAAGGCCAGCCAATCCTGGGGTTCGCCAAAGATCAGCGCGTCTTTTTCACCCCTGAATACCTTTTCGCGAAACACCTCGCAGATGATCGCTTCGCGGTAGGTCTGTGCCATAGGCAGCGCAGAGGCATCCAGCTGTGCACAAAGTTTCAGCTGCGCAACCGCACGGTCCCAATTGCCCTGAACACACAGCAATTGAAACAGAAAGATGCGCAGCTTGGCGTCTTCGGGGCGGGCGCGGACATTTTCTTGCAAAGCGGCCAATGCGCCCGCCAGATCGCCAGCCTTCAATAGATCTTGTGCCGTGTTCTCCACTTTTGAACTCCGTCAGAACTTGCAGGGATTGCCGCCGCAATCACGAGGCGGCAATCAATTTAGCCGAACTTCGGCTCGTTTTCTGCCATGTTCCATTCAAAGGTCTTTGCAGGGCCGCCGCTTCCGTCTTTCTTCTGTGGCACATATTCCACTTTGCAGGACCGGAAGTTGAGCGACACATTTTCGGTCAGCTTGTCTTCGCCGCCCGAACCACCCGTGGATACCGAGGTGATCAAAACGTCTTTCATGCTGATGATGATGTATTCCAGCGGCTTTTTACCGGCTTTGCGCACCGTCAGCTTGGCATCCGAAAAGTGATCGCCATTGGCGCAATAGACCATCAGGATCGCAGAAGATTTATCGACCCATTTGGTCACCGAAATATCTTGAAAATTCGCCTTGCCAGAGCCACCGCCGCCGCCAACATGGAAGCTGCCGGATTGGCTCATGCCCCATGACCAAGCCAGAATATCAATTTCGTCCTTGTGCTTCGCGTCTTGCGATTCACCTTCAATTTCACCCGTGATGTCGAGAAACATGTCGACGGCCATAACGCACGTCCTTTCTTGGATATAGCGGGGGATTCCGCGTTTCTAACACTGTCGGGCCACAGAATATTTGCGTGGCCCAAGGTCGCTTATTGCTTTTCAGAAGGCAGTTTCGACACAAGCCGCAGCGAAACGGACAGGCCTTCCAATTGGTAATGTGGACGCAGGAAAAATTGCGATTTGTAATAGCCCGGATTTTCCTCGTCCGCCTGGACAACCACCTCGGCTGCGGCAAGTGGTTTGCGCGCCTTGGTGTCTTCGCTCGATGTGCCCGGGTTGCCGTCGACGTATTGCATGATCCAGTCGTTCAGCCACCGTTCCATCTCGGCGCGTTCTTTGAACGAACCGACTTTGTCACGAACCATACATTTAAGATAATGCGCAAAACGGCAGGTCGCAAAAAGATAGGGCAGCCGCGCCGCAAGGTTCGCGTTCGCTGTCGCATCCGGATCGTCGTATTCAGCCGGTTTGTGCAGCGATTGTGCCCCGATGAAAGAGGCAACATCCGTATTTTTTCTGTGCAGCAAAGGCATCAGGCCTGCCTTGGCCAGTTCCGCTTCGCGGCGGTCCCCGATTGTCACTTCGGTGGGGCATTTCATGTCAACACCCCCATCGTCCGTCGGGAACGTATGGGTTGGCAGGCCTTCGATCGTGCCGCCGGATTCAACCCCGCGAATACGGCTGCACCAGCCATATTCCTTGAAGGACCGGTTGATGTTCATCGCCATGCCATAGGCCGCGTTGACCCATGCGAATTTGGATGAATCCCCGTCACCGGTTTCTTCTTCGAAGGCGAATTCCTCTACCGGATTGGATTTGGCACCATAGGGTTGACGGCCCAGAAATTTCGGCATCGCCAGACCGATGTATTTGCTGTCCTCGCTGTCGCGCAGACTGCGCCATCCGGCATATTCCGGGGTCTGGAAAATCTTGGTCAGATCGCGGGGGTTGGACAATTCGCCCCAGCTTTCAAACTGCATGAGGGACGGTGCGGCAGCCGCAAGAAACGGCGCGTGACCCGCCGCAGCGATCTTGGCCATTTCGCCCAAAAGCTCGACATCCGGCGGCGTGTGGTCAAAAAAGTAATCCCCCACAAGGCAACCATAGGGCTCGCCCCCGATCTGGTCGTATTCTTCGCCATACAGTTTTTTGAAGATCGGCGATTGATCCCAAGCCGTGCCTTTGAACTTGCGCACGGTTTTGTGCAAATCCTTTTTCGAAATGTTCAACACACGGATTTTAAGCATCTCGTCTGTTTCGGTGTTGTTGACCAGAAAATGCAGCCCGCGCCAGGCGCTTTCCAATTCCTGATATTCGTCATGGTGGATGATCTGGTTGATCTGTTCGGACAGTTTGCGATCAATTTCAGCCACCATTGCCTCAAGCGACAACAGCACGTCTTCTGAAATAAGCGACGCATTTTCAAGAGCTTGCTGGGCCAGCGTTGTCACGGCGGTTTCAACCGCAGTTTTTGCGGTCTCGGTGCGCGGGCGGAATTCTTTTTGCAGCAGGCTGGCGAAATCAGATTCTTCGGTCTGGACAGCGCCGGCTTCTACTTCTTTTGCTTCTTCAGCCATGATTTATTCCTCGTCTTTCGCGTCTGCCTGATCATCCGCCGGCGCGGCCTGTGCTGCCAGGGATTTCAGCAAAGCCGGATCATTCATCGCTTTGGAAATCAGTTCTTCGGCACCGGGTTTGCCATCCATATAGGTCATCAGATTGGACAGTTCGTTGCGCGCTTCCATGAGCTTTCGCAGGGGTTCGACCTTGGCTGCAATGGCACCAGGTGAAAAATCATCCATGCTTTCAAAGCTCACATCGACAGAAAGATTGCCTTCGCCGGTCAGGGTATTGGGCACGGAAAAGGCCACCCGCGGTTTCATCGCCTTCATGCGATCGTCAAAGTTATCGACATCAATTTCAAGAAACTTGCGATCCGCAATGCCGGGTTGGGTCACTTCGGATTTCCCGGCAAGATCGGACATCACCCCCATGACAAAGGGCAGCTGGACCTTTTTCTCGGCACCGTAAAGTTCAACATCGTATTCAATTTGCACCCGCGGCGCGCGGTTTCTGGCGATGAATTTTTGTGAACTGGACATTGTATCTCCCCATTTTAATGTTTTGTTTTTACATTATTTAATTTGCACCCGCAGCGTGAGGCGCATCTTATTCGCTGTAGTCCTCTTCTATACCACCGACGAGATTGACATTCTCGACCCCCAGAGGCGCCATGTCATTCATGATTGTCATAAAGTTGGCGCCAATCAGACGGCGGGCACGGGCCAACAGGATCGGCAGCGGGCTGGAAGGTTCGTTGCGTTCGTAATAGGCAATAATACTGTCCAATGCCTTGGCAACATCCCCTGCCGATGCGATCTGGCCCGGCGCACTGACGGCGTTGCCAGCGGCGGGCGCGCCGCTGGCTGCTGCGCCTGCGGGCACCTCTGCCGCCTCGGTGGCATTCTCTGCGGGGGGCGCATCAGCGCCGGTTTCTTTGGCCAGTATGTTCACCACCGCGCCCAGCATTTTCTGAAGCGGATCCAGTGACGGGCCAAACCCCGGCGTGCGTTCCAAAAACACCGCATCAATGGCGTTCACATTTTCAAATGCGGCTTTTGCGGCCGTATAATAGGCCAGTAATTCTTCGGCTGGCGTATCTTTGAACGCGGCCTGAACATCCGCTTTCGGCATCGGCGTTTCGCCCTCGCCTGCGGGGGCATCGCCGTTGGACACTTCGAGATCGCGAAACGTCACCTGCCCGAAGGCCCGGCTGTTGGTCAGCGGTGCCCATTGCCGCAAAGACCGCAACACCGTCGCGCGCCCCGCCAGGTTTGTCACCGCATTGATCCGCATTGTCGGATCATCGTCATCATCGGCGTCCAGTTCCGGATGGCAGGTGGCCCAATGGTCCTCAAGACAAAACCGGATAAACGCTGTCGCCTCTGCAAATCCCTCAAGCCCGTTCAGACGCAATTCACTATCGGCCAGATACACCGCCGCACGGATATCATGGCTGCGGCCCAGCACATCACGCGCCTTTGTTGCCAATGCTTTATAATCAGGGTCACTGCCTGCAACGATTTCGCTGCCCGCCTGACGCTCTTCTTCTGGCTGCGCCTCTAGCTCCATCGCCATGAACGCAGGATCATATTCCAGGTTTTGACCGCTTGGTGTCTCGTCACCGTGGGTTTTCATTAAGTCTGACAAAATAATAACCTTAACTACAAAAAGCCGAAGGGTTACTTGAACGCAGGTTACTCAGAAAAAAATATGGTACCAACTCTGGTTGAAAAATCTAGGTCTAGAATGCAGAGGCGCGGATTTTGACCGCCGTGATTTTGCGTTTCAAATGAAGGTTTGGCGTGGAAATGTTGCCAATTTGTGTAAATTTCAGAATGGGTAACACCGGGATTTTCTTTACAATACACCGCACCCTAAGGGGGATTCTTAAATAAAATCAAATGTAATGAAGAACTAATTAGTCAGCATTATTGCCGTTTTCAGGCCATATCGGGTGTAAAACCCCAAATGCCAGATGCCCCTAACTGCGCCATATTCTGATAAAGCTACCGGCAATCCCACCTGTCATATCCGCCCGGTCACCGCTTTGGCTGGCGTCTAATACTTTGGTTTTGTGTATCTATCCGGTATGTCAAATCCGTTGCTGCGCGACACCTGCAACAACGCCGCCCAGATCGATCTCAACGGCGCCTGATCGGGCTTGACTATATATTGCCCGACCCGCTCTGCCTTGATGCGCAAAAGATCGGCCTTGCGCGGGGACATCCCTGCCACATAGACCGCGCCGTCGATATGCCCGCAACCCAGTTCCTGATGCCGTTCGGGAAAACTGACATAGGGCGCGATCAAAATTGTGCCGGGGCGGGCCTGCGCGATGATCCGGCGCTCCATCTCCATCAAAACGGGTTCATCACTGATCGGGCGGTAAAAATAGATCACATCATAGCTGCCGTAGCCCTCATAGGTCAGCGCATCCTGTTGAAACACATGACAGGCCAACCGATCATCCAGCGCGATCAAGCGCTGCGCCGCTGCCACATAGGCCGGATCAAAATCGAACCCATCCGCCTTGGGGAAATAGCGGTTGGCCGTCAGCACCTTGAGCCCGCCACCGCAGCCAACATCCAGAAACCGCAGGGCAGACCCGCGTTTTTGCGCCAAGGCAACGCGATAGGCGGCATGCATATGTTCGTGAAATTCACTGTTGGCCAATGCAATATCGGGAAAACAGGCGTGATCCTGTGCATCTGCGCTTTGCTCGGCGGGGTTCAGCATCGCATGCAGCCAGTGAAACACATCATCGCTTGCGCCCATCTGGCTAAAGGTCGTTGCCGGGATTTTGCTCTGTTGGTGATAAAGCGCCTGACGTTTGGGTTTGCGTTGTTCATGCACCAAGGCGCGGATGGTGGGCCATTTGTTGATCTCAAGCCGAAACAGGTTGATCCGGCTGCTCGCAGCCCCCCAAACCCGCCGCAGCCCAGCGGTTTCTTCGGCCGTTTTCGCCGCGTTTTCCTGTTGAACGCGGGCGGCATTCACCTGTCCCAGAAACAACAGATATCCGCGCGTCAGCCTGTCTATTTCTGCACAAAGGAAATCAATCTGGCGGAAATTCCGCCGCGACTGGCGTGTCAATTCCACCGTCAGATTTTCGATAAGGCCCGAAAGACGTTGACGAAATTCCTCATGGGGTGGAAAAAATAAATCAGGCCCACCGTTTCCATCAAACATCATTTATGCCGTTCCATTGTTTTGTCACCGCCACCATCACCTGCCGCTGTCGTGTGCTGCTCCGCTTGCAATTGCTTATCGCCCTCATTCTTGAACTGGCCTTGACCAAAAAGCAAACTTGTCGTTCACTTTGGTCAATTGCGCTGCCCGCTTGTCTCTTGAATTACCATGTTCTGGCACGGGGTCTTTTGGCCTGATGCCATATCGCTGCGCGCAGACCATCGCCGGGCTTTTGATTTAAGAACAGGCCGGAATACAGTGTTAAAATTCGACATTCAGGGAGATCGAAATGAAATTACCCCGCATCGCCGCTGCCGTGGTGGCCTTGGGCCTAATGGCAAACGCGGCCCCCGCCGAAGAAGGTAAATTAACCGTCGAATTGAACAAGTTTGAAGCCGATGAAAGCGGCGGCTGTCAGGCGTTCTTTCTGTTTCGGAATGAAACAGGCAAAAGTTTTGAGGGTTTTGAAATGAGCCTGGCAATTCTGGACGGTGCAGGCGTGATCGACCGGTTATTGTCAATTGATGCCGCACCTCTGCCGATCCAGCGTACCACATTGAAACTATTTGCTATTCCAGACATATCCTGCGGCAATATTTCAGAAATCCTGCTGCATGACATCTCGATTTGCAAACCCCAGAACGAAGCCGAAACCGATTGTTTTGCCTTTCTAGAGCTGAACAGCAAAACCAGCACCACATTGGTGAAATAGGCGATGTTTGCACTGGTAAAATCCATCGGGACAGGGGGGCCGATCATTGCGGTTCTTGCCCTGCTATCGCTGTTTTCCCTGACCTTGATCGTGATGAAGACCTTGCAATTGTGGTCGGTGGCGGCGGGCGGCACACGCCGCGAGGCAGCGATTGCCAGATATGCGGCGGGGGATGTTGCGGCGGGGCTGACCGATACCGCCAAAGGCAACGCCCCGGCGGATCGGGTGCTGGCCTATGCAATGCAGGCATTGGCGGATGGCTATCACGGGCAACCGTTGATGACCGAGCTGATGCGCCGCGGCAACGAAGAATTCGCCCGCATGAACAAGCAGATTCAATTTCTGGAACTTATCGCGATGATTTCGCCGTTGATTGGCCTGTTGGGGACGGTTCTGGGCATGATCCAATCGTTTCAGGAATTGGAGATGGCACAGGGTGCGGCAAATGCCTCGGTGCTGGCGGGCGGCATCTGGCAGGCGCTTTTGACCACCGCTGCGGGGTTGCTGGTGGCGATTCCGGCGGCGGTCGGGGCTTCGCTGTTGTCCTCCCGCGCCGAACGCGGCGCCCAGCAGATTGAAGGGGCCGTGGCGCAACTGATGCTGCACCATGAACAACGCCCGACATGAGGAGCGCGGTATGACCACCGGCGTGGCGCAATTTCTGCATCGGACAAAACGGCCAAAGACGCTGATTTCTTTGGTGCCGATGATTGATGTCATGCTGATCCTGCTGATCTTCTTCATGGTTACCTCAACCTATATCAATCTTGATATGATCCCGGTTTTTCAACGCGCCGGGGCCGCCACAGACGCCAGCCCCGCCACGGGTGCGGGCGCTGACAGCACGGTGATGATGGTGCGGATCGGTGCCGATGGCAGACCCACCCTGCGCGGTCAGGCCTATGATGCACAGGCGCTGGAACGGCTGTTTGCCGAAAAGATCGCGCTTGATTCCAACCAGCAGGTGCTGATCCTGCCTTCGGGCGCGGCCAGCATGCAGGCCTTGGTGTCGGTGATGGATGCGGCCACGCAATCCGGTGTGGTCCGGCTTCAGATCATCCGTCTGGAAGCCACCCCATGAAATTGACCCGCCGCCCTGCCCGCGCTGCCCCCGAAACCATTGTGGCGCTGATTGACGTGGTGTTTTTCCTGCTGGTGTTTTTCATGCTGATTGGCCGGATGGATGCCACCGCGCCGTTCGAGGTCACGCCGCCCACCGCCGTTACCGGCGCGGACATGCCCGCAGGCGGGATCACGCTGGCGGTTTCTGACGGGGGCGGTTTCGCGCTGGACGGGAGTCTTGTGACATTGCCCGAGATGGACAAGGTTCTGGCGCGGAAACTGGCCGAAAGCCCCGAAACCCTGATCCGCATCAACGCCAATCGGGACGTTGAGCTGCGCCATGTGCTGCCGCTGTTGCGTCGGATTGAAAACCTTGGTGCGCAAGAAATTGCGCTGGTTGTCACCCCTGAAACCGCACTTGGGGGCCGGTGATGCGCGCGCCGGCCTATTGGGCGTTGGGGGGGCTCACATCGCTCACGGCGCATGGCGCTGCGGCGATTGCCCTGCTCTGGGTGATCCAACCCGCCACCGTGCAAGACCAGCCCCCCCCCGAAACCAGGCTGAACATGACCACCTATCAGGTGGAAACAACGCAGGCGCAGGAAAACACCCCCGATATTGCCGAGGCGGACCAAAGCGACGCCAAAGGCAAGGCCGTGCAGCCCGACAGTCTGAGGGTTCAAAAATCGCAAAGCCTGCGCGTTGATACGGTGACAACATCGGCCACCGATGTGGCGCAAACCCCCGTTGTCGCAGTGGCGGCCACCGGGGATGTTGTGCGCGATACATCGGATCAGCAGCAACAGCAGGCTGTGGAAACCCTTGCACTTTCGCTTACCATTGCCCCGCAGGATATCGCGCTGATGGCTGACAGCGCGCTACAGGCTACGTCAGTGCAGACCCTCGGCCAGACCGCGCCATCGGTGAAACCACCGGCCGATACCGCCGTCTTTGTTGCGCCTCAGGCAGATCAGGCACCTGCCCTGCTGGCGGCGGGCGACAGGGCCTTGCCGGTGATTACCGTGGCCCTGACCTTGCCTGTGGCAAGGCCTGCCCTGCAATCTGCGCCAAGCGCACCACTGGCCGCCGCGCAGGTGCTGCCGCGAATCCCGGATGCCACGCCATTGGCCGAAGATACCCCCGCGATCACCGCACTTGCCGATCGGGTGATCCAAAGCCCCAACAGCGCCGCGCTTGAACTGCCTGCCCAGCACGCCCAAGCGGCCCTGGCCTTTGCCGGCGCCGGGAACGGGCCGGTTGATCCGGTGTCACTGGCCGCTTTCCAAAGCTTCATGCAGCCCGATGATCTGAACGCGGCTTCGGAAAACCTGCGCGACAGCATGCGCAATGTGATGGACGCGGTGCCCTGTTCACGCCTGCAGGTGATGTTCCGCCCCGAAGACAATGCGCTGGTGCTGTCGGGCCATGTCCCCCAGGACGGCCTGCGCGGCACGGTGCTCAAGGCGATGCAGGACCAGATGGGATCGGACATTCCGGTGATCGACAATCTGCTGATCCTGCCGCGCCCGCAATGCGGGGCTTTGACGGGTATTTCACAGGTCGGCCTGCCGCAATCCACCGATCAGATCACCAACCCGCTGTTGCTGGGCAAAGACACCCACGCGCGGGTGTTCAGCTATGTCGCCAAACAGCCGATGGTGCTTGATCTTCAGGGCGCGGATTATGACGCCTATATCTATGTTGATTTCTTTGATGCGGGGGGCAATGTCCTGCATCTTGCGCCGAACGAATATACCGCGCTGGATCTGACCCCTGCCAAAGCGGCGCTCAGGATCGGGGCGGCACAGGTGCTGGCCCCGGGTGAGCCGGGGTTGTATCTGGAAATTGGCCCGCCCTATGGTCAGGAAATTGCCGTGGCCTTTGCCGCCTCACAGCCGCTTTACGAGGGGATACGCCCCCTTGTTGAACCCGCAGAACCCTATCTGAACTGGCTGCAGTCACAGGTTGCCAAAGCCCGCGAGGCCAAGGCGGATTTCAAAGGCGAATGGGTCTATTTCTTTATTTCCACCTCGGCGGAATAAGCCGCGCCCGATGCCCGATTGCAGATCCACCCCACCCTGAATCCCATCCAACAAGGTTCCCCCACCCCGCGCGTTTCGAGATAAAAACGTTGCATCGCTTGCTTTGAATCACTGACGGTCCTAGCATCACGGGGATAACTTCGGGCATTACCGATCAAAAAGTTACGCGCCTGAAGGCTTTATTGCATCAATTTGGGATGCCAAATCCTGTGAGAAGAAAGCGCTTTTACAATGATTTCAAACAAATACACATGTCTTGTTTTTGGGGTACTGGCACCGGTAAGCATGGTGGCGACACCGCTTTTGGCCAAGACGCCAACAGCCTCGGAAATCTTGAAGGTTCACAGCGCAGGCGCCCTGAGCGTTGATCTGGAATACCCGCGCTTTGCACAGGTTGGCGGCTCACCGATTGACGAACCGACATACGAGTACGATGAACCGGAACCAAGTGACGGCCCCTCTGAAAGTGGCCCGTCGATTGAATTTTCCGAAGACCAGACCGCGCTTGTCGTGGTTCAGCTTCAGCAGATCCAAAGCATCTGCGCCGCCACTGAACCGGCCTATCGCACCGATTGTTTTGCGACCCTGTACCGCCAGCTGGCTGAGGACATCCCTGAAAACGGTGATTACACCGAGATCAAAGAAATTCTCGAAACCGCGTCACGGGACCTGAAAAAGTTAAGTAACGCCAACCGGGACAAAGACAAACCAGCGGTGCGCGCCACCTTGACCACAGACACAGGTCTGGCGATCAAAACCCCCCCGATCAACGCCGTGAAAGCCGAGGTGGTGCAGCAGTTGAACCTTGAGGCGTCCAATATTCTGGAAGAAGCCGAAACAAAATTGCTGCGCTCGGCCAGTTCAGACGCCAAACGCGCCATCCATTACCAAAGGATTGCAGCGGCGGTTGGGTCAAACAAGGTCTTGCTGCGTTCCGCATGACGGGGCCAAGGCATTGACGGGCCTCGCAGTTGCGCAGTCACCCAACGCCAGTTGAATTCAAAGGCTTTCGCGCCGGGCCAAGGCGCGAACACGGCGCTGATGCCTCAGTCGCTTTCCAGCCCATAGGCCGCGCGGATGCTGCGGTTTGTCCCCGGCCCAAAATCACCGTCGATATTGCCCGCATAAAAATTGTTGCTTTTCAAAAGCTTTTGCAATTCTTCTCGGGTGTTCAGCGTGAACATTTTCGGGCGTTGCAACAACAAATCCAGCACATCCTGACTGCCGGATCGCAACGCGGCATACAGATATCCGGCCGCGTCTTTCGGGCCTTTTTGCGCGATCAACCCATCGTCGATCAAAGCGGCAAAATTGAACTGTGCTTCGGGTTGGCGCAGGTCTGCGGCCCGTTCAAACAAGGCCAATGCTTTTGCCGGATCCGCCCGCAGGCCCAACCCGCCTTGGTAATACAAAAACCCGAGATCATTGATCGCATCGGCAAAATCCTGATCGGCAGCGGCCTGATATAATTCCAAGGCGCGTTTCTCGTTGGTTTCAACACCCAATCCCTGTTCGTATAATTTGGCCAGTTCCATCTGTGCTTCGGGCGATCCTCGAGCTGCGGCATTTTCAAGGAAATCCACCGCAGCAGCGGGATCAAAACGCGGATCTGCGGGGTTGAGACGGATATAGGCCAGCCCCAGCATCGAACGGGTATCCCCCTGTTCGGCCAACGCCAACAATTGGGATTCCTGATCGGGACGCAGTTTTGACCATGTGGTCGCCGGTGCGCCACCTGAGATATCGGGCTGCCCTTCTGTGGCCCCCGACAGGTAAAACGGCGTGCCCGACAGGCTGCCATAGGTATGGGGCTCTTGCAGGTTTCCGGTCTCACGCAGCACCGAGTCGCGCACCTGCCGGAACATCAGGCTGATTTCCAACCCGGGTTCTGACATCTTGTCCATCAAAGCCCGCGCATAAGGGCTGTTGCCAAGGCTGCCATCAAGCGCAACCTGCCCGTCCTTGGCGGCAAAGGCCACCAAGGTGCCCCGGTCCGGATTGGCCGCCGCCAACCCGCCCACCCCGCGGGTGCTTTCGGCCACGGCCTGCAGGTTTTCAGCTTGGGTTTTTTCCAGATCAATCATCCCGCCCAGAGGATTGTTCCGGCAACTGTCCAGGATCACGATCCGCATTTTACGCGCCCGTTCCACCACCGATAACATCTCTTGCAGGGAAATTGATTGCTGCTGCACCTCAAGGTTATTGGTTGGGCGCGCATCAATCGGGATCAGAAAATTCTCGCCCTGCACCTCGATCCCATGACCGGCATAATACACCAAAGCCAGATCAGCGGTTTCCGACCGAAAGGCAAATTCCCGCATGATGGTGCGCAATTCCTCTGCGGTTTTATCAATCCCCAATGTCACATCAAACCCGATATCGGTCAGGGTTTTTGCCAGCGCCTCGGCATCGTTGCGGGTGTTTGTCAGCGGCTCGATGGATTGATAGGCCGACATCCCCAACACCAGTGCAACCCGTTCAGGGCTGGCCAAAGCCAAACCGGCAAGGCCGGCCCAAAGCGCCGAGGCCAGACAAAAAGCGCGCAACATCATTTTCATAATTGATAAACTTTCCGGATTTTCCGCAGTTGATCCTAGCATAAATGGATCGCCTTGTCGCAGGGTATGATATTATCGCGCCAATTACTGCCTGATCCCTTGCCCCGCGCCGGAAGCCAATTCCATCGAATGATTGCAGTGCTCTACGCGCCCGTTTGATGGAATAGGCAAAAGGCATTCAACCCTGAGGCTTCTTGACTCAAAGCGCGTTTCGGCTTTTGCTGAGGTCACGTCCAACGGGTTGCGATATTTTCTGCAGTGTCTCGTTAAACGATTGGGAACAGACGGCGAAACCGGCTGAATTCAAAGCAGGCGGCACCCCTAGAAGACCCGCCTGTCTTTTCTCTTCGTCAAGAACAGCAAATGAACTTTATTAAAATGAGTGATCTGCATGCCTGATGATTTTGAAGCCTCCGTCGCCACATCTGCAATTGTCAGCGTCAACGGGTCAGCCACAGGAACGATCGAAACCATTGGTGATCGGGATTGGTTTGCGGTCTCGCTGAGTGCGGGACAGACCTATGACATCCGCATCGAAGGCACCTACGGGGATGATCTGAACACGCTGCCCGACCCGTTTTTGCGGGGCCTCTACGACAATCTAGGCATGGTCATTGCCGATTACGACAATGATGATTCCGATCCCGAAACCCGCAGCGCCAGCACATCCTTCACCGCCACCTACACTGGCGTTCATTTTCTGGAGACCTCGGCCTATAATCTTGGCACGGGGTCTTACACTGTCAGCGTCAGCGCCCTTGGTCCCTATGATGATTATGCCGCCAACACCCTGACCTCGGGCAGTGTTGCCCCCGACGGGTCGGCCTTTGGTGAATTGGAATTTCAAGGCGACAATGACTGGTTCCAGATCGAATTGGTGGAAGGGGTCAGCTATCGTTTTGAACTGTTTGGCGATGGCACGGGGGGCTGGGCAAATGCACCCGATCTTGATCTCGGGCAGATGCGGGATGTGAATGGCGATGCCATTTCATCCGGCTATTCAAACGGCGGATCCAGCGCCGGCCCGGTCTCAAGCTATTTTGATTTCACTGCGGGCTATACAGGTGTGCATTATGTGAATGCCATCACCTTTGGCGCGGCTGTCGGTCGCTATCAATTGGATGTGACCGATCTGGGGTATTTCGACGATTACCCCGATGATGACAGCACCTTTGGCTTTCTTACCCTGGGCGCCTCGACCACCGGTGTGCTTGAAGCGGACGGGGATGAAGACTGGTTTGCGGTCTCGCTGGTTGCAGGTGAATCCTATGATATTTTCGCCCTGGGCCTCGATAGTTTTGACGGCACGCTGGATTATCCGATCATAGAACGGATCATTGATCCTTTCGGCGTGGAAATTCCCTATGGGTTTAACGGCGGTGCATTAGGGGGCAACAGCGCCCTGCGCTATCTGGCGCTTGAGACAGGCACCTATCATATCGCCATTGCATCTTACGGCGGGCATACTGGCAGCTATACGGTAGAAATCGACCCGACCGGCAGTGCGGATGATTATGGCGACAACCCGTCTTCGGATGGGGAACTGCCGATCAATCCCGCCGTTTTTGGCGAGATCGAGAGCGCCGGGGATCGGGATTTCTTTCATGTCGAATTGACCGCTGGCACTGTCTATCAATTTGATCTTAATGCTGATTTCAATTTGGACCCCTATATTTACGGCCTTTATAGTTTTGCATGGAGATACTATGCGAACTTTCCCGATAATCTGGTCCCCGGCACCATTAATGACGACTTTAGTGGTGGGGACGAAGGAACCCTCGATAGCCAGATCACCTTTACCGCGCCGACATCGGGGGATTATTACATCTCTGCGGGGGCCTATGATACGACGGTTGGCACCTATTCTCTCAGCCTGCTGACCATTGGATCGGCCAGTGACGATTATGCCGATGACACCCTCAGCACCGGATCGCTCATTGTCGGGGGCAGCACCACAGGCTTTAACGAAACCGAAGACGACGCAGACTGGTTCGCAGTCTCGCTCAGCGCGGCGTCCGTCTATCGCTTCACCTTTGAAGGCGAAGACAGCTATCGTTCCGATTTTCACATGCCCGAATTGCGGATATTCGACCAGTTTGGCCAGCTTGCCAGCACGGGCAGCGCTGGCTATTTCGCGTATAACTACGGCGAAATCACCTTTACCCCGACCTATGACAGCACCTTTTACGTGGTTGTCGGGGATGACAGCGCCGACAATGGCACCGGATATTACCAGATAAGTGCCGAAGTTGTCGGCCCTGCCGATGATTTTTCCAGCGACATTCTCACCACCGGATCTTTTGAGAATGGCCAGATATCCAATACCTCTGTCAGTGGCACCCTTGAGCGCGACGGCGATATTGACTGGTTTGCGGTCACGCTGGTGGCTGGAAATGCCTATGACATCCAACTCAAAGGCGAAGAAACCGATGTGGGCACCTTGCCTGATCCGTTTTTCCAAGGGGTTTACGATCTGGAAGGCGTGTTTCTGGGCGGCCAGGACGATGACAGCGGCGAAGGGCTGAACAGTTTTGCCACCTATGAGGCCAGCTATTCAGGCACCCATTTTTTCGCGGTCACCGGCGCCGAAGGCGAAGGCTTTAATACTGGCAGCTATGTCCTGCAATATGATGACCTTGGTCCGGCAACCACGGCGCCGTTTCTGGATGAAACCGTCAATGAAGGCGAAACATTCAGCCAATCCTTCAGCATCGAGGACATCGGCTTTAGCGCCGATGCGGTTGTGGAATGGGACGTGACCAGCCCGATTTTCTCAGGCAGCGCCACCTCGCCCGACGATTACATCTTTGGCTGGACCTTTGGTGACACGCTGACCATCAGCCTGGACGCTCTGGATGATGCCATAGTCGAAGACGACGAAACCCTGACACTTGATGCTTCGGGCTATGTCGATTGGGTTTCTCCGGCGGGCAACAACGGCGGCGCGGGTTATGAAAACCTGAACGGCGATATGATTTTTGGGCAGTTGCAGCGCAGCCAAGTCGATCTGCAACTGAATTTCACCATCAATTCCGCCCCCGAAGGCACCACAACCGATGTTCTGGATTACAGCTTTAGCGGCCCGGAAATCATCGTCAATTTGCTGAGCGGGTTCAGCGACGGAAGCGGCGAATTCTTCAGCGTTCTCCCGTTCAGCTTTTCGGGCGGGATCACCGGCTCTGTGGCGGCCAATGGCGATGTGACCGTGACCAACACAAGCGCGGGACCGGGATCACTGCTGAGTATCCCCTTTACCGTGATTGACAGCCGCGGCGCGACGACCACAAGCACCCAGAATGTCATCTTTGCCCAATCCGGCGACGATTACCTGCCCGGAGACGGGGCACCCCAGTTTGGCAATCTGACACTGGGGTTTGCCAGCCTTGGCAGCATCGAACAAGCCGGAGATCGCGACAGATTCGAGATCACACTGGACGCCGGGCGGATATATTCGCTGTCCCTGACCAGTGCAGCAGGCAGCAATTCACCGCTCAGCGACCCCGAAATTATCGGCCTGTATGATGCCACAGGTGCTTTGGTTGCAGGCACCTCGGACAATGACAGCGGCACGGGCAGCAATGCCTTGGTATCGGAATTCACGGTTGCCGCAGATGGTATTTATCAAGTCGAGGTCGGCGCATTCGGTGATATCGCGCTGGGTGATTATCAATTGACCGCCACTGAAACCGGTTATATTGACGATTACCTGCCCGGAGATTTTGCCACATCAACAGGGGCGCTCACGATAAACCAAAGCGCCACAGGGCGTTTGGAAATCGAAAGCGACCGGGACCGTTTCACCGTCGAACTGACCGCAGGCCATACCTATACGCTGAACCTGACCGGTAATGACAATTTGGGGGATGCCCTGCTTGACCCGGAATTGTTCGGGGTGTTTGACGCCTTTGGCAGCCTTGTTTCCGGCAGCACAGACAATGACAGCGGCACCGGCCAGAACGCCCTGATCGAAGGTTTCCAAGTCACCAGTGACGGGTCTTACGAGATCGAAGTGGGATCCTCGGGTGGGGATTTTGCCGGTGATTACCGCCTCAGCATTGCAACACAGGACGATTTCCTGACCAGCATCGGCGCGGGTATTCCCGCGGCTGATCTTGGGGTGTTTGCACAGGATGGCAGCGCCGCGGGCCATATTGATTTTGACGGCGATCTGGACCGCTTTCAGGTGTTCCTGAACCAAGGCGTTTTCTATTCACTGACCCTGACCAGCACCTCAAGCTTTGGTGATCCGGCCTTGATCGGGGTCTATGACAGCGAGGGTGTTTTTGTCACCGGCACGGCGGATGGCGACGACAACCCTGTTCTCGACGGCATTGTGCCGATCTTTTCGGTGTCCAGTTCCGATCTTTACGAAGTCGAAATTGGCAGCCTAGTGCCACAGGGCGGCAGCTATCACATCGCATTGGTCAACCTCGGCAGCGAAGACGATTTCCTGCCCGGTCCCTTTGCATCGGCCTTGGGAGAAATTGCTACGGGGCAAACCCGTACCGGCAGTCTTGAGGTAGCCGGAGATGTTGACAGCTTCTCGGCCACGCTTGAGGCAGGGCGTCTTTATACCCTGTCCTTGCAGGGCATTGACAGCGCCGGAGGCACCCTTGGCGATCCGGCCTTGCTTGGCATCTATGATGCCCTGGGTCAGCTTGTGGCCGGGTCTGCGGATGACAATTCCGGCACTGGCACCGATGCGCTGCTGACAGGGTTCAGTGTTGCAGCCGATGGCATCTATCAAATCGAGGTCGGCGCCGGGCAGGAAAATGCCACGGGCAGCTATAGCCTCAGCCTGATCACCGAAGGCTATATTGACGATTTCCTGCCCGGCGGCACCGCCAGCCAATTGGGCAATGTCACCCCTGACAGCAGCGCCAGCGGCAACATCGAATTTGACGGCGACCGCGATCGCTTTCAGGTGACGCTTGAGGCCGGTCTGGTTTATGACCTCACGCTTACGGGCCTTTCCGGCAGCGGCGGCACGTTGGTTGACCCCGAATTGATCGGTTTGTTTGATCTTCAGAATGTCCTGATCAGCGGCACCTCGGACAATGACAGCGGTACTGGCAACGACGCCAACTCTGGTGCATTTACAGTTGATGCCGACGGTATCTATGAGATCGAAGTCGCCAGCCATCTGGACTTGGGCATCGGGGATTACACGCTGTCAGTGGATGTCCTTGGCACTGTCGATGATTATCTGCCCGGTGCTTTTGCCGATGTGTTTGGCACTGCTCTGGTGGATGTACCAACCTCGGGCACCATTGAAACCGCCGGCGACAGGGACCGCTTTGACATAACCCTTCTTGCGGGGGTGGAATACAATATTTCGCTCGAAGGCAGTGCCACCGGTGCTGGTAGCCTGAGCGATCCTGCGGTGATCGGGTTGTTTGACAGCTCTGGCGCTTTGGTGGCGGGCTCAACGGACAATGACAGCGGCATTGGCCAGAATGCGCTGGTGTCCGGTCTGCGCGTGGCCGCCGACGGTCTGTACCAGATCGAAACCGGCAGCTTTGGCGATACCGGCATTGGTGATTACACCTTAACCGTTGATTTTATAGGCTATTTTGATGATTTTCTGCCCGGCATTTCCGGCGGGTATGGCGCGATTTCGCTGGGCACCCCCAGCACCGGAGAAATCGAAAGCGCCGGCGACAGGGACCGTTTTCTGGTCACGCTGAACGGCGGGACCAGCTATCAGATCAATCTGATGGGCGCTGACACCAGCAGTGGCACGTTGGGTGATCCGCGCATCACCGGAGTTTTTGCGCTGGACGGCTCTGGCCCGTTTTCGCAAAGCACCGATGATGACGGGGGCATCGGCACCAACAGCCTTGCCAATTTCACCCCGCCCGCACAGGGCCAATTTTATATCGAAGTCGCCGGATATGAAGACGCGACCGGCAGCTATACCCTCAGCATTGACGATCTAGGGCTGGTCGATGATTTCTCTGCCGATGTGGACACCAGCGGGCAGATCAACGCAAACGGCGGTATTGCCACAGGCACAATTGATTTCCCAACTGATCGCGATTGGTTCCGCACAGAGCTCACTGCCGGACGGCTTTACCAAATCGAACTGCTGCCGGAAAATAACGCCAACCCGCTTGGCGATCCATATTTCTATGGTGTCTATGACAGCACTGGCGTGCTGATCCCCAACACAGAAAATGACGACGGCGGTACGGGCAGCGGCAGCGCCTTACAGTTCTCTGTGCAGGATTCCGGTGTTTATTATCTTTCTGCCGGGGGATTTCTCGAAGAAACCGGCGCATATCGTCTGCTGGTCAACGATCTGGGCGGCGTGGTGGATGACAATGACTTTGACATCACCCTTGCCTATGAAGGCCCCGAACAATTCCGTCAGGCCTTTGAAGATGCCGCGGCACGCTGGGAAACGGTGATCACGGGGGATTTGCCTTTTGCCTCGGTGGCAGGCTACGGATTTGTCGATGACATCCTGATCGACATCAATCTGGTGGACATCGATCTGGTATTTGAAGGCGTCGAACAGGAAATCATCGCGATTTCCAGCGTGCTGGATCAACGCGATCCCTTCAGCGGGCTTGGCGCGCACCTGCCCAGCCATGCGCGGGTTGTGGTCAACACCCAAGAGGCACTCCGGGTCCAGTTGAACCTTGATGATCTGGCCGCCAATGCCATCGGGCGCGCGCTTGGCTTTGGATCCCTGTGGGCGGAAACCGGCCTGATCCAGACCACGGCAAACGGCACCGCCTATACAGGGGCCAATGCGCTGCGCGAATTAACGTCACTATCGGCGGGTTTGGATGGTACATTCTTGCTGGAAAATGGCGCAAGCGGTGGCCTTGCCAATGAATACTGGAGCGAGGCACTATTGGGCTCTGAACTGATGACTCCAACCATCGGGTTTCGTGTCTCTGCCCCCCGTCCGGATGGTGTCGTGGACAACCCTCTGAGCCGCATAAGCGTGGCTGCGATGGAGGATCTGGGCTATCAGGTAAATTATGGCGCTGCCGATCCCTACCGGCTTGCTGTTTTGGGGCCGTCTTTCGCCGCCGTGCAATCGGCACCCGCCCTTGCCGCGCCCGGCCCGGCACCAGACAGCCGTCTGGCCGCATTGCAGAGCACCGATGCGTACCGCGATGTGCCCGAAGGGCTGACCTATCAGTATCAGCGTCCCAACATCCTGTCGGAAAACGGCTTTGGCTATGCCCTGAACAGTGACACCACCCAATTGATCCGCGCAGATGGCAATGGCGCATTGTTTCTCGAAGGCGTCACCGGCCAGAATCTGCTGATTGAAGTCCACGGCGGCTTCCAGAAAAACGATCCCGCGTCAGTTGCCGACCTTGATGGCACCGTTGACAGCATGGAAATCTTTTCAACATCCGGCAGCCTTTTGCTGGGCTTTGACTTTTCCCAAAAACCGCCTGCCATCGAAACCCTGTTGGCAGATTGGCCGGGTTTTGATTTTGACGCCGAAAACGTCATCCTTGTTGAAAGCCTGCCGGGAACGGCGGTTCGCATCAATCCCACGGCGGCAGTTGCCAGCGACAACCAGATTAATGCAGGCGCAAGCGATGATTTTGTCCGAGGTGGTGGCGCCGCAGAATACATCAATGGCGGCAGCGGTGATGACATCCTGCTGGGCGAAGCGGGCGATGATCGTCTGGAAGGTGGCAGCGGCGATGACATGCTGGATGGCGGCGCGGGCCGTGATACGGCTGTATATTCTGGCGCTCAGACCGCATATACCCTCACGCTCAGCCCGACAGAGACCCTTGTTCAGGACCGCCGCGCCGATGGCAACGGCCATGATTTCCTGCACAACATCGAATTGATCGATTTTGGGACCAACAGTTTCGGGGGCGCATTTGATCTTGGCGTCTTTGGCGGGCCAACCGGATTGCCCGTAGAGGATTTCCAAAGTTTTATCGAACTTTACATCGCCTATTTTAACCGCGCCCCCGATGCGGTTGGCCTGAATTTCTGGGGCACATCCTTTGCCTCTGGGACCACATTGAATGAAATGGCGACATTGTTTGTGGGCCAAGATGAAACAAAGGCAACATATCCCGCCGGCACCACCTCTGATGTCTTTGCTGAAGCGGTATACAATAATGTGCTGGGGCGCACTCCCGATCCCGCCGGATTTAATTTCTGGGTCGGGCTGCTTGAAAGAGGTGAAGTTCAACGCGATGCCTTTATCCTCGAAGTGCTGCGCGGTGCAAAATCCGAGCTGGACCCCACCCAGGGTGAGGATTTTGTGGCTCAGCAAATTCTTGACCGCGCCTATCTTGCCGACAAAACCGATATCGGGACCTATTTCGCGGTGACAAAGGGCATGTCGGATGTTGCCAACGCAACCTTTGCCATGACCCTGTTTGACGGCACGCAAAACAGCATCGACGCCACAGTGAATGCAATTGATGCCTTCCACCTTGAAGCGCTTGATCCATCAACAGGGGAATTCCTGATGCCGCTGGTCGGGGTGTTGGATGATCCCTTTGCCATCGCCTGAGGAAAGTGGCTGACCCTACGCTTCGCCCGCGCTGTCGGGCAGTGCCGGTAATTTCAGGTGATCATGCAGGGTGATATTCCCCTCTTCAGAGACCGAGACCACACGCAAATATGGTGCGCCCGCTGACGGGTCATCTGTATGATCGTGTGAAATCCCCGCCACAACCGCAGCAGAACCGGGTTTCATGACGTAATCCTGAAACAGGGCCAGCCGGAACCGGCATTGAAAGCTGTTACAGATATTCGCCCGAAGATCGCGTGGCAGGGTGCATCCCTGTGCGCCATGATAGACACAGCTGCCTGAAATGCTTTGCTCGGGCAATTGTGCCAGATAAGCCGCAATGATGGTTTCAGGACCGGCCTGCGGATCCCGCCAGCGGAAATAATCTATCAGTTCTTTTTTGACAAAGGCGTGGCGGGTGCCCCCTTGCAGGCAACAATCCCCCTGGCAAGCGATACAGGCCGCGTTCAGCGCCATTGGATCGGGGTCTTGTTGGGCCAGGCGGCGGGCATATTCAGGATCATCTTCAGGCGGGGATGGCGGTTCGCCCGTGGCCTCGGACCGGGCGAAACTGTCGTGGACCGCCGCGCCAAGATGGGCCTCGAAATCCGCCCTGCGCGCGGCAGGCAGCGGCACCAGCGGAATGTCGACATAGGGCGCCAGACCATGAGCGATTGCATCCAGATCGCTTTCACCGATTTCATCGGCAGCCTGCCGGATCACCGGCGCGGTGCGTTTCCGGGTGGTTTCCATCCAGACCTGATATTGCGCCTCACGCTTTTGCGCCATTTCCCCGGACTTTTCCACCTGGCTGCGGGTCTGGCACTCCGCGCGGCTGCAAAACCCGCCCGAAGCCGCCGCAGGAAGCGGCGTATGACAGGCCTTGCAAAATCTCTGGGGCTGATAAGCGCACATGCAGAAAACATGCCGCAGGCGCGGTGAAAAATAAACCTTATTCGGGGCTGCCTGACCTTCAGGGCAGAAATCGCGGGGCCAATCCCCTGCGCGATCCGCACAGGACCGGGACCAATAACCGCTTTAGTTCAGCAGGGTTTTTGCCTGCCGGAAGGACAGCAACTGGCGGCTTTTTTCATCCCACAGGTGCAACCGCGCATTGGCAAAGCTTTGGCGCAAGGTCATCTGGTTGTTTTCTTTCAACTCTGGATGATCGCGTAACACTTCGGGCAGGCGATAAAACGGGATGCGGCTGTACAGGTGATGCACATGGTGAATACCGATATTGGCACTCATCCAGCGCAGCACGGGGGGCAACATATAATGTGAACTGCCGTTCAGGGCCGCTTCGTGCAGATCCCAGTCTTCCTGGGCGTCCCAATGGGTTTCTTCAAACTGGTGCTGCACATAAAACAGCCAGACCCCGGCAGTTGCCGCCAGCAGGGTCGAAGGCAGGAAAATCAACAGAACCGGCATCAAGCCGCCAAAATAGATCACCAGCCCCAGACCCGCAAAAATCGCGGCATTGGTTGCCATCGCACTGCCCCAATAGCGGGCCTTGTCCATCATGCCCAAAGGGATGCGGTTTTGCAGGAAAAACAGATAGCTGGGCCCAAGCCCGAACAACACAACAGGATTGCGATACAGACGGTAATGCAAACGCTGCAGCAGCGACATTTCCCGGTATTCACGCAGGGTCACGGTATGGACGTCGCCCATGCCACGCCGCCCCAGATTGCCTGCACTGCTGTGATGTATGGAATGGGAATGCCGCCAGACATCATAGGGCGTCAATGTCAGGACACCCAACACCCGACCAACCCAATCGCTGAAGGTCCGGCTTTTGAAAAAGGCGCCATGGCCACAATCATGCTGGATCGCGAACAGGCGCAGCAAAAACCCCGAGTTGAGCATCGAAATCGCAAGGGTCAACCAATAGCTGACCGACAAAGACGCCCATGCCAGCGCCCAAAGCAACAGGAACGGCACCAGCGTCACCCCCAGCTCAAAGGCGCTGCGGCTGATCTTGGGTTCACGATAGCTGGAAAGGACTTTCACCCAATCACGAGGTTTACGGGCTTGCGAAGTCTGCCCGCCGGGCTGGATGTTTTGCGACATATGCCTGCTTCTGTTGTTTGGTAGCGGGATAAACGATTGCCAGCTTGATTCAAGTAAACTCTTTACCAAATGGTGTAGAACCTGCTTTGAAGGTCCGATTGAGCGGCAATCGGCCACGCTTTGAAACATTTTTTGCGCTGTTCAACCCAGGCTGCTGGATTTACACAGCTGTGCCCGCGGATGAATCACCGCGCAGCGCGGTCAGTTTTTTCATATCGTCCCAAAGCCGGTTCAATGTCGGCTTGCGGTTTTCCTTGTCACGATACAGCCGCACCTCAAGCTGTTGTGCAAAACTGTCACCGCCGACAACCGCGATCCGCCCGTCTGCCAGTTCTTCTTTGCACAATTCGCGGGGCAACCAGCCCAGACCGAAACCTTCCATAATCATCGCCTTGACCGAGATCGCCAACGCATTGCGGTTGACCACAAGGATTTTCGGCCCCTCGATGTTTTGACGCAGGATGTGATCGACCACCGATCGCAGCGCCGAGGCCGTGCCATAAGACAGCAAAGACACAGGTTTATTGCCGCCCTTGCGCAGTTGATGCACAGGGTCATCCCCCGTCACCCGCGACACCGGCAAAAGATCGTCTTTCGACAGGGTCAGATATTCACAATTGCCCAGTTCCAGCGGTGCCAGAAAATCCATCGACGGATGCCAATAGGTCAAGATCACATCGCAATAGCGTTGCTGTAGGGCCGATACAAATTGATCCGCGGCCCAACTGGTTGAATTCAGGTCGATATCCAAGCCACCCTGTTCCACCAAAGGTGCGATATGGGTCTTGTAATGGGTCAGATACAGCGATTGCGAGGTGGCAAAACGAATGACGTTTTCCCCCGCGGCATCAATGATCTGACAGCGCTCCAGGGTTTCTTGATAGGTGCGCAGCATGATCCGCGCCTGGGGCAGAAACACCTCGCCTGCCGGTGTCAGGGACAGCGGCAGGGTCTGGCGGTTGATCAGCTTGACCCCGACTTCTTCTTCCAGCGCACGGATGCGGCGGGAAAAAGCGGGCTGGCTCACATTGCGCTCTTCGGCCGCGCGCGAAAAATTCTTCTGCGCGACCAAAGCCTCAAAATCTCTGAGCCAGGCTATGTCCAAGTTTGAATTCCGTTCTGCGACAGCGGCTGTTTAGTCAACCAACCGGCCTTCTTCAACCGCATGACAGGCCACCAGTGATCCATCGGGTTGTTGCATGGCGCGGGGCTGTTCAACGCCGCATCGTGTATTGGCATAGGCGCAGCGGCTTTGGAACGGGCACCCTTGGGGCAGGTTGATCGGTGTCGGGATCTCACCCTTGAGCCGGATATGGTTGGGCCGGTCATCCTTGAGCTGTGGCACCGCCGACAACAAGGCGCGGGTATAGGGGTGTTTGGGGCTTTCAAACAATGTTTTGGTATCGGCCAATTCGCAGACCGAGCCAAGATACAGCACCGCCACCCGGGTGCCGAAATGCTGCACCACGCTAAGGTCATGGGTGATGAACAGATAGGTCAACCCACGGTCATCTTTCGCTTCCAGCATCAGGTTCAGCACCTGCGCCTGGATCGACACATCCAGCGCCGAAATCGGTTCATCCGCGATGATAAACTCGGGGTCCACCGTCAGGGCGCGGGCAATCGCGATCCTTTGGCGCTGACCACCGGAAAATTCATGAGGATAGCGGCTGGCCCAACTGGGATCGACCCCGACCGACCGCATGACCTCGGCCA
Source organism: Sulfitobacter sp. (assembly GCA_047634585.1). Classification (GTDB taxonomy): domain Bacteria; phylum Pseudomonadota; class Alphaproteobacteria; order Rhodobacterales; family Rhodobacteraceae; genus Sulfitobacter. Next base: position 107,996 of record JBLIAN010000004.1, on the reverse strand, counting down.
CCTTGTCGCGCGTTTCACCGCGCCCGATACCGGGATTGTGATAGCGCACGGGTTCTTCCAGCGCCTGCTGGATGTTCATCCGCGCATTCAGCGATGCATAGGGATTCTGAAAGATCATCTGCATCTTTTTGCGCAGCGGCATCAGCGCCCGGCGCGACCGGTTGTCGATGCGGTCTCCGTCATAATGGATTTCACCGGCGTTGGGCTTTAACAACCCGGCAATCAGCCGCGCCACCGTGGATTTGCCACAGCCGCTTTCGCCCACGACACACAGCGCCTCGCCGCGATCCACCTTGAGCGAGACATTGTTCACCGCATGCACAGACCGCTTTTCGCGGATCACCCTGCCTTTGCGGAACTTGACCGTTTCCAGAAACCCCTGATCCAGATCAAAGCGTTTTTCAACCTGACGCAATTCCAGCAAGGGACCGTCTTGGGTAGTGTGATCCGTCATGCGTTTTGCTCCTCGGTGCTGTCTTGATGCAGGCGGTTGACCTCGTGACAGGCGACTTTGACATGGGCGTATTGCACGGTTTCCGGCGCATTGGTGCGGCAATGATCGCGCACATACTCACAGCGCGGGCTGAACGGGCACCCCGCCGGGATCGACGTCAGCGACGGCATATTGCCCGGTATCTGCTTCAACCGCATTCCCGGCTGGGTCTGTTGCGGCAGGGCATTTATCAACCCTTGGGTATAGGGGTGCTGGGGATCATTGATGATCTCGCGGGTCAGCCCCGCCTCGATGATCTTGCCCGCATACATCACCAGTGTGCGTTCGGTCATCTGGCTGACCACGCCCAGATCATGGGTAATCAGGATCAACCCGACCTTGTTGGACTGGCACAATTCCAGCAGCAGCTCCATGATATCGGCCTGAATCGTCACATCCAGCGCGGTTGTCGGTTCATCCGCAATGATCAATTCAGGATCCAGCAACAGCGCCATCGCAATGATGATCCGCTGACGCATGCCGCCGGACAATTCATGGGGGTATTGGCCCAGCCGGTCTTCGGGCGAGGGAATATAGACCTCGCGCAGCTTCACAATCGCGATCTGTTCGGCCTCGGCTTTGCTTAGCTTGCGGTGGGCGCGCAGGGTTTCCACCATCTGCTGGCCAATGGTCAGCACCGGATTAAGCGTGACCATCGGATCCTGAAAGATCATCGCCATGCGGTTGCCGCGAATGCCGCGCATCTTGGCCTCCGACATTTTCACAATGTCCTCGCCCTGAAACAGGATTTTACCTGAATCGATAAAGCCCGGACGGCTGAGCAAATTCATCAGGGAGAACCCAGTGATTGATTTACCCGCGCCGGATTCACCAACGATACCCAGTCTTTCGCCCTTGCCCAGATCAAAGCTGATCTGGTCCAGCGCCGTTACTGTTTGGTCGCGCATGGCGAATTTGACCGTCAGGTCGCGTACAGAAAGCAGAGACATGGCGCTTATCCCTTATAAAGTTTCGGGTTCAGGACATCGCGCATCCAATCCCCCAGAAGGTTGATCACCAGTACCAGCACAACAAGGATCACCCCGGGAATGGCGGTGATCCACCAGCTGCCGGAAAAGATATAGTCAAACCCCGATGAAATCAGCGACCCCAGCGAGGGCTGGCTGGGCGGCATGCCCAATCCCAGAAAACTGAGCGAAGCCTCGGAAATGATCGCATTGGCCACCTGCACCGTCGAGATCACAAAGATCGGCGACAACGAATTGGGCAGGATATGCCGCACCATGATGCGCAGCGGGCCAAAACCCAGCACGCGGGCGCTGTCGACATATTCTTTCTTTTTCTCGGCCAGAACCGTGGCACGCACGGTACGGGCATATTGCGGCCATTCGGCCACGCCGATCACCGCAATCAGGAAATAGATCGCATATTGGTTAAAGGTCTCGGACCCGAACATCGCCTGCGTCACCGCCAAAAAGATGATCGCAACCATCAGTGTTGAAAACGACAACTGGATATCGGCCATGCGCATCAGCAGACTGTCCAGACGCCCGCCGACATAGCCGGCAATCAACCCGATAGAGATGCCCAGAAACGCCTGCAAGACCACGGCGCAAAGCCCGATCAACAACGACAGCCGCGTCCCATACAGGATCGTCGACCACAGATCGCGGCCCTGATCATCGGTGCCGAACATGAACTGCGGGTCAGATCCCTGCACCCAGATTGGCGGGTATTCACTGTTCATAATGTCAATCTGCGCCGGATCATAGGGATCAAACGGGGCCAGCAGCGGCGCGAACAGCGCCAGCAAGGTGATCACCGCAAAGATCATCAAAGACACCACCGCCACCGGATTGCGCCGGAAACTATAGGCCATGTTGGATTGCCACAGGCGCGTCAGCCGCGACGGTTCGGGGTTTGTGCTGTGGCTGCTCATGCGCCCATCCTCGCAAGGTTAACGGTGGGGTTCACCAGCCCGTAAATCAGATCGACCACGGTATTGGTCAGAACAAAGATAAAGCCGACAACAATCAGATAGGCCACGATCAGCGGGGTATCGACACGGTTCACCGCCTCAAGGAACATGAACCCCATGCCCGGCCATTGAAACACGGTCTCGGTCAGGATCGTATAAGCGACCATCGTACCGATCTGCACACCACCCACGGTGATCACTGGCAACAGCGTGTTCTTGAGCGCATGCACAAAATAGATCCGGTAGGGGCGAATGCCTTTGGCCTTGGCGTATTTTACATATTCGCTTTGCAGCACTTCCATCATTTCCGCACGGATCAGACGCACAAACAGCGGCAGCATGATCGACGCCAGCGCCAGTGACGGCAGCAAGATATGCGCCCAGCCATCAAGGGTCAGGAAATTGGTATCCCAAGACCCGAACACTGTGACAACCTCGCCACGCCCGTATGACGGCAACCAGCCCAATTCGACAGAAAACACAAAGATCATCAGGATCGCAGTCAGAAACACCGGGATCGAGATGCCGACAATCGACACGCCCATGATCAAGCGGCTGAGGATCGTGTTGGGACGGATCGCCGTATAGACCCCCAAAGGCACCGACAGCCCGACAATGATCAACGTTGCCCCGAACACCAGTTCCAGCGTCGCGGGCAGCTTGTTCAGGATCACATCCAGTGCCGGTTCCTTGAAAAAGTAACTGGTGCCCAGATCGCCGTGCAAGGCATTGACCAGAAACCGCCCGTATTGCTGAAGAAAGCTGTCGTTCAGCCCCAGTTCATCGCGCAATTGCTGACGCACATCTTCCGAGACAGATTGCCCCACAAGTTCGCGCAGGGGATCCCCTAGATTGTCCTGAATGGCAAACCCGACCAGCGAGATGACAAGCATCACCGCTATGGCCTGGAACACCCGTTTCACGAGATAGGCTAGCATATTTTCAAACCTGTTTTGTCGATTGTTGATGCGCGTCGATCATAGCACCGCACATGAAAAAGCGACCGATGAAAAAAGATCCGGGGCAGACATCGCCTGCCCCGGAAAGGTGTCACGTTGAACGTGATTTACTTATCAACGACCAGATCGCCAAAATACGGGAAGTTCAGGGCGTTCACGATTTCCTCTGCATGCACCCCCTTGCGGGCACCCCATGCAAGGTTCTGCCAATGCAGCGGAACATAGGCCGCTTCGTTATACAGGATGCCTTCCAGTTTTTGCAGCATCTCGCCGCGCTTGCCTGCGTCGGTTTCGCTGTTGGAAGCCGCCATCAGCGCATCCGCCTCGGCATTGCAATAGTTCCCCGAGTTGTATTGGCCATTGCCGGTTGCTTCGTCCGGGCAGGCGCTCAGGAACTGGTGGAAGTTCGCTGAATCTTCGGTATCCGAATGCCAGCCGATCATCATCATGTCAGCAGCGCGTTCGTCGAACTTGGGCCAGTATTGGGCTTTTGGCATGGTCTGCAGGTCAACTTTGATGTTGATCTTGGACAGCATGGAGGCCACAGCCTGAGCGATTTTGTCATCGTTCACATAGCGGTTGTTCGGCGCCATCATGGTGATTTCAAAACCGTCTGCATAGCCGGCTTCGGCCATCAGCGCCTTGGCTTTTTCCACGTCAAAGCGCGGTGTCAGCGCCGGATCATGGCCCAGATAACCTGCAGGGCTGGCCTGTGCGCTCACGGTGCCAAAGCCGCGCATGATGCGGTCGACAATACCTGCATTGTTCACGGCATAATCAATCGCCTGACGCACGCGGGCGTCTTTAAAGGCTTCCACACGGTCTTGGTTCATCTGCATGGTGATGATCCGTGTGCCGGGCATGGTGATCAGATTGGTGCCGTCGTTTTCTTCGACACGTTTCAGATCGGTTGGAGGCACGGGCGCGATGAAATCGACATCACCGGACAACAAAGCCGCGACGCGGGTCGGGTCTTCTTTGATCGGGGTCAGAACGATTTTATCGACATTGCCTTTGCTGGCCGTGTCCCAATAGCCGTCAAACCGGTCAAAAACCACTTTCACGCCCTGTTCACGTTCACTGACGGTGAAAGGGCCGGTGCCCGAGACATTGCGCGAGGCAAAGCTGTCACCGTGTTTGACCAGTTCGGCCTTGTCTTTACCGTCGTCGGTGGTGCCGGTGTAGAATTTGCTGTCCATCGGAAAGATGTAGGTCGCGGTGTGCAACACCAGCGGATAGGGCTCAGAGGTGATCAGATCGAATGTCGTGTCGTCGATCACTTTCACATCGGTGAACAGGCTGAAGATACCCTTGAAATCGGGGCTTTCTTTCAGGCGGTCGAATGTCCAGTCAACGTCAGCCGCTGTCATTTCGTTGCCGGAATGGAATTTCACCCCGTCACGCAGATGAAAACGTGTGGTTGTCGGGTCAATCTGTTCCCAGCTTTCGGCAAGACGGGGCTCAAACTGCAGATCTTGCGACCAGCGCACCAGCGGGTCAAAAACCATATGCGACAACTGCAATGTGCCGCCAGAAAGCTGCTCATGCGGGTCAAGCGAAACCGGATCGGCATCATAGGCCACTTTCACAGTGACCTCCGCCTGCGCAACAGTGCTGAACGCGGCGCTAATGACGCCCGCCGCAGCAATGCGGATAAATGTATTCATGGTGTTTCCTCCTTGTCGGACACCAGCATTGGCATCCTGAATCTGTGGGAAATTGTTAAGGCATGGCAGCAGCAAAGCGCCAATGCCAATTTCAAATCACCCATGCAAATGAAGAATGACGGATATTTTTATGACTTTATAACATACACTTAGGGATTGCCTTAGAGGGAAAATGACCTTGATCTGCCCGCTTCACGTCGCGCAATCCGCCATTTATGCGCCCGAAAACCAATCATACAGGCGGGCACATCGCCCGTGCCCCCTCCCCCGGAGCATGCCAGATCAGATCAATTCGCGCCTTGCGACCTCGCTGATTTTTGCGGCCAGGGACGGGATCACCGGATGGGCGGTGCGCCCTTTGCGGGTGACAATCGACCAGACGCCATCAATGCGCGGATCAATCGGGATCTGCACCAAAACCCCTTTGGCCAGCGCTTCGCGGATACAGCCGCGCGTCGTCAACAAGACCAGATCACTTTGCACCGTGGCATCGCGCAGCGCCGACACATTGTTGCAATCAATCGCCATAATCTTTTCTGGGGTCTCTTTGAGATCAAGGAAATTCGCCAAGGATTGCACCAGATTGTTGGGAAAGCTGGTGCCTGCCAGTTTACACGCCGCCAAATCCGCCGCCGTGGGTTGTGCCAGTTGCAAAATCGGATGGCCCTTACGGCAAAATGCCCCGCCCGCCTGTCTGGGCAAGGCAGTCATGTTCAAATCCAGCGCGGTTTCCGGTAGATCGCGTTGATCCCCGACCATCAGATCCAGTTCTTCCCCGTATAGCCCCGCCAACAGATCGCTGGTCTGGGCCACCTCAAGGCGCAAGCGCACATTGGGATGCGCCCGATGCCATTCCGCGACAATCGCCCCTGCAAAACTGGTTGAAAAAGCACCGGTCATGCCGACCTGAATAAGCCCGCCATCGCCGCTGGCCAGTTGGGCGATTTCCTGATCAAGGCTGCGTGCCTCAAACAACAGCGTATCCACCCGCGCCAACAGGTTCTGCCCCAGAACCGTCAGGCGCACAGGCCGTTCGGCACGTTCCACCAGCCGGAACCCGACCTTTTGTTCCAGGGCGCGGATTGAATTGCTGAGCGCGGGTTGGGTGATATTGGCCAATTCGGCCGCACGGGCAAAGCTGCCTTCGCGGGCAACAAATTGAAGATGCTGCAATTGATTAATGTTCAGCATGGTGCCCCGCTGGCTTGTCTCCAGGGCAGAATAACATTCACACCATGAATGATATACTTAAAAGATTGAATTGGACTGAATATGACCCCCGCACCTAAAGTACCTTGAACGGCGCAGGCGATCCGCAATGATCCGGCACCTTCACAGCACCCAATTAGGAGCCTTTGGCGCATGAACGCAGTGACCCCGACACATCGGTTGAACATGACCCTGACAGATCGGCTTTCTCAACAAGAAGGCTGGGTTTACATGACCGGTATGCAGGCACTGGTGCGCCTGCCGATCCAGCAACATCAACGTGATGCCGATGCGGGGCTGAACACGGGCGGCTATATCTCGGGATATCGCGGATCACCGATGGGGCGCTACGACATGGAACTATGGGCGGCGCAAAAACAGCTTCATGACAACAACATCGTCTTTCAACCCGGTATCAACGAAGACATGGCCGCGACCGCCACATGGGGCGCACAGCAGGTTGGCCTGTTCCCGGGGGCCAAGGTCGAAGGGGTGTTTTCGATCTGGTACGGCAAGGCACCGGGCATGGACCGTTCGATGGACCCACTGCGCCATGCCAACCTTGCCGGATCAAACCCCAAAGGCGGATCCATCCTGTTGGTCGGCGATGATCACGGGGCCAAATCATCAACACTGGCCTGTTATTCGGATTACAATTTTGTCTCTATCGGCATGCCCTTGCTGGCCCCCGCCAATGCCCAAGAGGTGCTGGATTACGGATTGCACGGCATCGCCATGAGCCGCTTTTCCGGTGCCTTGGTCGGGCTGAAGCTGGTAACCGATGTGGTTGAGGGCGGTGGTTCGGTCTATGTCGGGCCGGACAGCCCGACGATCACCATGCCCGAAACCGATGGTCAATCTGCGGGCATTGAACTGTTTACCTCGTTCATGGATCAGGAAAAGCGCCTTTGGGATGTCAAAATCAAACGCGCGCTTGCCTATGCCCGTGCCAATGAGGTGAACCGGATCAGCGGGCCGAAATCCGCCACCATCGGCGTGGTGGCCGCAGGCAAGGCATGGCAGGATCTGGCGCAGGCGCTGGCGGGCATGGGCTATAAGGGTGGCAAGATCGGCACTGCCGAGGTGCGCCTGCTGAAGGTCGGCATGGTCTGGCCGCTGGATGATGTCGCGGTCAAGGAATTCGCCGATGGGCTGGACACGATCATCGTGGTCGAAGAAAAACGCCCCCTGCTCGAAGATCAGATCCGCACCCAGCTGTATGGGTCTGGCCTGTCACCGCGCCTGATTGGCAAAACCTTTAGCGGGCAGGCCTATGCCGCAGATGCGGGCGATCCGGCGTTTCCCAACTTTGGCGAAATTGATCCCAATATGATCAGCCGCATCATCGCCCGCGCCGCAAACGAGGCCAACCCAGGCTGTGGCATCCCCCTGCCCAACCAGCCTGATCACCCCCCCGCCTTGGGGGCCAGCGGCGCGATCCGTGGCCCGTCCTTTTGTGCCGGATGTCCCCATGGCCGCTCCACCCAGGTGATTGACGGCAGCCGCGCCCTGGCGGGGATCGGCTGTCATTCAATGGCGATGATCCGCGACCCGCTGGTGACCAATTCCATGTCCCATATGGGCGGTGAAGGGGTTGGCTGGCTTGGCCAGTTCCATTTCACCGATGAGCCGCATGTCTTTACCAATATGGGCGATGGCACCTATTTCCATTCCGGCCTTATGGCGATCCGTGCCGCAGTCGCCGCCAAGGCCCCGATCACCTATAAACTGCTGCACAACGGCTTTGTCTCGATGACGGGCGGACAACCCCATGACGGCGAAGTCACACCGGAATCAATGATTGCCCAGCTCAGCGCCGAAGGCGTCAAACGTATCGCGCTGGTGGCGGATGATCCGGAAAAATACCAAGGCCGGCATTTCGGCGCAGGCATCACCCTGCATCATCGCACCGAGATGCAAACCGTTGAAAAAGAGCTCAGCAAAATCCACGATGTCACTGCTGTGATCTATGACCAACCCTGTGCCACGGAACGGCGACGCCTGCGCAAACGCGGCAAATGGATCGACCCCGACAAACGTGCCTTTATCAATCCGGCAGTCTGCGAAGGCTGCGGCGATTGTTCCACTGTCTCGCAATGTATGGCGATTGAACCGCTGGAAACCGATTTCGGCCGCAAACGCCAGATCAACCAATCCTCTTGCAACAAGGATTTTTCCTGCGTCGAAGGCTTTTGCCCGTCTTTTGTGACGGTCTCGGGCGCGACGCCGCGCAAGGCCAAAGTATCGACCGCTGGTTTTGACATTGCCCATCTGCCGATGCCGAACATCCCTGCCATTGACGGATCCTGGTCGGTGCTGGTGTCGGGCATTGGCGGCGCCGGTGTGGTGACAGTTGGCCAGACGCTGGCCGTGGCCGCCCATGCCGAAGGCTATTATTCCTCAAACCTTGATATCACCGGGCTGGCACAAAAATATGGTGCGGTGCATTCCCATATCAAAATCGCCAGCACCCCAGCCGACATGCGCGCCACCCGCATCGCGACGGGCGAGGCCGACAGTCTGATTGGCTGTGATCTGGTGGTGGCGGCAGGCGACGAAGCCCTGTCGCTGCTCAAATCCGATGATGCCGTCGCGGTCAGCGATATCACCGTGGTGCCAACATCGGAGTTTTCCAAAAACCCCGATTGGTCCTTGAACGGTGACGAACAGCTAGAGCGCCTGACCCATGTTCTGGGCAAACGTGCCCGTGGCATGGCCGCACAGGACATGGCCGAAAAAATCATGGGCGACCGGGTGTTTGCCAATATGCTGCTGCTGGGGGCCGCATGGCAACAAGGGGGTGTGCCGTTGTCCCTTGAGGCAATCCACCGCGCCATCGAATTGAACGGCACCAAGGTGAAACAGAATTATCAGGCCTTTGATCTGGGACGTCTGGCTTACGGCGATCCCGACGCTGCCCTGCGCTTGATGCGCGGCGATGCCCCTGTGGATCTTGGCACGCGCCGTGGCGAAACCCTGGACAGCCTGATTGCCCATCGCATCGGCGAATTGACCGCTTACGGGGTGCCTGCCAATGTCACCCGCTTTTCCGACATGATATCCAAAGCCCGCCGGACCGGGCTGGATGACGCGGCGTTGCGGGCCTTGGCCAAAGGGTATTTCAAGATGCTGGCGGTCAAGGACGAATGGGAAGTGGCGCGGCTGTATTCAAACCCCGCGTTTCGCAAAGGTCTGGCCGATACCTTTGAAGGTGATCTCAAACTGACCTTCCACGTCGGGGCATGGCCCTTTGCCAGGACCGACAAGAAAACCGGCAAACTGGTCAAAGGCGAAGTCGGGCAATGGGTGCTGACGGCCTTTGCCCTGATGACCCGCCTGCGCGGATTGCGCGGCAGCCTGCTTGACCCGTTCCGCAACAGCGCCGAGGCAAAGCTCGCCCGCCGCCTGTTGGCCGAATATGAGGCGGATGTGGCTTTTGCGCTTGACCATTGGTCCGACAACCAAGCCCGCAACATCACCGCATTGCTGTCACTGCCCGACCAGATCAGAGGCTATGGCCATGTGCGCGAACGCCACGCCAAAGAAGTTGCGCAAAAACGCCGCACGCTCATGGCACAGATCACCGCAAGCCCTGCCAAGGTTGCCTAAGCCCGCGCCGGCACCGCCGCCGCTTCGCTTTTCGCCCGGTTATCACGCGCCACATCATGATCGTGCCAGATAATCGGGTGCACTGGCGGTACCGCCTGCCGGATCACCATGCCCCAACATCCCAAAATGTGGACAGCTCCGGTTTTTATATGCAAAAACATACTTTCATTACATGCAAATGCAAGTAACATAGGCTGTGGCGGCCTGTTTAGGGGAGGAGACATGTTTGACAGTTTTGCAAAACCGGGAACATCGGCATACGCGCTGATGCCGTAGGCCATAACCCGCGTGGCAGCAACGCTCTTTACGGCCAGATCAATCCACTAATCCACTCAAATAAAACCATAATACCATCCAGATCGCCAGCAAACGGCGGCACTTGAGCCGGAGAGCTTTCCGGCTGAACGACCAACGGAGGAAACCCATGAAAACATCTATCATCGCCGCTGTGACAGCTTTTGCAGCCCTCACAGCCATTCCCGCCAGCGCCGAAGTCCAGCTTCAGGCTGTCAGTTGCTTCCCGCAGGGATCGTTTTTCTCGAAACGCTTTGAAGGGCTGATCGACGCGGTGAACGCCGCTGGCGCAGGCGAGGTCAGCATCAATTATGTCGGCGGTGCGCCCGCGATCGGCAGCCCTGTCACCGTCATGCAGAAAGTATCCCAAGGGGTCTATGATCTGAGTTCTTGCACCGGCGCCTATTACCAGAACGTCCTGCCCGAAGCCGACGCGTGGAAACTGCTGGAAAAAACCCCGACAGAAATCCGCGCCAATGGTGGTTGGGATTACATGAATGGGCTGCATAATGAAAAGAACATCGAAGTTCTGGCGCGCCACCACTTTGGCACCCAGTTCCATCTTTACCTTGCCGACGGCTATGCCATCGACAAACCGGACCTGACAGGGCTGCACCTGCGCACGGCACCTATTTACACCAGTTTTTTCAAATCACTGGGGGCGACCACGCAGGATGCGGGGATTTCACAGATTTTCTCGTTGATGGAAAACGGCACGGTCAAAGGCTATGGCTGGCCGGCGCTTGGCCATCAGCCGGGCTGGGAAACGGTGACCAAATATCGTGTTGATCCAGGGTTTTACGATGTGGACCTGATGTTGTTTTCCAACCTCAAAGTCTGGAACGGCCTGCCCGACACTGTGCGTGATCTGATCCTGGGCGAGGCGATGAAACTGGAAGCGGCGGCGATTGCCGGAGATGCGGCACTGAATGACGGCGCGCGGGCACGTCAGGTCGAAGCCGGGTTCGAAGTGATCACCTTTTCGGATGAGGATACCGCCGCATGGCTTGCCGGTGCGCGGGATGCCGGTTGGGGCGGGTTGATCGAAACCAGCCCTGAACACGGGGCCAAGCTGCGGACCTATTTCGCTAACGAATGAACCAAAACGCCCCAAGGCGGCGACAAGAACCGCCTTGGGGCACCAGTACGGGGGGCCTATCATGCCAGAATTTTCCAGAATAGACGCGTTTTTCGGACGCTTATATGATCACATCGCCACCTTGGTCGGGGTCACGATTGGCTTGTTTGCCATTTGTATTTCTCTGGATCTGGTGCTGCGTCTGGCCCATCTTGGCAATCTGCCCGGGGTGCAGGAATTGATCGAATATGCGCTTTATGCCGGGGTTTTTCTGGCGGCGCCTTGGGTGCTGCGGCTGGGGGCCCATGTGCGGGTTGACCTTGTGCTCGGCGCGCTGCCTGCACCGCTGTCGCGTTTGCTGGATCGGTCGCTGGATCTGCTGGGCATGGTGATTTGCCTTGTGCTGTTGCGCTATGGCTGGGCGAACCTGTCCCAAGCCTATCAGTTCCAATCAATGCAGATGAAATATTTCGTGGTGCCGGAATGGTGGCTGCTGGTGGTCTTTGTGATCAGTTTTCTGCTGCTGGCGCTGGAATTCCTGTTCCGTTTCCTGAGAGGCGGTGATCTGCACCGGATTGATGATCTCGACGTGGGGGGCCTGTAGGATGATCATGGAATGGTATTGGGCGCTGACGCTGTTGCTGGGGGGCGCTGTGGCCCTGTTGATCACCGGCCTGCCCGTAGCCTTTGCGTTTTTTGCGGCGAATATTGTCGGAGCCTATATTTTCTTGCGCGGTGAAATCGGACTGGGGTTGATGCCGATTGAATACGCCCTGTCGATCACCCGTTTTTCGCTGGTGCCTGTGGCGCTGTTTATCCTGATGGGGGAAATTCTGTTCCAGACCGGGGTGGCGTTCAAATCCATCAACGCCATCGACCGGTTGATTTCGCGGGTGCCGGGCCGGTTGTCGATTGTGTCAATTGCGGGGGGCACGGTGTTTTCGTCCCTGTCGGGTTCGACCATTGCCAATACTGCCATCCTTGGCAATCTGCTGCTGCCTGACATGCTGCGCCGGGGTTATCACCCGACCATCGCCATTGGACCGATTATGGCGGTGGGCGGGATCGCCATGCTTATCCCGCCGTCGGCGCTGGCGGTCTTGCTGGCCAGCCTGGCCGAACGCTCGATCACCGAGCTGCTGATTGCGGGCGTGCTGCCCGGGGTGATGATGGCCGGTTTGTTTATTCTCTATGTGCTGATCCGCTGTCACCTTAATCCGGCATTGGCCCCCAGCACAGAAACCACAGTGGAAACCGGTTGGGCGCGGTGGCGGCCGTTTCTGGTGGATGTGGTGCCGCTGTCGCTGATTTTCGTGGTGGTTGTCGGGTCGATCTTTCTGCGCATCGCCGCCCCCGAAGAAGCCGCTGCATTGGGCTGTCTTGCCGCCGCCGCAATCAGCGCCGCCTATGGCAGTCTGACCCGTGCGGCACTGATGAAGGCCCTGCGCGAAACCGCCAAGATCAATGTGATGTTGCTGTTTATCATCGCCGGGTCATTGACCTTTGCGCAGATTCTTCAGGTTTCAGGGGCAACTGTTGGCGTCTTGAATGCGATTTCAAGCGTGCAGTTCACCCAATTGACAGCGATGATCGTGATGATGCTGATCTTGTTGTTTCTGGGTTGTTTTATGGACCAGATCAGCATGATCCTGTTGACGCTGCCATTTTTTCTACCGATTGCCGACAGCTTGGGGATGAATTCAACTTGGCTGATGGTGATGATGCTGATTGCCATGGAAATCAGCCTGTTAACCCCGCCTTTCGGACTGCTGCTGTTTGTGATGAAAGGCGTGGCGCCTGCAGGAATCCGCATCACCCAGATCTACCGCGCCGCGATCCCTTTCATCCTGTTGGAAGTCTTCGTCATGGCGATTCTGGTGCTGTTTCCCGCTGTCGCCCTGTGGTTGCCCGGCATGTTGCGCTAGGCCCGCCCACAGGGCCGGGCCCGCGATCCAGGCGCCCGACCCTAGTTTGAAAACAAATCCTTATAGGTATCGCGCAGCGCCTTTTTCTGGACCTTGCCCATGGTGTTGCGCGGCAGTTCCGGCAGGATGATCAACCGCTGGGGCAGTTTGAACTTTGCCAGTGATTTGCCGATCTCGGCCTTGATCGCTGCGACATCCGGCGCGGTCTGGCCCTTGGCAACAAGAATGCCCACAACACTTTCACCAAAATCAGGATGCGGCACCCCGATCACGGCGCTTTCCAGCACATTGTCCTGCTGATCCAACAGCAATTCGATTTCTTTGGGATAGATGTTGTAGCCACCTGAAATAATCAGATCCTTGTTGCGCCCGACAATCTGCAAATAGCCGTCCGCGTCAAACTGGCCCAGATCGCCGGTGATGAAAAACCCGTCAGGGCGCAGTTCCTCGGCGGTTTTTTCCGGCATCTGCCAATAGCCGCGAAACACATTTGGGCCTCTGACTTCTATCTCGCCAATTGCGCCCTGCGGCAGGGTGGCCCCGGTTTTACTGTCGGTGATCTTGATCTCGGTGCCGGGCAGCGCAAAACCTACCGTGCCGGCGCGGCGCTCTCCATCATAGGGATTGGAGGTATTCATATTGGTTTCGGTCATGCCGTAGCGTTCCAGAATCCGGCAACCGGTGCGGTTTTCAAATTCCACGTGGGTTTCCGCCAGCAAGGGCGCACTGCCCGACACAAACAGCCGCATATGGGCAACCAGATCTTTGGTAAACCGCGCATCCCCCAACAGGCGGGTATAGAATGTCGGCACCCCCATCATCGCGCTGGCACCGGGCAACTGTGCGATGATCTGATCCAGATTGAAGGCGGGCAGGAAAATCATACTGCCCCCTGCCAACAGGGTGATATTCGTGGCCACGAACAACCCGTGGGTATGGAAAATCGGCAAGGCATGCAGCAACACATCTGCGTCAGTGAACTGCCAATGCGCGGTCAGCACCTCGGCATTTGACAACAGGTTGGCCTGGGTCAGCATCGCCCCCTTTGAGCGCCCCGTGGTCCCCGAGGTATAGAGAAACGCGGCCAGATCATCTTTGCTGCGCGCAACTGTGTCAAAGGTATCGGGTTGGTCTTTGGCCTTGTCGCTGAAACTGCCCGACCCATCGGCATTCAGGCTTTCAAGCTGCGCAGCACAGGCTTGGGCCACCGGGGCCAACGCCGCGCGGTTGCTGTCATCACAAAGCAAAAGCCCCGCACCGCTGTTCTCAAGGAAATAGGAAACCTCATCCGCAGTATAGGCGGTGTTCAATGGCAAAAAAACCAGCCCCGCCTGCGCACAAGCGGCATAGACCGCCAGGGCCTGCGGTGATTTGGCGATCTGCACCGCCAGCCGGTCGCCGGGTTTCAGGCCCAGATCCGTCAGCAATCCGGCATATTGCGCGGCCATGCGCAGGAAACCGGCATAGGTGATCGGCGCGCCGTCCGGCAGATGCAGGAACACGGCTTGCTTGCCGTCATGCTGTCCAAACAGCGTATCAAAAAGCGGGTTCGCCATGCTGTTGCCCCCTTAAGCGTCAGATTTAAGCGTTGCACTGAGGGCCTTTACATCTGCAGACGCAATGACCGATTTCTCAGCAACAAATTCCTCGTGGTTGGTCGTGATCCGCGACAGATCATAAAGATAATTTACCATCGCGCCATTTGATTGGGCCATACCGTTTTCCGACAGGTCTGCACCCGCATGAACCGCATGTACCATTGCGCCATTGCCTAGGTGGAAACGGGCAACAGGGTCAACAGGCATCCCGTCCGGACGTTTGGCATTCAACAAATAATGTGCCGCCACGGCAGAAATATCGGCCTCTGCAGGCAGGGCGGGTTCGGCGTTTCGGCGCCATGTGTTCAATCCCGGAATCGGGGACAGCGTGACAAAGGTTTTGAGCGCTGGCAGGTCACGCGACAGGTCTGCCGCCACCTGTTTGATCAGGGAATTGCCAAATGAAATGCCCGCCAATCCGGCCTGACAGTTCGAAATCGAATAAAACACCGCAGTGTCCGCGTCTTGTGCGTCAATGCCATCACGCCCGTCGGCCAGCAAATCCTGAACCGAACCGGGGATGCCTTTGGTCAACGCCACTTCGACAAAAATCAGCGGCTCTCCCGCCATTGCCGGATGAAAAAACCCGAAACAGCGCCGGTCCGAAGGTTGCAGCCTGCGCCGCAGATCATCCCAGCTGTCGATGGCGTGCACCGCCTCATAGGCGATAATTTTCTCAAGGATTTCAGCAGGGCTGGACCAGTTGATCGGGCGCAGCACCAGAAACCCGCGGTTGAACCATGATTTGAACAGATGCTGGAAATCCACATCCAATGGTCCAAGGTCGGGATCCTCGCGCAGAAACCCCAGTAAATCCTTGCGCATGCCAACCAGTTGGCCGGTGGCCCCCGGCACTTGATTAAGCCTGCGGGTCAGCTCCTGCCGCTTGGGTTCGCAGGATTTTGCAAACCTGCGGTAGCTGTCTTTTGAAGGCTGGTCCTGATAGGCGCGCAGCGCCGCGGTCACCTGATGCGGGTCAATATCCAGATCATGGGTCATAAACCCGAAAAACGCTTGTTTCTCAGTCTTGTCCATGTCGCCATAGCGATCAAGGATCAGCCGCGCCATGGTACTGCCGGACACTTCACCATGACTGCCCAGCAGCGCCTGCGCCATTTCGGTGATCGTCTTGCCCGCCGCATCCGAGGACAGCGCCCGCCGGTAGCGCCTTTCAAACACGGTGGCAACAAGGTCACTGAAAAAGCTCATATCGCGGCGCCCATGACAGTATCAGGCAGCCATGTCGCCAATCCCGGAAACAGGCACAACAACACAATCGCCAGCACCATACACAGAACAAACGGCAGCGATCCGACCAGAATGGTCTTGAGCGAGATATCCGGCGCGATGCCGTTGATCACATAGAGATTCAGCCCGACCGGCGGTGAAATCAGCCCGATTTCCATGTTGATCGTCAGAACAACTGCAAACCAGATCGGATCAAACCCCGCCGAAGTGATGATCGGCAACAGGATCGGGGCCGCCATCAGGATCACCGCCACGGGGGGCAAAAAGAACCCGGCAATCAACAGGAACACGTTCACCGCGCCCATCAACACCCAGGGGTTCACATCCAGCGTGCCAATCCAGGACGCGATCGACTGGGTGATATAAAGGCTCGACAGCATATAGGAAAACACCCCCGCTGCCGCGATGATGAACAGGATCATCACGCTTTCTTTGGTGCTGTCGCGCAGCACAACCCAGAGATCTTTCGGGTTCCATAATTTGTAGATCACCATTGCGATGATCAGGCACAGCAAAGCCCCGACCGCCGCCGTTTCTGACGGGGTCGCAACCCCACCATACATCGCATAGAGCACGCCCAGAATGATCAACAGGAACGGCACAACACGCGGCAGGATTTCAAACTTTTGCTTCCATGTGTAACTGCCGGTGGCCAGCAATTCACGATCCCCGGATTTCCAGGTGGAATACAGCGACCACGCCATGAACAGCGCCACCAGCAACAGCCCCGGGATCACTCCTGCAAGAAACAGCCGCCCGATCGAGGTTTCCGTGGCAATGCCATAGACAATCATCGTGACCGAGGGCGGAATGAGAATGCCCAAAGTGCCCCCCGCCGCAATTGATCCCGCCGCCACCCCGTCAGGATAGCCGCGTTTGCGCATCTCGGGGATGCCCATTTTGCCAATTGCCGCACAGGTGGCAGGGCTTGAACCGGACATGGCAGCAAACAGCGCACAGGCCCCAAGGTTGGAAATCACCAGCCCCCCCGGCACCCGCGTCAGCCAGCGTTCCAGCGCCTCGTACAGATCGGCACCGGCGCGGGTGGAGGCGATGGAAGACCCCATGATGATAAACATCGGAATCGACAACAGCGCGAAATTGTCCAGCTTGCCAAACAGGATTTCAGGCAGCAGTTCCAGCGATCGCATGCCATCAAAGATCATCAAAAAGGCAGTGGAAACCACCAACAGCCCCAGCGCCACAGAAACTCCGGAAAACAGCACTAGGATTGTGCAAACAGCCACAACCGCGCCAAGTGTGAGCGGATCCATTATGCCTCCTCCAAGCCGAAAGGCTTGTCAATTTTCAGAACCACGGCAACCAGATCGGCAATCAGTTGCAACATGAACAGGCCAAAGCCAACCGGCAGCGCCGCATAGGGTATCCACAGGCGCACCCCCCAGACAGTGTCGGACTTCCAGTTGCGTTCAAAAGCCTGATGCCACAGCTCGCAACTGTACCAAAGCAAGAGCGCCACCATCAACACCGATACCGACAGGGTGAAAACCGCCATCACATAGCGCGCGCGCGGCGTCAGCGACAAGGGAATGAGATCCACATTCACATGGCCGCGCAGACGTTGCACATAGGGCAGCCCGATCAGGGTGGATGAAATCGCCAGATAGATCACGGCTTCGGTTTGCCATACCGTCGATCCGTTCAGCACAAACCGGATGAAAATCATCTGGCAGGTAACCGCCACCGCCGCGACGATCATTGCCGCAGAACACCATCCCGCAATTGTTGAGAGAGCCGCCACAAAACGCAAAAACGGATTATTGCCCGTACGCGCAGCAACAGCAGAACTTTGGCCCGCCATAGCAGTTTCCTTGGATTGAGAAGATCACCGAAAAGGAAGGCCACGCCAGCGCGGCCTTCCTGTTTGGGATTATTGTACGGCCAGCGCCATATCGAGCAGCGCCTGACCATCAGGAACTTCGGCAACAAAGGCCTTGTAAGACGTTTCCTGCGCCAAAGCGCGCCATGCGTCAAAATCCTGTTGTGACATATGGGCGATTTCGACCCCGGCATCACGGAACACTTTTTCAGATTCCGCATCTTCCTTTTTGGCTTCTTCCAGATAGAAGGCCTGTGCCTTTGCAGAAGCATCAAGCAGGGCCTTTTGCTGATCCGCGTTCAGGCTGTCGAACTTGGGTTTATTCATCAACAACGGCTGGTACATGAACCACAACGCCACATCCCCCGCCGGGGTATAACAGTTGGCCTGCTCGTAGATGCGGTAAGACACAAAGGACGACGAGGACGTATTGGCCGCCGTCAGAACCCCGGTTTGCATCGCCGTATAGATTTCGGAAGACGCCATTGACGCGATTGACGCCCCTGCCCCGGCCAGCATTTGTTCAAAGGCCTTGCCCGCCGCGCGGGTTTGCAGGCCTTGCACGTCTTCGGGTTTGGTGATGCATTTGTCTTTGCCGACAAAACCGCCGGCAAGATAGCCATGCACCAGCACCATGACATCATCTTCGGCCATTTTTTCTTCGAGGGCCGCCATGAACGGCGAGGCGCTCAAGCGTGCGGCATGATCGTGGTTTTTCACCAATCCGGGCATCAATGTCAGGTTAAAGGCCGGCTG
This sequence comes from Sulfitobacter sp., assembly GCA_047634585.1. Taxonomy (GTDB): domain Bacteria; phylum Pseudomonadota; class Alphaproteobacteria; order Rhodobacterales; family Rhodobacteraceae; genus Sulfitobacter. The sequence goes on along the minus strand of JBLIAN010000004.1, from coordinate 89,381 downwards.
TTGCCCGCCCGCATAGCTGAGCGGCAGAACGGTCATGTCCAATTGACCCCGGCTTAAGGGGCGATATTGCTCGCGTGGTTTGAAAAGTGACTTTGACCCGAAAATCTGGATATCAAGGTCAACATCTGCGGCGGCGACACCATCCGCAACCATCTGGGCCACCTGATGACGCACATCTTTGTTTGACCATTGATGCGACAGGCGCAGGGTCTCGGCATTGGCAACAGAGCCAAGCGTCAGACAGGCCAGCGCGGCAGCCGCTTTCATTAAATTCGATTTCATAACTTCCTCCCAAGGTGTGATCAGAGTCCAAACCTCCAATTCTACCATTTTCCTCCTGTCACAACCTGCATCCCAAGTCAAATTTATTGTATACAAAAACGAATTTCTTGCATTTACATGGGGCGCTCGGTAGACACGCGCTATGGAAATAAGACGCGCAAACAAAATCGCCGAAGCATTGGAACAGCTGGTATTCGCAGGCGAATATCGGGATGGCGAACGGTTGGACGAACTGAAACTTGCCGAACAATTTCAAGTCTCGCGCACGCCGATCCGTGAAGCATTACAAGTGTTGGTGTCTTCGGGCATGGCCGAACAAATTCCACGCCGTGGCGTCTTTGTGCGCCAGCCCGGCCCGGTTGAACTGATGGAAATGTTTGAAACAATGGCCGAACTGGAAGCGGCCTGCGGCAGATTGGCCGCCACCCGTATCAGCGAGAATGGCCTGCACCAGCTTGCCGAAACAAATGACAGATGCCAGCAGGCGATCAAAGATCTGGACCATGCGCATTACTATGCTGAAAATGAAAAATTCCATCAGATCGTCTATCGCGGCTCGGCCAACAGCTATCTTGAAAAGCAGGCCCTGCAACTGCAAAACAAACTGCGCGCCTATCGTAAAATGCAGCTGCGGTTTCGCGGGCGGCTCGAACAATCAATGTCCGAACATTTTGACATCGTGTCAGCCCTGCAAGCCGGAGATGCGGAAAAAGCGGCGCAGGTGCTAAGAAGCCATGTTGCGGTTCAGGGCGAAAAATTTCACCAGCTGATTGCCAGCCTGAACAATTGACCCATTGAGGGAATCCCCGCCCGACACAACAGAAGAACCCTCTGCAAGGGCTGTATCACCCAGATGAGGCAAACCGCCCGCGTGTGCGGTTTGCAAAAGCAACAAGCGTCAGCATCACCGGCACTTCAACCAGCACCCCGACAACCGTCGCCAGTGCCGCGCCGGAATTCAGGCCAAACAGGCTGATGGCCACGGCAACCGCCAGTTCAAAGAAATTCGACGTCCCGATCAAGGCACAGGGCGCCGCAATCCGGTGTGGCACCTTCAGGGCAAAGGCCGCCGCATAGGCCAGCACAAAGATCCCATAGCTTTGCAAAAGGATCGGCACGGCGATCAGCAGGATGATAAACGGCTTGGCGACAATCACCTGCCCTTGCAGGCCAAACAGGATCATCACGGTGACAATCAGACCCACAATCGAATAGGGTTTGACCCGCGCCTGAAACGTCGAAATTGCCGCCTGCGATCCAAGCACACGCCGGGTGATCAGCCCTGCGCCCAATGGCAGGGCAATGAACAACACAACCGACAGCACCAATGTGTACCACGGCACCGTTATATCGGTGACCCCCAACAGGAACGCGACAATCGGCGCAAAAGCGATGACCATGATCAAATCATTCACCGACACCTGTAAAAGAGTATAGGTCGCGTCGCCTTTGGTCAGTTGCGACCAGACAAATACCATCGCCGTACAAGGCGCAGCCCCAAGCAGGATCAGCCCCGCGATATATTGCACTGCGTCTTCGGCGGGTATCCAAGGCGCAAAAACATATTGGAAAAACAATACCGCCAGCGCCGCCATGCTAAAGGGTTTGATCAGCCAATTCACCACCAGCGTGATCAACAATCCACGCGGTTGTTTGGCCACGTCCCGCAGGGAACGCGGGTCCACGCCCACCATCATCGGAAACACCATCGCCCAGATCAACACCGCGACCACCAGATTGACGCGGGCGATTTCGGCGGCGGCCACGGTCTCTATCACTGCGGGGGCGATATTGCCCATCAGGATCCCGCCCCCCATTGCAAGCGCCACCCAAAAAGACAGATAGCGTTCAAAAATATTCATGCGCTTGCCTTGCTGTGATCAGAGGGTTTCAATTGCGCGGTGCCGCCCCAAGAAAGCCCAATCATCACAGCCGCCGTGCCAAGGCACAAGGGCAGACCACCAAGCTGATAGGTGACGCCAGAAAGCACCGTCCCGACCAACCGCCCCGCGGCATTGGACATGTAATAAAACCCGACATCCATCGTGACCCGTTTGGCATCGGTAAAGCTAAGGATCAGATAGGAATGCAGCGCTGAATTCACCGCAAATATCGCGCCAAAGACCAATAAGCCAAAGACGATTGCCGCCGTCAGCATCGCGGAAGGGACTGGCACCATCCAGACCAGCACCGCCAAAACGGCGGGCACAAGGATCAGCAGACCCACCCAGCGCCGCGCCTGATGCAATATCTCGGCTTCACTGCGCGTTGCGGCCTTCAGGATACGCGGTGCCCCGCCCTGGATGACCCCATACAGTATAGTCCAGATCGCCATGAAGGCCCCGATCATAAAGAACGCGGCGCGGTTGCCGTCGTCGCTGCCATCCGACAGCACCGCATAGAAATAGATCGGAATGCCCACCACAAACCACAGATCCCGCGCCCCGAACAGAAACAGCCGCGCCGCACTTAGCCAATTGATGTTGCGGTTCTTGGAAAACACCTCGGAAAACTTCGCGTCTTTGCGCCCGCGCGGCAGGCCTGCCGGCATCCAGATCAGGACAGCGGTCAGGATTACAGACAGGATCGCCGCCATGCTCAGCACCGAGACCACAAAGCCGAAAATACCCAGAAGGGCCGCCCCCAACAGAAACCCTGCCCCTTTCACTGCGTTTTTGGACCCTGTCAAAACCGCCACCCAGCGAAACAGCCCGCCACCCTCTGTCGGGGCAAGGATTTTCACCGCACTTTTGGAACTCATCTTGGCCAGATCCTTGGCCACGCCGGACAGACCCTGCACCATCATTACAAACACCACCGAGACGCTGATCCCCCATGTGGGATCAAGCTGCGCCAGTGCCAAGAGCGCCACAACCTGCAATCCCAGCCCCGCATATAACGTGGCCGTCAGGCCAAAGCGCGCCGCGATCCATCCCGCAGACAGATTGGTGATGATGCCAGCCAGTTCATACAGCACAAACAGATAGGCCAGCTGTACCGGCGAAAACCCAAGCGTGTGAAAATGCAGCAACACCAACATGCGCAAGGCACCATCGCTCAGCATAAACGCCCAATAGGCCGCCGTGACGGTGGCATAGGCCCTAAATCCGTCTGGGCGTGTCACAGCGCGGCCCCCACCATCAGCGCCACATCAACCAGACGATAGGCATAGCCATATTCATTGTCATACCACGCATAGATTTTCACCTGCGTGCCGTTCACCACCATTGTCGAGGGCCCATCAATGATGCTGCTGCGTTGATCATTGGTATAGTCAGACGACACCAGCGGCCGCGTTTCATAGCCCAAGATGCCCTTGAGCGGCCCTTCGGCGGCGGCTTTGAACAATGCGTTGACCTCCTCCACCGTGGTCTCGCGCTTCATTTCAAACACGCAATCGGTGATCGAGGCATTCAACAAAGGCACCCGCACAGCATGGCCGTTCAATTTGCCCTTCAGTTCAGGATAAATCAGCGTGATCGCGGTGGCCGACCCTGTTGTCGTGGGAATCAGATTGGTCAGGGCCGACCGCGCCCGGCGCAGATCCTTGGCGGGGCGGTCCACGATGGTCTGGGTGTTGGTCACATCATGGATCGTGGTAATCGAGCCATGTTTGATGCCGATGCCTTCCAGCAAAACCTTGACCACAGGCGCAAGGCAATTGGTGGTACAGCTTGCCGCCGTCACAATGTGATGGCTGTCCGGATCATAGATTTCATCATTCACCCCATACACGATATTGGCAGTTGCCCCGTCCTTGACCGGGGCCGAGACAATCACCTTTTTCACACCTGCGGCAAAATACGGGGCCAGTTTGGCCTCGGTCTTGAAAGCGCCGGTACATTCAATCACCACATCCACACCGTCCAGCGGCAGGTTTTCCAAAGATCCGGTGTTGGTGACCGGGATGCGGGTGCCATTGATGGTGATAGCGCTGTCATCGGCCGAAAAATCGGCATCCCAGCGCCCGTGCACGGAATCAAATTCCAGCAGATGCGCATGCATGGCCGGATCGCCCACCGCATCATTGATAAAGGCGATTTTCGCGCCCCGTTCCAGCAGGGGCCGCAGGGCAATCTTGCCAATGCGGCCAAGGCCGTTGAGTGCATAGGTTGTCATATAATTTATTCCTTTGGCGCTGGCGCTTTGCCAATTTCATCAACGCGGCCCTGTAGTGACGCGCGGTCCAGACTGTCGAACGGCAGGGCAGTGAAGGCCGTCAAGCGGTTGTGCAACGCGCCATAGACCTGTTGAAACGCAAGACGTTTCTGGGCCACGGTGCCCTCGGCCTTAACCGGATCAGTCAGGCCCCAATGGCCCGAAATCGGCTGACCCGTCCATGTGGGGCATTCTTCGTTTGCGGCGCGGTCACAGACGGTAAAGACAAAATCCATCTGCGGGGCATCTGCGGTCTGGAATTCATCAAGGTTTTTGGAGCGCAAAAGTGTCACGTCATGACCCTTGGTTTGCAGCATCTCAACCGCAAAAGGATTCAGATCGGAGCGATGCGTGGTGCCTGCCGAAAATGCCGTGAACCTGCCCCCTGCCATGTCCCGCAAAATGGTTTCGGCAATAATCGACCGCGCCGAATTTCCGGTGCAGATAAAAAGCACGTTGAACCGTCGATCCACCACCGGCGCGATGGTTTTGAGAAAGCCGGCAAATTGTGGCGGACACAGATCAGCGCGCCCGCGACAACAATCAAGGAAAAGCCCGGCAACGACATCCCGCGCCCCGTTCAGATTGACCGCATAGAGCAGCCGCGTGCCATCGCGCCGCTGCGCGATCAGCCCGGCTTTGGTCAATGCGGACAAATAGACCGACGCGGTGCTGGCCTTTAGGTTCAGCGCCTCGGCGATTTCGCCGGCGGGCACCTCATCGGGACAGCGCCGCATCAGCAACCTGAACACCGCCAAGCGCTGCGGGTGACTGAGGGTGGCGAGTTGATTGGCGAATTCTTTTTCCATAATTCATGAAATATGGAATTTTAAAAATTGCGTCAAGTATATTTCCGGGTTCAGGCCGTGTCATCAAAGACCCAGAGCAATCATTGACCAGCACAAGCGCCACGCGGGCCATGCCCCATGCAACATGCATCGAAACGCGCCCGCAATCAGATCAATGCACCCATCACCCGTGCGGTATCATTCATGCGGTTCGAGAACCCCCATTCATTGTCATACCAGCTGACCAAGCGGACCATGCCGTCACGGGTGACTTTGGTTTGCGGCGCGGCAAAGCAGGAAGAATGACTGTCATGGTTGAAATCAACCGACACCAGCGGATCATCCTCATAGGACAGAACCCCTGCAAGCGGCCCATCGGCGGCCTTTTGCATCGCGGCGTTGATCTCATCCGCGGTGACAGGGCGTTTTGGCATAAAGCTCAGATCGACAAGCGATACATTGGCGGTTGGCACCCGCACCGCCGATCCCTCAAGGCGGCCCTCAAGCTGGGGCAGGACCAGCGAAATCGCCGCCGCCGCCCCTGTCGAAGTTGGCACCATCGACAGCGATGCCGCACGCCCGCGATAGGGATCACGGTGGGCGGTGTCATGGCTGGGCTGATCGCCGGTAAAGGAATGGATCGTGGTCATATAGCCGGTTTCGATGCCACAGGTTTCTTCCAGCACCTTGGCCACGGGGGCCAGACAATTGGTGGTGCAGGACGCATTGGAGACAATCACATCATTGGCTGTCAGATCGCTATGGTTCACGCCGTAAACCACCGTGCGATCCACGTCCTTGCCGGGGGCCGAGATCAGCACCCGCTTGCTGCCGTTCTCAAGGTGCTTTGCCGCTGCATCCCGTTGGGTGAACAGACCCGTGCATTCATAGGCAATATCCACATCCGCCCAAGCCAGTTTGGCAGGATCACGTTCCGCGCTCAGTCGAATTGAGAAATCACCGACATGCAGGGTATCACCGTCAAGGCGGGCTTTGGTTTTCAGGCGGCCATGTACGGAATCATATTTCAACAGATGCACAAGCGTCTGCGGATCGGCCAGATCATTGATCGCCACCACCTCGATCCCGCCGGCACCGTTTTCGAGCAATGCGCGCAGCACACAGCGGCCAATCCGGCCAAATCCATTGATTGCAATCTTGATGGTCATGTTTTGAACCCCTCATGGCAAATATTCCGGTTTGGCGCTTTGTTAGCGCTATCATAGATGAAACTCAACTGTTATTCCGCAGGCGCAGCGCCGGTGCGACTCGGGCTTGATCCGGAAACGGAAAACCTTGCACACTCGCAGGGGGCTTTGCACGAGAAACGCAGCGCAACAATCAGCTGCCAGAATTGGCAAGCGGGATAGGGTCAGGGGATTGATGAACATGGGGAAAGACAGCATTCTGATCGCCGTTGACGGGGGGGGCACGGGCTGTAGGGCAGCCGTGGGCACCCCCACACAGGGCATTCTGGCAGAGGCCGCTGGCGGGCCGGGAAATGTAAATACCGGATCAGACCGCGCCATCGCCAATATCAAAGGCGCCATCCATGAGGCGCTTGAAAAGGCAGGGATTTCCGATGCGCCAAAGGGTAGCATGATCGCCCATATCGGCGTGGCGGGGGCCAATTTTCAAGATGAAAAAGCACAGGTCGCCGCCCAATTCGACTTTGGCAAAACCCAAGTGACCAGTGACCGCGACACCGCTGTTGTCGGCGCCTTGAAAGATGCGGACGGGTTTGTTGTCGCCCTTGGCACAGGCACAATTGTGGCACGTCAAAAGGCAGGGCTGCTCAAGACCGTCAGCGGCTGGGGCTTCCAATTGTCAGATCAGGCCTCTGGCGCATGGCTGGGTCAGAAAATATTGATCAATGTGTTGATGGCGAACGATGGCATGATCCCGCAGACCGATCTGATCCGCGATATTCTGCGCGATATGGGCGGGGTCACCGACATCGTGAAGTTCAGCATCAAGGCCCAGCCCGGCGATTTTGCCCAACTGGCGCGCCGCGTGGTTGCGGCGGCAACAGCGGGCGATGCGCTGGCGCTTGGGCTGATGCAAGACGGCGCGGCATTCATCCAGACCGCGCTGGCCGCGCTTGATTTTCAGGACGGTGACCGCCTGTGCCTAGGGGGCGGGGTCGGCCCGCATTATGCGCCTTATCTGGCGCCGGAACTGACCCGCAACCTGACGCCACCCGAAGGCAACGCCCTGCAGGGTGCTTTCAATCTGGCACGGCGGGCCGCCCTGGCGATGGCCTGACCCAGATCTTAGGAAGGGGCGCTGTGGCGGCGGTGGATCGACGCGGGGCGCCCCTTTAGGGAAAGTTTTGCGTCATTGCGGGACTGGCGCGAGATCACCCTGCCTTTGGCGATCACAAACAGGCGATCCGGGCGCAGGCGCAGGGCCTCAATCGGGTTGCCCGCATCCAGCACCACCAATGATGCCTTGGCCCCGACCCGCAGCCCGTAATCCTCAAGTCCCATGATGCCGGCATTCACATTTGTCACCATATCAAAACAGCGGCGCATTTCGTCTGGGCTGGTCATCTGCGCCACATGCAGACCCATGAACGCCACATCCAGCATGTCCCCCGTGCCCATCGAATACCACGGGTCCATAACACAATCCTGCCCCCAACCCACAGCAATGCCCATCGCCTGCATTTCCTTGACCCGGGTTAAGCCGCGGCGCTTGGGAAAGGTGTCATGGCGGCCTTGCAGCACGATATTGATCAACGGATTGGGGATCGCCGCCACCTGTGCTTCGGCGATCAGCGGCAACAGCTTCGAGACATAGTAATTGTCCATCGAATGCATCGAGGTCAGATGCGATCCGGCCACCCTGCCCTGCAGGCCCAGCCGCGTGGTTTCATAGGCCAGTGTTTCGATGTGGCGCGAGTACGGATCATCGGTTTCATCGCAATGCATGTCCACCATCAGCCCGCGTTCAGCCGCGATTTCACACAGCGCCGTCACGGATCGCGCGCCATCGGCCATGCTGCGCTCAAAATGCGGGATGCCCCCCACCACATCCACGCCCATATCCAGCGCACGGAGGGTGTTCTCAAAGGCGGTTGGATCCCGGTACAGCCCGTCTTGGGGGAAGGCGACCAATTGCAGGTCGATGTAATCGGCAACCTCGCGGCGGACCTCAAGCAGGGCCTGAACCCCCAGCAGTGAATCATGGCAGGTGTCCACATGGCTGCGGATGCACAACAGGCCCAGTGACGCGGCCCAGTCACAATAGGCCAAAGCGCGTGATTTGACTTCGTCGGGGGTCATCACCTGCTTGAGTTCGCCCCAAAGCCCGATGCCTTCCAGCAAAGTCCCCGATGCATTGATGCGCGGGGTGCCATAGCTGAGGGTGGCATCCATGTGGAAATGTGGATCGACAAAGGGCGGGCTGACCAGATCACCACTGGCGTCGATCACTTCGCCCGCTTCGGCATTCAGGGTTTCCATCGCGGCGATTTTGCCGTCTTTGATGCCGATGTCCGTGACACGGCCATCCGGCAGGCTGCCGCCTTTGATGATCAGATCAAACATGAAGATGCTCCTGTACTATCTGGATAACTTTCTTGACCAATCGCTGGCCGGGCTGCCTGGGACCGCCCCGATGGGCGCGGGCAATGGCCCACCCGCGGTCGGGAGGAACACGCCTTTGGTGAAGCCCCCTCACCGTTCACCCTTGTTAAACGGCACCATCAGCGCCGCTGGCACCTGGGCGCGGCGCGACATGACAACCAGCGCCAGTATCGACAGCACATAGGGCGCCATCAGGAATATCTGATAGGGTACATCCGCCCCCAGCGGCGTCTGTTGCACCCGAATTTGCAGCGCATCAAAAGCCGCAAACAACACCGCCCCCAGCAAGGTCTTGCCGGGTTTCCAGGATCCGAACACCACCAGCGCAATGCATATCCAGCCGCGCCCGTTAACCATCTCAAAGAAGAACGAATTAAACGCCGACATGGTCAGAAACGCGCCGCCCACCGCCATGAACCCACTGCCCACCATCACCGCGCCGATGCGGATTTTGGTCACCGACAGGCCCTGTGCCTCAACCGCTGCGGGGTTTTCCCCGGCCGCGCGCAGCGCCAGCCCCAAGGGCGTGCGGTACAATGTGACACTGACCAGCGCGACCATGACAAAGGCCAGATAGGTCAGTGGCGTTTGCGAAAACAGCGCCGGCCCCACCAATGGCAGATCGGAAAGCACCGGTATTTCATAGGGTTGAAAGGCCTCGATTTTAGGGGGCGAGGTGACACTGGGCAAGGCAAGGCGGTAACAATAATAGGTCAGCGACGTCGCCAGCAAGGTAATGCCAAGCCCGACAACATGCTGGGACAGCCCAAACGGCACCGTCAACACCGCGTGCAGCAGCCCGAACGCCATGCCCGACAGCATCGCCACCGCCACACCAAACCATAAATCCCCACCCAGATAGACGGTCAGCCACCCGGCAAAGGCCCCCACGACCATGATGCCTTCAATGCCAAGGTTCAGAACCCCTGCCCGTTCACAGATCAATTCCCCCAAAGCGGCAAAGATCAGCGGAGAGGCGATGCGGATCGCGGCGGTCCAGAAACTGGCCGAAATCAGAATATCGAGAATATCCATCAGCTGCGCCTCACCCTGAATTTGGTCAGCATGATTGCCAGCACCATCAACAACAGCGCAAAGGCCAACATGATATCCGCCAGATAGGTCGGCACGCTCGCGGCGCGGCTCATGCTGTCGGCGCCGACAAAAATGCCGGCAACAAACAGCGCCGCAATCACCACGCCCAATGGATTAAGCAGCGCCAGCATCGCCACGATGATGCCAGTGTAGCCAAAGCCGGGCGAGATATCCAAGGTCAGGGTGCCCTTAAGGCCCGCGACCTCGGAAAACCCGGCCAGCGCGGCAAAGCCGCCCGACAACACTGCGGTTTTGATCAATACGGCATTGACCGGAATGCCGGCAAACCGTGCCGCTTCTGCGTTCAATCCCACGGCACGCATCTCATAGCCCAGTGTCGTGCGGCGCTGGATCACCCAGACCACCAGGGCCGATATCAACGCCAGCCCGAACCCCCAATGCAGGCGCAGCCCGTCAAACATGCGTGGCAAACGCGCCTCGGCAATCAGGCGCGCCGATTTGGGCCACCCAAGACCCATCGGGTCTTTGAGCGACCCCTCAAGTAACATCGACACCCACAACAGCACCACAAAATTCAACAGCAGGGTTGTCACCACCTCATCCACGCCAAAGCGGGTCTTGAGGAAGGTCGGCACCAGCAACACCAGCGCCCCCGCCAGCATCGCGCATATCGCAAGCACCGGCAGCAGCGCAAAAGCAGGCCAGTTCAACGCCCCCGTGCCCAGCACCACCGTCACCACCGCCCCGACATAGAGCTGGGCTTCGGCACCGATGTTCCACAGTCGCGCGCGAAAGGCGACAGCCACCGCCAATCCGGTAAAGACCAGCGGCGTTGCACGGTTCAGGGTTTCCAACGCGGCAAATTTTGATCCAAACGCGCCTTTCAGGATCAGCCCCAGGACCGAAAACGGATCGGCCCCTGCGATCATCGCCAACAGTGAGGCAATCACTATCGTACTGAACAGCGCCAGCGCCGGCAGGCCGAAACGGCGGGCCAGGGTGGGATTGGCAATCGGTTCAAGCCGCATCGCTGTTGCCTTCCTCAAAACCGTGGCCTGCCATCCAGACACCCAATTCACTGGTGGTTAATGCGCCACGGGTAAATTCGGGCGACAGGCGGCCCTCGGAAATCACATGCACCACATCCGACAGGCCCGTAATTTCATCCAGATCCTCGGAAATCAGCAAGACCGCCGCGCCGCGATCCCGCGCGGCCAGCAATTGTTCATGCACATAGGTCAGCGCACCAATGTCCAGCCCGCGCACCGGTTGATTGGCCAGCACCACCTCGGGGGTGGTTTCCAGAACCCGCCCCAAAATCAACTTTTGCATATTGCCCCCCGACAACAGCCTGATCCGCGTCTCCGGTCCGGGGCAGCGCACATCATAGCCTTTGATCACCTGTTCGGTGAAATCCCGCGCTGCGCCCCAGTTCATCCAGCCTTTGTTGCTGAAGGGCGGTTTGGCATACAGTTCAAGCACGGCGTTTTCGGTCAGGTCGAAATCCGCAATGGTGCCGGTTTTATGGCGGTCTTCGGGGATCCGTGCGATGCCTGCGGCCAGTGCCGCACGCGGGGTCCAGTTTTTGACCGGCCTGTCATGGATCTGTAATTGGCCTGATACAGGCGTGATCAACCCGCCGATCACATCCGCCAGCGCCGCTTGGCCGTTGCCCGACACGCCCGCCAATCCGGTGATCTGCCCGGCCCGCAAGGCCAGATTGACCATCTTGAGCCCCGGTGCGCTGCCGATGTCGGGGGTGCCAACACGATCCAGCGCGACCAACACCTTGCCGGGATCGGCGCGGCGCAGGGCGGGGGCGGCAACCGCTTCGCCGACCATCATCTGGGCAAGGCTGTGTTTGTCGGTGTCTGCGGTTTTGGCCTCGGCCACCAACCTGCCATGGCGCAAGACCACCACACGGGTTGAAATTGCCGTGACCTCGTGCAGCTTGTGCGAGATGAAAATCACCGACAGGCCCAGCGCCACCGCCTTGCGCATGGTGGCAAACAGATCATCGGTTTCTTGCGGGGTCAGCACGGCGGTGGGTTCATCAAGGATCAGGATACGCGCATCGCGGTACAGCGCCTTGAGGATCTCGACCCGCTGGCGTTCCCCCACGCTCAGACTGGCGACCTGCGCATCGGGATCAACCTGCAATCCGTAATCCTGCACCAAACTCTGGATGCGCCGCCGCGCCGCGTTTTTTTGAAAACCCAGCCGCCACAGCGGCGCGGTGCCCAGCACAATGTTTTCCAACACCGTCATATTGTCGGCCAGCGTGAAATGCTGATGCACCATGCCCACACCCGCGGCCAGCGCAGCACGCGGATTGCCCGCAGGCAGATCACGGCCAAACACCTCAACACGGCCTGCATCCGCCGTGTAATGGCCAAACAGGATGTTCATCAACGTGGTTTTACCCGCGCCGTTTTCACCAAGCAGGGCAATCACCTCGCCCTGTTTCAGATCAAAGCTGATCGCGTCATTGGCGGTCAGCGTGCCAAATCTTTTGGTAATATTGTCGAGGCGCAGGACAATGTCCCGCGCCGCCGCTGTGCCCGTCATTTAAGACGACTTCGGTTCTTCGTCATTGATGGCAACGCTGAAAGAGCCCGCCTTGATCGCCGCCTGTTTTTCCGTAACCAATGCCAGTGCCGCTGCGGGGATTTTGCCCGCAAAGGTGCCAAGGGGCGCCAGTGATGATCCGCCTTCTGCCATGAAGGAATATTTGCCATAATCCGCAGCGGTGAAATTGCCTGCCTGCACCGCCGCAATCGCCGCATCCAAAGTTGGCTCAAAATGCCAGATCGCCGAAGCCACAACCGTTTCGGGATATTCCGCTTGGGTGTCGATCACATTGCCAATCGCAAGGATGCCTTTTTCCTGCGCCGCATCGGACACACCAAACCGTTCTGCATACAGAACATCGGCACCATTTTCGATCATCGCAAAGGCGGTTTCCTTGGCTTTGGGCGGATCAAACCACGAGCCGATAAAGCTGACCTGAAACTTGATATCAGGGTTCATTTCTGCGGCACCTGCCATGAAGGCATGCATCAGACGGTTCACTTCGGGGATCGGGAAGCCGCCAACCATGCCGATATTACCCGATTTGGTCATCGCGCCTGCAACGATGCCTGACAGATAGGCCGCGTCCTGAATGTAATTGTCAAACACCGAGAAATTCGGCAGCGCCGCGTCTTCCTTAAAGCTGGACCCCATGAGGAACGCCACATCGGGATAATCTGCCGCCACTTCGCGGGCTTCCTGTTCGGCGCCAAAGACCTCGCCGAAGATCAAGGTGTTGCCGCTTTCGGCATATTCACGCATCACTCGGGCGTAATCGGTGTTGGAGACGTTTTCGGTATAGGTATATTCAATGTCGCCGCGCGCCTGTGCGGTTTCGGCGGCTTTGTGGATGCGGCTGACCCATTGCTGTTCGACGGGCACGGTATAAATCCCCGCGACTTTGATCGTATCAGCGGCAAATGCGGCCTTGGGCATAAAGGCAGCAGCCCCCAAAAGCACCGCAGCCGAGCCGAGCAATTTCCGGCGTGTGATTGTATTGTTTTTTGGCATATTCATGGATCATCCCCCAGTTGGATTTTCTGCTATTTTTACCGTTTGGTTAAAACCAAATTCTGTCAAGCATTCATATCTATCCCTCGGGACGCACCAATGCGCAAGCCCGCGGATGTCTAAGACCCGCGCATTTCAGCAGCATTCGCGCCTGATCGGGTGGCATATTGAAAACATTGGGTAAATCGACGCTATGGTTTGCTGGCGTTCTGGCCAACGTGATGTTTTGGCGTGTATTGGCCTGCGCGGTGGCCACCCCCCGAACCAATCTGATTGTTTCCCAATTGCGAACAATCAACCCCCATCGTCAAATCGCAATTTATCCACGCTCATGCTGGCGCTGACGTCGATCACTTGGGTTTTGAAGGCCTGCAAATGATCTGTGGCAATATGCTTGCGCCAGCTTTCTTCGCTCGCCCAGACCTCGTAAATCAATGTCACTGCCACCGCGTCGGGATCGCGGTAAACCTCATAACGCAGGCATCCCGTCTCTTGGCGTGTTGGCAGGGCAAGGGCATCAATCCGGGCCGCGACCTGTTCTGCCTGATCCGTATGGGCGGTGATTTTCGCGACAACGACAAAGGCTTCCATCATTGGCCTTTCACAATCATCTCTGCCGCTTTTTCCGCGATCATCACCACGGGGGACGCGGTATTGCCCGACACGATTTTCGGCATGATCGAGGCATCCACAACCCGCAGCCCCTGCAGCCCATGCACCTTGAGATCGGTCCCCACCACCGCTTTGGCATCATTGCCCATTTTACAGGTGCCAACAGGGTGAAAAATCGTTGTGGCGATATTGCCCGCCTGTTCCAGCAATTCCGCGTCACTTTGATGCGCCGGACCGGGCAGGATTTCCGTAGGTTGATAGGGCGCAAGCGCCTTGGCGGTCATGATCTCGCGGGCCTGTTTGATTGATGTCACCGCTACCCGTTTGTCGCGTTCTGCCGATAGATAATTCAGACGAATGTCGGGCTGTTGCGCTGTATCCCGGGATACGGCGTGACACGATCCAACGCTGTCAGGGCGCAGATTGCAGACCGATACCGTGATCGCCGGAAACGGATGCAAAGGATCACCCAGACGGTCGGTGGACAGCGGCTGCACATGGTATTCCAGATCAGGGGTTTCGAGCGCCGCATCGGATTTGGTGAACATGCCGAACTGGCTGGGGGCCATCGACAAGGGGCCGCTTCGGGTCAGCGCATATTGCAGCCCCATCCTGGCCTTGCCGAAAATCGAATTGGCCATCGTGTTCAACGTCTTGGCGTTTTTGACTTTATAAACCGTGCGGATTTGCAAATGGTCTTGCAGGTTCTCGCCCACACCTTGGCTGTCATGGGTTGGCGTCAGGCCCAGATCGGCAATCCTCTCCGCTTGGCCAATGCCGGAATGTTCAAGGATCTTGGGTGAATTGATCGCCCCAGCGGCCAGCAAAACCTCACGCGTGCAATGGGCCTCACAGGCTTTGCCTTGCCAGTTGAACCGCACCCCTTTAACGGTTTTGCCCTCAAGGATCAGGCTTTCGGTATGGGCCTTGGTCAACACCCGCAGATTGGGGCGGTGCATCGCCGGGCGCAGAAACCCGCTGGCGGTGCTCCAGCGTACGCCTTTGTTCTGGTTGACCTCGAAAAAGCCCGAGCCCTCGTTATTGCCATCATTGAAATCAGCACGGGGGTGGATGCCAAATTCTCTGGCCCCTTCCTGCACCGCCTCTAGGATGTCCCAGCTTAGCCGTTGTTTGGAAACCTTCCATTCCCCCCCCGATCGGTGCATATCGCTTGCAGCGCCGTGGTGGTCTTCGGATTTCAGGAAATACGGCAGCAGGTCATCCCAGCTCCAGCCGACATTGCCCAATTGGCGCCAATGATCGTAATCCGCCGCCTGACCGCGCATGTAGATCATCCCGTTGACCGAGGAACAGCCGCCCAGCACCTTGCCCCGTGGATAGACCAGAGACCGCCCGTTCAGCCCCGGTTCACTGGCGGTTTTCATCATCCAGTCGGTGCGCGGATTGCCGATGCAATACAGATAACCCACCGGAATTTTCACCCAGTGGTAATTGTCCTTGCCCCCTGCCTCAAGCAACAGCACGCGGGTCTTGGGATTTTGCGTCAGACGGTTGGCCAGCACACAGCCAGCGGTGCCAGCCCCGATGATAATATAGTCATAGCTGCCATCCAGCCGTTCACTCTGCGCCATTAAGACTGCTCCAAAATCCGCGCATCCGCGCGCCAAGATCAAGCCAAGCCGCGTAACGCTTTGTATAGAAAACCGTTTTACTCGGATCAGGGATACACTTTCGGGCAGGCCGTGTCATCGCAGCGATTGCGGTTTCGTAATCCTCGAATTCTCCGGTGGCGACACCGGCGCCTATCGCCGCCCCCAGTGCGCCGGTTTCCTGTGCCTGGGCAACGGTGATCGGCACCCCCAGACAATCGGCAAACATCTGTGGCCAATGCGGGCTGCGCGCCCCGCCCCCCGACAGCACCGCACGCTCAAAACTGACCCCGGCCTGCTGCAACACGGAAATATGGCGTTTGTGTTCAAACATCACCCCTTCAAACAACGCACGCAGCATATGCCCCTCGGAATGCCATCCGGCGATGCCATAAAACCCCGCACGGTGATCCGCACCCTGGCGCGATCCATAGAGAAACGGATGGAAAAACGGATCATCCAGTTTTGGCGTGACCCCGGCCAGACGGTCATTGCAAAACCCGAAAGGATCATCGACATGCGCGCCACGTTCGACAAATTCGCGCACATACCATTCCAGATTGGCCGCCGAAGTGGCGCTGGATTCGATATTCACAAAGCGACCCTTGCCAAAGCCTGCGACCATGAACACCTTGTCATCGCGCACCGGCGTACTGGAAAATACCTGATTGATGCTCCAGGTGCCGACAATGATCGACGCCTCGCCCGCCGACACGACACCCGATCCCATCGCGCTGGACACCACATCGAAATAGCCCGCAATCACCGGCGTGCCAACGGCCAGACCTGTGGCTTTGGCGGCGGCTTTTGTGACACTGCCGGCAATAGCGGCAGGATCAATCAGTTCGGGCAATTTCTCACGCGCATCGGCGATGCCATAAAGATCAAGCAAGGCATCATCATAGCGGCCCTCGGGCATCCGCGTCAGGCCACAGCCGCTCATGTCCGAGGTATCGCTGACCCGTTCACCGGTCAGGCGGTAGGTAATGAAATCCTTGCACAGCAACACCGTGCCTGCCTGCGCATAGGTTTCGGGGCGGTGGCGTTTGATCCATGCCAGCAATGTCGGCGTTTGCGAAGGCCAGGGTTCCTGCAGGCAAATCCCGTGCAATTGTGCCCCCGCACGGGCATTGATTTCCGCGGCAAGCCCTGCGGCGCGGGTATCCAGCGATTGAATACCCAACAAAGCCTCCCCCGCATGATCCAGCAGATACAAGCCATTGCCATGCCCCGCACAGCCAATGCCGATGATCTGCTTTGCGACAATGCCCGCCTGTTCGATACATTGGCGAATGGCCTGTCCGGCGTTGGACCAGAGTTCGTTCAGGTCACGTTCCACATGTCCCGGTTCAGGGGCCGAGGATTGCCCGTCCAGCACCGACATGGCAATCTGCTGCCCGTCAAGGTCAAACAAAACCGCCTTGATGACGGTGTTGCCCGCATCCAGCCCCAGCAGATATTTCGAAGTCTCAGCCACGGTTGTAGATATCCCATGCTTCCTCGCCAGTGGCATTGTTGTGGATGATCGACATCAGGGCTGCAACCACCGCCTTGGGGTTGTCGTGCTGATAGATATTGCGCCCATAGACCATGCCTTTGGCGCCCTGGCCAAAAATCGCGGCGGATTTGGCAAGGACGGTTTTCAAATCCTCCTTGCCGCCACCGCGCACCAGCACCGGCACCCGGGCAGCTTGGACAACACGGTGAAAATCTTCGGGGTTTTCGGTGGGATCGGCCTTGATGATATCCGCCCCCATTTCAGAGGCCAGCCGCGTCAGCGTGACAATCTTGTCGGCATCGCCATCCACCTGATAGCCGCCGCGTATGTCATTGGGCAGCATCACCAAGGGTTCGATCATCAGCGGCATCCCGTATTTTTCACAGGCGGCGCGCACCCGGCTGATGTTGTCGATACATTGGCGGAACAATTCCGGTTCATCGGGCAGCATGAACAGGTTGACAACCACGGCAGCAGCGTCCTTTTCCAAGGCTCCGATAATCGGTTCCTCGGCGTTTTGCAGCATCGACCACATCACACGGTGGCGCTGGTCGTTATAGGGGTTGCCCATATCAATGCGCATCACCAGGGCGGGTTTGTCGGTTTCGGGGCGTGATTGCAGCAGATCGGCCTGACCATAGGCGCATTGGATCGCATCGGGCCGTGCCCCGATCAGCGTATCCATCACCGCCGGCATGTCCTCTAGCCCAACCATAAAGCTGGGTTCGTTGCACACCCCGTGATCAATCGCCACATCAAGACATCCGCCATTGTTGAACAAACGGTTCATGCGGGCTTTGGTATTGGGTCTCATCATTCTGTCCTTGTCTCGTTTCGGTGTGATAACATTGCGGGGCTGACCCCGTGAAAATTGTGCAATTCGGCCATAAGCGCCTGTTGCTGGTTGGTTTGTTCGCTGTCTGACCAATGCATTTCATGGCCCATCACCTTTGTGATCCGCTGGATCAGACCGGCGCTGATCTGTCCGGTGATCGCCAGAACGCTCCGGCGCAGCACGATGTCAGACAGCGTAACCGCATGTTCCTGCGTGGCCAGAAAGGCGATTTCGCCAGTGCTGTAGGCGCTGCTTGGCGTCAGCGGTTGATCACCCCCATAGGCCTGACAATACGCCAGAACATCCACTGCCCGGCTGCCGTAGTTTTCCCTTAGATGCGCGGCACGCCCTGCCGGAACACCCAGCATCCGGTCTGGCGTTGTGTACCTTGCCCCCCCGCCAATGGCGCGGTCACGGGTTGAGGCGCGGCGCGGGCGGCCCAATTCCTTGAGCACCGCATCACTGGTCTGTTCGGCAAAAGCGCGAAAGGTGGTCCATTTACCGCCGATCATGCAAAACTGCGGCACCGCCCCCGCGATGCGTTTGATGGCATGGCTGCGCGAAATACGCCCGGTGAAATCATGATCGCTTTTGGGCAGGGGCCGGATGCCGCTGTAGCTAAAGACAATCTGTTCTGCGCTGATCCCGAGCGCCGGAAACACCCGGCCAAGCGATGACAGGATATAATCGCGTTCGTCCGGTTCACAGCGCACCCTTGACGGGGCGGTGACACGTATATCGGTAGACCCGGCCAGCACCTTGCCAAGATAGGGAAACACAATACAAACCCGCCCATCGTCGTTTTCGAAATAGATCATATGCCCGTCCAGCGCCTGATACAGCGCCGGATGATCCAGGATCAGATGCGATCCCTTGGTGCCCGACACCAGCGGTGCGGCGGCTTGTGTGGTCGGGTTCAAGGATCCGATGGCCTGATCCAGCCATGCGCCCGTGGCATTGACCACGGCCTTGGCCCGCAGCGGATAGGCCGTGCCGGTGATCCGGTCTGTGACGGTGAAGCGATCCCCCGCTTGGGTCAATTCACTATAGTTCAGCGCCACCGCCTTGGGGTTTTCACGGGCGGTATCAAGGATCAGTTCCAGACCCAGCCGTTCAGGGTGGCTGATCCAGGCGTCATAATAGGTCGCGGAGCAGCGCAGACCCGTGGTCAGATCAGGACGCATCTGCGCGGTTTTCCCACTGCTGGAAAAATGGTGTTTCGGCAGCATCCGGTTCTTGCGGGTCACCCAATCATACAGTGACAGGCCCAGTTTGATCGGCAGCGCCCCGCGCCGGGCGGGTTTACCCGACCGTCCCAAAAACGATGCCGCCGCGTTCAAAGTACCGGAAAACATCGAGGTAATCGGTATGGTGGTCGGCAAGGGGCGCACATAATGCGGCGCATTGCGCAGCAGCGCGTCGCGCTCGGCCAAAGATTCACGCACCAGATCAAATTCGCCATTCTCGAGATACCGCAATCCGCCGTGGATCATCCGCGAGGGTGCGGCGCTACACCCTGAGCAAAAGTCATTGCGCTCCACCAGCAGCACCCGCAGCCCCTGCAAGGCCAGATCGCGGTAAACGCCAATGCCATTGATGCCGCCGCCCAAGACCACAACGTCAAACTGCCCGTTTCCAGACAGGGCCGCAAAGCTGTTTTGACGTTGTGAAGGCATAACTTCTCCGGTTGCCGGCGCGGGGTCCGACAGAATTTAGCATTACGTTTAAGGACGGATCAGCCGTCTAGGTGTTGCAGGTGCCTGCCTGCGGCAGTGCTGATGGTCTCAAGGTCACGGGCGCTCAGACGCAGACGACCGGCCTTGGCGTTTTCGCGGGCCTGTTCGGGGCTGCGCGCACCACACAGCGAAAAGGTGATGCCGGGTTGTTGCAGGGTCCATGCGATCACGATCTGCGCCAATGTCGCGTCATGGGATTGGGCAATCGGGGTGATATCCTGCATCAGCCCCTGTACCTTTTCGCGGTTGAGGGCCGAAAAACGCGGGTTGTCCTTGCGCTGGTCATCGCCGTCAAACTGGCGCCCGGGGGTCATCTTGCCCGACAACAATCCCAGTGCCAGCGAAGAATAGCTGAGTGCCGCGACATTGTGTTCAATCGCCACCGGCAGTAGCGTGGTTTCGATGCCGCGTTTGATCATGCTGTATTCTTCCTGGATCGCATCCAGCTGCCCTGCTGCAACATAGGCGCGAATATCCACGACCGACGTATTGCTGGCCCCGATGGAGCGGATCTTACCCTGGGCCTTGAGCGCCTCAAGTGCCGCCATGGTTTCTTCAATCGGGGTGGTCGGATCCTGCCAATGGGTGATGTAATGATCAATGTAATCGGTGCCCAGACGGGTCAGGCTTTGTTCGACTTCATAGATGATCGCATCCTTGCCCAGATAGCGGTGCACCGGCTGGCCGTCATAATCAAAGAAATGATTGCCCTTCTGGCTGTGCCAGACCAGCCCGCATTTGGTGGCCAGAACCACCTGATCGCGGCGGCCCTTGATGGCCTTTCCGACGATTTCTTCGGCGGTGCCCTGGCCATAGGCGGGGGCGGTGTCGATCAGGCTGATGCCGTCGTCAATCGAGGATTGGATCGCGGCAACGGAACGGGCCTCATCGGTGCCGCCCCACATCCAGCCGCCAATCGCCCAGGTGCCAAGGCCAATGGCCGAGGCCTCAATGCCGCTGGCGCCAATGGGTCGGGTAAGCATGTCATGCAACATCATGTGATCTTTCTTTGTTGTTCAGCACCGTCAGCGCCGTTTCTTCATCCAGCACCAGATCATCCAGATAGCCGCCATTCAGGGCGGCGCGGATTGGCCGGGCTTTTTCGGGGCCTGAGGCAATGCCAATCACGCGGGCGCAATCGGTCAGGCTGTCGGGGGCCAGTGCCACCAGACGGTTGTTCAACGGATAATCCGCCACCGCGCCATCCTCGCGGATCAGATGCGCCAGCAATTCAGCAACAACGCGCATCCCCACCAGCATCTTGCGGTCGGCATCGGGCACGGGGTTCAGATCATAATAGCTTGATCCGGCCGGTTCGATGGACCCGATGCCCAACAACGCCACATTGGCCTTGCGGGCCATGTCAAAGACATCGCGCACCGGACCCACCTCAAGCAGCATGTCACGCTGGGCGCGGGTTTCGGCAAACAGCGGCGCATGCACCAGCATCGCCTTGCCGCCCAGCCGATCCGCCAGCTGTGTGGCCAGATGGTTCACATCGGTGAAATATTTGCCCTGCACCCCGCCGGTCAACGGCACCACCGTCACGTCACGGCGCGCATCAGGGGCAATATTATTGACCACCGCGCTGATCGCCTTGCCGCCGGTGATGGCAATCACATCGCCCTCGTGAATGGTTTCCAACAGCAGGTTGGCGGCCGCGCGCCCGACCTGTTGCAACGTGGTATCCGGATTGCCCGAGGCCGTGGGCGTGATCACCGCGCCGCTTAGACAGGTGGTGTCGATCATCTGTTGTTCGTAATCCATCAAATGCTGAAAGCGGCTTTCGATGTCGATCTTGACCATGCCCATCTTGCGGCCCTGCGCAATCAGGCGGTTGACCTTTGAGGTCGACAGATTGAGCTTGGCCGCGATATCGGATTGCTTGAGACCCTCAAGGAAATGCAGCACCAGCACGGCGTGAATTTGCCGGACTGCCTCATAATTTTGTATGGTATCCGTCATGTTCCCCCTCACCCGCGGCGCTTGTTCAGATAATGGTCGATGGAAACCGCCGCCAAAAGGATCGAGCCACGGATGATGTCCTGCCAATAGACAGAGACATCCAGCAGCGCGAGCGAACTGGACACCACCGACAGCAGCACCACCCCGAGGATCGCCCCAAAGATCGTCCCGGTGCCGCCCGACAGGCTGGCCCCGCCGATCACCGCAGCGGCGATCACATTCAATTCCATCCCGATGCCAAAGGTCGGCTGCGCAGAGCCAAAGCGCGCCATATAGATGATGCCCGCAAAGCCACAAAGCGCCGAACACAGGGTGGTGGTCAGAAACACCACCTTTTTGGTACGGATGCCCGAATAGGCCGCCGCGCGTTCATTGCTGCCGGTATAGAACACCTTGCGAAACATCGTGGTTTTGCGCAGCAGGAAATCAAACACCACCACCGTCACCAGAAAGATGATGATCACCAAGGGGATCGGGCCAATGGTGCCCTGCCCGATGAATTTGAATTCCGCAGGCAAGGTAAACAGCCCCAAAGGCCGCCCGCCCGTGCCCAGCAAACAAATGCCCCGCGCAATCACCATGATTGCCAGCGAGACAATGAAATGATGCAGCCCCACGCGGGTGACAAAGAACCCCATGATCGCGCCAATGCCCGTACAAACCAGAATTGCAATTGCCGAAGCCAGCCAGGGATCAACCCCTGCCAGAAACAGCCAGCCCGCAACCACCATCGCCAGCGCTGTGACCGATCCAACCGACAGATCAATCCCGCCTGAAATCAGCAGGATCGTCATGCCGATCACCACAATGCCCTCAACCGCAAAGGCCATGACCATAGCCCGCATGTTCACCCAGGTCAGGAAATAGGGCGAGGCAAAAGTCATCACCACAAACAACACCAGAATGATCGCGATCAATCCGGTTTCGCGCATCCGCAGGATCCGCCCCAGAACGCCGTGGGAATGTGGCATGTTTGCCTGTGTAGAAGTCGTGCTGTTCACGTCATCGTCCTTTATTCATGCTCACGCTGCGCTGGTGCCAATCACCGAGGCCAAGCGCATGATGTTTTCTTCGGTCATCGCGTCACCGCCGACCTCGCCACTGATCCGGCCCTCACGGACCACCAGCACCCGGTCGCTTAATCCGATCAGTTCGGGCAACTCCGACGAGATCACCACAATCCCGACCCCCGACAATGCCAGTTCACGCAGAATGCGGTGGATTTCGACCTTGGCCCCGACATCGACACCGCGCGTCGGCTCATCCAGAAAGATCAGTTTGGGGTCGACAGAAAGCATCTTGGCCAGAGCGACCTTTTGCTGATTACCCCCTGACAGGGACGACACCGGATCGCTAAGCCGCCCGCATTTAAGGTTCAGCTTGCGGCCCAATCTGTCCGCTTGGCTGGTTTCCGAAGGCGCATGCAACACGCCCAAAGGCGAGGACACCTGCGCCAGATCAAGCGCCGAGACATTGGCGGCAATCGCCATTTCAAGGAATATCCCGTCGCCTTTTCGGTCCTCGGACAGATAGACCACACCTGCATCAATGCTTTGGCGGTAATCACGGGGGGCAAGCGGCGCATTGTTCAGCCTTGTGGTGCCGGTGACGGCGCGGTCCAGACGGCAGATGCCTTTGGCAATCTCGCTGCGTCCTGACCCGATCAACCCGCCAATGCCAAGGATTTCACCGCGCCTCAACTGAAACGATACGGCGTGAAAGCGCTTGCCGTCGGACAGGTCTTGCACGTCAAGAATGATCTCGTCGCTGTGTTGCGCCGGGCTCAATTTTTCGGGGTAAAATGTATCAATCACCCGCCCGACCATGGCATTCACCACATCACCCGGTTCGATTTCAGCGACATTTCTGGTTTCGATATACTGGCCATCGCGGAACACTGTCACGCGGTCGCAATTGTCGAATATTTCGACCATGCGGTGAGAAATATAAATGATCGCAATGCCTTGGTCCGCCAGCTTGCGCATGATGCCAAACAGGATCTGCGCTTCTTTTTCGGTCAGCGCGGCGGTGGGTTCATCCAGGATCAGCACGCGACACTCCAGCGTCAGCGCCTTGGCAATCTCGACAAGTTGCTGACTTGAGATAGACAGGTCACGCACCATTGTATCGGGGGAAATATCGCATAACTGGCCAAGGATCTCCGCCGCTTTGTCATGCAGGCTTTGGTAATCCATCAGGAATGATTTGCTGACATTGGTGACGGACATAAAGATGTTTTCGGCCACACTCACATCAGGGCATAATGCGATTTCCTGATGCACAAATCCGATGCCCAATTGTTGGGCCCGCGTTGGCGATGTGATCTTTTGCGCGACGCCGTCGATCAGGATTTCACCGCTGTCGGGCTGCAAAATACCGTCGATGATGTTCATCAATGTCGATTTTCCGGCCCCGTTTTCACCCGCCAGCGCATGGATTTCACCAGCGTGCAGATCAAAGCTTACCTTGCGCAGGGCGCGGACAGGCCCAAAGGATTTGGACAGGTTTGCAATTTGTAAAAGCGGCTCGGAATTCATGGCTGTCACTGTCGCAAAAGGTGAGGGAAAGCAGCGCCCGTGTGGTGCGTGTTACGGGCGCTGCGATGGGCGGAATCCGGTTATTTTGGATCACGGCCTTCCATATAGGTGTTCAGATCAAAACTGTCGGCGTTTTCCTTGGTGATCACGGCAAAACCGTTGTCCACATAAGGAATCTGCATTGGGTTGAACCCCGACACCTTGTAATCGTTGAACGGGTCGAACACGTCACTATGCGCCGCAAGGAAAGCAGACATAAAGCCCATGAACCCCTGCATGCCCTGGTTCGGGTTCAGCGCCATGTGGATGTTGCCCGCTTTGATATGTTCCAGCGTGGCCGGGGTCACATCCGCATGCATGATCAACACATCTGCCTTGGCCTCAAGGATGGCGGCAACCGCGCCTTCGGCAGAGCCCGCTTCGGGAATCCAGATCGCCCCGAGGTTCGGGTTGGCCTGCACAATGGATGCGGTGGCACGATAGGCGGCGTTGCTGTCTTGGTTGGTGGCCTGACGCCCGACCAGTTTCATTTCCGGATAATGCTCTTCCATGTAGGAAATCAGCGCTGTCACCCGCAGGTCATGGTTCGATTGGCCCGGATTTTCAAGAACTGCATATTCGGCCTCTGCGCCGATCTGTTTCACAATCTCTTCGGCGGCAAATTTGGCTTCGGCCAGATTGTCAGAGGTGATATAGGCGGTGCGGTTCGACTTGGGTGAATCCGCGGCAAAGGTCACAATCTGCGTGCCGCTATCAATGGCGCGGTTGATCGGCTCAATGAAGGGATCGGACTGCATCGGGTGCAGCAGGATTCCTGCAGGCGCTTTGACCAGATCCTGCTCAAAGGACGCAATCTGCTTGGTGATGTCATAATCAGGGGTGCCCGAAAACACGGTCTCGCAGCCAAAGGCGGCAGCAGCCTGTTTAAAGCCCTGATAGACCGGCACCCAATAGGGGTGGCTCGATACCATCACATTCATGATATAGGTTTCACCGGGTTCACAGGCGAGCGTGCCCTCGGCGCTGGCAGCGGTTGCATTCAGCGCGGACAGGGCCAGTGCTGCAGATACAATCAAGCCTTTAGTTCTGGAACTCTTCATCTTTTCCTCCCAAATCGGATGGTCGAGCGACCAATAGGTTTGCATGTTTATCCCGCTATCGCAAGAAATCTCATGCACCGAAAATATTTTCGATACGGGATAAATCGGGGAAGCGGGAGCGATTCGTCAATCGCTTGCAGGATTTAATCCAGTATGTGAAATAAAAATCAAACCAGAAGAACTGCCGCTTGACCGGATCAAGACCGGCATGTTGAGGGCAGCAAGGATCACCAAATGCCGCCCCGCAAACGCCGGAAAACGCCGGAGCGCCAGCCGAAAAGAACCGTGAAACCATGGCGACACAGGGAAAAAATGAAAGGCGTGCAAAGATGGGCAAACCTTCGCCCAAAAGCGTCGAATCTGACCAGAGTGAGGATCAAAGATGAGAAGTGAACTCAATTATATCAGAGAGTTAAATGGTGCCCGGGGGCGGAATCGAACCACCGACACGAGGATTTTCAATCCACTGCTCTACCCCTGAGCTACCCGGGCACGGGAGACCAGATCACTGGTCGGGTGAGCGGGTTCTAGGAGGTTGCAGCGGGGGTGTCCAGTCTATTTTCCAAAGTTTTTTCCACCCGGAAGCCAAAGCCACCTATTGCAGTTTTTGTGCTGCGATCTGAGCGGCTTCGGCGGCCTCAACTGCGGCCTCGATGTCTTCGGGATCGCGTGAGGGCACCGCATAGCTGCCGTTCATCCATTTCGCCAGATCCACATCCGCACAGCGCCGCGAACAGAAGGGGCGATAGCTGGCCGAGGTTGCTTGGGCGCAGATCGGACAGCTCATGCCAGCACCTCGGTCAGCGGCGCGCGGGCGCGTTTGCGTTGCAATTCAAAATGGCCCAGCGGCGTCCAGCCCACCAAAGTGGTTTCCACCGTATCGGCACGAAATGCCGCCCGCAGCGCGCTTTCAAAGCCGCGTCGGTCTTTCTTGGGCATCGGCGCAAGATCCAGCGTGATCTGCCCGCCAAGGCCCCGCACCCGCAGCGCACGCGGCAACAGACGCGCACAGGCCATATTCGCCTTGAGCCCCGCCGCCATCGAAGCATCATTGCCGGTGTTCACATCCACCGCCACCAAGGCGCGGGTCGGCTCCACATACATCGACGCGCCGCCGCCAAGCCCAACCAAAGCCCCGGCCGCCGCCTCCAGCGCATCCAGAACGCCGTGATTTTCAAACCCGCCGGCTTCGGTGATCACCTCGGCGGGATCGGTCCAATCACGCCAGGCCAGAATATGCGGCCCGTCGCCCTCAGAGAGCACTTCCATTTCACCGGAATCATCCGAAAGCACCTTATCGGCCAGATCCAACATCGCGGCGATGTCTTCGGCAATGTCCTCGCCCTCGGCCCCCGCGCAAGAAGACCGCAGAATCAAACCGTGGCTGATGCCCTCGGCGGCCTCATGGGCGATTTCCAGCAGGCGGTCGCGTTCGCCCTCGTCTTTGATGCTGCGTGAAATGTTCAATCCCGGTGCTTCCGGCGTCACAATCGCATAACGGCTTTTGAACAACACCTTGGATGTCACCGGCAGAGCCTTGCCCGGCTCGGCATATCCGCTGACCTGCACCAAGATCGGCTGACCGGGGGCCAGCCCCTTGATCTGGCGCAAAAAAGCCGACCCGTCAGGGGTCTTGAGGAACATGCCGCCCTGCCCTTTGACCGGACGATCGGCAATGGCGCGGTAGATTGTGCCGGGACGCGGGGCATCGCTGTCGATCAACAGATCATCCAATTTGCCATCCACCATCAATGCGGCGGCTTCGACCTCGCCCAGATGGTCCAGAATAATGCTACGGCCTTTCATGACACGCCTCCATAAAGCGGATATCCCGCTGCGATCAAAAGATTGGCGGTTTCCGCCAGCGGCAACCCGACAATACCGGTGAACGAGCCGCTGATCCACGGAATCAACGCGCCCGCAGGCCCCTGAATACCATATCCGCCCGCCTTGCCCTGCCAATCACCAGTGGCAAGATAGGCGGCGATTTCGGCCTCCGACAAGGATTTCATTTTGACGATGCTTTGCACATCGCGTTGCCACAGGGCATCTGCGCGTTTCACCGCAACAGCCGTGATCACCTTGTGTCGGCGCCCCGACATCAGACGCAAAAACGCCTCGGCTTCGGCCATGTCTTCGGGTTTGCCCAGAATGCGACGCCCCAGCGCCACGGTGGTATCGGCACAAAGCACAATATCATCCGCATCCGCAGGCACCGCCGCCACCTTTTCGCGGGCCATACGCGCACAATAGGGACGGGGCAATTCGGCCTTGAACGGGGTTTCATCAATGTCCGGGGCGCGGATATCATCCGCGACAACGCCAATCTGGGCCAGCAATTCCTTGCGGCGCGGGCTGCCTGATCCAAGTATGAATTTCATATGATGCTGGCCTCTACAGCCTCTGTCCTCGGCGCATTAGACGCGCAAAACGGGGGCATGAACAACAGGCATTGAACGCCCTGCGAGGGCCGGGCACGTTGCGCTGTTGCAGTCCCGGCCACAGAGGTTTTTGGTCTTATTTAAAGCGGTAGTTAATCCGACCTTTGGTCAGATCATAAGGTGTCATTTCTACCTGCACCTTGTCGCCAGCCAGAACCCGGATGCGGTTTTTGCGCATCTTGCCTGCCGTATGTGCGATGATCTCATGGCCGTTTTCCAGCTCGACCCGAAACGTCGCATTAGGCAAGAGTTCCTTCACGACACCGGGAAATTCGAGCGTATCTTCCTTGGCCATGGTCTCTCCTTGAACTAAATGCCCTCCAAAATGAGGGCGCAGGCTTAAATGGGCGCATTTTGCCAATATTTCAAGGGGCAATCAGCGCAAAGCGACGTTTGTCGCAGGATGATCACGCCCCTCTTGTCCGGACCAGTGTTTGCGGTTCAGGACAATGCCGTCTGCGCGCACATTTGCGATCAGCGCCGGATCGACTTCGGCGTAGGTCCAAACCGGATCATTCAGCACCCCTGCGGCCAACACCCCGGTGGCTGGAAAGCCGTTGTCAGGCGGGCCATAGATGCCCCCCGCGCCAAAGGACGTGCCCAAAGCATCAGACCAATCCGCCGCGCCCACGACCGAGGACATTGCCGTAACACATTGATTTTCCAGCGCCCGCGCCATTGATCCGATGCGCACACGCCAATAACCGGCAAGGGTTTCAGTGACACTTGGCACCGCGATCACATCACATTCCTTTAACGCGCGACCCAACAGCGGGAATTCGCTGTCATAGCAGATCAAAATGCCGATTTTGCCCAAGGCCGTGTCAAACACCTGCAGGTTATTGCCCGGCACCACATCCCAGACTTCGTCTTCAAAGCGGGTCATGATCTGTTTGTCCTGCACCCCGATCTGCCCCGTCGGCGTGATCAGGCGGGCGCGATTGACCGGACGGGTCGCGGTGGCAGCGGGTGCCGAGGCCGCAACAATATGCACGCCGTATTCCGCCGCCAGCCGCAGATGCACCGCATCCGCATCCGCCAAGCGATCCGAAACAGAAAACAGGCTGCGTTCCAGATCACCGGCAATGTCGAGCCCGTCCAAAGTGGCCAGTTCCATTGCGCCGTATTCAGGAAACACCAGCAGATCAGCGCCTTGGCCTGCGGCCCCTGCCACCCAATGCGCGAGCTTGTCCTCATATTGCGCCCAAGATGTCAGGACATCGAGAGGATAGGCGGCACTGGCAATTTTCATGGTTTGGCTCCTGTAATTTGGTGCCACTGTGATCGGGTTTTTGCCCACCTTCAAGCCCCCGCCATGCCCAATCCTTTATTTCGATTCTGCAACAACACAGAAATATTGATACTATAATTTATTGCTCAAACCGGGCTATGGTTTTACAAATCCGAAAACCGTTAAGGGGGGTTAATATGCTGAAAAAGGGCGTCACCCTGAAGGGCATCGAAGTATTCGAAGCCCTGGCCCATTCCGGTTCTGTTGCCCAGACCGCCAGCGCAACAGGGCTTAGCCAACCAGCGGTCAGCCAGCAGATGCGCAACCTTGAAACCGCAATTGGCGCGGAATTGATGGATCACAGCCGCCGCCCCATGCGCCTGACCCCAGCGGGACAGATGTTTTTGCGCCGCGCCGGTGCCGCCCTGTCGGAATTACGCCAAGCCCAAAGCGAAGTCGCGGTGATGGACCTTGCGCATCTGGATGAACTGAACCTTGGGGTGATCGACGATTTTGACGATGACCTGACCCCGCGCCTTGCCACGATTCTGGCCGACAGCATGGCGGGCTGCCGGTTTCGGATGATCACCGCAGGCAGCAATGAACTGATCCGCGCGATACAGGACAAAACCCTGCATATGGCGATTTCAGCGCGCACCGAACCGGCCTTGGACGGGGTTGTGCAATATCCGCTGGCGCGCGATCCGTTTGTGATAGTGACCCCGCAAGACGCGACAGACAGCCCCGAATCCTTGTTGTCGGGGGCCACCGCCTTGCCGTTTTTGCATTATG
This sequence comes from Sulfitobacter sp., assembly GCA_047634585.1. Lineage (GTDB taxonomy): Bacteria > Pseudomonadota > Alphaproteobacteria > Rhodobacterales > Rhodobacteraceae > Sulfitobacter. The sequence continues at coordinate 59,568 of JBLIAN010000004.1, read as the reverse complement.
CCAGCGGTCAGTTGATCCAGATACAGATCAACAAACACCTGCAAGACCAAGGCATCACCCTGCCCGCCCGTTTTGAAATCGGCAGCCATCTGGCCCTGATGGCGATGGTTGCCCGCGGCATTGGCTGGGCGATTACCACGCCGCTGGGCTATATGCGCGCCACCCGTTTTCACGATAACCTGCGGGTTATGCCCCTGCCCTTTGCCGATGCCGCCCGGCAGATTTCGCTGTTTGCAGGGGCGGAATGGTCTGGCCCGGTGCCGCGTGATATTGCCCAGACGATGCAACGCCTGATGCAGGCCCATATGATCGGCCCTGCCAGCGCCCGCCTGCCGTGGCTGGCCGCCACATTCCACCTGACCGAGGAACCCATGTTATGACATCCGCCACCGCAAAAATCGTCATCCTGACCGGCGCGGGCATTTCAGCCGAAAGCGGGCTTGAAACCTTTCGCGCCGAAGACGGGCTCTGGGCCCAGCACCGCGTCGAAGACGTGGCCACCCCCGAAGGGTTTCTGCGCGATCCTGATCTGGTGGTCGGGTTTTACAACGCCCGCCGCGCCCAAGCCGCCGATGTGTTGCCCAATGCCGCCCATCACGCCCTGGCCCGTCTTGAGGCAGAACACCCAGGCGAAGTTGTGGTGATCACCCAGAATGTCGACGATCTGCATGAACGCGGTGGATCACAGCAGGTGCATCACATGCACGGGCATCTCAAAGGCGCGCTTTGCGCCGCATGCGATCACCGCTGGCCTGCGCCGATGGTGATGGCGGCGGGGGATTCCTGCCCGGCCTGTAACGCCCCTGCGGCACGGCCGGATATCGTCTGGTTCGGCGAAATGCCCTATGAGATGGATCTGCTGTTTGATCATCTGGCGCAGGCGGATATTTTCGCTGCCATCGGCACCTCGGGCAATGTCTATCCCGCTGCCGGATTTGTCGCCGAGGCCCGTCGCGGCGGGGCGCAAACGCTGGAATTCAATCTGGAACGCTCGGCGGTGGGCAATCAGTTTGACGACCACCGCCTTGGCCCCGCGTCGGAAACCGTCACGGCATGGGTTGCAGAAATCCTGAGAGACTAGGGCCGGAAAATTTTGAAATCTCTGCTGTGTTTTCTTTTAAAGAAACGGGTTAGCGCGGGCCTCAAGGGTTTCGGGCCCGCGCTGGACCCTCAGTGGCTCATTGCGCCATGTGCGGGTTTACGTTCGTGATCCACGGGAATTTTGATTTCCATGTCGCCGGCCTTTTCAAAGGTCAGGGTCACGGTGATCTCGTCACCCTGCACCAAAGGCCGGTTCAGCCCCATGAACATCACATGATCCCCCCCGCGTTCCAGCATATGCATCGCGCCTGCGGGCAGGGCAATGCCGCCTTCGATCTCGCCCATCTTCATCACGCCATTTGCGTCTTCGGTATGGCTGTGCAGTTCTACCCGCTTGGCCACATCTGAAGACGCGCCAATCAGGCGGTCATCCTGATCGCTGTGGTTCATCAACGTCATAAAGGCCGCGCCCGTGACCGATGTCTTGGTCGAGCTGCGCACATAGGGGTCTTTGACCATGATATCCCCCGCAAAAGCAGGGGCGGTCAGCAGAAAACAGGCCGCCGTGGCTGCGGTGATGAAACGTGTCATTTTCATTGTATTGTCCTTGATTGATCTGAATTTGTTTTGGGGGCAAGTCAGATCAAAACAGGCGGCGCCCGTGAGGGGGGGGTGACAATACCCGCGCCGGCAATCTGGCAGGCCGCGACACAATCGGGCGCAGAAAACCGCAACAGGCGTTCAGGCGCGTGCAACACCAAGCCTTCGGTCTCGAACAGGATGTTCAGCGCGGAATCAGGGCAAATACGGGGGGTTAGGGTTGGTGCACCTGTGGCATCGACATAGACCGCAACCGGCCCCGCGCCCGTACATAATACAATCTGTCCCGTTGCCGCATTGGCACCACGCGCCACCGCCATGCTTTGGCTGGTCAGCGCCAGTATCAAAACCAGCAGCAGTGAGAACAATGGGCGTATCATAGGCCCGCTTTACGCGATGAGGGACAAAGTTTCGAGGCGCAAAACGACGCAACCCCGGATCGCGGAGATCCGGGGTTGCTGAATTTCAAATCCGTCGGGGTAAACCGGTTAGGACAGGACTTCCGCTGTCGCGCTGGATTTAGCGATCGCTTTTTTGATCTTCAGGGCGTTGGCGGACAATTCGGTGTCTTTTGCCTTGGCAAGAAACTTGTCCAGACCACCACGGTGATCAACACTGCGCAGCGCAGCAGCAGAGATACGCAGTTTGAAACCACGGCCCAGTGCTTCGGACTGCAGCGTGGTGTCATTCAGGTTAGGCAGAAAGCGGCGACGCGTCTTGTTGTTCGCGTGGCTTACGTTGTTGCCCGTCATCGGGCCTTTTCCGGTCAATTCGCAAACGCGCGACATGGGTCTATCCTCTTGTTTAGTGGTGTAGGGCCAAGGGATCGACACCACACATAAATCGGGCCGCGGCGGGCGGCCCTGAAACTGGTTTGCTGGCTTTAGTGGGAATCACACAAGGCGTCAACCCGCAGACGTGTTCTATCCAACATTCCGCTGCCTCTGTTAACGCAGGGTTTGGAAAATTCCCAGAGCGGATTTGCGCCATTTCCTTTGCATCCGCCTTCAGGATTTGCGAAACGTGGCTTTATGACCCTTCAAATGCGCGCCCTTTTTGTCCATCTTTTCACTGCAACCGGTGCTGTTCTGGCGATGCTCGCCATGCTGGCGGCGGCGGATGGCAAATGGGATATGATGTTCCTGTGGCTGGTGATTGCGTTTTTTGTGGATGGCATTGATGGCCCGCTGGCCCGCAAATTCGATGTCAAAACCAACGCCCCCGAATTTGACGGGGTTTTGTTGGATCTGATCATTGATTACCTGACCTATGTGTTCATACCCGCCTTTGCGTTGTTCCAATCCGGCCTGATGAACGGCTGGAGCGGCTGGGCGATGATCATCATCGTGACCTTTGCCTCGGCGATGTATTTTGCCGACACCCGCATGAAGACCAAAGACAATTCCTTTTCCGGCTTTCCGGGCTGTTGGAACATGCTGGTGCTGGTGTTGTTCGCCCTGGCCCCTGCGTGGTGGATCAGCCTGATCATTGTCTCCGTGCTGGCATTGACGATGTTCCTGCCGATCAAATTTGTGCATCCGGTGCGCACTGAACGCTGGCGTTTTGTCACCCTGCCGATGGCCTTGGCATGGACCGGTTTTGCCGGATGGGCCGCCTGGGTGGATTTCCACCCCGAAAGCTGGGCCCATTGGGGGCTGGTCGTGACGTCGCTCTATCTGATTGTCGCCGGCGCCGCCCAACAGATGATCCCCGAAACAGACTCATAACCTTTTGCTGGGCCTAATAACCTTTTGCGGGGCCTAAGCTTTTGTTCGGGCCTAATCTTTTGCTCGGGCCTGACCCATAGGTCGGGTCGGATCGTTTTCTCGCCACAAAATGCGCTTGACCTCAACCTAGGTTGAGCCTGCATCACGGGGCAAAGCAAAAGGACAGCCGATGACAGATGCCAGCCACAGCGCCGCCGCCCCTTCCGAAAAAGACGGCTATGTCTCTTGGGGTGAATTCCTGTCTGCGGGCTATGCCCCGGCCTTGGCCTTGGTGTGTCTGGCGGTCTGGCTCCATGCGGCGGACAGCCTGATTGTCGCCACCATGCTGCCTTCGATGGTGCAAGACATCGGCGGCGCGGCCTTTGTCAGCTGGACGGTGTCGATCTATGAGATCGGATCCATCGTGGCCGGGGCTGGCACCGCCTTGATGACGATGCGCTACGGGCTGCGCGCCCCGATGAGCATTGCCGCCGCCCTGTTCGGGCTTGGCTGTGCATTAAGCGCCCTCAGCCCGACAATGATGGTGGTGCTGATCGGCCGCGCTTTGCAGGGGCTGGGCGGTGGCGGGCTGGTTGCGATGGCTTTTGTTGCGATTGGCGTGTTGTTCCCCCGCCGCTATGGCGCAAGGGCGCTGGCGGTGGTGTCCACTTTCTGGGGGGTTTCCGCCTTTATGGGGCCGCTGCTGGGCGGATTGTTTGTTGAACATGCCACATGGCGCTGGGGATTCGCGTTCTTTGCGGTACAGGCCTTTGGTCTGTCGGCATGGATTGCCCTGCGAGGCGGCACCGCCCCCTTGAAACAAAACGGGCCTTTGGGGCGGTTCCCGGTGCTGCGTCTGGCGGTACTTTGCCTTGCGGTGATCCTGATTTCCGCAGGCGGCATCCGTGTGGAAATCCTGCGCAGTACGATCCTGATCCTTGCCGGCGTGATCTGTCTGGGCTGGTTCCTGTGGCGCGATCATCACGCGGGCAGCGACCGCCTGTTGCCTGCTGCGCCCTTTGATCCCCGCCACCCCACCGGCGCAACCCTGCTGATGCTGGTGATGCTGTCGATGGCCACCGTGGGTATCCTTGCCTATGGGCCGCTGCTGATGACCGCCGTGCATGGCATGTCGGCCCTGACCGCAGGCTATATCGTCGCCTGTTCCTCAATCGGCTGGAGCCTTGCCGCCGTCAGCGTCAGCGGCGCGCCGGAACGCCAAGACCGGATGTGGATCGCCGCAGGCATGGTGATGACCACCATCAGCATTCCCGGATTCGCCTATGCCATCCCCCACGGGCCGATCTGGCTGATTGCGCTGTTTGCAGGGCTGGAAGGCGGCGGTTTTGGTCTGGCCTGGACATTCATCCTGCGCCGGATCACCGCCTTGGTGCCCGCACAGGACGTGCAGCGGGTGTCAGGCGCGATCCCGACCATCCAGCGCATCGGCTATGCGCTTGGCGCGGCCTATGTGGGGATCATCGCCAATGCCGCGGGGTTTCTTGATATCGCCGGCCCTGCGGATGCGGCAGCAGTGGCACAGGCCCTGTTCCTGTCCTGCCTGCCCTTGGCCCTCTTGGGTCTGGTTGCGATGATCGGGTTGGTGCGGCGGCAGCGCTATGACGACAGTTTTGAAACTGCCCCGCTGCGCGGTTGATCAGATCAACAATCCTGCCGCGCCCTCGTGGCGCAGCAGCGCCACTTTGGTTTCGACACCGCCACGCCCCGAAAATCCGGTCAGCCCCCTGGCCCCCATCACCCGATGACACGGGATGATCACCGGAATCGGATTGCCGCCACAGGCCTGCCCGACGGCCTGCGCGGGGACACCCAGATCGCGGGCAATCTCGCCGTAGGTGCGGGTATACCCAAAGGGAATCGCCGACATGGCAGCACAGACAGCGCGCTGGAAATCCGTGCCTGCCACCTGCAAAGGCAGATCAAATACCTCAAGCGTTCCGGCCGCATAGGCCGCCAGCTGCGCCGCCGCATCCTCCAGCAGATCGGAAACCGCCTGCGTGGCGGTCCGCGTCCAGTCCAGCCGCGTGATCGCGCCGTTTTCTGCGGTCAGGGTAAGATTGCCAAATTGCGTTGGCACGCTGCGCTGTTTCATCACGGCAAGATGCACGGCAGCAAGGCCCTGCTCAACCCGCTTCTTGCGGTAAGGGAAGGCCGGACAGGAATGTCCGACCTTTGATTTTGTAAAATGGTGGGGTGAACCCCACCCTACGTGGCGTCGTTGACGGCGGTATCACAGCGCCCACAAACCCCCGCATGGCCATGCTTGCCCACATCCGGCAGCACCTTCCAGCAGCGTTCGCATTTGCCGCCCTCGGCCTTGGCAAAGACCACCGCAACACCCTCGGTTTCCGGCAGGCGGAAGGCATCCGCAGGCGCATCCGCCCCCGACACTGTGATGTCAGAGGTGATGCTCACATCCTCGAAAGACACGCTTTGCAGTGCCACCCGTTGATCCGCATCCGCCACATAGACCACCGGCGCGGCCTCCAGCGACGCTCCGATCACCTTTTCGACCCGCTGCACCTCAAGCGCGGCAGTGACCACACGGCGCGCCGCGCGCACCTGTGCCCATTTCGCCGCCAGTTCCGCATCCAGCCACGTTTTCGGCGTTTCGGGAATATCCACCAGATGCACCGAGCTGCCCTCCCCCGGGAACCGCTCCAGCCAGATTTCTTCGGTGGTGAACACCAGAATCGGGGCCAACCATGTCGTCAGACGATGGAACAGGATATCCAGCACCGTGCGCGCCGCACGACGGCGCAGGGTGTTGCCATCACAATACAGCGCATCCTTGCGGATATCGAAGTAAAACGCGCTCAGGTCGACGGTGGCAAAGGTAAACACCGCCTGAAACACACCCTGAAAGTCGAACTTGGCATAGCCATCCCGCACCACCCCGTCCAACTCGGCAATGCGGTGCAGCACCCAGCGTTCCAGTTCCGGCATCTCGGCAGGATCAACGCGGTCACTTTCGGTGAAATCATTCAGTGACCCCAGCATATAGCGCATGGTATTGCGCAACCGGCGATAGCTGTCCGCGACCCCTTTCAGGATCTCGTCCCCGATCCGCTGGTCCGCCGTGTAATCGGTTTGCGCCACCCAAAGCCGCAGAATATCCGCGCCATATTGCTGCACGATCTTTTCCGGCACGATGGTATTGCCGATGGATTTGGACATCTTCATGCCCTTGGAATCCAGCGTGAAGCCGTGCGTTACGACATTGCGATACGGCGCATGCCCCGTGGTGCCAACGGACTGCAACAGCGATGAATGGAACCAGCCGCGATGCTGGTCGGTGCCTTCCATATAAACATCGGCAATGCCGTCTTCGGTGCCGTCTTCCCGATCGCGCAGGGTAAAGGCATGGGTCGAGCCGGAATCAAACCAGACATCCAGAATATCCGTGACCTGCTCATAGGCCTCCGCATCGACGATCCCGCCGAGAAAACGCTCCTTGGCCCCCGCTTCATACCAGGCATCCGCGCCTTCGACTTCAAAGGCCTCAACGATGCGCTGGTTCACCTCGGCATTGCGCAGCAGGAAGTCAGGATCAGTCGGCAGCAGGCCCTTTTTGATGAAACAGGTCAGCGGCACCCCCCATGCACGTTGACGCGACAACACCCAATCCGGGCGCGCCTCCATCATCGAATGCAGGCGGTTGCGGCCCGATTTCGGGGTCCAGTTCACATTGTCGATCTCGGTCAAAGCGCGTTCGCGGATGGTGATGCCAAACTGGTCTTGGCCATCGCCAACGGGTTTATCAATCGCGGCAAACCATTGCGGCGTGTTGCGATAGATCACCGGTGCCTTGGAGCGCCACGAATGCGGGTAGCTGTGCTTGATCTTGCCCCGGGCCAACAAACCGCCGACCTCGACCAGCTTGTCGATGATCGCGGCATTGGCATTGCCCTCTTTGCCATTCGGCTTGAGGATCGCCTTGCCGCCAAAGAACGGGAGCGTCTCGCGGAACCGCCCGTCAGGATTGACGTTATAGGTGATCACCTGTTCCAACATGCCCAGATCACGATAGAGTTCGTATTCCTCAAGACCATGTGACGGCGCACAATGCACAAATCCCGTGCCTTCGGTGTCGGTGACAAAATCGGCGGCACGGAAATCCCGCAGATCATCCCATTCGCCTTCACCGCCCTCGGCCCCTGCCAGCGGGTGCTTGAGGTCAATCCCGGCCAATTCATCCTTGGTCACATCCCGCAGTCGGGTCCATTGCCCGTCTTCCAGCCGCGCCCGGCCAAACACATCTGCCGCCAGGTTATCAGCCAACAGATATTTATCCCCGACATTGACCCAGCATTCATCCGGTGTCGCGGTTACTTCATACAGGCCATAAGAAATGCCCGCGCCGTAAACCACGGCCTTGTTTGACGGCATGGTCCAGGGTGTGGTGGTCCAGATCACCACCTGCGCGCCGGCAAGATCGCTCTCGCTGACCACATCAAACTTCACCCAAACGGTGAAACTGTCCTTGTCGTGATATTCGACCTCGGCCTCGGCCAGCGCGGTCTGCTCCACCGGTGACCACATCACCGGCTTGGACCCCTGATACAGCGTGCCATTCATCAGGAATTTCATAAATTCCTCGGCAATCACCCGCTCGGCATGGAAATCCATTGTCAGATAGGGGTTTTCCCAATTGCCTGTCACCCCCAGACGTTTGAACTCCTCACGCTGGACATCAACCCAGCCGCGGGCAAATTCGCGGCATTCACCACGGAATTCATTGATCGGCACCTGATCCTTGTCGCGGCCCTTTTTGCGGTATTGTTCTTCGATCTTCCATTCAATCGGCAGACCGTGACAATCCCAACCGGGGATATAGCGCGCATCACGGCCCATCATCTGATGGCTGCGCACGATCATGTCCTTGATGGTCTTGTTCAAGGCGTGGCCGATGTGCAAATGCCCGTTGGCATAGGGCGGCCCGTCATGCAGCGTGAACGGCGCACGCGGTGCACTATCTTTGGCGCTCTGGGCAAGCGCCGCTTTCTCGCGCAGCCGGTCATACACCCCGATCTTTTCCCAGCGCGCCAACCACTCTGGCTCGCGTTTGGGCAGGCCTGCCCGCATGGGAAAATCGGTTTTGGGCAGGTTCAGCGTGGATTTGTAATCTTGGGTTTCAGGCGTATCGGCGCACATCAGTCGCGTCCTTTGGCAAAGCGTTCAGGGAATATCTCGGAGAGGTCGGTGTGAGTGGCTCAAACACCTCAGCCCGGCGTCTCATGAAATCAGAGCGCCGGGAAAATAATTCGTATAATGATCGCGATCTTGCGTCTCATGCGCCCGCTTATAGGCCCGCACCCCTGCCCCCACAAGCCCCCTGCCCTGTCTCTTTTTGGCCCTAAATACTCGGGGGTTTGGGGGCAAGGCCCCCATTCAATCAAATCAAATGCGGCGCAGCCGCGCCTTTGCTCAAACGCCCTGCCCGAACAATCCGCCCAAGGCGCGTTTGACAATGCCGCGCACCTTGGGGCGTTTGCCCGCAGAAAACGGCAGCGGGCGGCAGACCTCCATCGCGGCCACCCCCACCCTTGCCGTCAAAGCCCCGTTGACCAGACCTTCGCCGAACCGCCGGCTTAGCTTGCCCAGAAGTGACCCGCCCAGAAACGGTTCCAGCATGTCATCTCCCACCGCAACGGCCCCCGTGGCCACCAGATGTGACAATACCGCACGGGTCAGCCGCCAGGATCCGAAAAACCCCGACCGCCCGCCATAGACTTCGGCCACCCGCCGGATCATCCGCAGATTGGCGCTCAGTGCCGCCGCAACATCAGCCAGGGCCAAAGGCACCAGCGCGGTGACTGTGGCCACCTGCCGTGCGGCGGCCTCGACCTCGCGGCTGGCCGCCAGATCCAAAGGTGCCAGCACTTCCGCCTCGGCCAGCCCCAGCAATCCGTCGGCATCCAGTTGATCCCCGCGCAATTGCGCCAGCCGGTCCCGGCCCCAACGGGTATCCTCGCGGCCCTGATACAAGCGCAGCAACCGATCCGTCACCGCCCGCGCCGCCCCCAGATCCCCCCGCGCCAAAGCCTCGCCCGCGTCATGGCGCAACCCGTCAAGCCGCGCCAGACGCCCAAAAGCCGCCATTTCGCGCAAGCCCAGTAACGCCACCACCAGCACAAATGCCCCGATCAGCACCGTCATCATCCACCCCAACAGCGGGTATTGCGCCATCAAATTGGTGACAAAATTCCACGCCGCTATCGACACCAGAGCCCCGATCAACGCCGCCGCCAGCCCCCAGAACAGCCGCCCCAGCAGCGAAGGTTTGCGCGCCGCCAGACGTGCGGCAATCTGCATCGCCTGTCCTTGTGGCGCAGGTGCTGTCAGATCCGGCACCGGGGGCGCATCGGCCACCTGCGGGCGCGGCGCGGTGTCGTCTTCCATGTCAAACAGAACCGGACCTTTGGCCATGATCAGCCCTCCTTTTGCCATTCAAAACGAACATCCGGCAGTTTTTCATCACTGGCGGCCCCATCCGTGCGCGTCACCTCGCCAAAACCGTGGCGCGCATAAAACCGTTGCGCCCCGAGATTGGCCTGAAACGTCCAGAGTTTGAGCGCGCTCACCTCTTGCTGCAACCGCTGTAGCAATGCCGTGCCCACCCCGGTGCCGCGCGCCCTGGCCGCCACATAAAGCGCATCCAGATCATCACCATCACAGGCGGCAAACCCGACAACCGCCCCGTCACGTTCTGCCACCGTGACCCAGCCCCGAGCGATCATCGCCCCCGCATGGGCAATGTCCTCGGCCCCTGAATGCAGCTGTGGCAGCCAATCGGTTGCACTGGCAAATTCGGTCAGTATTTCGCCCACCACCCCCGCATCGGTGGGCCGTGCGGCCCGCAAGCGGATCACAACCGGTCCCCGATCAGAAATTCTGCCGCCCGGTCCAGCCGGATATGGGGCGGCCCGTCACCGGGGCGCAGGTTCAGCACAGAAGGCGCAAAACGCATCACCTGATAATCCTGTTCCAGCCATTTTTTCGCGCCCTGGCGCGCAGGCGTCAACAACTGTGCGGGGTCTTGCGGCAAATCACCCGGATAGAACGCCGCCTCTTTGCCACTGTCCAGCAAGGTGCCGCGCACCACTTGCAAGGTCTCGCCGTGATGGCTGCGCTCGGCCTCGGTTGTGGCCCTGAGCGATGCAATCGCCAGCGCAGCCGTATCCGCGCCCGCATATTGCGCACGGTCTTTTGCATCCCGCACCAGCGCCCCCATGATCGCAGCCAGACGCGGGTGCTGGACATGGTGCAAGTGATCGGCCTTGGTGGCCGCAAACAGGATTTTTTCCACCCGCCTGCCGCGCAGCAAGCTGCTGAGCACGCCATTGCGGCCCGGACGAAAGGCGCTCAGGGTTTCCGTCAGTGCCGCGCGCAGGTCTTCGACCGCCTGCGGCCCCTGATGGATCGCGCCAAGGGCATCAACCAGCACCACCTGACGGTCGATGCGGGCAAAGTGATCGCGGAAAAACGGCTGCACCACCTGACGTTTATAAGCCTCGAACCGCCGCGCCATTTCACGGTGCAAACTGCCGCGCCTTGAGCTGCCTTTCACCGGGACCGGCGCAAAGGTCAGCACCGGTGATCCCGCCAGATCGCCGGGCAACAAGAACCGCCCCGGTGTACAATCGGAAAATCCCGCCAGCCGCGCCGCCTGCAGATACTCGGCAAAACTTTTGGCAAGGCTCTGCGCCAGTGTTTCGTCATGGTCGGCCTCGGCATCCGCCGCCGTCAGTTTGGCGATGAATTCTGCGGCACAGGGGCGGTCGTCAATCCGCGATAACGTGTCTTTTGACCACTCTTCATAACGCCGCTCAAGCAGCCCCAGATCCAACAGCCATTCCCCCGGATAATCAACAATATCCAGATGAATCGTGCGCGGCCCTTGCAAGCCCGCCAGCAACCCTTTGGGGCGCACCCGCAGCGACAGGCGCAATTGCGAAATCGCGCGGGTGCTTTCGGGCCAATGCGGGCTGGGGCCGGTCAAGGCCGCAAGGTGGTTTTCATATTCGAAACGCGGCACGGTGTCATCGGGCTGCGGCTGCAGAAACACCGCCTCGATGCGCCCCTCTGCAGCCGCCAGCAGCCCCGGCATCCGGCCCCGATCCAGCAGGTTTGCCACCAGTGATGTGATAAAAACCGTCTTTCCCGAACGTGCCAATCCGGTCACGCCCAGCCGGATCACCGGTTCAAAAAAGGCCTCTGAAACGGTGTCCTGCACCGTCTCGACCTGCCGCCAAATGCCATCGGCAATACGTGAGATGACCAAAGCTGCACCTGTCCCGTGATCTGTTCGCCCCTAACATAGGCAGCCCTGTCGGGGATTGCCAGAACCAGCGCCGCGCGATAGATGCGGCCCATGTCGAGATTTGCCCTTAAAATCGAATATCACGGTGCGCCTTTTGTGGGCTGGCAACGCCAGATCGGCCTTGCCTCCGTGCAGGGCGCGATCGAGGCGGCCTTGGCCAAACTCGAACCCGGTGATCACAATATTGCCGCCGCCGGACGCACCGATAAAGGCGTTCATGCACTGGGTCAGGTTGCCCATTGTGACATGCAGGGAAATTGGACTGCATTCCGCCTGTCCGAAGCCCTGAATTACCACCTGAAACCGCATCCCGTGGCGATCACAGCCTGCGCACCAGTGCCGGATGATTTTCATGCGCGGTTTTGGGCGCTGGAACGGCGCTATCTGTTTCGGGTTCTGGTGCGCCGTGCCCCTGCCACCCATCAGGACGGGCTGGTCTGGCAGGTCAAGAAAGAGCTGGACATCCAGGCCATGCAAACCGCAGCGGACCTGTTGCTGGGCCAGCATGATTTCACAACATTTCGATCCACCATCTGTCAGGCGCAAAGCCCGGTCAAAACGCTGGATCACTTGCGGATCTCGCAGGTTGAAACACCCGGCGGCACCGAATTCCATTTCGACGTGCGCGCAAGATCGTTCCTGCACAATCAGGTGCGCAGTCTGGTTGGCACCCTGGAACGGGTTGGCGCGGGATCATGGACGCCGCAAGATGTGCAAGTCGCACTGGATGCCAAAGACCGTGCCGCCTGCGGGCCGGTGTCCCCGCCGCAGGGGCTGTATCTGGACCATGTGACCTATGCGATCGATCCGTTCAACACAGCGGATTAACCCTCCAGCGACTGCCAGTCACCGTGGAAACGGCCCGTTGCGTCGATGCGGGCAAAACCATGTGCGCCAAAGAAATCACGCTGCGCCTGAATAAGATTGGCACTGCCCCGGCCCCTGCGCATGCTGTCATACCACGCCAGGGCCGCCGACAGCGCAGGCATCGCCACCCCCAAAGACACCGCTGCCGCCAGCACCCTGCGCAGGGCGGGCATGCTGCCCTCAAGGCGGGCGCGCATCGCGGGCGCCAGGATCAAATGCCCACAGGGCAATTCATGGCGAAAGGCATCGGCGAATTCATCCAGCAAAGCCGAACGGATAATACAGCCCGCCCGCCAGATTTCCGAAATCCGTGCCATATCCAGCGCCCAATCATATTCCTCGGAGGCCGCTGCCAGAATACGAAAGCCCTGCGCATGGGCCAGAATCCGCCCCGCCAGCATCGCCTGTTCCATATCCGCCGCCGCAGGCAATTCGGCCGCCAGCGTGCCTGCCGGCAACAAAGGTTCGGCCATCGCCCGTGTGTCTTTTTCCGAAGACCAGCCGCGCGCGCCCACTGCCGCTTCAATCGTGCTGGCGGATTGGCCCATCTTCAGCGCTTCGATCAATGTCCAGCGGCCGGTGCCTTTCTGGCCGGCCTGATCCTGAATGATGTCCACCGTCGGTTTGCCGGTTTTGCTGTCCACCGACACAAGCGCCGCTGCCGAAACGTCGATCAGATAGGAACTCAGCGGGCCATCTTTCCAGCCCGTGAACATCTGGCCGATCTCTGCCGCAGCCATGCCGCCTGCATCCCGCAACAGCCCGTATAGCTCTGCGATCATTTGCATATCGGCATATTCAATGCCGTTGTGAACGGTTTTTACAAAATGTCCGGCCCCGTCCGGCCCCAGATGCGCCACACAGGGATCGCCTTGAAACTGCGCGGCGATGGCTTGGGCCATCGGGCGCAATTGCTGCCATGAATGATCGCTGCCGCCCACCATCATCGACGGGCCGTGGCGCGCGCCCTCTTCGCCGCCCGAGACCCCCATGCCGACAAAATGCAGCCCCGTTCCGGCAAATTCTGCCGACCGCCGCCGCGTGTCGTTGAAATCGGCATTGCCACCGTCAATCAACGTATCGCCCGGATCCAGCAGCGGTGTGATCGCTGCAATCATTGCATCCATCGGCGCCCCGGAAGGGATCATGAACAATATGCTGCGCGGGCGGGCAATCGCCTGCACAAAATCCGCCAGCTTGATTGCGCCTGTCAGGCGCACCGCCAGCGGGCCGGCCTCGGTCAGGAAACTGTCGATCCAATCGGCCTCACGGTTGGACACCGCCACCGCAAAGCCGTTGTCCGCCAGATTCAACGCCAGCGCCGATCCCATGGTGCCCAGGCCATAGACACCAATATCCGCGCCTTTTGCATGCTGTGTCATTGTTGCCTCTGCTCCTGCCTGATGCGGCCCAAACCGCTTGATTAACCGCGGATTTGGGCGCCATATTTGATCTTTGGTGTTATTTCACCTATTTATAGTACTTGAGCAGATATTAAACACACAGAAAAAACGAATTCAGGTCAAGATGATAGAGAGAATGAAACGCGCATGGGATGGCATGCTGTTGCCCCTGTTGCAACGCCCCAAAAGGGTGCAGGTCGCCGCATTATGTTATCGCGATACCGACGAAGGCAAACGTGTCCTGCTGATCACCAGCCGCGACACGGGACGCTGGATTGTGCCAAAGGGCTGGCCGATTGACGGGCTGGATGGCCCCGGCGCAGCCTTGCAAGAAGCATGGGAAGAAGCAGGCGTCACACAGGCCGACATCGAAAGCAGCCCGATTGGCATTTACGAATACGCCAAGGGGCTGGGGGAAGGGCTGACCGTGCCGGTCGAGGCGCAGGTCTATCTGACCCGCGTGCGCGACCTGAGCGAAGTTTACCCAGAGGCCGACAGCCGCAAACGCGCATGGTTCGCCCCGTCAGAGGCGGCGAATCTGGTGGATGAACCGGACCTCAAGGCGATCTTGCAGGCGCTGTAACCGCCTGCCCCTACATCTTGGGCGGGTAAAACGCCACGATCCGGTGCAATTGTAACGGTTTTGTAACGCCATGCTTGCACGGCGCCTGTGCTTGTGCGACCTCCCCACCGAATTGAAAAACCTCTGGAAGGGCAAGGCATGACAACGGACAACGGCCCGCAGGGCAGCCAGTGGAAAACGCTTGATACCGATCTCAACCGGATATCGCAGGTTGAACTGGCGGCATCCTATGTGGCGCGGCCTTTGGTGGGTCCGGGGATTGCGCTGGCGTTTATGGTGCTGGCGGGTGTCGTTGCTGCGGTGTTCTTTGAACAAAGCTCCACCAGTTTTGTTGTCGTCGCAGCGGCGGTGTTCGGGGCCTATATGGCCGTGAACATCGGGGCAAATGATGTGGCCAACAATATGGGTCCGGCGGTGGGGGCCAATGCCCTGACCATGGGCGGCGCGATTGTGATTGCCGCCCTGTGCGAAAGCGCCGGTGCCCTGCTGGCGGGGGGCGATGTGGTATCAACCATTTCTAAGGGCATCATTGATCCCGCGGCCATCGCCGACACCAAGGTTTTCATCTGGGCGATGATGGCGGCGCTGATTTCTTCCGCACTCTGGGTCAATCTGGCCACATGGGTTGGTGCCCCTGTTTCCACAACCCATTCGGTTGTGGGGGGGGTCATGGGCGCGGGCATCGCAGCGGCGGGTCTGACAGCGGTGAACTGGTCCTCGATGGGGTTGATCGCTGCAAGCTGGGTGATTTCACCGGTCTTGGGCGGTGCGGTTGCGGCGATGTTTCTGGCCTTCATCAAAGCCCGTATTTTGTACAAGGAAGACAAGATCGCCGCTGCCCGCACCTGGGTGCCGGTGCTTGTCGGGGTGATGGCAGGGGTCTTTTCGGCCTATCTGGCGCTGAAGGGCCTCAAGAAAATCATCCATATCGACCTGCCGACCGCCTTGTTGATCGGGGTGTTGCTGGGCGCGGTTAGCTATGCGGTGTCCGCGCCACTGGTGCGTCGCGCCTCGGTCGGCATGGAGAACCGCAATAAATCGGTCAAAGTCTTGTTTGGCCTGCCGCTGGTGCTGTCCGCCGCTTTGCTCAGCTTTGCCCATGGCGCCAATGATGTGGCCAATGCCGTAGGGCCGCTGGCGGCAATTGTCCATGCCACCGAATTCGGGGGTGTCGAGGCCAAGGTTTCCATTCCCATGTGGGTTATGGTGATCGGGGCTTTTGGCATTTCCTTCGGTCTGTTTCTGTTTGGTCCGAAACTGATCCGCATGGTCGGCAGCCAGATCACCAAACTGAACCCGATGCGCGCCTATTGTGTGGCGCTTTCCGCCGCGATTACGGTGATCATAGCCTCTTGGCTGGGCCTGCCTGTCAGTTCGACACATATCGCCGTCGGCGGCGTGTTTGGCGTGGGCTTTTACCGCGAATGGCATATGGAACGGCGCCTGCGCCGCCCCGGTGAAACCGCAGGCAGGGTGAAACGCATCGCCCCCGAGGAACGCCGCCGCCGCAAGCTGGTGCGCCGGTCGCATTTCATGACGATTGTCGCGGCTTGGGTGATCACGGTCCCTGCCGCCGCCAGCATGTCGGCACTGGTGTTTTATGTCCTGAACGCGGTGATCAACTAGGCCTCTGCCCTTTCACCTCGCGGCGCAGGGCGGCCGCGGGCAGGTTGGGCAACCCGTCTTTGGCCAGTTCCGCGGTCTGGATCAGATCCGCCACCATGGAACAGATCGGCGTCGGGCGGCCAGAGACCTGCGCAAGGCGGATCACCTCGCCTTGCAGGCTGTCGATCTCGGTCTCGCGCCCCGCCATCAGATCCAGTGCCATGGAGGTGCGGGCCTGTGCATCAATGGTCAGCATTGATGCCGCTATGCGCGAGAATATCGGGGTCGGCAGGCGCAGGATAAACGGAATCATCGCCACCGATACCGGCGTTGTGGACAGTGGATGAATGCCGTTCAGACGCAGGATGCCCAAGGCCTCGTGCCATTGATCGGCCATCAAGCGCCGCCACGCCCGATCACGCAACTGACGCGCAAGGGTCAGACCGCTCAGCGCGTTTAGCGCATTGTTCAGATTGATCAGGAACTTGCCCCATTGCACCGCCTGAATGTCGCGGCTGGCGCTGCTGCGTAGATGCGGCACACACAACAGCGCCTCCAATTGCCCGGTCCCCGCTGCAATCACCACATCGCCACTGGTCGCACGGTGATAACAGCCCTGCCCCATCGGCACCACATTGAACGGCACCATGCCCCCGCGCACATCATAGCCCGAGAGGTCACCGGCCAGAATTTCGGCATTGCGCAGCCCGTTTTGCAGGCTGATGATCTTGGCTTTCATCGGGGCATGGGCATCAATCAGATCGGCCATCGCGGCGGTATCCCCCGATTTCACCGTCACCAGCACCACGTCGGCGCGGGCAAGGCAGCCCGGGTTTTCCGTGACCGTCACCTTGGCGGCGTCCACCTGCACCGCCATGCCGCTGAAATCCGTCAGCGTCAGCCCGTGAGCGCGGATTTCATGGGCGATGCGGGGCCGCGCCAACAGGGTGACACGCCGCCCCCCCGCCGCCAAAAGGCCACCGATAAAACAACCGATGGCCCCCGCGCCCGCAACAACGATATGCGGTTCAGCGGCCAAGGCACCACCGCATCACGGCCTTTTGGGCGTGCAGGCGGTTTTCGGCCTCGTCAAATACCACGGAATGCGGGCCATCCATAACGCTGCTGGTGGCTTCGTCATCGCGGTGGGCAGGCAGACAATGCATAAACAATGCATCTTCTTTGGCCCGCGCCATCAAGGCATCATTCACCTGATAGCCGCGCAGCTGGTTGTGACGGCGTTCGCGTGCCGATTGCGGATCATGCATGCTGACCCAGGTATCGGTGACCACCAGATCGGCCCCGACCACCGCCGCCTGCGGATCGCGTTCAATGGTATAAAGCCCGTTGAGCGCCGCTTCCGGGTCCAGCGGCGGCGGGCCGGTGAACACCAGTTCAAAGTCGAATTGTTTGGCGGCATGGGCAAAGCTGGCAAAGACATTGTTGCCATCCCCCGACCAGACCACCTTTTTGCCTTTGATCGGGCCGTTATGTTCTTCAAAGGTCAGGATATCCGCCATGATCTGGCAGGGATGGGTGCGATTGGTCAGCCCGTTGATCACCGGAACACTGGCATATTCCGCCATGTCCAGCAGGGTCTGTTCCTCAAAGGTACGAATCATGATCAGATCAACATAACGGCTGAGAACACGGGCGGTATCAGCAATGGTTTCGCCGTGGCCCAATTGCATGTCCGTCCCGGATAACACCATGGTTTGCCCGCCCATCTGGCGCACCCCCACATCAAAGGACACACGGGTCCGGGTTGAGGGTTTTTCAAAAATCAGCGCGACCATTTGGTCTTTGAGCGGCTGATCATCATCCGGCGCCCCACGGGGCCGCCCCGCACGGGCGTTTTTCATTGTGGCAGCGGTGTCGATGATGCCCCGCAGATCAGCGGGCGAGGTTTGGTGGATATCAAGAAAATGGTTCATGTCGTGTTCTTTCAATGCAGTGGCCAGGGCACCGATGCCCCTGCCGCTGTGGAAATTCCGGTCTCATAACGATCAGGCCTCAAGGCTGGCGGCCGCGCGGTCCATGCGGGCCACGGCTTCGGCGATTTCATCATCCGTGATGGTCAATGGCGGCAACAGGCGGATCACATTATCGGCGGCTGGCACAGTGATCACTTCGGCGCCATAGCCCGCTTTGACCACATCCAGATTGACCGCCTTGCATTTCAAACCCAGCATCAGCCCCGATCCGCGCACCTCTTCATAGATGTCAGGATGGCTGGCCACCAATCCTTCCAACCTTTGACGCAGCAATCCGGCCTTGCGGTTTACCTCGGCCAGAAAAGCGGGATCGGCAACAATATCCATCACCGCACAGCCCACCGCACAGCCAAGAGGATTGCCGCCATAGGTCGAACCATGGGTGCCTGCGGTCATGCCGGAGGCCGCATTTTCCGTCGCCAGAACCGCGCCCAAGGGGAACCCGCCGCCGATGCCTTTGGCCACCATCATGATATCGGGTGTCACACCGGCCCATTCATGGGCAAACAACTTGCCGGTGCGCCCCACGCCACATTGCACCTCGTCCAGCATCAACAGAATGCCGTGTTCATCACAAAGATCACGCATGCCTTTCAAACAGGCATCCGACAGCGGGCGAATACCGCCTTCGCCCTGCACCGGCTCCACAAGGATAGCCGCCGTGTTTTCGGTGATCGCCGCCACCAGCGCGTCATGATCGCCAAATTCCAGATGCACAAATCCGGGCAGCAACGGGCCAAAGCCCTTGGTCATCTTTTCAGACCCCGCCGCCGCGATCCCCGCAGAAGACCGGCCATGAAACGACCCCGAGAACGTGATGATATCCACCCGATCCGGCTGGCCTTTGTCATGGAAATACTTGCGGGCCATTTTCACCGCCAGTTCACAGCTTTCGGTGCCGGAATTGGTGAAAAACACCGTGTCGGCAAAGCTGTTATCAACCAGTTTATCGGCCAGGGCCTGCTGCTGGGGAATTTGATAGAGGTTCGAGGTATGCCACAGCTTGCCCGCCTGTTCGGTCAGGGCCGCAACCAAGGCCGGATGGGCATGACCCAGCGCATTCACCGCAATGCCCGCGCCCAGATCCAGAAAACGTCGGCCATCTGCCTCAATAAGCCAGCTGCCCTGCCCTGAAACAAAGCTCAGCGGGGCGCGTGAATAGGTCGGCAAAACGGAAGAAATCATCGGAGGGTGTCCTTCGGATAGGGGCCACAGCAAAAACCCAAATGGGCATGGGCGGCGTGTAGGGTCAAGTCTGTTTGAAAAGAAGTGCTGCGCAAGGCAACGGGATCAATACCCCGCCCAAAAAGCGGGGGAGGTCAGGAATGAACCTTAGCGTCGTCGTGACAGGGAGGATGCAACATTGATCATGGGCCTGTCTTAGGGGCAATGTGCGGCCTTGCAAAACCCCTTTTTGCATCTTGTCGCGGCTCTGGCTTGGGGGCATAGCTGACGCATGTATCAAGCCAAAAAGCAGAACAACGGATTGGCCGCAGGCCTGATTGCCACGGCAACCGCCTTTATTGCGGCAACCACGCTGATGGCCAAGGCGCTTGGCAGCGATGCACTTGGGCCCGCCCTGCCCGCCCTGCAAATCAGCCACGGAAGGTTTTTGTTTGCCTTTCTCGCGATCTCGACGGCGGTGGTGATCCTGCGCCCGACACTCGACGCGCCACATTGGCGGCTGCATCTGGCCCGTACCACCTGTGGCTGGGCGGGAATCACACTGATGTTTGCCTCGGTGGCCTATATTCCGCTGGCCGATGCCACGGCAATTTCGTTTCTCAATCCGGTCTTTGGCATGATGCTCGCGATCCCTTTGTTGGGCGAAACTGTCGGGCGCATCCGCTGGTTTGCGGCAGTTATGGCACTTTTCGGCGCGGTGATCCTGCTGCGCCCGACACCGGACAGCTTTCAGGCGGCGGCGCTTTTGCCATTCGGGGCGGCGATGGTGATGGGGCTTGAGCTGATTTTCATCAAAAAACTGACAAGCCGCGAAGGGCCGTTCCAGATTCTGTTCTTTAACAACATGATGGGGCTGGGCATTGCCACGCTGGCGGTGATCCCCGTCTGGCAGCCACCAACGCTGGCGCAATGGGGGCTGCTGGCAGGAATCGGCGTCTGTATGGCGGTGGCACAATCGTGCTTTGTCAATGGGATGGCGCGGGCCGATGCCAGCTTTGTGGCGCCGTTCAGCTATGGCACGCTGATCTTTGCCGCGCTCTATGACCAGATCTTTTACGGGGTCACGCCGGACCGGATTACCTTGCTCGGTGCGGGCATCATTATTTCGGGTGCTGTGCTGCTGGCGCTGCGTGAAGCACGGGTAAAATCCAGGCCAGCGGCGGCTCATACGGCGCTTTGACGCTTCACACCTTGCACCCAGCCCACGAGTGACTAAAATAGACCCCTGAAAATGACAAAGCGGTCCATCAATTGGGGGCCGCTTTTTAGCTAGGGAAACCGCAAATGTCCTGGACTGATGAGCGCGTAGAGACACTCAAGAAAATGTGGGGCGAAGGCCAGTCCGCAAGCCAGATCGCCAAAGAACTGGGTGGCGTGACCCGCAATGCGGTGATTGGCAAGGTGCACCGCTTGGGCCTGTCCAACCGCACCACAACCGGCGCAGCAGCGTTGAAATCCGAACCCAAGGCCAAAGCGGCGCCCAAGCCAGAGCCAAAGGCAAAACCGGCCGCCCCCAAACCGGCGGCACCGGAAATGAAGACCGAAGCGGCCGCGCCGCCCAAGTCGAACCTGCCTGCCCGCAAGCAGATCATTCCCGCCGGCCAGCCGCTGCCCCCGCAGCCCTCGGCCAATGAAATCAGCCCCGAGGCCTTGGCAAAGGTCAACGAGGTTGAAAAGAAAGCCAAAAAGATCGGCCTGATGGAACTGACCGAACGGACCTGCAAATGGCCTGTCGGTGATCCGGCAACCGAAGACTTCTGGTTCTGCGGCCTGCCTGTGCAACAGGGAAAACCCTATTGCGAGGCCCATGTCGGCGTGGCCTTCCAGCCGATGTCAGCCCGGCGCGACCGCCGCCGTTAACACCAGCGTTAATCCCGGCACTTTCCGGTGATCCATGCAAAGGGGCGGGCAGACACATGCACCGCCCTTTGTGTTTGGGCGGAATGGGCGCGATAGGGCGGTTTCGGCCCATGCGATACCCCCAAACCGCCGCGTCCGCCCTGTGCGGGCGGATCGGGCGCCTGTTTAGATCATCTTGAACCTTTGCCGCGTTTCCAATCCGCGGTCACCGCCAAGCCCGAGCTCAAAACCGCCGGGCGGCCGACACCCTGATCTGCTGCCCTCCCCCCGGACCAACAGCGTTCTACCCCCTGTCACCAATCTGTGAGGGGGCTTTACGCAGGCCGCAAAATCTCTACAGATCAACGCATTGAACACCAGCGCGCCCGATGTATTGATAGTGCGCCTCACTTGCCCGCGAAAGGCCCCCGATGTCCGACACGATCCGCGCCGCCGATGCCCTTGCCCGCCGTCTTTATGACGCGGGATGCCGCTTTGCCTTTGGCATGCCGGGCGGTGAAGTGTTGACGCTGATTGATGCGCTGAAACAGGCCGGCATCCGGTTTATCCTTGCCAAACATGAAAACGCCGCCGGTTTCATGGCCGAAGGGGCGCATCACCGGGATCATGCGCCGGCGATCCTTGTCGGCACCATCGGACCGGGCACATTGAACGGGGTCAATACCGTGGCCAATGCGCTGCAGGATCAGGTGCCTTTGATTGTGCTGTCGGGCTGTGCCGATGCGGATGAGGCGCAGCGGTATACCCATCAGGTTGTCGATCAACAGGCGGTGTTCCAACCCATCACCAAAGCCAGCTTTCGCCTGACCGCCGGTGCCGCCCATGTGATTGCCGACAAAGCCGTGGCCATCGCCAGTGAAGGGCGCAAAGGGCCGGTGCATATCGACGTGCCGATTTCCGTGGCTGACACGCAGGTGCCCGCGACAGCGCCCGCGCGGCGGCGCCCCGCGTCGCCCACCGCCCCCACAGGCGATGATCTGGAAACCGCGCGGGGCTGGCTGGGCGCAGCACGGCGGCCACTGCTGCTGGCCGGGGCGGATGCGATGAACCAGAATGCCGGCGCGGCGCTGCGTGAATTTGCCGAAGACCACAACATTCCGGTGATCACCACCTATAAGGCCAAAGGCCTGATGCCCGAGGATCATCCGCTGGCGCTTGGCGGGGCGGGCCTGTCACCTTTGGCCGACAAACATCTGCTGCCCTTTGTGAAATCCGCCGATCTGATCCTCTGTGTCGGCTATGATCCGGTGGAAATGCGCCCCGGATGGCGTGATGTCTGGACCCCCGAAAGCCACCGTGTGATCGACATCACCGCCGCGCCAAATCACCATTACATGCACCAATCCTCGTTGAATTTCATCACCGATTGCGCCGCAACGCTGGGCGCGCTCAGTGACGGGCTTGATCCACGGGCCACTTGGATCGACGGGCAGATTTACCAGCTGCGCAGCGCCCTTGCCTCGGCGTTTCGCCGCGACGAAGCCTGGGGGCCAGCGGCAATCATCGACACTTGCCGCGAGGTTCTGCCGCGCAATACCATCACCTCGGCGGACAGCGGCGCGCATCGTATTTTGCTCAGCCAGATGTGGGAATGTTACGCGCCACGTGATCTGATGCAATCTTCGGCACTTTGCACCATGGGCTGTGCGGTGCCGCTGGCGATCGGGGCCAAACTGGCCGATCCAGAGCGCCCCGTGGTGTCGTTTTCCGGTGATGCGGGTTTTTTGATGGTGGCGGGCGAATTGGCCACCGCCGCCGAACTGGATCTCACGCCGATCTTTGTGGTCTTTGTTGATGCCTCGCTTGCGCTGATCGAGAAAAAGCAGCGCGAACGCCAGTTGAGCAATAGCGGCGTTGATTTCCCGCGCCATAATTTTGCGGCGATGGGCGTGGCTTTCGGCGGCAAAGGTGTGACCGTACGCAGCCGGGAAGCCCTTGAAAAAGCGCTCAAATCCGCGTTAACAGCCGATACATTCACGGTGATTGCCGCCGTGATCGATCGCGGGGCTTATGATGGCCGCATCTGACACCAAAGGCGCGCTGGACGGGCTGTTTGTACTGGATCTAAGCCGGATTCTGGCGGGGCCAACCGCCACCCAGATGCTGGGGGATCTGGGGGCCACTGTGATCAAGGTCGAAAACCCGCGCAGCGGCGGCGATGACACCCGGGGATGGGGGCCGAATTATGCCTGTGACAGCGCCGGAAACCCCACCGATATCTCGGCCTATTTCATGGCCGCCAACCGCAACAAGCGCTCCATTGCTGTGGATATCAGCACCCCCGAAGGCCAGGACATTCTGCGCCATCTGGCGGCGCGGGCCGATATCGTCATTGAAAACTTCAAACCCGATGGCTTGGTCAAATACGGGCTGGATCACACCAGCCTGATGGCGGCGCATCCGGCGCTGGTCTATTGTTCGATTTCCGGCTATGGCCAGACCGGCCCGAACCGCGCACAACCCGGTTATGATCTGATGGCGCAGGGCTTTGGCGGCATCATGTCCCTGACCGGCGCGCCCGAGGGCAGCCCCACCAAAGTAGGTGTGGGCATCGCCGATCTGATGTGCGGCATGTATGCGACCATCGGCATTCTGGCGGCTCTGCGCCACCGTGACCAGACCGGCGAAGGCCAGCATATTGATTTGTCACTGGTCGATGCCAGCTTTGCCTGGATGATCAATGAAGGCACGAATTTCCTGACCTCCGGCGATCTGCCGTCACGGCGCGGCAACGCCCACCCCAATATCGTCCCCTATGACGCCTTTGAATGCAGCGACGGGTATTTCCTGCTGGCGGTGGGCAATGACGCGCAGTTTGTGCGCTATTGTGATGTGATCGGCCTGCCCGATCTGGCCGATGATCCAAGGTTTCGAACCAATCAAAACCGGATCGAGCACCGGGAGGCGCTGCTGGCGCAGATCGTTCCGGCAATGCAGCGTATGACCAAAGCCGAGGTTCTGGGCGGGTTGCAGGCGGTCAAAGTGCCCTGTGGGCCAATCCACAACATCCAAGAGGCGCTGACCTCGGATCAGGCAATCGCCCGTGAGGCGGTTGTCGAAATGCCCTGCGATGATCTGCAAGGCGGGATGTTGCGGCTGTTGGGCAATCCGCTAAAGTTTTCGCGCACCCCGGTGACATACCACCGCGCACCGCCGCGGTTTGGTCAGGACACCGCCGAGGTACTTGAAACATGGGGGCCAAAACCCCGCCCAAAGCACCGCTGAAGCGCAGCGGATTTGCCGCTCTGATCGCAGATCTGACGGTGAATGGGGCAAGTCCCCACCGCTTTTGACACATTCGTTCACGAAACATCCGGATGGTTTCACGTTGACGTGTGAGCAGCGCCAGCGCCGTTCATTGGATGCCGGAATCCCGCTATCTCTTTGAACCATACCGCAATCGTGGAAGGCCAAGGGATGACACTCGATATCTGCAATGCACCGGTTTCGCTGCACAGCGCAGCGGCGTTGAACAGTTGGAATGCATTGGTGCGCGCCTTTCTGGCCCATGGCACCAGCACCCCGCAGCATCTGGCGGCGGTGCTTGAGGCAGAACCGGATTTTGCCATGGGTCATGCGGCGCGGGGATTGTTTTCGCTGATGCTGGGGCGGGCCGAAATGTGGCCCGTTGCCCAGGCTGCGCTTGCCGCCGCACAACAGGCCAGTGCGCACAGTGAAATCACTGACCGCGAGGCCGGCTGGATCAGCGCCCTGGCGCATTGGCTGGCCATGAAACCCTCTGCCGCGATTGCCGCCCTGGAACAGGTTCTGGCCGAGGCCCCCCAAGACACGCTCTCTGCCAAGGCCAGTCAGGCAATCCGCTTTATCCTTGGCGATGTGGCAGGCATGCGCCGCTCCATTGAACGGGTGTTGGCGGCGCATGGGCCGGATCATCCGCTGTGCGGTTATGTGTTGGGCTGTCATGCCTTTGCCTTGGAAGAAACCGGCGAATATGCCCGCGCCGAATATACCGGACGGGCGGGGCTGACCTATGCGCCTGACGATGCCTGGGGGTTACATGCGGTGGCGCATGTGCATGACATGCGCGCCGAACCCTCGGCAGGGATCACCTTGATCGAGACCCACAAAGGCGCTTGGGACCAGTCGAACAATTTTCGCTATCATGTCTGGTGGCACAAGGCCCTGCTGCATCTGGACCGCGGCGAGATCGACGTGGCGCTGGCGCTGTATGACGATCAAATCCGCGCCGACAAGACCGATGATTACCGCGACATTGCCAATGCGTCGTCCCTGTTGATCCGGCTTGAGCTGGAAGGACAGGACGTCGGCCCGCGCTGGGATGAACTGGGCGCCCTGGCGGCACCGCGCATTGATGACGGCTGTCTGGTATTTGCCGATCTGCATTACATGATGGCCCTGTCCGGGGCGGCCAAAGGTGTCGAATGCCGTGCGATGCGCGCCCGTTTTGCCCGCGATGCCTGCGATCCCGGTGAAATGGCAGCGCGGGTCGCTGATCCCGGACTGGCAGCACTGGAGGGATTAAATGCCTTTGCCGAAGGGCGGTACGGAGATGCCTTCACGCAATTGGCAAAAGCCCGCCCGAAAATGCAGGACATCGGCGGAAGTCATGCGCAACGCGACGTGTTTGAACGCCTCACCATTGACGCGGCATTGCGTGCTGGCCATCTCGACGGGGCCGAGGCGATCCTGCTGGATCGTCTGGCGCTGCGCGCAGGCCACGAAGACCGCTTTACCGCCAGCCGATTTGACACCCTCTCAAATGCCCGCCGGATTCCGGCACAGTAGTAATCCCCCGATTTGCGGAACGATGCCTGACATGACCCTTGCCGATGCCCCTGTTTCGATGACCGCCCGCCCGGTGACGGCACCGGGTGCGCAGGCCGCTGGTCGCACGCGGGATTTGCGGCTGGATTTCTTTCGCGGTCTGGCGATGTTCATCATTCTGATCGCCCATACCCCCGGAAATAT
Organism: Sulfitobacter sp.; assembly: GCA_047634585.1. GTDB lineage: Bacteria > Pseudomonadota > Alphaproteobacteria > Rhodobacterales > Rhodobacteraceae > Sulfitobacter. The sequence goes on along the minus strand of JBLIAN010000004.1, from coordinate 33,430 downwards.
GCTGACCTTGTGGATCCCGGCCCGCTGGGGGTTTTCAGATGCCACTGAGATTTTTGTGTTCTGTTCGGGCATGGCCAGCGCCATTGCCTTTGGCGGGGCCTTTGTGCGGATGGGCTGGTTGTTGGGGACAGCGCGGGTGCTGTTTCGGGTCTGGCAGGTCTATTGGGCGCATGTGGGGTTGTTTTTCGCCACGCTGGCGCTGTCGGTCTACCTGACCGATCTGGACGTCACGGGGCGCAATTACTGGGGTCAGTTGAACCTCTGGCCGATGTTTGTGGAAAGCGATAAATGGGCCAATCCTGATATCTTGCTGAATTTCATGACCCTGCGCTATGTGCCGAATTATTTCGACATCCTGCCGATGTATATGATCGTGCTGGTGATGATGCCGCTGGTGATGGCGCTGGCGCGGATCAATCTTTGGCTGGTGGCGGGATGTGTTGCTGGCATCTGGTTGCTGGCGCAAAAAGCCTGGCTGACGCAATTGGGCCTTGGGGCATGGCACCTTGAATTCCCTGCCGAACCCTGGACCGAGCGATCATGGTTCTTTAATCCTTTTGGCTGGCAATTGATCTTTTTCAGCGGCTTTGCCTTTATGCGGGGCTGGCTGCCCCGCCCGCCGGTGACCCCTAGCCTGATCCTGCTGGCCGCACTGGTGGTGCTGGTCAATGTCCCGCTCAGCAACATCGGGGTGCGCGCATTGGATCTGGGCTGGGCCGCAGAGTGGCGCCGCGCCAATGCGGCACTTATCGACAAATCCGATTTTGCGGTGCTGCGTTATGTACATTTTCTGGCGCTGGCCTATCTGGTCTGGGTCGCAGCGGGGGACAAGGGCGCAAACCTGCTGGCGCGGGGCGCCGGGGCGCTTTCGCGTCTCTGGGCCAAGACCTTGGCGGTGATCCTGAAGGTTGGTCAGCAATCGCTGGCAGTGTTTGTGGTCAGCATGTTCACCGCACGGATCATGGGATTTGCGATGGATGTGATCGGGCGGGATCTTGCATCCACGCTGTTGGTCAATCTGGCGGGTGGCAGTGTCTTGGTCGCCACGGCCTATGGCGCGGGCTGGTTCAAATCCCAGCCTTGGCGCACAAAGGCGGTGCCGTGATGTTGCGCCGCGAGGTTCTTCAGACGCTGGCCGCTTTGGCCGCCCTCCCGAGCGCCGCTTGGCCCGAGGCCGGAGGTGAGCCTGGACTTGGGGACCGGGATAGGGAACCCGGTCTGCAGCTGGGGCAGGCCACGGGCCCGTTTGACCCTGAAACCCTGATCCGTCACGCCCGTGATCTGGCCACAAAGCCCTATCAGCCCCGCCCGCAAATCCCCGAAAGCTGGCGCAAGCTGAGTTATGATCAGTACCGCCAGATCTGGTTTGACGGGCGCAATGCCCTGTGGAACGACACCGACCGCCCACAGCGCGTTGATGTGTTTCCCCCCGGTCTGTATTTCCCCCAAGCCGTGGCGCTGCATGTGGTCGAGAATGGCATGGCCCGCCCCGTTGCCTTTGACTTGGGGGTGTTTGACACCACCGATACTTTTCCCGAGGTGACACAGGACCAGACCCTCGGTTATTCGGGGCTGCGCCTGCGTGCTGAACTGGAAAAACCCGGGATTTTTCAGGAATATGCGGTGTTTCAGGGGGCCAGCTATTTTCGCGGCATCGGCACAGGCGAGGTCTATGGCCTGTCCGCCCGTGGTCTGGCCCTGAAAACCGGCGATCCGATGGGCGAGGAGTTTCCCGATTTCACCGCCTTCTGGCTGGAAACCCCTGCCCCGGACAGCACCGGAATAATCCTGCATGCCCTGCTCGACAGCCCGTCGTGCAGCGGGGCCTATCGCTTTGAGATCCGCCACGGTACAATGCTGGAAATGCAGATCAGCGCCACCCTGTTTGCCCGCAGCGAAATCACCCATCTGGGGCTCGCGCCGCTGACCTCGATGTTCCTGTTTGATGACACGATGCGCCAGCGGTTCTCCGATTTCCGCCCGGCGGTGCATGACAGTGACGGGTTGTTGATCCACAATGGCGCAGGCGAAGTGATCTGGCGGCCTTTGGCCAATCCGACCACCTTGCAGATCAGCGCCTTTAGCGATGAAAACCCGCGTGGTTTCGGGCTGATGCAACGCAAACGGGCCTTTTCCGATTTCAACGATCTTGAGGCGCTTTATCACAAACGCCCCGCCATTTGGGTGACACCGGATCAGGATTGGGGTGCAGGCGCGGTGACCCTTGTCGAAATCCCCGCCGATCTCGAGATTTACGACAATATCGTTGCCTATTGGCGCCCCGCCACGCCGCTGCCTGCCGGGGCGGAACACAGGTTCGGCTATACCTTGCATTGGGGCGCGGATCCGGTGCCGGACACCGCCGAAATGCCGATCACCGTCGTGAACACCGCGATGGGCGGGCGACCCGAAGGCGGGGTGATTGTGGCGATTGATTTCAGCCCCGGTGTCGCAGTGCCGGATGATCTGGCGCAGATCGAGGTTACCTTGCGCACCAGCGCGGGTGAAACCTCGGCGGGGATCGTGCAGCGCAACCCTGATACCGGCGGGCCGCGACTGGCCTTTACCTTTCATCCCAAGGGGGCCGCTTTGGCCGAATTTCGCGCCCAACTGCGCCATGACGGCCATCCCTTGAGCGAAGTCTGGCTCTATCGGTGGACCGCGTCATGAGCGGCCCTTTGCCCGATATCCCCCATGCCCATACCCACGCCCATGCCATGCCTGTCCCTGCGCCCTTGGACATGCAGGCACAGGATTTTGCCAAAGCGCCCGCCAGTCGCAAGGTTTCAAAACCGCCCGGCCGACACTGGCGGCTGGCGGTGTTCGGCCCGGCCTGTCTGGTCACCTTGGCGCTGGTGCTGGGGTTGCATGGCTGGTTGGCGGGCGACGGCATGACGGGGCTGGAATGGGCCTTGCTGGTGATGATCGCGCTGACCTTTATCTGGGTGACCCTATCGGTCAGCACCGTGGGTGTGGCGATCACCGCCCTGCTGGCCCGTCACGCAAGCGACAGCCGCGCACCGCGCGATGTGCCGCCTCTCAAAGTCGCGCTGCTGGTGCCGATCTATCACGAAGTGCCATGGGATGTTTTTGGCAATGCCGCCGCGATGCTGGAAGATCTGGCCGCGCGGAATACGCCGCATCGCTACAGCCTGTTCATCCTGTCAGACAGCCACGATGCCGGCATTGCCGCACAGGAATGGCGCGCCTTTGAACGCCTCAAGGCCCAAGCCCCGCAAGGCATTGCCGTGTATTACCGTCGCCGCGCTGACAACCGCGATAAAAAGATCGGCAACCTCGTGGATTGGATCACCGGTTGGGGGGCCGGATTTGAAGGGATGCTGGTGCTGGATGCCGACAGTCTGATGTCGGGCCGCGCCATTGACCGGCTGAGCGGCGAATTGGCTGCTGATCCCGATGCCGGATTGATCCAGAGCTTTCCGATGCTGATCGGGGCCGACACATTATTTGCGCGCATGCAGCAGTTTTCCAACATCGCCTATGGTTGGTTGCTGGCCGAGGGTCTGTCGCTTTGGGCGCGTCACGAGGGCAATTACTGGGGCCATAATGCAATCATCCGCACCCGTGCCTTTGCCAGTTCTGCAGGCCTGCCGTATCTGCGCGGGCGCAAAGGCCAACGTGATCTGATCCTCAGCCATGATTTTGTCGAAGCGGGGCTGTTGCGCCGTGCCGGATGGCGGGTGCGGTTTCTGCCCCGTGTCACCGGCAGCTTTGAGGAAACCCCCTGCACGTTGATTGATTATGCGCTGCGCGACCGGCGCTGGTGTCGTGGCAATCTGCAACATCTGCGGCTGCTGCGCACGGCAGGGCTGCATCCGGTATCGCGGTTTCACCTCTTGCACGGCGCGGTCAGCTATCTGTTGTCACCGGCGTGGTTTATCCTGTTGGTGTTCTGGGCGCTGCTGGGCAAAGACGCGGACACCAATGTGATCCGCTATTTCAACGAGGCCAATCCGCTGTTCCCCGATTGGCCCCCCGCCATGAGCCATATCGACAGCGCGGTGTTCCTGATCATCATGTATGCCATGTTGCTGGCGCCGAAACTGGCGGGGGCGGGCATCATCGCGGCCACCCCCAGGGCCACCCGTGCCTTTGGCGGGCGCGGGTCATTCCTGATCGCGGTGCTGGTCGAAGTTGCCTTGTCGATTGCCTACGCGCCGGTGCTGATGATCCAGCAGACCAAGGCGGTGCTGCGGGCAATGCGCAGCCGCACCGAACCTTGGGCCCCGCAACAGCGCAGCGCCCAGCGGTATCCGCTGGCGGTGCTGATCAAATTCCACTGGGGTGAATCCGTTCTGGGGCTGGTGCTGTTTGCCGGCCTCTGGGCCGGGTTGATTTCGCTTTGGCTGGTGCCGATTGTTGCCAGCCTTGTGATGGCGGTGCCGCTCTCGGCCCTGTCGGGCCTTGATATTGCGGCCTGTGCCCCGCGCGGGCTGCGGATGGACAGCCCCAATGCGCTGCGTGAACCCGCCATTGTCAAACGCGCCCGCGCCGCACGCCAACAGATCAAGGCACAGGTTTTGGCCGCCGAAACGATTGCAGCGGAATAATCAAGGCTGGCGCAGCGGCAGCCCCTGTTCGATCCAGCCCACACCTGCCCCAGAGCCCAACATGCCTTCGGGCACATCCAGAACCCTGCTGAATCCGATCTGGCGCAGGTCCGCCGCAACTTGGGCCGAGCGCACCCCCCGCGCACAGATCAGGGCGACAGGGCGGCGCATGTCGCCTTGCAAATGCGCCAGCAACGCCCCTGAAAAATTATCCTGACGCAGGTCCAGCAACAGCGCGTTTTCTGGCACACCTGTGGCGGCCCATTCATCGGGGCGGCGGATATCCACAAGGGTGATCTGCCCTGCCTCGGCCTGCACTGACGCTTGGGTCACCGAAAGACCGCCAACGCCCAGTTCGGCCCCGAGGTTATAGCCCTGCGCAACCCAGAACACCCCCAGCGCAACCCCGACAACCGCCACCAGCATAACCCCCCGCCGCGGGATCCGCGACGGGGGGGGATATTCAGGCGTGTCGCGGCGCTGTGGGCGGCGCAAATCAGTTCACCGGCGCGGGGCTGGTGAATTTCGGAATCACGCTGGTGGAGGCCGCCGTGGGTTCGATGGACACCCAATTGCCCTCGGCCAGATTGATATTGCCGGGAATGTCTTCTTCCCAGAAGCTCACGACATTCTTGGTGATGTTGAGATACAGCTTGCCATCGACAATGCGCCACAGGGTCGGATTGCCCGGCACCTTGCCGCCTTTCGCCACGCCATAGGCGCAATGCCCGTCATATTGCGGCGCGTATTTTGCCGGGTCAGCCAGAAACATGGCTTTATGGGCATCGCTGGCAAAGGCGAATTTTGCGCCGTTATATTCAGCGGTGATGTCCTTGTCGCCCGCAACGGGTGCAGGCTGGCCTTGCCCTACGGCGTTTTGCGGCAGATCGAAATAGGCCACCACATCATAGCCCGATGCGGCATATCCGGTGCCATCAATATATTGATCACCGGCAAAGGCCTGCGTGCCAAAAGCCAAAGCCGTGGCGGCGGCGAGGGTCAGGGGAAAATGGGACATGCGGAAAATCCTTTTCTGTCTGGGATATCCCCACCCTAGGCAAAGACCCCGATACGCACATCCCACAAGGGCGTGACCTCGCGCCGAAGTGAGGCGCAGCGATCAAAAACAGCCTGACCGCCGCAATTATTTCAGAATTGGGGGTTTTGACGGGTCGCTTCCCGGTGGCATGCGCGGCGTATGTTGCAGCCCTTCGCCCTGTGGCAGATCAAAGCGCAACCCGACCTTGGCCAGTTTGGCCACTGTCGGATCACGGGGCGCAAAGAACCCGACATCCATCGCCCCAGCGTCGATCCCTGAAAAGGTCAGCGCCTCTGAGGCCGCCCGCACCAAGGCATCCTGCGCCCGCGGGATCGCCCCGACAAAGGCCAGCAAATGCCCGCGCCCGCCGCCGGTGTAATCAACGGCAACCAGAAACGCCCCTGCGGCCATGCCTGTGGCGGTGGCCAGTTTCGCGTCAATCGCCGCAATCAGGCTTTCCGGCAGGCCCGTGGGGGGGCGCAATTGTTCGATCCTGGCTTCGACTTCGCCGGCTTCATGGGCCAGGGTATCGCGCAGCCATGCCACCGCCCCCGCAGGCAACAGGATTTCCGAAGGGGCCACACCGATATTGACGGCCATGCCCAAAGGCTGTCCCTCCAGCATCCCTGCAATCGCCCGCCCCGACAGCGCCACATAGGGCGCAGCATCCCCGACATAACCCGCCAGCCGCGCCGACCGGTCAAACACCAGAACATATTCATCATTTAGCAAAACCGGATTGATCTGATCCTCGTCCGGTTCCGCCTCAAGCAGCATGAACAATTCGACATCCGCAATCCGTTCATAAAAACGCAGGCGCAGGGCGTCATCTTCGGGGGCGGCGGTCATCGCCGCATGGGCCTGATCAAGCGGGGTTAAGTCAGTCATGCAACACCTCTGCAACGGCTTTGCGCAGTCTTGGCAGCACCTCTGCCGCGAACCACGGGTTTTTCTTTAACCATCCGGTATTGCGCCACGACGGATGAGGCAAGGCAAAGACGCCTTCTGGATGATCGCGCCAGCCCGCAACAGCGTCTTTGACTGTCCGGAACCCCGGCAAATGGTATTTCATCGCATGGCCCCCAACCAGCACGGTCAGCCGTACATCGGGCAGTTGTGCCAGCGCCGCCGCCCGCCATGTTTGCGCACAGATCGGCGGCGGCGGCAGATCGCTGCCTTTGGCGTCATAACCGGGAAAGCAAAACGCCATCGGCAGGATCGCCACGCTGGCGCGGTCATAAAACTGTGCTTCCTCCAGCCCCAGCCATGCCCGCAGCCGATCCCCCGAGGCATCACTAAAGGGCCGTCCGCTGTCATGAACCCGCAGCCCCGGTGCCTGTCCGGCAATCAATATCCGCGCGCTGGGGCCAAACCAGATCACCGGGCGCGGCTGATGCGCCGTGGCGGTGGCGGCAAACCGATCTGCACATAGGGTACAGCCCTGCATTTCATCGCGAAGTTCTGGCATTGCACCAAGATAGCCGGCCCCACGGCCGCGCCAAGCCCCAATGCGCCGCGATCGGGATTTTGCAAAGCGCCCCTGCTGTCATTTCTATAAAATTAGAAATAATACTTGCGTCAGGCGATCAATTCTATATTTCTAGAAATATGAAAACAGAATCCCCCCAAGCCCCGCCTCTCGTTCTGGCTGCCGCCAGTTTCGCCGCTCTTGGCTCTGAACAACGCCTGATGGTGCTGCGCAGCTTGGTGCGTGCCGGCCCCCGGGGCCTGAGCATCGGATTGCTGGGTGAACGCACCGGGGTGACAGGATCAACCCTGACCCATCATTTGAAACTGCTGGCGGCGGCGGGGCTGGTGAAACAGGAACGCCAAGGCCGCAGCACCATCTGCGCCGCTGTCGCCTACGAAGACGTACAGGCACTGGCGCATTTTCTTTTGACCGAATGCTGCGCGGATGCCGGCATTCCCTGCAAGGAGCATGATCATGGCTGATACCACCCATAGCCACGCCCCCAACCGCCGTTTCAACATCGGCGCATGGGGATTTACCCTGCTGTTGCTGGCCCTTGTTGCCCTGCTGGATTGGGCGCAATTCATCCCGACCCTGCGCTTTACGGCAAACGCCCTTGCGGGCACTGCCCCGTTTATCGTCTTTGCCGTGCTGGCGGTCGCCTATCTCAAGGCCAGTGGCGCGGAAAACCTGCTGGCCCGCGCCTTTGAAGGCAATCAGCTGCGGATGATTGTCATGGCGGCCCTGCTGGGCGGTCTGTCGCCGTTCTGTTCTTGTGAAGTGATCCCGTTCATCGCGGCGCTGCTGGCCGTTGGTGCGCCTTTGGGCGCGGTCATGGCCTTCTGGCTGGCCTCGCCGTTGATGGATCCGGCGATGTTTGCCATCACGTCCGGCACGCTGGGCTGGGATTTTGCCGTGGCGAAAACCCTTGCTGCTGTGGGTCTTGGGATGTTCGGCGGCTTTGGCGTGATGCTGGCCTCGAACACCCCGCTGTTCCGTGATCCGCTGCGCGAACGGCCCAGCATCGGTGGCTGTTGTGGCGTGCAAAAACCGTTTTCGGGCAAAGCGGTCTGGAAATTCTGGACCCAGAGCGAGCGCCGCAAAATGTTTTCCGACACCGCGATTGAAAACGCGCTGTTCCTGTTCAAATGGCTAACGCTGGCCTATGTGATCGAAGCCCTGATGCTGCAATATATCCCCGCAGACATGATCGCCAAAGTATTGGGCGGAGAGGGCATCATGCCGATCATTCTGGGCGCATTGGTGGGCGCACCGGCCTATCTGAACGGCTATGCTGCGGTGCCGCTGGTGGATGCGCTGCTGGCCCAGGGCATGACACAGGGCGCGGCGATGTCCTTTGTGATTGCGGGCGGCGTCAGCTGTATCCCTGCGGCGATTGCGGTCTGGGCTCTGGTCAAACCACGGGTGTTTCTGGCCTATCTCGGTTTTGCGATGACCGGGGCTTTGATTGCAGGGCTGGCATGGCAGGCCGTGGCCTGATCTTGGCGGTATAGAAAACCACCGGCGGGGCCAGAGACCATCGGCCCTGCCCCGACAGACAGCCAGAACCGCGCCGCAACAGCCGCCCGGACTGGCGCAGATGACACGGTCCCGCATTGCTGTCTCTGAATATTGTACTTTTCAGAAAATATGCGCCATAGTGCAGAAAAATCGGTAAACAGGCCTTTAATACACCTCTGCTAAAGGGGGACAGGCCTGAATACAGGCAGCAACCGGAGCAGGCATGCTGGAATTTGAGAATGTATCCAAGTCCTTTTGGACGGGATCTCAGCACAAGGTCATTCTAGACCATGTGTCTTTTCGCGTGGAACTGGGCAATTCTCTGGGTATTCTTGCACCGAACGGCACCGGAAAATCGACGCTGATCAACATGATGGCAGGCCTTGAGAAACCCGACGAGGGTGAAATCAGACGCGGCTGCAATATCTCGTTTCCACTGGGATTTATGGGCGGCGTTGTTGCCAAAGTGTCCGCGATGGAAAACGCCCGTTATATTGCGCGGCTCTATGGGCTTGATCCCGATTATGTCGAAAGTTTTTGCCGCTGGCTTTGTGGATTGGGCGAATATTTCGACCAGCCGCTTGGCACCTATTCGGCGGGCATGCGGTCACGGTTCACCTTTTCGCTGATGCTGGCGCTGGATTTTGACATCTACCTGATCGACGAGGGCATGCCCTCGACCACCGATGTCGAATTCAACCGCAAAGCCGGTGAAATACTCAAAGAACGCCTGCGCACAACCACGATCATCATTGTCTCGCATCAGGCGCAGACACTGGAAAAATTCGCCCGCTCTGCTGCTGTGCTGCTGGGCGGTAAATTGTTTATGTTTGACACCTTGGAAGAAGCGAAACAGCTCTATGACTACGAAACCCAAGGCTAGAAAATTCCGCATCAAACGGAGCGCCTCACCTGTTGTCGCAGATGAAAACCCCGTTGCGGCCCCGTCCCCGGACGGCGCCACCCAAGGTGGCGGTGCGCCACAGGAAAAGGATAGCACCGTGGCACTGAAACGCCGTGCGGCCAGTGCGGCCCCGCGGGCCGTGCCTGAAAAATCCGATCCCGCACCACTGCGCGCCCCCCAAACACCAGACCCCGCCGCGCAGGCCGCAAATTCCCCCGAAGCCATCGCGCGCAGTGGTCAAGTGGACAGCCCAGCACAGGTCAACAGCGAATTGGACATCGACGCCATCCGCCGCGAGGGATTGACCGGACGCCAGCTGCGCATGGCGCGGCGCGTTGCGCAAAAACACGGGCTTGCCCCGACATCCGATTTTGATGCGGTACGCCAACTGCGCGCAAAAGGCGTTGATCCGTTCCAACGCTCCAATATGCTGGAACTGGTTGTGCCCGAAACCGAGGGCGGTGCCCTTGGCATGCCCGCACATACACTGCCCGCCAAAGACCGCGTGCAACTGCCCCAAACCACCCCCGCCGGCACCAAGAACCTGCCGTCCACCGAACAGATGAGCCCCGCCCAACGCCGCGAACAGGAAATCTCCGAAATCCAGCGCGACATCACCCGCCGCCGCCGCCGCAAGCTGGGGCTGCTGCTGGTCCGTCTGGCGTGCTTTGTTTTGGTGCCAACCCTCGCCGCGGGCCTCTATTTTTACAAAGTCGCCTCACCGATGTATGCGACCAACAGCCAGTTCCTGATCATCCAAAGCGAAGGTGGCGGCGGTGCCAGCCCCTTTGGCAGCATTCTGCCAACGCAGTTTGCCAATAGCGCCGACAGCATCGCCACACAGGCCTATCTGCAATCCAAAGACGCGATGCTGAAACTGGACCGTGATGCCGGCTTCAAAGACCATTATGCCGATCCCTCCATCGACGTGATCCAGCGCCTGTCCGAAAACCCGACCAACGAAGAGGCTTATAAAGTCTATAAAAAGAACGTCAAAATCGGCTATGATCCGACCGAGGGCGTGATCCGCATGGAAGTTGTCGCCGCCGATCCGCATCTGTCCCAGACGTTTTCGGAAAACCTGCTGAAATATGCCGAGGACCGCGTCAACGATCTGTCCAAGCAAAAGCGCGAAGACGGGATGCGTGACGCGCTTGTCGGGTTTGAATCTGCCCAGCAAAAGCGCCGCGATGCCCAGGAATCCCTGATCCGCCTGCAGGTCGAAAACGGCGTTGACCCCGAGGCCGAAATCATCGCGATCCGTACCCAGATCACCACCTATGAAGGGTTGCAAATCGAAAAGGAACTGGCGCTGGCCGCGCTTTTGGACAACCCGCGCCCCAACAAAGCCAAAGTCGATGGCGCCCGCAGCGATGTGCGCCGCCTCAAGGAACAGCTTGCCAAGCTGAACCAAAAGATGAATTCAGCCACCGAAGGTGCCAATTCACTTGCCAAACAAGCGGTGACTATGCAACTGGCGCAGGCCGATCTGGCCGCCGCCGACATGGTGCTGCAATCTGCCCAGACCGCAATGGAACAGGCCCGCACCGAAGCAAACCGTCAGGTGCGCTACCTGACCGTTGCCGTGCGCCCCGTTGCCCCGCAAGAACCGACATATCCCCGCCGATTTGAGAACACGATCTTGGCATTTCTGATCTTTGCAGGCATCTACCTGATGTTGTCGCTCACGGCATCGATCCTCAGAGAACAGGTAACCGCATGACCCAAGTAACCATCCGTGACGTGATTGTCGGCAACGACCGCCCGTTGACCGTGATCGCCGGCCCCTGCCAATTGGAAAGCCAGACCCACGCCGAAATGATCGCCGGCAAGATGAAAGAAGCCTGCGCCGCCTTGGGTGCCCAATTTATCTTCAAAGCCAGCTATGACAAGGCCAACCGCACCTCACTGTCCGGCAAACGCGGACTGGGCATCGAGGAAGGGCTGAAAGTTCTGCAATCGGTTGGCAAATCGCTGGATGTGCCGGTGCTGACCGATGTGCATACCGAAGCACAATGCGCCATTGCGGCCGAGGCCGTGGATGTGCTGCAAATCCCCGCCTTCCTGTGCCGCCAGACCGATATCCTGCTGGCCGCAGGCAACACCGGCAAAGTGGTCAATGTCAAAAAGGGCCAGTTCCTTGCGCCTTGGGACATGGCCAATATCGTGCAGAAAATCGAAAGCACCGGAAACCACAATATCCTGCTGACCGAACGCGGCACCTCCTTTGGCTATAACACCCTAGTCGCCGACATGCGCAGCCTGCCGCAGATGGCCCAGACCGGCTATCCTGTGGTGATGGATGCCACCCATTGCGTGGCCCAGCCCGGTGGTCTGGGCGGCTCCTCCGGTGGCCAGCGCGAATTTGCCCCGGTCATGGCGCGCGCCGCCGCCGCCATCGGGGTCGGTGCGATCTTTATGGAAACCCATGAAGACCCCGATTCAGCGCCCAGTGACGGCCCCAACATGATCTACCTTGATCACATGCCCGATCTGATCGCCACATTGATGAAATTTGACGCCATCGCCAAACAGCATCCGCTGACCTTTTGATCTGACAGACTGCGAGACATATCGTGACAAAACCAGCCGCCGCCGTAGCCCAGAACACCTGGGAATTCCTGCGCGATCCGATGATCACCCCGACAGGTTTCCGCGAATATGACGCACGCTGGAAATATCCCGAGGACATCAACCTGCCCGGCATTACGGCGCTTGGCCTCGGGCTGGGGACCCAGATGCAGCGCCGCGGCATCGAACCGGTGATTGCTGTGGGCAATGATTACCGCGATTATTCGCTGTCGATCAAAAACGCCCTGATGCTGGGCCTGATGCAGGCGGGTATCCATGTCAAAGACATCGGCCCGGCCCTGTCACCCATGGCCTATTTCGCGCAATTCCATCTCAACGCTCCTGCGGTGGCGATGGTCACCGCCAGCCACAACCCCAACGGCTGGACCGGGGTAAAAATGGGCTTTGAACGCCCCCTGACCCACGGCCCCGATGAAATGAACGAGCTGCGCGAGATTGTCCTGAACGGCGACGGCGCGGCCCGCGACGGTGGCAAATACGAATTCATCCCCGGTGTGCGCGAGGCCTATCTCGACGATCTGGTCGGTGATTTCAAAATGACCCGCAAGCTCAAGGTGGTCTGCGCGACGGGCAATGGCACTGCCTCGGCCTTTGCCCCCGAACTTTTCGAACGCCTCGGCGTTGAAGTCGTCAACAGCCACAACCGCCTTGATTATACCTTTCCCCATTACAACCCCAACCCCGAAGCCATGGAAATGCTGCACGACATGAGCGCCTCGGTCACAGCATCCGGCGCCGATTTTGCGCTTGGATTTGACGGCGATGGCGACCGCTGCGGCGTGGTCGATGACGAAGGCGAAGAAATCTTTGCCGATAAGGTCGGGGTGATCATGGCCCGCGATCTGGCCAAAATTTTCCCGAAGGCCACCTTTGTCGCAGATGTAAAATCCACCGGCCTGTTTGCCTCGGATCCTGAATTGATCAAACGGGGCGTCACAGCGGATTATTGGAAAACCGGCCACAGCCATATGAAACGCCGGGTCAAGGAAATTGGCGCGCTGGCGGGCTTTGAAAAATCCGGCCATTACTTTCTCGCCGAACCGATCGGGCGCGGCTATGATTGCGGCATGCGTGTCGCGGTGGAAATCTGTAAACTGATGGACCGCAACCCGGATCAATCCATGTCCGACCTGCGCCGCGCCCTGCCCCAGACATGGGCGACACCTACAATGTCTCCCTATGCTTCGGATGTTGAAAAATACGACATCCTGACGCGACTGGTGGATAAATTGGTGGCCAAACATGCCGCAGGCGAAACCATCGCGGGCCGCGCGATCAAAGACGTGGTCACCGTCAATGGCGCCCGTGTCATACTCGACAACGGCGGCTGGGGTCTGGTGCGCGCCTCCTCCAACACGCCCAACCTTGTGGTGGTCTGTGAAAGCCCGACCTCGGATGCCGAAATGCGCGCCATTTTCAAAGACATCAACGCGGTCATCCGCAGCGAACCCGGCGTTGGAGAATACGATCAAACGATCTAATACCCTGCCCTAAATCACTTTCTTTTTGGCTAAAAAATATTCTCGGGGGAGTTTGAGGGGGCAGAAAGCCCCCTCATTCCTGGAAAAATATCCTGTGGCGGCTCACCCCGCCAGCGCAGCGGCACAGAATGCCGCTATTTTGCCTGCGTCTTTCACACCTGCAGAGGCTTCGACGCCCGATGAAACATCGACCTGCCGCGCCCCTGTCATGGCAATCGCCCGTGCAACATTATCCGCGCTCAACCCGCCTGCCAGCATCCAGGGCACCGGCCAGCGCCGTCCGGCGATCAACCGCCAGTCAAAGGCCAGCCCGTTCCCACCAGGTAAATCCGCGCCCTTTGGCGGCTTGGCATCCACCAATATCTGATCCGCGACCTGCAGATAAGCCTCAAGTGCGGGCAGGTCATCGGCATCCGCAACCCCCACGGCCTTCATCACCGGCAGGCCATACCGCGCTTTGATCTCTTGCACCCGTGCAGGGCTTTCGTGGCCATGCAATTGCAACATGTCCAAAGGAACCGCCGCCAACAGTTCATCAAGAAATCCGTCTGTGGCATCCACGGTCAGTGCCACCTTGCAGATGCCCTCAGGCGTGGCGAGGGCCAGTTTCGCGGCCTGATCAACACTGATATGGCGCGGCGACTTTTCAAAAAACACCAAGCCCACATAGCGCGCGCCCGCCCCCACCGCCGCATCCAATGCAGCGCGGGTTTTGAGACCACAAATCTTGACATTCACCTCTGAGGACATGGCGCAGGCTTAACTGGCTTCGTCCAAAAGCGCCAGAACCGCGTCTTTGCCCTGATGTTTTTCACCCTTGAGCCGCGCCACTTCACGTTCAAGGCGGCGCATTTCACGGGCCTGACGGGCCGCTTCGGCGCGCTGGCCGTATTCGCGCATCCATTCCCAAATAAAGCCGACCAGCAATCCCGCGACGATACTGCCAAGGATCACCAGAAACAGCGGCAATTCGATCTGCGGGTTCAGGGCAAACCAATGGGACACTTCGCCGGGCAACACCTTGAGTGACACAATGCCCCGGTTGGCCAGCGCAACAGAGATCAACGCCACCGCAAAAGTGGCGATGCAAAGATAGCGAACGTAACGCATCAGGCTTTCCCGTTTAACCGATCCCGGAGCAATTTGCCGGTCTTGAAAAACGGCACATGTTTTTCTTCGACATTGACCGCCTCACCGGTGCGCGGGTTGCGCCCCACACGGGCGTCACGCTGTTTGACCGAAAACGCACCAAAACCGCGCAATTCAACGCGGTCACCCTGCGCCATCGCGGTGGTGATCTCATCGAAGATGGTGTTCACAATACGCTCAACGTCGCGCTGGTATAAATGTGGATTATCGTCTGCAATTTTCTGGATTAGTTCTGATCTGATCATCGAATTCTTCCCCCCGAGACGGCATTATGGTTTTCGCGGCTAAGACACGACTATAGGAAGAAACCGCTCAGTCTGAAAGTGATGGATACGCCCCAGCTGGCCGTTTTTGCGCCAGAAGACACTGTTTTCAGGCTGTTTTCCGCCAAGTCACCCAAAAAACCGGCACCACCAGAGGTTTAGAGCAAACCAAAGTCACCCGAAAAACCCGCCCGATTCGCAAAAAAATGGCCCCGCACCATGGGTGCAGGGCCATCCTGATTTTCTAATGCGTGATCAAAAGATCATTCGTCGCCCTTCAGTGCCGCACCAAGGATATCCCCCAAGGATGCGCCAGAAGCAGAAGAGCCATACTGCTCGACGGCTTCTTTTTCTTCGGCGATCTCACGGGCCTTGATGGAGACACCCAGACGGTGTGCTTTGGCGTCCACATTGGTGATGCGCACGTCAACCTTGTCCCCAACCGAGAAACGCTCTGGGCGCTGTTCGGCACGGTCACGGGACAGATCAGAGCGACGGATGAAGGATTTCATGCCTTCATATTCAACTTCGACGCCGCCCTCTTCGATGGAGGTTACAGTCACCGTCACAATAGAGCCGCGTTTCACGCCGCCAACTGCTTCTGCGAATTTGTCACCGCCGACGCCTTTGATGGAAAGCGAAATACGCTCTTTCTCAACGTCGACTTCGGACACAACCGCGCCGACCATGTCGCCTTTGCGGTAGTTCTGGATCGCATCTTCGCCACGTTCGTCCCAGGACAGGTCGGACAGGTGAACCATGCCGTCGATGTCCCCTGGCAGGCCAACAAACAAACCGAATTCGGTGATGTTTTTGACTTCGCCTTCAACTTCGGTGCCTTCAGGGTGGGTTTCTGCAAACACTTCCCATGGGTTGCGCATGGTCTGCTTGAGACCAAGGGAAACGCGGCGCTTGGCACCATCGATTTCCAGAACCATGACTTCGACTTCTTGCGAGGTGGAAACGATTTTGCCGGGGTGTACGTTTTTCTTGGTCCAAGACATCTCGGACACGTGCACCAGACCTTCAACACCCGGTTCCAGCTCAACAAAGGCACCGTAATCGGTGATGTTGGTCACGCGGCCGGTATGCGCGGATTCCAGCGGATATTTCGCGGCAACCAGATCCCATGGATCTTCTTGCAGCTGTTTCATACCCAAGGAGATACGGTGTGTCTCTTTGTTGATCTTGATGACCTGAACCTTGATGGTTTCGCCGATCGTCAGGATCTCGGAGGGGTGGTTCACACGACGCCATGCCATGTCTGTGACGTGCAGCAAGCCGTCAACACCGCCCAGATCAACAAACGCACCATATTCGGTGATGTTCTTGACCACGCCGTCAACTTCCTGACCTTCGGTCAGGTTGCCGATTACTTCGGCGCGCTGTTCGGCACGGGATTCTTCAAGGATGGCACGACGGGACACAACGATGTTGCCACGACGGCGGTCCATTTTCAGAATCTGGAACGGCTGCTTGAGACCCATCAGCGGGCCGGCATCGCGCACGGGGCGCACATCAACCTGAGACCCTGGCAGGAACGCAACAGCGCCGCCCAGATCAACAGTAAAGCCACCTTTGACGCGGCCAAAGATCGCGCCTTCAACGCGCTCTTCTGCGGCATAGGCTTTTTCCAGACGGTCCCAAGCTTCTTCGCGGCGCGCCATCTCGCGAGAGATAACAGCTTCGCCACGCGAGTTTTCGACCTGACGAAGGAAAACTTCGACTTCGTCGCCAACCGCAATTTTGGGTGCTTCGCCTGGATCGGCAAATTCTTTCAGTTCAACGCGGCCTTCCATTTTGTAGCCCACGTCGATGATGGCCTGACCGGCCTCGATGGCAATAACCTTGCCTTTGACAACAGAACCCTCTTCGGGTGTGTCCATCTCGAAGCTCTCGTTCAAGAGGGCTTCAAATTCGTCCATAGCATTTGACATGTAGGTATTCGTTTCCTTTAGGTTTGTTTCTGGCCGTGCGGTTGTCTCCGCCGGTCTTGGGATGAAATTGGTCTTTCCGGCAAACACCGAACACAAATGAAAGAGGGCCGGATAATACCGACCCTGCCCATAAATTGTGTCCGAAGCTGTATCCGCCCCTTAGACAGTCGCGCATATAGGCCAAAAAACCCTGCACTGCAAGGCCCAAAGCGGCATCCCCCTTGGAACCGCAGGATTATGAACCTGCCGGCCCAGGCACCTGCCGGTGATCTGCCCAAATCCGCAACCTGCCGGAAATTTCCAAATTTCCAAGCCGGTTTCTTGCGAGAAACCGGGACCCTTTTCAGGGTTTGGTGCCGATCCTGGCCGCAATCAGGGCCACCGCTTTGGCCACCGCATCCACAATGGCCATATGCGAGGTGTCGATTTCAACTGCATCTTTGGCTGGCCGCAGCGGCGCATCCGCCCGCCCCATGTCCCGCGCATCGCGTTCTTTCACATCCTGCAGGACGCTTTCAGGGGTCACATCCATGCCTTTGCCGGACAATTCGTCAAAGCGCCGCCTGGCGCGGACCCCGGCATCGGCTGTAACAAACATTTTCACCTGCGCCTGCGGGCAGATCACCGTGCCAATGTCGCGCCCGTCCAGCACCGCGCCCCCTGCCCGTGCGGCAAAACTGCGCTGGAAATCGACCAAAGCAGCCCGCACATCGGGGATCGCCGCGACGCGGCTGGCTTCTTGTGCGACAGACGGGGTGCGCAGCGCGTCGTTTTCCAGATCATCCGGCATCAAGCTTAGCGCCGCATCTTCGGGTGACATGCCGTTCAGGGTTTTGGCCGCCACCGCGCGATACAAAAGCCCCGTATCCAGATGGGCAAAGCCAAAATGCGCTGCAACCGCCTTGGAAATTGTGCCCTTGCCCGAGGCCGCAGGCCCGTCAATCGCCACTGTAAAACCTGAAGTGGTCATGCCTTGTTTCCCTTTTCCCGCCACCATAGCAAAATGCAGATCACCGCCGTAAATGCCAAGACCCCCCATTTTGACATGGTAAACACACTGGCGCGGCGCACGGTTTCATCGGCCACTGCTGTGCCTTGCCGCAGCATATCGGCCACCAGAGCGTTTTCCGCCAGATCCAGCGCCAGATAGACCAGCGGCGGCGCCAACAGCAACAGACGGAGCATCGGTCGCAACGCCACACTGCGCAGCCAGATCACCCCAGCCAGGCACAGCGCCAACAAAACCGGCAACAGGGTATCCATCCAGCGGAACAGATCCAGATACAACCCGCGCTGCCGTTCGGTGATCACCGCCAGATAGGCCTGCGCCTGCGGTTCATTATATCCGAAAATACGGCTGTCAAAAATCAGATCCCCCGCCGGTTCAAGCCAGCCTTTAGACAAGACCGCCAGACCAAGGAACAACAGCAGCGCCGCCCCCCCCGACAGTTTCACGATGCCTTGTAGTGACATCATCGCGCGCTGCGCGTCACCTGCGCACCCAATTGCTGCATCAGGGGTTCAAAAATCGGGAAAGAGGTGGCAATCGGCCCGCCGTCATCAACCTGCACGGGCTGTTGCGCCGCCATGCCAAGGATCAGGAACGACATTGCAATCCGGTGATCCAGATGGCTGGCACAAAGCGCCCCACCGCGCACATTGCCATGGCCCAGACCGGTGACGATCCACCAATCCGGCCCGTCTTCAACGGTGATCCCATTGGCGCGCAGCCCCGTCGCCATCGCATCAATGCGATCACTTTCCTTGACCCGCAATTCTTTCACACCGCGCATCACCGTCTGGCCGCTGGCAAAGGCCGCCACCACCGACAGCACCGGATATTCATCAATCATCGAGGCGGCGCGTTCGGGCGGCACCTCGATGCCTTGCAGATCAGGCGAGAACCGCGCCCGCAGATCGGCCACAGGTTCACCGCCCTCGGTCCGTTGGTTTTCATAGCTCAGATCCGCGCCCATCTCGCGCAGGGTGGTGAACAGGCCGGCGCGTGTCGGGTTCAACCCGATCCCCGGCACCAAAACATCCGACCCCGGCACGATCAGTGCCGCACAGACCGGAAATGCCGCCGAGGACGGATCGCGCGGCACATCAATATGTTGGGGCTGCAATTCGGGCTGTCCGGTCAGGGTGATCACCCGTCCCGCGTCGGTTTGTTCCACCGTGACTTCCGCGCCAAAGCCCGCCAGCATCCGTTCGGTGTGATCGCGGGTTGCTTCGGCTTCGATCACCTGGGTCTTGCCCGGTGCATTCAGCCCCGCCAGCAGGACCGCCGATTTCACCTGCGCCGAAGGCACCGGCACCACATAACGCACCGGCACCGGATCAGCCGCACCCACCAATGTCATCGGCAACCGCCCGCCCTTGCGCCCCACTGCCTGACAGCCGAACAGGGCCAGCGGATCCGTGACCCGCGCCATCGGGCGGCCATTCAGACTGGCATCTCCGGTAAAGGTCGCGGTGATCGGCGCGGTTGCCATCGCCCCCATGATCAGCCGCACTCCGGTGCCGGAATTGCCGCAATCAATCACGTTTTCAGGTTCGCCAAAACCGCCAACGCCCACCCCCTGCACCGACCATGACCCGCCGCCGTGATCCGTCACTTCGGCACCAAAGGCCCGCATCGCCTTGGCGGTGTCCAGAACATCCTGCCCTTCCAGCAACCCGGTGATCGTGGTCTTGCCCACGGCCATCGCCCCAAGGATCAGCGCACGATGCGAGATCGACTTGTCACCGGGCACTTCGGCAACACCGGACAGCGGCCCACAGGCGGTTGAGATCATCGGAATGGGGTCACCGTGGCTTGACATGTTAGCGTCCTTACTTTGTTCGAAACGCTTCTACCCCAGTGCTGAAACATCGTCCATGCAAACTGCCTGTCAACAGGTGGCGAAATATTCTCTGGGGGCGTTTGAGGGGCCATCAGCCACGCCTCGACACGGCCAACCACGCGCGGGCCATGCGCCCGCCCCGTGGTCGTAGGTCTTGCGGCCTGTTGGCTTAGGTCTTGCGAAAGGTCAGATAATGCGGTGTGCGGCCTTCGCGCAGGGCTTTTTGTTCATACCGTGTGGACAACCAATCATCCCAGGGATTGCGCCAGTCATCCGGCGCGTCGGCCAGCCATTCAAAACCGAACTGCGGCACCTGTTCCAGGGTTTGGCGCACGTAATCCTCAATGTCCGTTGCCACCCGAAAGATCGCACCGGATTTCAGCACCTTTGACAGGGGCTCAAGGTGTTCAGGCGTTACAAAACGACGGCGGTGATGGCGCGATTTGGGCCAAGGATCAGGATAGAGCAGGAATGCACGGTCAATCGCGCCCTCGGGCAATACGTCAAACATGTCACGCACATCACCGGGGTGGATCGCCAGATTATTCACATTGGCACGGCGGATTTTGCCCAAAAGCATCGCCACACCATTGATATAGGGTTCACAGCCAATGATCCCGACATCAGGGTTCTGCGCCGCCTGATGCACCAGATGTTCGCCACCGCCAAACCCGATCTCAAGCCAGACCGGCCTGCCGCCAAACAACCCGTCCAGATCAAGCGGAGCGCGGTCGGGATTGTCTTCCCAGCTTACGGCACCGGGGGTCAGACCCTCAAGGTCTTCGGCAATATAGCCCTGCTGGGATTTCTTCAGGGATTTGCCTTTGAGGCGGCCATAAAAGTTACGGCGGGGGCGCAATGGATGTGTCATGCGCCGCCTTTACCGAAGCGTGCGGCCCTCTGCAACGGGGCGCGTTAAGACACTGGTAATCTGCATCCCCCTATAGTTGGCCAATCCCGCCGAAAGGAACCGTAATGAGCACCGCCCTGCCCTATGATCCCGCCCTGCCTTTTGACACGGATCGGCCCGGCACAGCCACGGGGGCGATTCCGGTGCTGATCCTTGATGATGAAAGATTTGACCGTCACCGGCTGGCGCGGCTGTGTTCGGGTCTGGAATTCCCCTGCGCGGTGGCCAATGCCAGCACCCTGATTGATTTTAAAACCCGCATCGAGGAAAGCGCCTTTGATTTGATCCTGATTGATTATTATCTGCCCGATGGCACCGGCATGGATGCGCTGGAACTGGTGCGCCTGTCGCCACGCAACCTGAACACTGCCACAATCATGATCACCGGATTGGGGCAGGACGCCATTGAACAACAGGCCATGACCAGCGGCTGTGCCGATTACCTGACCAAAGATGAATTATCCGCAGGCACCTTTCACCGCGCGGTCACCAATGCCTTGCAAAAATCCAAACTGACCATCGCGGTGGAATGCCAAAGCTATGCCCGCCAGGAGGTTGAAAAAGTGCTGGAACATTTTGCCGGACAATGCGCCCGTGACATCAAACCGATGGTCAGCCGGATGATGCGGCAATTGCGTGATCTGCGCGCCGGGCTGGACAACACGGAACCCGCATCCAGCACCCGCTTTGACGGTATTGAAAATTCTTACATGACCCTGTGGGAATTTCTGGTCGAGATGGAGCGGTATCAAGGGGCATCCCTTGTGACCCAGACACTGACACCGACATTGACACCGGCTTCGGCAGCATCGGCCAAAGCCGACACCGACAACCCGCGCAAACCGCCGTCGCCATTTGCACGGATCACCCATTAGGGCATCTCTCGGAAAACTGGGGAAAGCCCCAGACAGGGAACATCCCTTAGCCCGTTGAAATTTTTGATTTCAGACAGCGTTAAATGGGCCGATCCTACACAAGGTTGCTATCGTCTATTGGGCCGGTCTTGATGCGCCGCGATGCAAGGGGGCTGACCGGCCACTGAATCGACCGCTGAACCGATCAACGCCGAAAACACCCAATCGAAACCAGCGGTTTGATCTGTCACCGCCAGATCAAACCGCCTTTTTCAGCGCATCCACAAGGTTGGTTGCTTCCCAGCTGAATCCCCCATCCGCTTCGGGCGGGCGGCCAAAGTGGCCGTAGGCCGCTGTGCGCTGGTAAATCGGGCGGTTTAGATCAAGGTGTTCACGAATGCCGCGCGGCGTCAGATCCATCACCGAACCAACTGCCTTTTCGATGTCTTCGTCACGCACCTGCCCGGTGCCAAAGGTATCGCAATAGATCGACAATGGTTTGCTGACCCCGATGGCATAGCTCAGCTGGATCGTGCATTTGCGCGCCAGCCCCGATGCCACAACATTCTTTGCCAGATACCGCGCCGCATAGGCCGCTGACCGGTCCACTTTCGTCGGATCTTTACCGGAAAATGCACCGCCCCCGTGGGGTGCGGCCCCGCCATAGGTATCGACAATAATCTTGCGCCCGGTCAGCCCCGCATCCCCGTCAGGGCCACCAATCACAAAGGTGCCCGTGGGATTGACCCACCATTCGGTGTCTGCGCTGATCCAGCCCTCTGGCAGGACTTCGCGGATATAGGGTTCAACGATATCGCGAATGTCCGCGCTGCTCTGGCTTGCATCCGCATGTTGCGTCGACAAAACGATCGAGCTGACCCCCACAGGTTTGCCCCCCTCATAGCGCACGCTGAGCTGGCTTTTGGCGTCCGGGCGCAGCGTCGGTTCGGTGCCGTCTTTACGCACCTCGGCCAGCCGGCGCAGGATCGCATGGGCGTAATGGATCGGGGCGGGCATCAATTCAGGGGTTTCATCCGTGGCAAAGCCAAACATGATGCCCTGATCGCCAGCGCCTTCTTCTTTGTCGCTTGAGGCATCTACCCCTTGGGCGATATGGGCCGATTGCCCATGCAAAAGATTGGTGATTTCGCAAGTCGCATGGTGGAATTCGTCCTGCTCGTAGCCGATGTCTTTGATACAGGCGCGCGCGATGTCTTCGATGCGGTCCATATACTGGCCCAGCTTTTCTTTGTCGCTTAACCCGACTTCGCCGCCGATCACCACCCGATTGGTTGTTGCAAAGGTTTCTGCCGCGACCCGCGCTTCGGGTTCTTCGCTCAGAAAGGCATCCAGCACCGCGTCTGAAATCCGATCACAGACTTTATCTGGGTGGCCTTCGGAAACCGATTCCGAAGTAAAAACATAATTCTGTCGGGACATGTCGTGCTCCAATGGGTCAAAAACTGTCACGTCAGGAAGCCGTTGTGACATTTATACCGGACTTATCGGGGCCGGCCAGAATGGTCAATCGCTATCTGGACTGCCGCAGCCGCAGCCCAACCGCGATCAAACACCCCAGAACAAACAGCAACAGCGCGGGCAAATCCCCCGTGCGGCTATAAAGCGTCGGCGCGCCAGCAAGAGGCAATGCCGCATCGACAAATCCGGCCTCATTCAAGGGCAGCGCGGCGGTGATACGCCCCCAGGGATCAATCATCGCGGAAATGCCGGTATTGGCCGCCCGCGCCAGTGGCAGAGCCTGTTCTATGGCGCGCATCCGTGCTTGTGCCAAATGCTGTTTCGGCCCTGCCCCCGCGCCAAACCATGCATCATTGGTGATCTGGATCAGGAAATCCGGCCGTGTCGCCGCGCCATTCACGTCATGGGCAAAAACCGCCTCGTAACAGATCAGTGGCAGCGCCTTGCCCAGTGATCCGAAATCCAACAGCGCAGGGCCTGGTCCGGCGGAAAACCCCTGCCCGTCCTGTGCGGCCAACCCGTGTATCCCGAGATCGGCCAGAAAATCGCCAAACGGCATATATTCGCCAAACGGCACGAGATGGTGCTTGTCATAAAGCTGGGCCACTGCGCCTTTTGCATCGAGGACCGCCATTGCATTGTAAAACCGCTGTTCCTGGTTTCGCTGAACGCCCAAGGCAACGGTGGCTGTGCCAGCGGCCTCGGCAATGCGCGTCAACGCCTCATCGCCATAGGGCAACGCCCAGGGAATCGCGGTTTCAGGCCAGATCACCAGATCCGGCACCTGCCCTGCATGCTGCGGTGGGGCAGCGGTAAACGCCAACTGGCGGTAAAAAAATGTCGCGGCCTTGTCTGGATTCCATTTGTCGCGCTGCGCCGCGTTGGGCTGGACCAGCCGGATAAAATGATCCGACATCAAGGCAGAGGGGGCGACAGGTGGCAGGATCAGCAAAGCGGCACAGCTGACCGCCGCTGCCCCCGCGACAAGCCTGGCGCGCGGGCTTCCCGCCATTCCGCATAACGCCGCCGCAACTGCAAACAGGAAAAAGTTCACCCCATGCGGCCCCAGCCACGCCAATCCCTGGCCGGCGATCCCGTCAACCAGGGCCTGCGCGGGGGTGGCCCAGGGAAAGCCTGTGAAAATGTAAGCGCGGATCAATTCCGCACCGCTCAAGCAAAGGACAGCAGGCCAAAGCGCGTTGCCCGAAAGCCACCGCGCCAGCCCGAAAGCGGCGCCCCAGAACAGCGCCAGCCCCGCCGCCAGAAACACCAGCGCAAACGGTGCCATCCAGCCGTGGCGCGCCACATCAACAAGAAAAGGCGACACAATCCAGCGCAGGGCATGGGCGAAATACCCCACCCCGAAAGCCCAGCCGAAAACCGCTGCGTGCAGTGGCGACGCCTGTTGGCGAAACAGCCAGAATGCCGCTGCAAAAGCCGCCAAAAGCAAAAGCGGTAGATCATAGGGGGCCTGACCGAAAGCGGCGCCCCCCCCCAGAACCAGCCCCGCCCCCAACCGCCGCCACACCGCCAAGCGGTTGGTCATCCCTGGGGGCCCAGGGTGCGGACACGCAGGCGTTTGATCCGGCGCGGATCCGCGTCGATCACTTCGAATTCCGGCCCGTCCGGGTGCAAGACCACCTCGCCCCGTGCCGGCACCCGTCCCGACAGCATAAAAACCAGACCGCCCAGCGTGTCGATTTCTTCTTCGTCCACCGCATCATGATCGGTCAGAGAATGGCCGATCTCGGCTTCGAAATCCTCAAGCGGGGTTTTCGCCAGCGCCAGATAGGTGCCGGGTTTTTCGATGCTCCAGAAGGTATCTTCATCCACGTCATGTTCATCTTCGATCTCACCAATTACCTGTTCGATCAGGTCTTCGATGGTCACCAATCCGTCCACACCGCCATATTCATCGATCACCAGCGCCATATGCCGCCGCTCGGCCTGCATTTTGGTCAACAACACCCCGATGGTCATGCTGGGGGGGACAAACAACAACGGGCGCAGCAGGTTGTTCAGATCGAAATCCGGCGATTTGCCATTGAACCCGTGTTGCAGCGCCAGATCTTTGAGGTGGGCCATGCCGACAGGGGTATCCAGCGTGCCATCATAGACCGGCAAACGGGTGAGACCGCTGTCTTTGAACACCTGCACCAGTTCATCCAGGGTGATGGTCACCGGCACGGCGGTGATATCCGCCTTGGGCACCGCCACGTCATCCACACGCATGCGGCGCAGGTTGATCATGCCACGGTTGCTGACCCGATCCACGGGAACCGGTGTCAGATCATCTGTTGTTTCATTGTCTGAAGGGCTTAATGCGCCGATCACCCGAGAAAAGAAACCACCCGTTTTTTGGGTGTTTTCGGCCTCTTGTACTATCTCTTCATCCGAAAGCGCGCACCGCGCCGCGTCAGATGGTCCGTCTGTATCGCCCATTGGGTCCTGTCTTGTGAAAGGGCAGTCAATCTGCCGGTATGATCCTATATGGGTCATCATAACCCATTTTGCCAAGTATTTCGATCTCCAGCCGCTCCATCAGGGCTGCATCAGGGTCCGAGATGTGATCAAAACCCAACAGATGCAACAGCCCATGCACAATCAGATGGGTCACATGGGCGCTGATCTGCTTGTGGGCCTGCGCTGCTTCGCGGGCGCAGGTGTCGTAGCTGATTGCGATATCGCCCAGTTCGAACATGCCATCAGGGCCGGCAACCAGCCTTTGTGGCTGGGCACCCGGGTGATCGGCACCGCGTTCTTGGGCGGGCCAGCTGAGCACATTGGTGGCGCTGGGTTTGTCGCGAAATTCGCCGTTCAAGACGGTGATCCGCGCGTCATCACAGGCCAGCACAGCCATTTCGCATTGATCGGGTTCCAGCCCCAGATGGTTCAGACTTGCCTGCGCCGCCAAGAGCGCGAGATTGTCCAGATCAAGTGCGGCCCAGCGCGGATCCTCGATCAGGATGTCCAGTGCCTGCATGTCAGGTCGACCGGGGGCCAGCCCCCGGACCCCCGGAATATTTAAAGCCAAAAAGAGACAAGGAGAGGATCATCAGGCGCGTTCCGCTTCGGCCTCGTAGGCTTCGATGATGGCGGCAACCAGCGGGTGACGCACAACATCTTTGGAGGTGAAGTAATTGAAGCTGATTTTCGGAATGGTTTTCAACAGCCGTTCGGCATCTGCCAGCCCCGAGGCCTGCCCGCGCGGCAGATCGATCTGGGTGCGGTCACCGGTGATCACCATACGCGAGCCTTTGCCCAGGCGGGTCAGGAACATTTTCATCTGCATCGAGGTGGCGTTTTGCGCCTCGTCCAGCACCACATAGGCATTGCTGAGCGTCCGTCCGCGCATAAAGGCCAGCGGCGCGATTTCGATGCGTTTCTCTTCGAGCAGCTTGGCCAATTGTTTGCCGGGCAGGAAATCATTCAGCGCATCATAAAGCGGCTGCATGTAGGGATCGACCTTGTCTTTCATATCGCCGGGCAGATAGCCGAGTTTTTCGCCCGCTTCGACGGCAGGGCGGCTGAGGATGATTTTATCGACATGGCCACCGATGAACATCGACACGCCCACCGCCACTGCAAGATAGGTTTTGCCAGTGCCTGCGGGGCCGATGCCAAAGGCCAGTTCATTTTCAAACAGGGAATGCACATAGGCTTTCTGGGCTTCGGTGCGTGGTTCCACCCGTTTTTTGCGGGTCTGGATTTCGATGGATTGACCAATGGGCATTTCGATCTGGTCACCGTCCCGCACGCCGGTATCCACATCAGAGCCGCCCATGCGCAGCAGGCTGTCCACATCCGCAGGTTCAACCGACCGCCCGCCTTCGAGACGGGCATAGAGCATGTTCAACATCTGTGCGCCCTGCAGGGCGGCATCGGGATCACCGAGCAGGGACAATTGATTGCCCCGGCGGATGATTTGCACTTCGAGGTTCTTTTCGATGGCGGCAAGATGCGCATCATAGGGGCCGCAGAGATCAATCAGCAAGCGGTTGTCGGGAAATTCAAGAACCACAGGTTGTTTTGTCGAAGTATGAGCCGTCATCAAGTCGCCTTCTGTCAAATTTTGCACCTCTGCACCGAGAGTTGAATAACAGATAAGTTGATCTTGAGGCAATTGCATCCCTAAGAATCAAAAAGGGCCGAAGCCTTGTTTGCTTCGACCCTGAATTGATCAATTTCTGGGCCTTTTTCAATTCGGATCGCCGATCTTTGAACCCGCTTTGAAATCACCTGATGTATGGGTGGGCGGTGCGATGCCGGAACAGACAGGCCGCCCGCCGGGGTCCAGCCGCGCGTCCATATAGCCTTCGAGCCCGTCATCAATGATCCAATGGTCACAGCCGTTGGGATCAACCCAGATGCCCGCTTTCAGATTGCTCAAGGGTTTTTTGTCAATGCCGCGATCGACGGATTTATCCTGTGGCAAGCCGCCAATCAGGCCGGGATTCAGGCCGAGATCGTAATCGGCACAGGCCCCTGAAAACAGAAGGCTGCCGGTGATGATGATGAATTTAACTTTGGTCATTATCCCCCCTTTCAGCGCACACAGATGATTTCGACGCGGCGGTTTTTCGCCCTGCCGGAGGCGCTGTCGTTGCTGGCGGCGGGTTGTCGTTCGCCAAAGCCGCGCACATCTGAAACATTCGCACCGTTTTGCGCCGCGATACGGGCCACCGCTTTGGCGCGGTTCAGGGACAGGCGCATGTTATAGGCATCCGATGCGCGGCTGTCGGTATGACCGGTGATCACATAGGCGCGCGCGTTTTCAGATTGGAAAAAACTGTTGAGCCGGTCGCGGCCAGAGGCACCAACCTTGAAACTATCGGTGGCAAAAAACTGATCCGAACTGAGGACACCACACAGATTGCCACCCCCGCAGACGGGTTTGCCATCCCGGGTCAGATGCGGCGACATATAGCCCTCGGCACCGTCATCCATCACCCAATGTTCACAGCCATCAGGATCAACCCATATGCTGGGCACATAGACGCCCTTGTCACGGCCAGTTTGGGATCGGGTTTGTGCCAGCCCCGCCGTGCCAATGGCAGCAAGAAGCATGACCAACACGCCCCCCTGCACCATGGCAACCACTTTTGAGTTTACATGTTCCACATTAAATCCTCGACCTTATCAAATCAATCAAAAGGCGAGCCATCAAAGGATGATATGCGCCTTAGATTGAGTGACAATATGGAGGAAAAGCCTTACCAGAATGTAAATATGGCAACATTTTGAGTCAAAGCCGGGCATTGCCACGGCAAAAGCCGCCCGGAGAGCGGACGATCATTCCTGGTGAACCGGCGGTTCCGGGTTGCTAAATCTGCTGCGCAGTGAGGGAGTTGGTCATGGATTTAACAATCCTGACCGGGACGATGTCACCAATCTGCGCGGTCGCATTATCAATATGCACCGCGTGAAGATATTCGGATTTCCCGAGCATCTGCCCCGCGTTGCGGCCGGCTTTTTCCACCAGAACCGACAATTCACGCCCGACCATGCTTTGCTGGATTTCTTTTTGATGTTGGGTGATCAACCCCTGCAGCCGTTGCAGGCGGTCATTGGCCACATCATCAGGCACCAAGGCACGTTCAGCCGCAGGGGTGCCGGGGCGTGTGGAATATTTAAAGGAATAGGCATAGCCATAACGCACTGCGCGGACCAGCTCCAGTGTCGCGTCAAAATCGGCATCGCTTTCTTCGGGGAAACCAACAATAAAATCACCAGACATCAGGATATCAGGGCGCACCGCGCGGATGCGTTCGATCAGGCGTAGATAGCTTTCGGCGGTATGGCTGCGGTTCATCCGTTTGAGGATGTGATCAGAGCCTGATTGCACCGGCAAATGCAGATAGGGCATCAACGCGGGCACCTCGCCATGGGCGGCGATCAGATCGTCATCCATGTCGTTGGGGTGGCTGGTGGTGTAGCGAATGCGGTCCAGCCCGTCGATTTTCGCCAGCTCGCGGATCAGCGCGGCAAGGGTCATATCACCCTTGGGGCCAGCGCCGTGATAGGCATTGACGTTCTGCCCCAGCAAAGTGACCTCGCGCACACCGCGATCCACCAAGGCGCGCGCTTCGTCCAATACACGGCTGGCGGGGCGGCTGACCTCGGCACCGCGGGTATAGGGCACGACACAAAAGGCGCAGAATTTATCGCAGCCTTCCTGCACAGTCAGAAACGCCGCCGGGGCGCGTTTGGCTTTGGGGCGCGATTTCAGGTGTTCGAATTTGTCTTCTTCGGGGAAATCCGTATCCAGCGCGGTTTCACCACGGCGGATTTTTGCCTCCATCTGGGGCAGGCGGTGATAGGATTGCGGGCCGACAACCAGATCAACGGCAGGCTGGCGGCGCATGATCTCTTCGCCCTCGGCCTGTGCCACACAGCCGGCCACGCCAATCTTGAGGTTCGGGTTCAACAGTTTGAGCGGCTTGAGACGGCCCAGTTCGGAATATACTTTTTCTGCGGCTTTTTCACGGATGTGGCAGGTGTTAAGCAGGATCATATCCGCATCTTCGGCGGTTTTGGTCTCCACATAGCCTTCGCCGCCCAGCGCCTCGGCCATGCGTTCGCTGTCATAGACATTCATCTGGCAGCCGTAGGTCTTGATAAACAGTTTCTTAGGGGTGCTCATGGCAAATATCCGGATCAGGGGCAGTCTGCGCCATTTAACAGTGCCTGCCATGGCTTGCAATGGAGGCGGAATTGGCCGAGTCTGCGGCTGTTGCTGAACGCGAGGCCCCATGCAGTACACATCCCTGGACCAGTTGATCAAACAAGGGTCAACATCATTTTCCGCAGGGCCGATTGCGGTGATCATGGTCGAGGATGATGTGGAGATAGACACAACCCTGCGTCATCACCAACAGGCAGGGTTCAAAACCATCATTGCCCTGATGCCCGCCGCGTTCGATCTGCCGCGTGACTTGTCTGAAACCATCTTGCGGGTGGATTACGACATGGCCGCAGAGGCGGCGATGGAAACCGCGCTGAACCAATTGATCGACTGCGCCGCCGGGCAGTGGATATATTATTGCTATAACGCCGAATACCTGTTCCATCCGTTCTGTGAGACCCGCAATATTGTTGAAATGCTGGCCTTTCACAGCGAAGAACGCCGTGATGCGCTGCTGGCCTATGTTGTTGATCTCTATTCCGATGATCTGGATGCCGATCCCAATGCGGTGTCACTGGACCGCGCGCATCTGGATCGCTCGGGGTATTATGCCTTGGCCCGTCTGGATGACACCGAGGCAGGGCAGCCCAAGGACCGCCAGCTGGATTTCTTTGGCGGGCTGCGCTGGCGCTATGAGGAACATGTGCCTGCCGAGCGCCGCAAAATTGACCGCGTGCCGCTGTTTCGCGCCAAAAAGGGGCTGCGCCTGCGCTGGGATCACACATTTAATGACGAAGAATACAACACCTACGCCTGCCCGTGGCATCATAACATCACGGCGGCGGTCTGTTCGTTCCGCACGGCAAAGGCGCTCAAGACCAACCCCGGCAGTACCTTTGATATCGCATCCTTCAAGTGGCACAATTCCGCTGCTTTTGAATGGCATTCACGGCAATTGCTGGATTTGGGCCTGATGGAATCTGGGCAATGGTTTTAGCGCGATCAGGCCGCAGCGGTGGTGCCGCCTGATCCCCCGATACCCGATAGGCCCCTACCCCCAAAGCACCGGAAACCAGTCTTCGCGCAGGCGCGCGCCCTCGGTCATCCCGTGGCCGGGAAATGGTGGTGATGTCGGACCGGGGCGTTCGGTATAACGTGCATCATCCCCCACCATGCGCAGCGAAAACGCACGGCGGCGGTTGCCTGATGTATTGCCCCGCGCCCCATGCAGAATGCCATAGTTGAACGCCACCGCATCCCCCGGTGCCATCGCCCATTCGCGGATTTCCATACCCTCAGCATCGGGATCGGGCACAGGCATGTAAGGCGCCGGATCAAAAAACGCATCCCCCTTGGCCCAGCGCGTCGGCAAGACCGGCTTTTCCCACAGATGTGACCCCGCCACACAGCGCAAAGAGGCATCACTGACCGGATCAAGCGGCGACCAGAAGCTGACGGTCTGGCGGCCTTGGACAAAATAATACGGGCCGTCCTGATGCCAGGGCGTTGCCATCGAGGTGCCGGGTTCCTTGACCAGCACATGATCGTGGAACAATTGCGCGCTGCGGCTTTGCATCAAATCGGCCGCGGCTTCGGCAGCGGGCGAGGTTCGGATCACCTGTTCAAATTCGGGGATGCGGTGCCAGTTGCAATAATCATCAAAAAATCGCCCGGTTTCCCCTGCCTTGTCATTGTTTGATGCATAGGGGCCGGGGGTTTCGATGTTGCGCGCCACACCGGCACGCAGGGTTTCAACGTGATCGGCAAACAATCCGGGGATCAACACAACACCGTCGCGTTGATAGGCGTCGATCATATCCTGAGTGATCAAATGATGGGGCATTGGTTTATCCTTGGTTGACCTGTCGGGCCTTGGTTAAGTCGGGCCTTGGTTAAAGTGTCTGCATGACAATTGCCGCGCTGGAGTGTAGTTTCAAATAATAAGTTCTAAAATTTGAAATAGTCCCATGCTATATTTGACCCTGCGCCATTACAGCTATGTCGTCGCGATTGCCGAACAGGGCAGCCTGTCCGGGGCGGCGGCGGTGCTGAATGTTTCACAGCCTTCGCTGTCCAATGCACTGGACATCATCGAGGACCGCCTGAAGATGCGCCTGTTTCTGCGTGGCCGTGGTGTTGTGCTGAGCATCACACCAGACGGGCGGCATTTCGTGGCCAAGGTTACGGATCTGTTGAAAGATGCGCAGCGGTTGGAACAAGCCGGACAGGAACCGCTGTTGCAAGACCGGGTGACGCTGGGGTGTTTTCATGATCTTGCGCCCTTTGTCCTGGCCCCGGCCCTGTCGGCGCTGCGCCACGCCATGCCCGAGGTCGAACTGCACAGCGCCTTGGGGTCATTTGAAACCCTGGCCCAGGACATGATTGCCGGTCACATTGATCTGGCGATCACATGGGACATCGGGCTGGACGCGCGGTTTGACAAACGCCCCTTGGGGCATTTGCGCCCGCATGCGTTTTTACCAGAGAGGCATAGATTGGCGGGAAGGGGTGATATCGCTTTGGCCGATCTGGCGGGGGACCGGTTGATCCTGTCAGACGAAGGCCTGTCGGTGCAGCATATGATCCGCCTGTGTGAAACTGCCGGATTTACCCCGCGGATCGCCGAACATGCCGCCTCGGTCGAGGTCATGCGCTCGCTTGCCGCCCACGGAGAAGGCATCGGAATCAGCTATTCCGTGCCGCCCGCTGGCCACAGTTATGACGGGCGCCCCCTGCACAGCGTCGCCATTCGCGATGAACATGCGGTGGAAAAAATCGTCTTGGTGCAATTGGGGCATCCGGTGCGGCGCGGCACGCTTGATCAACTGGGGCAAGCCCTGATCGCGGCGGCCCTGATCCGCCCGATTGATCTGGGCTAGGCCTTGCGCCGCAGGCGGATCACCACGTCAACGCTGGCGATCTCGGCCCCCTCTGGCGCGTTTGGCACCTGAGATATCACCAGTTGATCGGCAGGGGCATCGGTCAGGCGGCAATCGTCTTCCCAGTAGAAATGCGGGTGGTCATGGGTGTTGGTGTCAAAATAGCTTTTGGACCCGTCAACCGTGACTTCTTGCAGCAACCCTGCATCACAGAACGCCTTGAGGGTGTTATAGACCGTGGCCAAAGACACCGCATCCCCCTGCCCTTTGGCCGCTTCAAACAGGCTTTCGGCGGTGACATGGCGATGTTGACCATCGCCCACCAAAAGACTGGCCAAAGTGACCCGTTGGCGGGTTGGACGCACACCAGCATTTTCCAGCCAGCGCGTGCCATTCTGTTGATGCGTCTGTGTCATGGCGGCTCCGTTGCCTTGTTCCCCTCCCATATAGAGTGCCGCAGGCCTTGTTTTCAATGACTATTCGCCGCCTATGCACAACAGTGCCACTCTGGCGCGATACAGGCTTTCCCTTGCAGCCACCGCTAACGCGATGCTAAATCAGGGCAACTTGGAACAACCTGATGCAGGAGAGCCGAATTTATGGCCGATTACCCGACCAGCTTTGACAAAGACGAATTGTTGAAATGTGCCGAAGGAAAGCTGTTTGGCCCCGGCAACGCCCAACTGCCCGCGCCACCGATGTTGATGATGGACCGGATCACCGATGTGTCGGCAGATGGCGGTGCCCATGGCAAAGGCCATATCGTTGCGGAATTCGACATTACCCCTGAGCTGTGGTTCTTTGACTGCCACTTTCCCGGCAACCCGATCATGCCCGGCTGTCTGGGTCTTGACGGGCTGTGGCAATTGACCGGATTCAACCTTGGCTGGCGTGGCTGGCAGGGGCGCG